>JBFZAT010000059.1:0-68400 GCA_041308845.1 Candidatus Omnitrophota bacterium | reverse complement strand
GGACAGGCCACCGCCGTCACTTTAACCTTAGGATCCAACTGTTTAATTTCTGTTTCGTAAGTGCGGCTTTTAATTGTCCCTTTGGTTCCGATCACCCCGATGCGTTTATTCTGCGAAGCATATACTGCTTCTCTGGCTCCGGGAGTAATCACTCCAATCACCGGTACCCGGAAATTATTCCTAATCACCGGTAAAGCTAAACTAGAAGCAGTATTACAGGCCACGCAAATTAATTTAACATCTTGCTTTAATAAAAATAAAATATTCTCGATAGAGAAACGGATTACCGTCTGGGGCGATTTTATCCCGTAAGGGACGCGGGCAGTATCGCCGAAATAAATTATGCTTTCTTGGGGTAGTTGACGGATAATCTCTTTGGCCACCGTTAATCCACCGACCCCGGAATCAAAAACACCGATTGCGCTCATCTTACGGACACCTCCACTAATGCTTTATTCTGTGAATATCCCCGGATCCCTTCCAGTATACCGGCAGCTAATTTTGCCCGGTAGCCAGAAGTATTTAAAAGACGTTCTTCGTTCGGATTAGAGACAAAACCCACTTCAATCAATATCCCCGGCATAGTAATTCCCTTTAAGACTTGGAAACGGGCGTTCTTCACTCCCAGGATATTAGCGTCAATACTGGAATCCATCACCTTACATAAAGCCTGCGAAAGATCAATGGATTCTGCCCGGCTGTTAGTATAAATCATATCCCAAATAATCGCTTTTAAATCAAAAGCATCACTGGCAAATTCGGCATCTTTTAAATTTAACGCCGTGCTTCTGGCCGTGCTCGCCGCCCGGCTGGAATCGCTAACCGTAGGAGCAACATAAAAGACTTCGAAACCGCACAGAGCAGAGGAACGGGCAGCATTAGAATGGATACTGATAAATAAATCTGCTCCCGATCGATTGGCAATATTCACCCGCGCAGATAACGAAATAAATCTATCTGTAGAACGGGTCAGCACCGTCTGCACGCCTTCAGCCCTCAACAGATCACTTAGCCTCCTGGCAATATCCAGATTTACGTTTTTTTCTTTTAGGCCGGATCTACCTACCGCCCCGGGGTCATTGCCCCCGTGGCCGGCATCGATCACTATTTTATTTAATTTAATTTTAGCTACTCCGGTATGCCGGGGCGTGGTAACCTCCGGTTTAAATAACCGGTCAAAAATCTGCTCTTTAAACTGCCGGGGCACTGCAATGGTCCCTTGATATAAATCTATCGGAGAGTTCAACTGCACGCTGTTAGCGTTTACTAACACTAGACCATCGCCCACCCGTAAACTGACCTGCTGATTATCTTTAGTTAAGAAAGCGGTGTGCAAAAGTGGCTCATAACGCATCTGCACTCCCGCTAAATCACACAGCAAAACCAAAGGATAATAAGTTGCTCCCCGAATAGAATAAGTAGCAATCCGTTCTCCACTGGGAACAGTAGCGCAACCAGCAATCAAAACAACCAAAATAATACCAACAAGAAATATTTTTAGATGTTCATTAATCTTCATAAAATTTTGAGCACAATAAGTTTCTATCCAGCGAAATCCTGTGGGTAGCACAGGATTGGTGGAGGTGCCCGGAATTGAACCGGGGTCCTTAAGTAATCAAATAAAAGCCGCTACATGCTTAGCCTGGTAATTTATCTTAGCCTTTACAACTCCTACCCGGCAGGATTTGTAAAGCGCAGCCTTTTAGAATTTCGCCCCGGTTTGGAAGGCTAACCGCCGGAACTATCCTACTTGGGCCCTAATCTATCCCGTAGGCAGGACAGTTAGGGGCTTCGGGCTTAATTAAGTCCGAAGGCTGGTACGAACATCGGTCTGGCCGCCAAAGACGGCTGGACAAATGTTCCTAAACGTGACACTTGCGTGTTTGCGTTTAAATTGTGTAAGGGTTGTTAACGCGGCTAACCTTACCTCCGCGGCATGCTGCTCTTATCCGACATAGCTTAAGTCGAACCCTTTCACCCCCAAGTTTTCAAAAGAACTAACTGGTCGATAGTCTAACAGACTATAGACGATAGTCTAGCGGCGTTTACTTTTTATTATCCTGCGCAGCTCCCGGTCGGTTTCCCGGCGCCTGATACCTTCGCGCTTATCGTAAAGCTTCTTTCCTTTGCAAAGAGCAAGATCAATCTTTACAAAACCCCGTTCATTAAAATAAATCTTTAACGGAATTAAGGTCAAACCTTTTTGGGTAAGTTTACCTCTTATTCTAACCAACTGCTTCTTATGTAAAAGTAGTTTACGCTGCCGGTCAGGATCAACATTTAAATAGCTGGCTTGCGCGTAATGGCTGATATGGGCGTTATATAAAAATATTTCATCACCCTCAAAACGGGCAAAACTGTCATTTAAATTGATCTTAGCGGCACGTAAAGATTTTACTTCCGAGCCTTTTAATTCAATCCCGCACTCTAAAGATTCCAGGACCTCATAATCCCGGTAAGCTTTACGGTTAGTAGCGATAATTGTACTCATTTTAACACAACCAGGTATAAATATACACTTAAAAATAAAGGAATGGTTAACAAGCTCAATAAATGGCTGAAAAATACCCCTTGGCTGATTAAGTGGTCAGTTTTATTATAGCGACGGATAATCACCGATAAAGAAGTAGCCGCAGGCATGGCCAGCTGCAGCACAATTAAAAACCCCAATAAATAGGGTAAACCCAGCTTAAACACCAGGGCCATTCCTAAGGCCGGCAGAATAATTAATTTACCCAATAAAAATAAAAAAGTCGTTTTTTTATCAATCTGTTTTAATTGCACCAAAGCGACGTTGCCTCCGACCACCAGCATAGCTAAAGGCAGAGTGCAATTACCCACCATTGAAAGCGGACGGAATACCCCAGGGGGAATCAACTTATTTAGACCTACAGCCACTAATGCCAGGCTAACCAGGTTAGCAATTACCGGTGGGCTAAAGACACTAGAGAATTTAAATTTAATCTGCTTCTGATAAGTAAGCATATAAATCCCCAATGACCAAGCTACCAAATCAAATCCTAATAAAAATAAAAAAATAAAAATAAACATATCGCTGGCTTGCTGGCCGGTAAATATCCCAGCCACTAGGGCCAAAGGCAAATAACCTGAATTCTGAAAAGCCACCAGGCTTAAGAATTGCAACCGGTCCGATTTTAATTTTGCAAACTTTAACAAAATCCAGCCTAGCACTAAACCCGCAGCGGTAATCGATAGGCTAATTAAAGGGAAGACCCACCACTGGGCATAAAGCTGAAAACTAAAATTCTGCAGCATCTGGGATAATATAAAGGCCGGAAAAATAACCTGGATCAGCAACCGGCTTAAAGCATCCAGCCCTGTTAAAGAAAGCAGGCCTCTTTTGACCAAAAAATATCCTAAACCGCCCAGGATAAAGATCTCTACCATTGCCAAGCCGGTAATTTTAAACTGTTCTAAAAACACTTTTTCCTCTCTTCTGGCTTAATACCCATTCTTTTTTGTAATTGTATATTATATCAGCAAAAAAACCCGGTCGCAATTCATTTCCAAGTAAGAAGTGGATATCCGATTGACAGCAAAGACGGGCTAAGATATACTTGATTAATTGCAGATCCCCCGTAATTCTTGCGGGGTTTGGTTCACACATTAACTTACTCATACTTTCTCTTCGTAAGTTAAGCGCTCATTAATTTTTGCGGGAGTGGCGGAATGGCATACGCGCACGTCTCAGAAGCGTGTGGGGCAACCCTTGAGGGTTCAACTCCCTCCTCCCGCACCAAATCCTCAGGGAGGGACTCCTCCCGCACCAAATCCTCAGGGAGGGACTCCTCCGGCAAGGAAAAGTTACCCATTGCTACCTACTGCTTATTTTTTCTAGTTTTATTTTTCTGCCACTGACGATAACTGGCCCGGTAAGCCTTAAAAGATGGCTTAATTGAATAATCCCAGCGCACTAAACCAAAATAATCTACTCCGTTATCCCAATGTTTTTTTGTATCCCGGAAAAAAGCCCAGAAAATCTTTTCTACTTTGGGATCCTGTAATAATTCAGTATATACCTCTTTAACCCAAGCGGCTTGCTCAACCTCATTGGGATTTTTTCCCATCCACCAATTACCCGCGCCCAGCACCGGCTTGACCCCGGGACAACCGATTTCTGTAATCCATATCTTCTTATCGCCGTCCCCATTACGCGCCATTATTTTATAGGCTAGCTTAGGATAACTAGCCACGGCTTTTACAGCATTTTTCCCTAATAAAGGGCTTTGGAAATAATGGATATTTAAAATATCAAAATAATCTTTAGCTCCGTTATCATAAAGATGGTTAATGCTGCCTAGGCCATTGGCAATTCCACCGTTGAGGATCTTGCAATCCGGATCAATTTTTTTTGCCGCTAAATAAACTTTTTGGAGTAAGCCGCAATAGGATTTCAAGCTATCCTGCTGCTTCCAATAAGTTGAAGAATCTGGCTCATTCCAGATTTCCCAATGCTTAACCTGGTCCTTATAACGTTTTATCACTTGAGTGGCATAATTAACAAATAAGGCATTATCTTTAGGCGCACAATTCCATTCCCCGCAGGAAGAAGCCCAAGTTGCGCTGTAATGTAAAATGCCTAGAATATGGATTCCTTTATCCCGGAGCAGCCTAACCAGATTATCATATTTGGCAAAATCAAACTCCCCTTCTTTTGGCTCGATATCCTCCCACAAAAAATCTAATCTTATCCAGCCTACTCCGGCGTTTTGCATTAAACCAATAGCTTTCTTTAATTCGCTATCCCGTGAATATTTATAATTATTCCAAGCATGGTTCCAATGCAAGAATTCTAAAACTCCAAACGGATTATTAAAATTGGCTTTACTCAAAGCTAGCGTTTTATTTTCCATATTTTCCTTAGGCAAGATTTCTGCTGCTTGCAGGTTAAAAACAATTAATAAACTGGAAACTAAAAAACAAAATATTTTATTCATAGGTTTGCTGTTCGATATTAATATAATCCCCGAAATTAAGCGGTTGATTTAATTCCTGCTTAACTACTCTGATCCGATCAGCAACATAAGGATGAGTTTTATAATAGGACCGCCCCCGAATCGGCATCCGGCGGTTAGACTCCTGTAATTTCATCAGAAAAGTAATCATGCCCTGCGGATTATAACCTGCCAGTTTAGCATAACGGGCTCCCAGCTGGTCGGCTAACAACTCATCTTGACGGCTATAACCTAATAAAAATTGAGTAAAAGCAGCGTCCGCGGCATTGCCTACTTCTGCGGACCCGGGTGCCACCGCCACCAGCACCCTTAAAACAGAGTAGCTTTGCAGAGCCTGAAGTTTTTTAATGCTGTGCCGAGCAACAATATGCCCTATTTCATGGGCTAAAACACAGGCCAGCTCATCATCATTAGCTAGCTTATCTAATAATCCGCTATTAACGTAAACATAGCCTCCGGGCAAAGAGACAGCGTTAACTTCTGGATCATCTAAAACACGGAAATGGTAATCAATTTCCTGGCGGTCGCTGACTGCGGCGATTTTCTTGCCGATATCCTCCAGGCGTTTTTGCTGCAAAAGATCATCGGAAAATTTTAATTCTTTTTCTATTCTGCGGTTAATCGACCGGCCCATCTGTACCTCTTTATCCGTACTGTAGTAATACTTTTCCTCTTGTTTAGTGGCCAGATTATATTCCGTAGCGCAACCAGCCAGGCCAAAAAACGTACAGAGGATTAACCAGAGTCCCAGGCGCTGAAAAATCCGATAAAGTTTTCTTAAAGGTAGGCCGACCACATTATAGAAACAACCTTCGATCTTTTTAATAAAGAATGCCCCCTTACCCTGGATATCAAAACTGCCGGCTTTATCCAGAGGAGAAACCTGTTTAAAATACCGGCTAATCTGCTGGGGGCTTAATTTATCCATATAAACTTTAGTTTTTTCATAATCCAGGATCAGTTTCTGCTGAGTACTGGTTTTTTTAATCACTGCCAAGCCGGTATAAAGCCATTGCGGTTTACTGGATAATCGCTTAAGCATCCCGGCAGCATTGACTAAATTTTTCGGTTTGCCGAAGATCTTGCCGTCCTGAACGCAGATAGTGTCAGCAGCGATAATGATTCCCGCCGGCAGCCGGGCAGCTACTGCTTCGGCTTTCTGACGGGCATTATACTGGACAAGCTTAGCATATGATAAATTACCCCGCCGGGATTGCTCTTTAACTTTAGCCGGTAAGACTTTGAATTTCAGGCCGAATTTCTCTAAGAGTTTCTTTCTAGCTTTAGATTTTGAGGCTAAATAAATTTCCATAATTTATTTTTTTTAATATCCGCCAACGGTAGAGCTTACTGCTGCGCTTTCTCCGGCCAGATATCCAGTAGAGAATGCAGCCTGGAGATTAAATCCTCCGGTGTCTGCATCTACATCCATCATCTCTCCGCAAAAATACAGCCCCTTAATCAGACGCGACTCCATGGTGCGCGGATTAATCTCTTTTAAGCTTACTCCCCCGCGGGTAATCATCCCTTCTTCTAACGGGCGGGCGCAAGCGATTTCTAAACGAAAACCTTTCAATAAAGCAACAATCTTTTCTCTTTCCTTCTGAGTAATCTGGCTGCATTTTTTTAAAGGATCGATTCCGGACTCCTGACTAAAAACTGTAATTAAGCGTAAAGGCAGCAGAGTTTTGAGCGTATTTTTGATACTCTTTTTAGAATTCAATTTAAACTCCCGCAATAGACGGGCATCCAGCTGCTGAGTGGATAAAGCCGGTTTTAAATCTAGGTCAACAAAAACGTTTTTGTTAGGCGCTAATAAATCGATGACCTTAGCGCTTAAAGTAATCACTAGCGGGCCGGAGATGCCGCTAGAGGTAAAAATCAATTCACCAATCTCTGAGTCAATCACCCGAGAGCCATCCGAAAACCTAAGCCGGATGTTGCGTAGAGCTAACCCTTCTAACTTTTGCACGTATTTTTCTTTTACATCCAAGGGAATTAAACCGGCCTGCAGAGGAATGATTGTATGGCCTAATCTTCTGGCGATATTAATTCCGGAGGCATCCGAACCGGTAAAACTATAACTGGCACCTCCGGTAGCCAAAATAACCCGGGAGCTGGAAATATCCTGCCCATTTTCTAAACCTACCCCTTGAACCTTTCCGGCGGAAACCAGAACAGCCGCAACTTGACTGCGACAGAACAACTTTACTCCAGACTTAAACATCTCGTTTTCTAGAATCTTAAGGATACTAGCTGAATTGTCGGTTTCCGGGAAGACCCGCTGCTGACGTTCGATTTTAAGCTTTAAACCACGTTTTTGGAAAAACGCAATTAATTCCTGGTTAAAAAAAAGTTTAAAAGCATCCCTTAAAAAATCGCCATTTTTGGAGAAACGTTTCAGAAAATCAGGAAGGTCTTGGTTATTGGTAAGATTGCAACGGCCTTTGCCGCTTAACAATAGCTTATTACCCAGGGCGCTCTTTTTTTCCAGGAGGATTACCTCCCGGCCCAGAGCCTTTGCCCGGATTGCCGCCATCATGCCGCTTGGCCCGCCGCCGACTACTACAATTTTTAAATTTTCCACAAGAATATCTTAGAGGCCGAAATCCGCGATTTTAAAGATTGATTCCAGTTTTATTCCCGCCTTGGCTAAATTATCCGCAGCCCCCTGGTTACGGTCGACAATCACGATAGCGTTCTGGGCGATTACTCCGATTTTATCCAAAGCCTGTTTGGCTTCTAAAATTGCCTTCCCACTGGTAGCTACGTCATCCACCAGAATAACCCGCGCGCCTTTTTTCAGCTCCGGACCCTCTAACTGCTGCTGGGTTCCATGTTCTTTGGCCTGCTTACGCACGATAAAAGTCTTAATCGGCTGTTGGTTAATATAGCTCACTGCTGCCAAGGCCCCCACAATAGGATCCGCCCCCAGGGTCGGCCCACCCACCGCATCCCAGGCTTCTTTGGCAATCATATCTAAAATTAAGCTGGCCACTAAATAAGCACCGGCGGGAGTTAAAGTAATTATACGGCCATCCAGATAATAATTACTTTCCAGGCCAGAAGAAAGCACAAATTTACCTCTTTTTAAGGCCTCCCGGTTTAATAAATCGAATAGTTTTTCTTTTTTTTGTGCAGTACTAAGTTTTTCCATGATTTGTATTTTACTCTCGATAAAGCCAACTGTCAATTACTTTGACAAACCTGATTTTCATTGATATTATATCTTTATGTTACAGGGGTGGTGGAAGGGATTAAAGGATTTATTCTATCCTAACTGCTGTATAATTTGTAAGAAACGAGTCCTCGATACCGACCAAGAAAAATTTATTTGCGCTGGCTGTTGGGAAAAGCTGGAAAAAAATCTGCCTCCCTTCTGCTCCGGCTGCGGCAGACACCTGGATATCGAAGCGATCAAAAAACAAACTTGTCCGGGCTGCTCAAAATCCAGGAAAAGTTTTTATTTTGACCATGCTTTCAGCCCTTGTATTTATACTGGATCAGTAAAAAGATTGATCCATGAATTTAAATACTCCGGTAAAAAATATCTGGGCAAACCCTTAGGAAAACTAATGAATGAATTTATCCGAGATTACCGTTTACCGATCGAACATCTTGATTTTATTATCCCCGTTCCGCTGCATAAAAGCCGTTTAAGGCAAAGAGAGTTTAACCAGGCAGAGATCTTAAGCCGGCAGATCGCCCAAGAATTCACCAAAACAGTCTTAACCGACAACCTCACTCGGATTAAACCGACGCGGACTCAAACTGAATTGACTTTTGCTCAACGTTGTCAGAATATGGAGCAAAGTTTCTCTGTCCCTAAACCCGAAATATTCAAAGATACTAATTTACTGCTGATTGATGATGTTTTAACCACCGGGGCCACGGCCACCCAGGCCGCTAAATGCTTGAAGGCATCCGGGGCAAAAAAAGTGCTTCTTTTAACTTTAGCCTGTTAAGCGAATGAAAATCCTACGTAATTATATCCTAAAAGAATTTTTCGGCCCGTTGCTATTGTGTCTGGGGGTATTGACCTTTGTCATGGTACTTATCGGGAATTTAAAACGCATTGCCGACTTGGTGATCAATAAAGGAGTAGATATCTTTAGCGTAATCCAGATTTTTATTTATCTTACCCCTTATATTGTCACCTACACCCTACCTATTTCGATACTGGTGGCGGTTTTACTGGCCCTGGGCAGATTAAGCGGAGACAATGAAATCATCGCTATTCGTTCCAGCGGTATCAATCTCTTCAGGTTGGTATTGCCTTTATTAACCATCGGACTAGCTTTCAGTCTGGCTCTGGCAGTTTTTAATGATCGCGCCGCTTCCTATTCCCATTTTGCTTACCGCAAGACTTTACAGCAAATGGGTATTAAAAATCCTACCGCCGCTTTCGAAGAAGGGGTGTTCATCGATGCTTTTAAGAAATATATTCTGTTTATCTATAATGTAGACCAAAAGAAAAACCGGCTTAATAACATCCGGATCTATGAACCGCAAGGAGAAGACCGGCCGACCCGCACGATTGTCGCTAAAGCCGGAGAGTTTATCGCTATCCCCGGACAAAACGCGATTAAATTAAAGCTGATTGACGGAACCAGCGATGAACCGGATCCGGAAAATCCCACCAGTTTTTATAAACTTAATTTCCGGACTTATTTTATGAATCTGGATATGGCCCAAATACAAAATAGAGTCGTGGAAAAAAAATATAAAGAAATGACTATCCAGGAGCTAAAGAAACAGGCAGCTAAATTACAGGCCGAAGGCATCAGCCCGGCGCCGTTGGTAACCAAAATTCATGAAAAGCTGGCTTTGGCTTTTTCTTGTTTTACCTTTATGCTCCTGGGCTCTTCCCTGGGGATCATTACCCGCCGCCGCGAAAAATCTATCAACATTGGAATTGCTGTATTGATCATTGTCTGCTATTATCCTTTATATATCGGCTTAACCGCGCTGGCGATGGAAGGAGTGCTGCCGGCAGCCTGGGCTTTATGGCTGCCCAACATAATTTTTTCCGCAATCGGAGGATACCTAACCTTTAAACTATGCGCATCTTAGACCGCTACATCTTAAAATCGGTAATCTATATATTTTTCTCCTGCATCTTTGTCTTCCTGTTCCTCTATGTGGTGATCGATCTATTGTCGAATTTAGATGAAATATTAAAACATCAGGCTAGCCTGGCGCTTTTAGCCCGTTACTACTTCACTTATCTGCCGATTATGTTTGTGCAAGTCTCTCCGTTTGCTTGCCTGTTAAGCACGGTATATACTTTTGGAAAACTAAACCACAATAACGAAATCATTGCCATGCGTTCCAGCGGTTTAAGCATATTTGCCATTGCCCGCCAAGCCCTGATTTTCGGATTACTGGTCAGCCTGACAGTCTTTTGGGTCAATGATAGTTTTGTGCCCGTTTCCCTGGCTGCTAACCAAAAAATTAAGCTGCAAATCGAAGAGGGCTCCGGAAAAATTAAACCTAAGAAAAACGAAATAATTATTAATCTAACCCTTTACGGTTTAAGAAACCGGCTGTTCTTTATCAGCAAGTTTACTCCGGCCAGCAAAACTATGGACGGGATTACTATTCTAGAGCAAGATGAAAACCAAAATCTGACTAAAAAAATTATCGCTACCCGGGGCATTTATCAGGATGGATTGTGGAAATTCTTCCAAAGCATTACTTATAAATTCGACCGTAACGGACAGGTAATTGATGAGCCGATTTATATGGAAGAAGAAATTATGAGCATTCCGGAGACCCCGGAGCATTTGGCCTCTTTAAGGCAGAAACCCGAACAGATGAATATCCGTCAAATGCAGGATTATATCTGGATTCTTTCAAAAAGCGGTGCCACCAGCGTCATCCGGAACTTAAAGGTGGATCTCTATCAACGGTTTAGCTCACCGTTTACCAGTATTATTATTATATTCCTGGGCATTCCTTTTTCGCTGCTGATGCGTAAACGCGCTACCGGCATGTCAGCGATCGGGGTCTCAATTATCGTAGGATTTTTCTATTATGTGTTAGACGCTGTCTGCCTGGCGGTAGGAAAATCCGGATTAATTATGCCTGGCTTGGCGGCTGCGCTTAGTCATGTAATTGTACTCTCAGGCAGCCTCTATCTAATCTCTAAACTGCCTTAAGCCCAATAACCACTAGACCTATCGGTATACCCGGGGAATACGATTCCCTAAGCCGCAAACAATTTCGTAAGAGATGGTTCCGGCCAGATCCGCTAACTCTTCAGCAGTAATTTTCTGCTGGCCCTGCCTTCCGATTAACACTACCTCCTGGCCGATTCGCGGTTTAAAATTCCCTACATCTACCATAATCTGATCCATGCAAATCCGGCCGCTGATCCGGAAACGCCGGCCCCCGATAAGCACCCAGCCTAGGTTAGAAAGGTTACGCGGGTATCCGTCACCATAGCCAACAGGCAAAGTAATGATATAGGCCGGACGCTTAGTGACATAAGTCAAACCATAGCTCAAACCGCAGCCTGAACCCACCCGCTTCACAAAAACCACCCGGGTTTTAAGGCTTAACACCGGTTTTAAATTAATGCCTAAATTTTTCTTTGGATGCAGCCCATAAATAATCAGCCCCGGGCGCACCATTGTAAAATGGCTGTTTTGGTAGCGGATCAACCCTATACTATTGGCAGCATGCACCAGGGGGATAGAGATTCCGCTCTTTTTTAAATCAGCTACTAATTGATTAAATATTTTTATCTGTCCAACAGTAAATTTACGGTCAGTATCGGCTAAGGCGAAATGCGTAAAAATTCCCTGGAGGCAGATATTTTTTAACTGATGAATTTCAGTTACCAGTTTAAAAGCCGCCGCAGGCAATACCCCGATCCTTCCCATCCCGGTATCCACTTTGATATGCACGGGTATTTTTTGTTTTAGACTGGCGGCTTTTTTCTGCAGGGCAGTGGCCAGCTTAAAATCACAGACCGTCGGAATTAACCGGTAGGTAAAAAGCGGCCCGATATCTTCTTGAAGCATTAACCCTAAAAGCAGAATCGGAATCTTAATACCGGCTTTTCTTAATTTTATCCCCTCATCAATCGAAGCCACCCCTAAATAATCTACTCCGCAAAGCATCAACCTAGTGGAAACTTCGATTAAACCGTGGCCGTAGGCGTCGGCTTTGACTGTTACCAGCATTTTAGTCTGCGCTGGCAACAAAGATTTAACTGCAAAATAATTATGCTCCAAATAATCTAAATTGACTTGGGCCCAGGTCGGCCGGTAGCCTATCGCTTTTTTATTTGGCATTCTTTAGGGTATAGATAAATAGGTTTAATGGTTAAAACCGAAGTAAACTGTTTAGCTTTAATCTTAGCCAGCGCCAACTCCATAAGGTTGTGGGCCTGGGGCAGCCAATAATCTTTGTCTAAAAGCCTAGCGTTTTTAAACCGCGCCAAAAACGCATCACCGTATAAACCAACTGCGTCACCTAAAATTACTGCTTTAGCAGAAAACTTTTTAATTAATTCATCTAAAGTAACCAGCAGGTATCCGCTCTGCCGCTTTAAACCGCCTTGTTTATATCGATAAGCGCTGCAATAAATCAATGACCTTCTGGCATCCACGACCGTTAGGATCAATCGGTCGGTAAGCGGGGCATTCTTAGCCAAAATATCCAGGCTGGGAATCCCGATTACCGGCGTATCTCTGATTACGCTTAAACCTTTAATCGTGGCCAGACCAATGCGCATTCCGGTAAAAGAACCCGGCCCTAAACCGCAGGCCAAATAATCGATCTCACTCACCGCTACGCCTAAGGCAGCGGTAAGCCGCTGGATAGTCGGAACCAATAATTCCGAAAGCCGCCGGCCAACCTGCAGGTTATATTCATAGAATTTACCGTCAATATGTAAACCCAGGCAAAGACGGCTAGTAGAAGTATCAATTGCCAGAATCTTCATCGATGCTCTCCAATAATTTTTTATAGCGCCGGCCTTTAGCTTTAAATTTAAAACAACGTTGATTTTCGGCCTTTGCAGATAGCTTAATCTGTAAAAATTCCTTTGGCAAGAGGAATTTTAAGCGTTCCGGCCATTCAATCACGGTTACCGCCTCAGAATATAGGTATTCCTGATAACCCAAAGCTAAAACCTCATCCACAGAACTGATCCGGTAGAAATCAAAGTGCTGCAACAGATGTTTTCCTGCATAGGTGCGCAGTAAAACAAAAGTTGGGCTGACTACATCATTTTTATCAATGCCTAAACCTTGAGCGATGCCTTTAGCCAAAACCGTTTTACCGGCACCCAAAGAACCGGATAAAAGAATAATCTCCCCTCCGGACAATTTAGCGGCAATCTGCTGGCCTAATTTTAAGGTCTGCTGAACCGATAAAGATAATTTTTCCATTAAAAATGACGGTAACCCTGGAGCTTAAGCCGGGAATACCGGTTTTTATAATTAATTATTCTTAAGCCAAATGACTCTGGCATGATTTCGCCGATTACTTTATAACGGTATCTAGTGCTTTGAATGATTTTGCTAGCCTGCTGGCGCGCGGCGGTAAAAAGCAATTCGAACTCTTCACCCGAGCAAAGGGCCTCAGCTGGATCAACAGCCTGGCGGCTTAAGGGAATGAGGCTTTCGTATAAAACCGCACCCTTGGCGCTCTGCTTGAGAATATGCCCTAAATCCTGCACTAACCCGTCTGAAACATCAATCATCGAGTTAATCTTAAAATTATTCACTAAAAATTGCGCTTCTTTTAAGCGCGGGGTAAATCTTAAATGCTTGCCTTTAATCGCTTTGCCAAACTCGCCGGTAACCATGATTAAATCCCCGGGTTCTGCCCCCCGGCGTAAACAAAGTTTATTTTTATCCACCTGGCCCAGCAAACTGACATCAATAACCAGCTTAGCAGCAGTCGAAATATCTCCTCCGACAATATTAATTTTAAATTCCCGGGCCAGATCAAAGATCCCTTTAGCCAGACGGTCCAGCTGTTTAACCGGCATTGTCCCAGGCAACCCCAAAGCCACTAATGCCTGCTGGGGAATCCCTCCGCAGGCAGCAATATCGCTAATTGATTGGCCCAGAGCTTTTCTGCCGACCAGTTTAAGGTCTGTGGTTTTATAGAAATCTACCCCCTGGACTAACATATCACAAGTCAGTAATTGATAACAGCGCTGATTAAACTCTAAAACCGCGCAATCATCCCCGCTGCCATAAACCACTGAAGAATCAAGTTTAATCTGTTTACGGAATCTTTCGATTAATTCAAACTCACCGAGATCTTTTAAGCGCATTTTCCCACCCTGAAAATTTTCCGGATATTTTTTGCATACGGTGGACCGATAATCCCCTGTTCGGTAATAATCCCGCTGATTAACTGATGCGGAGTAATATCAAAAGCCGGATTAATTATTTTTACCCCCGGGGGGGCTACCTTTTTTTTAAATAAAATTTCAGCCACTTCTGCCTCCTGGCGCATTTCAATTTTTATCCCAGCCTGATTTTTTATCTGCAGATCAAAAGTGCTTTCGGGGGCAGCGATATAGAAAGGCAAGCGGTGATACTTTGCTAAGACCGCCAGGTTAAAAGTCCCGATTTTGTTCGCCGTATCGGCGTTAGCCGCAATGCGGTCGGCCCCGGCAATCACCAGATCAATCCGGCCCTCCTGCATCAGTTTAGCCGCGGTATTATCAGCAATTAAAGTAACATCTATGCCCTGCCTAAGCAACTCCCAAGTTGATAAACGTGCCCCCTGCAATAGGGGGCGCGTTTCAGAAACAAAAACTTTGATCACTTTGCCATCTTCTTTGGCCCGGTAGATCACCCCCAGGGCCGTCCCGTAATCAATGCTCGCCAATATCCCGGCATTACAAATAGTCAATATCCGGCTGTGGTTTTTCAGTAATTTGGCCCCGTGGAAACCGATCTGACGGCAGGCTGCCATATCCTGGCGCATAATCAACTTGGCCTGGTCCAGAATCTTTTGTTTAATCTTAGCCAGCGGCTGATTTTTATTGACTAAAGCCACGGCAGATATTTTTTCTAGGCCCCAAAATAGATTCCGGGCGGTCGGGCGGGAACTGGCAATGTATTTTGCCAGGCCAGCCAACTTACGGTTAAACTTATTCCAATCCGAACAGCGATAATCCTTGATCCCTAAATACATCCCCAACCCAGCGGCTGCCCCTAAAGCCGGAGCTCCCCGCACCTTTAACATCTTAATCGCCTGCCACAGCTCCTTTAAATTCTTAAGATTAATATAACACAGTTTAAGCGGAAGCTTAGTCTGATCGATAATCCGAATTTTATTATTTTTCCAGTCTAGTGTGCGAATATTCATATCCACAAAATTATAATCCGATTATTTTAGCCAATAAACTCTTTTTCACTCCAATGGCTGCCTCCGGACAAGCCTCCTGGCAACAAAAACAAGCGATACATTTACGATAGTTAATCTTGATGCCTTTGGGTTTAAAGCCGATACATTGGTGCGGACAAATTTTAAGGCAATGTCCGCAATGCGTACATTTTCCAGACAGCGAATAAGGATAATATTTAATTAAGGACCTGAATATTCTTTTGACTACCGGAGGTAAATGAATTACTTTGGCATAATTTTTCGGCAGGCTAAACGGAGCGATCTCTAACTTGTTAATATCCTCTCCTTTTATTTCGATCTTACTCAACTGCCCTTGCCCCAAACCGCGCAAAGCGGCTTCTTTAGTGGTTAAAACCTCTTGTTGAGTAATACCCATTATTTTAGCCATCACCGTATCTAAAGCCACTCCATCGGCTCCGGCTAAGATAAGATTAAGCTGGCGGACAGAACCGCTAGTCGCCGGGCCATCCCCTTCCAGCGCTAATATTCCGTCGATGATCGTTAATTGCGGCCGGACCTTTTGGTAAATGTCTACTAGAATCTTGGCAAATTCAGGAGGCGGAAAATAATTCTTATGCAGTTCGATTTTATAGGTGCCGGAAACCAAGCCAAAAAGATTTTTGATTGCTCCGGTAATTAAGGTTAATTCATGGGTTTTAAATTTCGGCAGGTTAATTAAATAATCGCATTCATCCAGGGCCGCTGCCAACGGAAACTTATCATGCATCCGGCGTTTATCAAAATTTACCAACCGCACATCTTCCCGGCGGCAAACCTCTTTAATCCCGGTAACCTGGTAAACCTCATCCACATTTTCGACGTACTGGGCCCAAGCGCTGGGTCCGTCGCCAACGGTAATCTGGCAATTGATCTCTTTTAATATCCGAATTACCGCCCTGACAACCTGAGGATGAGTAGTAATGGCGCATTCCGGAGCTTTAGACATTAAAAGATTAGGTTTAATCAATACCCGGGAGCCGGGTTTGACAAAACCACCAATTCCTCCTAAAAGCTCCAGGGATCTTCTAACCGCTGATTCAACCAACTGCGGATCATACCCCTGACATTTAACTACGGAAATTTTAGCGTTCATCTTAATTTAAAGAATTTTTGGGCGTTTTGCGTAGTGTATTCAGCCAGCTGCTTAAAACTCACCCCTTTGATCCGGCTCACTTCCTGAGCCAATAATTTTATCTGCGCCGGTTCATTGCGTTTCCCCCGGAAACCCTGCGGGGATAAATACGGCGCGTCGGTTTCCAACATTAATTTATCCAGCGGAGTCAAAGCGACCAAAGCTCTTAAAACCACAGCTTTCGGATAGGTTATATTGCAGGTATAAGAAATAAAAAATCCGCAATCCAGGCAGGAATTTAAAAATTTTTCATCTCCGGAAAAACAATGTATCACCGCCGATAACGGCAAAGCTGTCTTTAAAATTTCTAATAAATCCTGCTCTGCTTGCCGGCAATGAATAACCAGCGGCAGATTCATTGCCTTAGCTAAAGCAATTTGTTTTAAGAATGCCTGTTTTTGATCTTCTGGAGCAGATAAATTCCGGTAATAATCCAGGCCGGTTTCCCCGATAGCTACTACTTTCTCGACCGAAGCCAACTGCCTTAGGTCAGCTTCTGCCTGCTGATTAAAAGTATGCGCATCGTGCGGGTGCAGGCCTACGCTGGCATAAACTTGCGGATATTCAGCCGCCAGCTTAACGGCTGCTGCCGAGGATTCCAAGGTGGCTCCGACATTAATAAAATAATTGACTTGCGCTTCCAGAGCCCGCTGGATCACTTGCGGTCGATCTGCAGCAAAGGCGGGAAAATCAAGATGACAGTGTGTATCGATCAGCATGATTGGCTATTTTTTAATTTCGATGCGCGGGAATAACGGATCGCCTTTTTTGACCTTAGCGCCGGCAAACTGTTCCTGGATCAACCGGGCAGTCTGAGGAATAAAAATTTCCAGCTGCCCACTAACAGCCCGGATTACATCCACTAATAACCGGATAAATTCTTTTAGCTCTTGTTGCTTGTTTTCTTTAGCCAGATTCCAGGGCTTGGTTTCTTCGACATGCTTATTGGCCATGCCGATTAATTCCCAGATGGCTTCCAGCGCCAGGCTGAAACTTTGCTCCTCTAAAGCCGCAGAAACCCGCAGCTCCAGGCCTGCTAGCTTGGCTAAGATATCCGTAACTTTTTGGTTATTTTTAAGCTGACCCAGCTCAATAACCGGAATATCCCCCGCAAAATACTTCTCAACCATGGTCAAGGTGCGATAAACTAAATTCCCTAAATCATTAGCCAGGTCACTATTGTAACGCTTAATAATCCCTTCTTCTGAAAAATTACCGTCTAAACCAAAGGGGACATCCCGCAAAAGAAAATAGCGGTACGCATCCAAACCATATTTTTCCACCATCTCCAGCGGGTTCACCACATTGCCGCGGGATTTAGACATTTTATCCTGGTTAAACATCCACCAACCATGCGCAAAAACCGCCTGAGGCAGCCGGATATCTAAAGCATGCAACATAATCGGCCAATAGACCGTATGCTGCCTTAAAATATCTTTAGCCATCAGATGTAATTCCGCCGGCCACCACGAGGAAACATAATGATCCTGACTATCAAACTCACCTACCGCGCTAATATAATTAATTAAAGCATCAAACCAAACATAGGTTACATGTTCGGGGGCAAAAGGTAAAGCAATCCCCCAATTCAATCTTTCCTTTGGGCGTGAAATACACAGGTCATTCAATTGGTTTAATTCCAAGAACCTTAAAGTTTCTTCATAACGACTGGCCGGTTTAATAAAATCCGGCCGTTGCTTTAAGAAACCCAAAAGCCAGGCCTGATATTTAGATAATTTAAAAAAATAGTTAGTTTCTAGGATCCGCTCAACCGGCCTTTGGCAATCCGGGCATAATCCTGCGCTGGCCTGAGACTCAAGCCAGAATGTTTCACAAGGCGTACAATACAACCCCTCATATTGTCCTTTATAAATATCGCCTTTTTTAAAAAGAATCTCTAGGCTCTTCTGCACCACTTGCACATGGCGCTGTTGGGTAGTCCGGATAAAATCATCATAGGACACATCTAGAGATTTCCAGAGAGCTTTAAACTGCTCACTGGTTTGGTCGACAAAACTCTGGGCAGAAAGCTTAACTGCATCCGCAGCTTTCTGGATTTTCTGGCCGTGTTCATCGCTACCGGTAAGAAAACGCACCTGCTCTGGGCCTAGAGTCCGGCGCTTAAATCTGGCTAAACAATCGGCAGCGATTGTAGTATAAGAATGCCCGATATGCGGAGAGGCATTAACATAATAAATGGGCGTGGTAATATAAAATTTATTTGTCATAATCCCTTTCCTTGTAACTAACCTCCACATAACCGCCCTCATCCAGCTGCACGCTGACTAAACGCTTGAAGACATTGACATTAATGACCTTACCTTTGCCTTCCGGAGTATTCAAATGCTCCCCTTCGCGCGGCAGGCCTTTAGAAAGTATTTTATAAGTTTCATATTCGTAAGATAAACAACACATCAACCTTCCGCATAATCCGGAAATTTTAGGCGGATTTAGCGGTAGCCCTTCCTCTTTAGCCATTTTAATAGTGACCGGCTCGAAATCTTTTAAGAATTTTTTACAGCAAAGTTCTCGGCCGCAGGAGCCATAGCCGCCGAACAACCTGGCCTCATCCCTGACCCCAATCTGCCTTAATTCAATACGCGCCTTAAAGACTTTAGCCAAGTCTTTCACTAAATTGCGGAAATCTACCCGACCGTCGGAAGTAAAATAAAACAGGATTTTTGAGCGATCAAAAGAATATTCCGCTTTCACCAGCTTCATATCTAGTTTATGCTCAAAAATTTTCTTTTCACAGGCCCCAAAGGCTTCCTTAGCTTTAAGCGCATTATCTTGCACTTGCTTTAAATCACTATCTTTAGCCAGGCGGATTATTTTTTTCGGCGGTTCTTTAGGGGCATCTTCCGGGGCGCAATGCGCCTGGCAAGAAGGGATCACGCAACCGCAATCTAATCCCCGGTCATGCTCAACAATAACATAATCGCCGACTTTCAAAATTAAATTACCGGCCTGATAAAACTGCACAATACCAGAATTATTTAATTGAACTAAAATTAAACCTTCCATAGTTGCGCTCCTAAATTATGCAAAAGTAGTTTACTATTAATATTTTTCTCTAGATAGAGCGAGCTCTCCGAAAGACTGGACAGAATATCATCCAGCTGCTTAAAAGAAAAACGTGGGATTATTTTCAGTAAATCGCTCTGCCGGTCTGAATGAATAGTTTCCTGATCGCTTAAGCCGGCCTTTAATAAATATACATCCCTAAACCAGGAGGCCAGGATATTTAAACAAATTTGCAGCTGCTCTTTACTCTGGCCCATAATATTGCGGTCCCAGGGTTTAGCCGAAAAAATAAAAGTATCCAGTATCCTGTTTTTTTCCTGTATTAAAGGGGTGTCTTTCAATCTTAAAGCTAAACCTAACCGGCCCTCCGCATAAAAAGCCAAAAAATGCGCAGTGGTTTTATCCAAAGCGTAATTTTTAATTAAAATCGACTCTAGCTGGGCACGGGGCAGAGGAGAAAATTTAATCACCTTACAGCGGCTGAGCACAGTTTTAATAATATTTTGCGGTTTATCGGTAATTAGGATAAATAAAGCATCCGCCGGAGGTTCTTCTAAAATTTTAAGCAAAGCATTGGCTGCCTCCGGATTAAGTTTATGCGCCTGATCAATAATAAAAACTTTAAAAGCGCCTTCGTAAGGCCTAAAGCTGGCCTGTCTTAAAATATCGCGAATCTCTTCAATCTTGATCTGTGATTGCCCTTTTTGAATGATATGCAGATCCGGATGTTCCTGGCGTTGAATCTTTAAACACGCACTGCAGCTACCGCAGGGCCGAAGCGACTGCACCAGACAGTTAACCTGCTGAGCAATAATCATCGCCGTAAGGAACTTGCCGATTCCCTCCGCGCCGCTGAAAAGATAAGTCCCGGAAAAACGATTTCCTTCCAGATGAGCCTGCAGAACACTGAGTGCCTGTTGTTGGCCTAACAAATCGCTAAAACGCATCAACTATCTCCCTAATTTTCTTTTGCGTCTCTAACCTATCTTTTAACACTTTAACGATCTTAATTCTTTGCGGCTCCTGGCGGGCTAACTTCAGATACCCCTGCCTGACTTTTTGATGATAATTTATTGAACGCTGTTCAATCCGGTCGCAGCAATCTCGACGGTGCTTGAGCCCGCTTTTTACCGGCAAATCCAGAAAAATAGTTAGATCCGGTTTAATACCTTGCGTAGCAAAATTACCCAGAGATTGAATTAATTTTATATCCACCCCTAAACCAAATCCCTGATAAGCAAGAGTAGAGTCAAGAAATCTATCGCAAATTACTGTTTTGCCTGCCTCCAACGCCGGCTTAATTATCTGCTCGACTACTTGGGCCCGGGCAGCCATATAAAGCAGGGTTTCAGCTTGAGCGCAAATGCTATTAACCGGATCCAGAAGTATTGACCTGATCATTTCGCTGAGCCTGACTCCGCCTGGTTCACGTAAATAGATAACCCTGGCTCCTTTCGACTTCAAATACCTGAAGAGCAAACTGGAATGCGTACTTTTACCGCAGCCCTCGGATCCTTCGAATGTAATGAATTTACCTTTCATCAACTTTTCCTTTACTCAATAGCGGGTCCTGTCTTGGGGGTAGTTTCTTGCGCTATTACGCGCTGCGAAACCACCCCCAAGCCACCCGCTATTTTCTTTTAGCAGCACTAAGACTTACACTAGAAGCAGTAGTGCACACAACTAAATTATATATACTACTGATTTCCTCACGCTTCTTATCTGATTCTACAAAATCTTTCTTAACTTTCGATTTTGCAAACGCAACCAATTCATCCAATAAGGCCTGAGTTATAGGAATGCGGGTAATTCCAAGACCTAACAATTTAAGAAGTATCATTAATCTTGATTCAATATAGGTAAAACCTTCTTCCTTATCCATAGAAACAAGGGTGGCGCCATAATTCGCAAGCTCAAATAGAAAGCTTAAAGCTTGAGGAGTATTAAAATCATTACCCATCGCTTCTTCAAATTGAATACAAAGCTTATCAATCTTATCTTTTTCTTTCTCGGAAAAATCAACTTTTCTCATTCTTTTCAAGTTTAGTAATTCAGGATCACTAAACCAACGATCCCAAAATTTTCTCCAAGCATCTACCATTAAAAAGAAAATCGTAAAATTACTTAGTTGTTTCTTAGCTTCTTCGATCTTCTCGTTAGTATAATCAACAGGATGTAAATAATGAGTAGACAAAAATAATAATTTAAGTAGATCAGCATCCTTATATTTAGCCAGAAAGTCCTTTACGGTCACGAAATTCCCCAGGGACTTGGACATTTTCTGGCCGTTGATCGTCAATAAACCATGATGCATCCAGTAACGGGCGAATTTTTTACCCGCACCTTCAGATTGGGCGATTTCATTTTCATGATGGGGAAAAATAAGATCCAGGCCGCCGCCATGGATATCGAACTGGTCTCCTAAGATATCCGAACTCATCACTGAACACTCAATATGCCAACCCGGCCGGCCGCGTCCCCACGGGCTATCCCAGCTAGGCTCACCGGCCTTAGCTGATTTCCATAATGCAAAATCCAGGGGATCCTTCTTTTTCTCACCCAGGGCAATTCTGGCGCCGGCCTCCATTTTATCTAAGGCCTGATTGGATAATTTCCCGTAATTTTTTGCTTTTTTAATATCGAAATACACATCCCCTTCAGAAACATAGGCCTTCCCCTGATCAATCAGTTGCTGAATAAACTCCTGCATCCGAGGGTTATCTGGACCGACATACTCGGTAGCTTTTGGTTCAACATCCGGATCCGGAATCCCTAAACTCTGCATATCTTGATGGTAAAGCTCAAGGTATTTGGCTGAGATGGCTTTAACCGCCATATTTAAATCCTGCCCCTTAAATTCTTCCTGAGCCTTATTAATGATTTTATCATCGACATCCGTAACGTTCCGGACAAACTTAACCTGATAGCCCCGGTAAGTTAGATACCTCCTGACTAAATCAAATACGTAAGCGCTGCGGGCATGGCCAATATGCGCCTGGTCATAAACGGTCGGGCCGCAAACATAAATTTTAACCGCTTTAGCTTTTAAAGGGATAAACTCTTCTTTTTTCCTGGTAAGAGAATTATATATAAAAATTTTATTTTCCATATTAAAGGCCGGAAATTTTTAGTATAAAATTAATATTTTGTTTAGCGGATGATCAGGCGAGCTTCTGGCAGGACCCGCTACCGCTGCCCTTAAAAAAATACAGCTAAAACAGTATCTACCAAAAAATTATTTCTGCTCTAAATCCTTAACTCTATCCTGCAGTTCTTCGATTGTCTGCATAATCGGATCCAGCATGCGCGCATGATCCAGATTAACATCCATCTTTTTACCGTCTTGCTTGGTAATCCGGCCGGGGACCCCGACGACCGTAGAATTAGGCGGCACATCTTTAATCACCACCGCATTAGCTCCAATATAAGAGTTATCCCCGATAACAATATTGCCTAACACTTTAGCCCCGGCTCCGATGACTACATTATTACCGATGGTCGGATGCCGTTTGCCTTTGACCACCCCGGTTCCTCCTAAAGTCACGCCCTGGTAAAGTAAAACATCATCCCCCACAACTGAAGTTTCTCCGATTACCACCCCCAGGCCATGATCAATGAAGAAACGCTTACCGATTTTAGCCCCCGGGTGGATCTCGATTCCGGTAAAGAATCTGCCGGCCTGCGATAATAAACGGGCCGAGAAAAATAACTTTATGTTATACAAAGCGTGCGCCAGCCGATAATAAACCAAAGCGTGCAGCCCGGGATATAGTAAAATTATTTCAAAGAAACTTTTAGCCGCCGGGTCTCTTTTCTGCGCCGCCCGGATATCGGCATAGAAAAATATCGAAATCAACGCCAATTTAATAATAAAGATTACTAATAGAATAATTAAAATACTGATCAAGTACTCCATACTAGTCTCCCTTAATTAAAGAAACGCTCACCCAGGAACTGATCCCTTGCCCTCGCCCCAAAGGGCCTAACCCTTCATTAGTTTTAGCCTTAATATTTAAAATTTCCGGGCGGAGATTCAACAACGCGCAGATTTTTTCTTTGATCTGCTGTTTAAAAGGCGTAAGCTTAGGTTGCTGGGCGATGATAATGGCATCCAGATTATTGATACGGTAGCCGCTTCTATCTATAAGTTGCCTGACCTTGCTCACTAATAGGCTGCTGGCCATCCCCTGATATTGCGGGTCGCTATCCGGAAAATGCTCTCCGATATCACCCGCTCCCAAGGCCCCCAGCAAAGCGTCAATCAACGCATGCAACAATACATCCCCGTCGGAATGTCCGAGCAGCCCTTTAGCATAAGGAATTTCTACTGCCCCCAGGAAAAGTTTTCTCCCCCGGACCAAACGGTGGATATCATAACCGATGCCAACTTTATATTGCATAGTTAAACCTTTTAGCAATCAATCCGGCCAACAGCAGATCTTCGCCGGTAGTAATCTTAATGTTACTATAGCTGCCCGGAATAAGTTTTACCGGCTGAGCTAACTTTTCCACCAAAGCCGCATCATCGGTCACCAAAGCAGCAGAATATTTAGCGTAAGCCCGCAAGATCAAATCTTTCCTAAACACCTGGGGGGTTTGTATTTCCCAAAGCTTACGGCGATCTAAGGTTTTCTCTACCCACCGGCTATTACCCCGGGAAGATTTCAGCGTAGCCTTAGGTGTAACAGCCGCAATCGCCGCACCGGTTTGCCTGGCCCCCCGGATAACCCGGGTAATTATCTGTTGATCAATAAACGGCCGGGCAGAATCATGAATCAATACCCAAGCACTCTCCGGGCTGACCGCTTTTAAGCCGTTATAAACCGAATCCTGGCGCAGACGCCCGCCTAAAACTATATTTTTAATCTTTTTAAAATGATAGTTACGGATTAACCGTTTAATTGCCGGCTGGTTTTTTGCATTAAGCACCAGGATAATCTCGCTGACCTCCGGATGTTTCTGGAAAGCCTGCAAAGAATAAATAATTGCCGGAGTTTTACCAATTTTGACTAAAGGTTTAGGCACTGCTGCCTTTAAACGTAGCCCCTCTCCGGCTGCAACAATAATTACACTAAGCATTCTTCTCAACTTTGGTAAAAATCATCCTGCCGGCTTGGGTCTGCAGAACACTGGTGACCGCTACTTTCACATCCTGCCCGATTAAACGCCGGGCATCTTCAACTACCACCATTGTGCCGTCGTCCAGATAACCCACTGCCTGGTTATGCTCTTTACCCTCTTTAATCAATTTAATATGCATCTCTTCGCCGGGGAAAACAACCGGTTTCAAGGCATTCGCTAATTCATTGATATTTAGAACTTTGATTCCCTGGATACTGGCTACCCGGTTTAAATTAAAATCTACGGTCAAAATCTTAGCTTCCAGTAATTTAGCCAATAAAACTAATTTAGCATCCACTTCCGAAGTCTCCACAAAATCCTGCTCGTGGATGGTAATATCCATCCCCGGTTCATTCTGAATTGTATTTAAGATCTCTAAACCCCGCCGGCCTCTTTGACGTTTAATCGGATCGGTAGAATCAGCAATCTGCTGCAATTCCCTAAGCACAAACTTCGGAATAATCACTTTACCGCCTAAAAAACGCGTCTTGCAGATATCAACAATCCGGCCATCGATAATCACACTAGTATCTAAAAGAATCACATCCTGGCTCTGGTCCTGCCGGCGCAGTCGCACATAAGGAATAATAATGTTAAATTCATCTTTCCCGCGCAAAGCCATCACCATCCCCAGATAACAAAAAACCAAAGTCAACCCCACCCTGATCCGGGAAAGTACGCTCGCCTCCATAGGAGCCAGGCTGAAAGCATCCCCCACCAGCTTAGCCATAATCAACCCCAGGATCAACCCGAATACCGCGCTAGATAACCCGCTGACTGAAACTTTGCGCAGGCCCACTTCAACCAGAATCATTATCAACGCTGCCAGTCCTCCGATAGAGATACCGACCAAGCCACTACCTTTAGTCAATCCAGATTGATAACCGATCAGCATGCTGCCTAAAATAAATAAAATCCGCGCTAATAATAAATTCATCCTCTTATCCCCCCTGCTATTTAATTGTTGGGTTTAAAATTAAGCCCGTTGAAACTTTTTTACCAACGACATCCTTTAGCAGCAGTTTAAACTTGCTTATTTGAACTACACAGTATAATATCTAAAGCTTCTTTTAAAGTAGAAACAGCAATAATCTCCATCTCTGATGTTTTAAGTTTAAGGTTCTTGATGCTATTTTTGGGTAAAATGCACTGCTTGAACCCTAATTTTTCCGCCTCATTAATCCGGGTTAATACCTGAGCAATACTTCTGATTTCCCCGCTTAAACCAACCTCACCTAAAATTACTGATCTGGGTAATACCGGCTGATCGCGAAAACTAGAAGCGATAACTGCGCATACCGCTAGGTCTGCCGCCGGATCTTCAATTTTTATCCCCCCGGTCACATTAATAAATATATCTTCGGCCTCCAAAGCTAACCCCAGGCGTTTCTCTAAAACTGCCACCAGCAAAGAAAGCCGGTTAAAATCAAAACCCTGCGCCCGGCGGCGGGCATAACCAAAACTGCTCCGGGAAACCAAGGATTGGATTTCTACTAAAAGCGGACGCGTTCCTTCCAAGACAGAAGTCACGATCGTGCCGGAAACATTGTTCGGCCGCTCCGAAAGAAAAATTTCGGAAGGATTTTTCACCTCCGCTAAACCCGTAGCCGCCATTTCAAAAACCCCGATTTCATTAGTTGAACCAAACCGGTTTTTTACCGCCCGCAATATCCGATAGATAGCAAAACGGTCTCCTTCAAAATACAGAACCGTATCGACAATATGCTCTAAGACCCGCGGACCAGCCAAAGTTCCTTCTTTAGTTACATGCCCGATAATAAAAATAGAGGTGCCGGTAGTTTTAGCTAATTGGGTCAAGGCCCCGGCACATTCTCTGACTTGACTGACACTGCCGGCTGAAGAGCTAATTCCGGGATCAAAAATTACCTGGATAGAATCAATAATCACTACCTGGGGTTTTAGTTTTTTTATATATTCAAGGATTAAAGACAAATCAGTCTGATTAACAATATAAAGACAATCAGATCCGGATTCACCTAAACGCCTTGCGCGCAATTTAGTCTGAGCTACTGATTCTTCGCCGCTGACATAAAGCACCCCGATGCCCTGCTTAGTCAGATGATTAGAGACTTGTAAGGAAATCGTGGATTTACCGACCCCGGGATCCCCGCCGATTAAGATTACCGACCCCTTAACAATCCCGCCTCCTAATACCCGGTCTAACTCAGTAATTTCAGTTTTTAACCGGTCCTGGTCTTGGACAACAACATCTTTGAGTAAAACCGGCCCGTCTTTATACAAAGAAACCTTTTCCTTGGCGGCGCAGGCAAGCGGGGTGTAATTCTCTTCACTAAAAGAATTCCAGCTGTTACAATCCGGACAACGGCCTAACCATTTAGGGGACTGATTACCGCAAACCGAACAACTAAAGACTGATCGCGTCTTCATTTCTTTTCTTTAGTTTTAATTAAAAGCTTCCAGGGATGTTTACGCACATCCGCAACCAAAGCTTCTAATTCATTATAAATCGTATCATCGTAAAGCAGCTTACCTAAAGAGCCTTCCTGATTAATGATTCTGCTGATCCCGCTGTCCAGGTTACCCATAATGCTTTCCGCCTTGCTGAATAAGTCATGAGTAGGCACAGGATCAATACCGGCTAAAGTCTGCCCGGTTTTCAATAGATTGACGTAATCTTGGCCGGGGATAATTTCGATATATTTTTCACCCAATAACCCCAAGGTATTCACCCAGACCATCGAATCGCCAGGCACGCGCACAAAATCCCTGACCCAAACCTCCAGGCAGACCTCCGTCTGGTTTTGCTCGGGTATAAAACGCAAGTTGATCTTCTTAACCTCACCGACATCCACGCCGGCAAAACGCACAGGCGCTCCCACCTTAACTCCGTTAATAAATTGAAAAATAATATTAAACCGGTACCCCGAACTCCAGGTTTTAAAACCTCCGATTGATAATACGAAAACCACCAGAATAATTAGCCCGATAAAAACAAAAGTTCCCACTTTCAATTCTAATTTAGTTTTACCAAAAATCATTTAAGCCTCCGCTAGTTTAAATTTAAAAGTACCTGTATCTTCAGTAATCGGCCCCCGAGAGAGCCCGTTAATAAACTGATGTACAACCGGATCCTGCGTCTCCTGAATCTGCTTAGGCGTGCCTTCCAAAATTATTTTCCCTTTATACATCATGGCAATTTTATCGGCAATGTGATAGGCGCTTTTCATATCGTGGGTGACCACTAAAGAGGTAACTTTTAATTTATCGTGTAAAGACCGGATTAATTCATTGATGCTATCGGCAGTGATCGGATCCACTCCGGTAGTCGGTTCATCATACAAGATAATCTCCGGCTTAATACAGATCGCCCGGGCTAAAGCGACGCGCTTCTTCATTCCACCGCTTAATTCCGAAGGCAAAAGGTTACCGATCCCTGACAAACCAACTAAAGATAAAGATTCCTCTACCCGCGCTGCAATCTCTTTGGGGCCCAAACGGGTATGCTCACTTAAACTAAAGCCGACATTTCCGCTAACGTCCATTGAATCAAAAAGCGCCCCGCCCTGAAAAACCATGCTGATTTTTGCACGCAAGGCTGCTAATTCTAATTCCCTCAGGCTGGCCACCTCTTTGCCTTCGACTAGGACTTTACCGCTATCCGGTTTCAACAGGCCGACAATATGTTTAAGTAAAACTGATTTTCCGCAACCGCTGCGGCCGATAATCACACAGGTTTGTCCGGTTTCAATATTTAAACTTAGTTCATTTAACACTAAGTTATTGTTAAATTTTTTATTTAAATTTTTAATCTCAATCATTGTTAAGGAAAAATAAAATAGAATAAAGCAGTAAAGAAACAATCCGCTGCCAAAATCATCAGAAAACTAAAAACCACCGAACGCGTCGTGGCTCTGCCTACCCCCACCGCTCCGCCTTCAACATTAAAACCTTCATAACAACTGACCAGAGCAATCACCATGCCAAAAATACCGGCTTTAAATAAACCGGTGAATAAATCTTTGTAAAACAAAGCAGAAAAAGTCATATTCATATACATCCTGCCGGTAATTCCTAACTTCAATACGCAAATCAGGTAGCTACCCAGGATGCCGATAATATTGGCATACAAAGTAAGCAAGGGCAACATAACCCCCAAGGCTACAAAACGCGGCACAACTAAATATTTTACCGGATTAGTCGCCAATGTTTCCAAAGCGTCGATCTGTTCGGTTACCTGCATCGAGCCTAACTCTGCGGTATTAGCCGCTCCGACTCTTCCGGCAACAATTAAAGCGGTAATTACCGGCCCTAATTCCCGCACAATGGCTAACGCCACTAAACTGGCAATATACATCTCCGAGCCGATACGCTGCATAAAATAGCCAAATTGCAACGCAAAGATAAAACCGATAAACAGAGCCACCACCGAAACGATCGGCAAACTGTCATAACCGGCTTTCTTAGACTGCTCAAAGATTGGACCAGGCTTATAAGGAGGCTTCAATGTCTGGTGGACGGTCTGAATAGTCAGATTAGCCAGGCCACCGCAGAAATACATAAAAGAAAGCACCTTGCGGCCCAGATCGATAAAAAATAAATTAAGCATTATTCGAAAATCAGCTCTTCGTTCTTCCGGGTGACTTTAATCACCGAGCCCTCCTTATATTTCTTGGAAATAATCTCATTAGCTAGCGAATCTTCCAGGAATCTCTGGATCGTCCTTTTTAACGGCCGGGCCCCGAAAACCGGATCAAACCCTTTCTCAATCAATAAATCCTTAGCTTCCTGGCTGACTTCCAAAAATATTTTTTGCTCTTTCAAGCGTTGAATCACATAACCAACTTCGATATCGATAATCTTAGCCAGATCCTCCCGGATTAATTGCTTAAAGACAATAATATCATCGATCCGGTTGAGAAACTCCGGCTTAAAAGCATGCTTGACCGCTTCCAGCAATTTATCTTTCATCTCCTGGTAGGTGCCTTCTTCTTTCTGGGATTTAAAACCCAGCGAGCCGGTCTTGCGGATTAATTCTGCACCAACGTTTGAAGTCATAATAATAATGGTATTTTTAAAGTTAACCTTACGGCCGAAACTATCGGTCAATCGCCCCTCTTCGAAAACTTGCAGCAATAAACTAAAAACGTCCGGATGCGCTTTTTCAATTTCATCCAGCAGTATAACCGCATAAGGACGGCGGCGGACCCGTTCGGTCAACTGGCCTCCTTCTTCATATCCGACATAACCCGGAGGAGCCCCGATTAACCGTGAGACATTAAATTTTTCCATATATTCAGACATGTCTATCTGCAACAACGCATCTTCATCGCCAAACATAAACTCCGCCAGTGCCCGGGCAAGCAAAGTTTTACCTACGCCGGTGGGGCCCAAGAATATGAATGAACCGATCGGCCGTTTCGGATCTTTAATCCCGGCCCGCGAACGCCGTACCGCATGCGCAATAGCCGCAATCGCCTCGTTCTGACCAACCACCCGCTTGTGCAATTCCTCTTCAATCTTAAGCAGTTTTTCACTTTCTTTTTCTTCCAACCTGAAAATCGGAATACCTGTCCATTGCGCTAAAATTTTAGCGATGTCTTCGGCGGTCACCTCCGGACGCATTTTATCTTTAGCCTGACTCCATTCCTTATTCAGCCTTTCTAATTCCTGACGGGCAGTACGCTCCTGGTCCCTAAGCGAAGCGGCCTTTTCAAAATCCTGGCTTTTAATATAAGCCTCTTTTTCCTTCCTTAAAGATTCGACATTAGCCTCAATAGTTTTAATGTTCTCCGGGACAATTAAAACATTTAACCGCGCCCGCGAGCCGGCTTCATCAATTAAATCAATCGCCTTATCCGGCATAAATCTTCCGGTAATGTAGCGATCGCTTAAAAGCGCTGCTGCCTCTAATGATTCATCCTTAAAAGTAACCCGGTGGTGGGCTTCGTATTTATCGCGCAGGCCTTTCAAAATTTCCACCGTCTGCTCAACCGTCGGCGGCTCGACCATAATCGTTTGAAAACGGCGCTCTAAAGCAGCGTCTTTTTCAATGTATTTACGATATTCATTGATCGTCGTGGCCCCGATGCACTGCATTTCCCCGCGGGAAAGCGCCGGTTTCATAATATTAGAGGCGTCAATTGCTCCCTCAGCTGCTCCGGCACCCACTAAAGTATGCAACTCATCAATAAAAATAATCACATCCTGAGAGCGCTTAATCTCCTCCATAATTGCTTTAATCCTCTCCTCGAACTGGCCGCGGTATTTAGTCCCAGCTACCATCAAAGCTAAATCCAGGACAACAATCCGTTTACCCCGCAAGACTTCCGGGATATTGCCGATAATAATCAGCTGAGCTAAGCCTTCAACAATAGCGGTTTTACCTACGCCGGCTTCTCCTAAAAGCACGGGATTATTTTTCGTGCGCCGGCTTAAAATCTGAACTACCCGTTCGATTTCCTGGGTGCGGTCAATAACCGGATCTAATTTATTATCGCGGGCCAAAGCCGTCAGGTCCCGGCCGAAAGCATCCAAAGCCGGAGTTTTAGATTTGGTCGCTTGCGCCCCTTGCGGACTCATCCCCGGTAAAGCAGAACCTAAAAGGTTCATCACCTCATTGCGTACAGAATTTAAATCCATACCTAAATTCAATAACACCTGCGAAGCAATCCCTTCTCCTTCGCGGATTAAACCCAACAAAAGATGTTCCGTACCGATATAATTATGCCCCAGGGAACGCGCTTCCTCAGCAGCCAACTCTAAAGCCTTTTTGGCCCGCGGGGTGAAAGGAATATCTCCGATAATCTGGGTAGTCGGCCCAGGCTGCACCAATTTTTCAATCTCCAACCGGATATTTTCCAGCGAAATCTCCAATTTTTGTAAAACTGCTGCCGCTACACCTTCTCCTTCGCGGATTAAACCCAGAAGTATATGTTCAGTACCGATATAGTCATGATTAAAACGTCTGGCTTCTTCCTTAGCTAAAATGATAACTTTCCTGGCCCGCTCCGTAAAACGATTAAACATAATCTCTCCTCATAATTATAAAAAGTTAAGTTTCTTACGAATTAACTCTGCCCTTTTAAGATCCCGCTGATCTGATGAAAGCTTAACCTTCTCCAGTTTCTGTAAATGCGCCGGTTGAGTAATAATAAAAAGCTCATTGATCGTCAACCGGTCAATACCTTTGATCATCCCTAAATCACTGCCCAGCCTAACCATAGACAATAATTCAATTGTTTCCTGGCTAGTAATAATCCGGGCGCTTTTTAAAATACCCAAAGAACGGTTAATCCTGTCTTCCAGAATTTCCTTGCTTTTGGTCAACATAATTTCCCGAGCCTGAGTTTCCTGTTCAATAATCTGGCGAATTAAACCATTAATGTTCTCGATAATTTCGGTTTCGCTATGCCCCAATGAGACTTGATTAGAAATCTGGAAAAAATTACCGCTGGCCTGGGTACCCTCTCCGTAGAGTCCACGGGTAGTAAAACTTAGCTTGGCAATAGCCGCCAAAACTCGTTCGATCTGCCGGCTCATTACCAGCGCCGGTAAATGCAGCATAACCGACCCGCGCATACCGGTGCCGGTATTCGTCGGGCAAGCAGTAAGATAGCCAAAATCAGCCAGATAAGCATAATCCAGAAGCTTGGCTAAAGCATCGTCGATACCGTTAATAATCTCCCAGGCTTCAAAAAGATTAAACCCCGACTGCATCAATTGAATGCGTAAATGGTCCTCCTCGTTAATCATCACGGCGATATTTTCTTCATCATTAACCGATACCGCCTTCTGCTCTGTTTTCTGGGTATGTTCGATAGACATCAAGTGCCGCTCTACTAAAAACTGCTTATCAATACTATCTAAGTCTGCCAGAACAAAAAGCGTGGAATGCTTCAGTAGCTCTATCTTCTCCAGCGCCTGGTGAGTCAGCTCCAGAACGTTATTTAACTGTGCCTTAGAAGCCCAATGCGGAAAAGGAAATTTATTAAGATTCCTGGCCAGCCGGATCCGGCTGGAAATAACTACGTCCGAATGCGGGCCGGTCCCTTTGAGCCACTCACTAGTATGGTTGATCAAATCATTAATCTGCATATTATTCTTCTTTTTCTTTCTGCGATTCTACTGCTTTAATCTGATCCCGTAAGCGCGCTGCTTCTTCAAAAGCCTCCTGTTGGATAGCTTTCTGTAATTGGATTTTTAATTCCGCTAAACCGTTCTTCTTTTTATAAGACCTAACCGCCACCTTGGCTTTCGCCGGGTTTTTACCGATATGCTGGTTAGAACCGTGGATACGTTTTAGTAGAGGGGCCAGGTATTTACGGAAAGTATTATAGCAGTCTCCGCAGCCCAGCCGGCCGATCTTCTTAAAATCCGCGTAAGTTAAACCGCAAGACGGGCATTTAGTCGTTACCAGTTCTTCTTCTTTGTTTGTAGGTTTTTCAAAATCCGCCATGCCGGCAAGCAGGTCGCTTAAACCAAACTGTTGCTCCATCGCTGCACTCTTATGCCGGGCGCAATCTTCGCATAAATGTAACTCATTCATCTGCTCATCGATGATCTCAGTTAAATGCACAGTAGCCGGATTTTTATTACAAATGTCACAAAGCATTTTTAATATTTTACTCCGTTTTTAACCGTCAGCTGTTTAAACTTCTTCATCAGACTCAAGGTAAGCTTACCGGGCACACCCCGCCCGATCATCCGGCCGTCGACTTTCACAACCGGGATCACCTCAGCAGCAGTTCCGGTCAGGAAACATTCATCTGAAATATAAACTTCATGGCGCGTAATTACATGTTCGTGCGCAGCAATCTTATACCTGCGGGCGATCTCTAGGATAGAATCACGGGTAATCCCGCGTAAAGTCCCCATACACTGCGGAGGAGTGTAAAGATGGCCGTTTTTGACCACAAAAATATTATCTCCAGTACACTCGGCTACATACCCTAAAGAATCCAGCATAATTGCTTCATCGCAGCCGGCGTTAGCCGCTTCGATCTTAGCCAGAATATTATTCAAATAATTCAAAGACTTAATCTGCGGATTAAGCGCTTCCGGCAAATTCCGTACCGTAGGCACGGTAACAATGCTTAACCCCTCGCGATAGAGTTTCTGCGGATACAAAGCAATCTTATCGGCAATGATAATAACCGTCGAGCCCTGATTACATTTACGCGGATCCAAACCTAAATCCCCTGCTCCGCGAGTCACCACCAGACGAATATAGCCATCGGCTAATTTATTAGCTTTCAATGTAGCAACCACCGCCTTAATCAGCTGCTCTCTGGTCAAAGGGATATTTAACATAATGCTCTGGGCAGATTCAAAAAGCCGGTCAACATGCTCCTTTAATTTAAACACCCGGCGATTATAGGAACGGATCCCTTCAAAAACCCCGTCACCGTAGAGTAGACCATGATCGAACACCGAAATCTTGGCATTGTTTTTATCATAAAATTTTCCGTTGATATAAATTTTCATATTTATTCCTTTCGCTAAAATGCACCCCGGGCTAAAGCTGGATTCCCGGTAGTTATCTGCCCAATAGCTGTATGCCTAGTTTAAAATCATTCCATCCTTCAGATGCATCACTCTTTGCGCCTGGCCGGCGATATCCGGATCATGAGTGACCATCACTAGGGTGATCTTTTGGCTCTGGTTCAACTCTACTAAAAGCTGCAGGATCTTTTTGCCGTTTTCTGAATCCAGGTTTCCCGTCGGTTCATCACAAAGCAAAAGCTGGGGACGGTTAATCAAAGCCCGGGCCAAAGCTACTCTTTGCTGCTCTCCTCCGCTTAAAGCGCTAGGGCGGTGTTTAAGCCTGGCGGATAATCCCAACTTAGCTAAAAGTTCAATCGCTGCCCCGAGACTTTTTTTCCTTTCCCACCAAGATCTTAAGATCCCCGGCAACAAAACATTTTCCAGGGCGCTTAATTCTGGTAAAAGGTGGAAGAACTGAAAAACAAAACCGATCTGTTGATTACGGAAAGCACTGCGCGCATTTTCATCCAAAGTATAAATATCTTTACCTTGAAAATAAACCGCTCCGCCGGTCGGATTATCCAGGCCGCCTAAAATATGCAAAAGCGTGGATTTACCCGCCCCCGAAGGCCCCTGGATAACTAAAAACTCACCCTGGGCAACGCTAAAATTAATATCCTTTAATACCTCCAAGTTACTGGAATTATCTTTATAAATTTTACCAATAGCGCTAACCTTCAGTATCTGCCTATTCATGCCTAACCGCCTCACTGGGAATTATCCGGCTGGCATAATATGCCGGATAAATACTGGCCGCTAAAGTAATCACCAGCGCCGAAATAACAATCACGCTGATATCCCCGAGATTAATATTGACCGGAATACGATCAAAGTAGTAAATATCTTTAGGAATCAAGCTACGGCCGATAATCTTAGAGATCAAGTTCACTACTTTATCCAGAGAAAGCGCCAAGCCGACCCCCGAAAAAAAACCTAAAAGAATTCCGATTGTACCGATGGCCATCCCCTGAAAAATAAAAATCTGCAGAATGCTTTTAGTCTTAGCCCCCACTGAACGCAAGATACCGATATCTTTAATCCGGCTCATTACCGACATAATCAGGGTGCTCACGATCCCAAATGCCGCAACTACCGTGGTCATCGTCACCACAATAAACATAATAATTTTCTCTAGCTTTAAGGCTTCGAGAAAATTCTTATTGGCATCAATCCAGGTACGCACCTGGTAAGGCCCAAAACCGGTCAAATCCCGGTATAGCCGCTCTTTAATATTCTCGACTCTATAAATGTCGGCTACCGAAACCGCAACCCCGCTAACCGAGCCGGACATCTGGTAGAAATCTTGCGCACCCTGGATGCTCATCAAAATTAAACTAGAGTCATACAGGTACATGCCGCTATTAAAAATTCCTCTGACCAAAAAATCGGTTTTAGCTAAAGTTACCGGAGAAATCATGCTAAAAACTTTACCCGGTTCCAACCCCAGACGAAAAGCTAGCTCGCTACCTAAAGCCACTTCGTCAGCAGCTAACTCATAGCTGCCGGCTTGCAAATACTCATTAAGCTTAGAGGTCTGCGCCTGCAATTGAGGATCAATCCCGCGCACCTGAACCCCGAAGACTGATGTACCGGTCTTGACCAGGGCCTGCCCGTCAATAAAAGGTGAAACCCCCTTTACGTAGGGCAAAGTTTTAAGTTTATCAATGACCCTGCGGGAATCCTGGGTACCGTTATAAAATTCCAGCGAGAGATGGGCATTAGTACCCACCATCTTATCCTCTAAGAACCGGTCGAATCCACTCATCACCGAAATCACCACGATTAAAACCATTACTCCGATGGCGATTCCGATAATAGAAATCAATGCGGTGATCGAAATAATTTTTTCTTTTTTACCTGCCCGCAGGTATCTCTGGCTAAGCCATAATTCTGAAAACATATTAAACCTTTTGTTCCTCTTGGCAGCGCAGCAGAGGGAACAAAATTACATCCCTGATCGATGGCTGATCGCAAAGCAGCATCACCAGCCGGTCAATACCAATCCCCAACCCTCCGGCCGGAGGCATACCATGCTCTAAAGCTAAAAGGTATTCTTCATCCACATTCTTTTGTTCATCGGCATTTAACCCCTTGATTTCTTCTTCAAAACGCCGGCGTTGTTCCCGGGGATCATTTAGCTCTGAATAAGCATTCGCTACTTCCATCCCCGCCAGGTAAAGCTCGAATCTTTCAGAAATCAAAGGATTATCTTTTTTCGTTTTAGCTAAAGGGCATAAGGCAGTGAAATAATCGGTAATAAAAGTCGGGTTAACCTGCAGCTCCTGCTCCAAAGCATCTTCCACAATCTTATTGATTTGAGAGCGGCTCAAGCGGCTCTTCTCCTGAGCCAGGCCCTTAGCCTGCAATTTAGTCAACATCACCGCCGGTTCATCTTGGGGCTCTATGCCAAATTTAGATTTAACTAATCCGGCAAATGACTGCCTGTTCCAGGGAGTTTTCAGGTCAATGGTTTTACCCTGATAAAGCAGCTGCTCTTTGCCTAGAACCTCTTTCGCTATATAACAAATTAAATCTTGGGTCAAATTAATCATGTCTTCATAATCGGCGTAAGCCTGATAAACCTCTAGCATGGTAAACTCCGGATTATGCCGGGTTGAAACACCTTCATTACGAAATGAACGGTTGATTTCATAAACCCGATCCAGGCCGGCTACCAGTAAACGTTTTAAATAGAGCTCCGGGGCAATGCGCAAATATAAATCCATGCTATATTCATTATGGAAAGTCTTAAATGGCCGGCCGGCGGCACCTCCGGCAATATCATGCATCATCGGAGTCTCCACTTCTAAAAATCCCCGGGCATCCAAGAAACTGCGCACCGCCTGAATAATCTTAGCGCGCAATAAAAATACCTTTTTTACCTCTTCATTAGAAAGCAGGTCAAGATAACGCTGCCTATAGCGCAGCTCAACGTCCTTTAAACCATGCCATTTCTCTGGAAGCGGCCGTAAAGCTTTAGCTAATACCGTAAGATCCTGGACTTTCAGCGTTAATTCTCCGGTATGGGTTTTAAAAAGTTCACCGCTTACGCTTAAAATATCGGCAATATCCAGGTCTGCGAGCCAGGCCGACTTTTCCTGGCCAAGAATATCCCGCTTAATATAAAGCTGGATCTTGCCACTAGAGTCCTTTAAGTCCATAAAATTAACTTTACCGTGCGCGCGGTTAGCCGTAACCCTGCCGCAGAGAGTAATTTTTTTACCTTCCTGAAAATCAGCCAAAGCTGCACCGATTGCAATATGCGCAGGCACATTTGACGGATAAGCAGCCACATTTTTACTGCCCAAAGCATCCAATTTAGCAATTCTCTGCTGTATAATTTCGTTAATATCCATAGTTTAGTAATTATATAGTATATTTGAGGTTATGTCAAAAGAAAACGGGGGCGCTTCCATATCGCTGAAACCCCCCCTTTTTTCTGCTACTATTGAACCTTTTTAAGCCCGGTATTCTGAAAGCTTTTTAATCCGTTTAAGCATGTTTGGATGCGTGCTTAAAAGCTCCAGCATCTTATCCCCTAAATTTAAACGGATCCGGGACTGCCTCAATAATTCCAGCTCGGCAGAATCAATGGTGCCGCTCTTGTCTAAATCCAACTGCGCCAACTCCAAAACTTCTTTGCGGCCGGCTGATGGGTCATTGATAAAAAAGGCTTTTAACCCTTCCGATTGTTTTAAAGACTCCGGTTTCAATCTGGCCGATCCATAAGCCAATTTATAAAGACTGGAAGCCAAGGCTTTAGGTTGATTACCTAAGAGCACCGAGCCCCGGTCTGCAAAATACTCCCGGATACGTGAAGCATAAAGCACCAAAAGATTAGTCAAAAAGTAGAAAAAGAAAGCCGCCAGGCCAATTAACATAGTATTGCCGCTGCGCTCATCCCTGCGGCGGCCAAAAAACAGAAACTGCCAGGCAATGCGGTACATAACCATCGGGATCACAGAAAGCAAAGTAATGGTTAGCACATCCCGGTTTTTCAGGTGGCTTATTTCATGGCCGAGCACCGCTTTTAATTCTTCTTCATCAAGCAAATTAATAATGCCGCCGGTTACGCAAACCCTGCCGTCTTTTAAGCTACGCCCGAAAGCAAAAGCATTAGGAATATCAATTTGAGCTATGCCGATTCTAGGCATCGGAATATTGGCGCGCACGCTTAAACTCTCCACGATTTGAAAAAGGCGCGGATTTTGATCCCGGCTGATATATTTTATCCGCATGCTCCATTCGACAATTTTAGGCCCCAGCATATACTGGAGGACCATCATCGCCAAAGAGATAATTAAATAAAAACTGAAATCCGTAACCTGCAAAACAGTGGTCCCGACGATCACCACTAAAGCATAAATAATCCCGAACAACAAAGTAACCAATAACCACATTCTTAATTGTAATGACCACATTTAATTAACCCTCCTTTAAATTAACGGCTTATTTTCAGATACCACATTGGCTTTAATTGTAAGTTTTATTATCGCCAGATCCGCATTATCGGTATGCACATATACAAATTGGGTAATCGGCCCGGCATACCCGCTAGAATTAAATGTTACTTTCACCGCTGCACTTTCTTCCGGCAGTAAAGACTTTTTAGCCGGTTGAGAGACTACGCATCCACAAGAATTATGTATATTGCTAATTTCTAAAATATCGCTAGTGGAATTTTTAATTACGAAATCATGTTCTGCAAGCTCTCCGGAAACAACCTGCCCAAAATCCCACTCATAAGGATTGGCCTTCTCTGTTTGAGCACAAGCAGTCTGCAGAATAAAAAAACTCAGTAGTAAAAACATAATCTTTTTAGACATTAACCCCTCCAAAGCAGATAAACTCCCAAGCTAAAAAATAAAATTGCCATCATTATCTTAATTAATCCCAGGTATTTCTTTAAAAAACCGGAAAACTGCTGGCTGCTAGTGCCTAAAAGCGCTAAGACAAAAATCACGATTAAAGGCACAATAAACATAAAATTATATAATAAAAGATAGCCCAGCGCAGCCAATTTAAATTCGGTAGATTTAAGGATAAAAGACAGCGTCGGTAAATACACTTGTCCGGTACAAACTGCTTCTAAGAGTGAAACTAAGAAACCAGTAAGCAAAGCACTCGCTAAAAGTTTGCCGAGTGCCGGTTTAAATTTTTCCTTTTTTTCCTGAAGGCTTCTGCGGTAAAAAAATCCGACCACCTGATGGATGCGCTCCTTAACCGGTTTGGGGAGCTGTAAAATTAATCCTTCAGTAGAAGCAGTTTGTTTAAATTTTATAAAATCATAAACCGCCAGAACGCCAAACACAATACTTAAAACTCCCAACGTCAGATTAAATAAACGCGCTACCGCCCAGAAACCCGAGAAACGATAAAAGAAATTAAAAACTCCTAAACCTAACCCTAAATAAGTCAAAAAAACCGCAAGAATAAAACCTAATCCGATTAAAATAAGCTCTCTTTTACGATACCCCTGCAAAGCTAAAAAAGAGATAAAAAAAACTATCACCGTAAAAGCGCAAGGATTAACTCCGTCACTTAACCCAGCAAAAATAATCGCCGCCGGAATAAAATTCTTAAAATGCGACACCAAATCTACCGGCCGGAAACCCTGGCCAGCGAACTTATTATTTATGCCGGAATAAATAAAACTGCGCAGCTCTAACCGGGCCTGCACCTTCCCAGGAGTAATAAACTCGCCTTTAAAATAAAAAAGAGGTATTTCGAATTTCGAGTTGTCCGGTAACAATCCCAACAGCAGCTTATAATCTTCAAGCTGACTAATATCCCGATATTCAAAATTAATTTTACCCTTAAATTCCTGCTCAATCTCCGGCATAATTTTCTGCTTGATTTGGATACAATAATGACAGCCGGGTGAATAAAAAATAACCAATTTATCCAAAGCCTCCTGCTGAACAGCTGGCAGTTGCCCGGGTAATAGTAAAAACAAAAATATTAGAGCCCCTAGATAACGTTTAATTTCACACCTCAGAATTATGTCTTTTATCATCAAAACCGTAACCGGCCAGCGAAAAAGATGTGGTAACAACTATAACATCTTAATAACGGCGATCAACTTAATCTTCAACCAAGATCGAACTTACATTAAACTAAAAATGCTGTATTTACCGGAACCCAATAAAACTAAAGCTAAACAGGCAGAGGCAATTACAAAAGTATATTCAAAGCCTCCGGCTGATAAAAAGAACCCGTTAATCAGATGCACCTTGATCCCGGCAGTAAGAATAACCGCCAAAAGCATACCTGCGGAAAACCGGCTAAATAATCCGATAATCAAGGATACTCCCCCTAATAATTCAATATAAGCGGCCAGATAAGCCCAAAAAATCGGTGGAGTAAACCCCATCCCGGAAAGCATTTGGGAGAACCCACTGATCCCCGATCCGCCGAAAAGACCAAAAACTTTTTGTAAACCGTGCGCGCTAAACATAATACCGATACCTAAACGTAAAACTAAAATCCCCCAGTCTAACATCATTTACCTCCTTTGATTAAATGGTTGATAATCCCGAGTTTATTTTTTAATCCCGGAGTCCGAAAAATGCACATACTGAAATGTAAAAAAGTAGCCAGCGGACCAGAAATATTTAAACCAAGGACCCGGCCGCAAGAATGATTATTCGCCAGAGGAATAATATAGCCTAAATCCACAGGCCGGTAAACCTTAAGCTGAGTTCGCTTTATGCTTGCGATTATATTTCTGGCCACCTGTTCACCCTGGGTCAGCGCAAACTGAACCGCCATCCTTAGAGTGTTATTGTTAAAGCTAAAGAAAGCGGCATCGCCAGCGCAGAAACAATTATTCCTGATCCTTAAGTATTTATCTACGACTAGGCGGCCTTGCGGGTTTTTAGGCAGATTAAGCTTTTGAATAAAATCGGCGGTGCTGACCCCCGGCACCCAGATTAACAGGCAGTTGAGGAGTTCCCGGTTACCAGAGAGCGAAATTCTATCCGGATAAATTTTTTCAATCACGGTATTGGTCAAAACCTCAATCCCCATAACTTTTAAGTTTCCAGCCACATACTCCCTCATCCAATCCGGCAACGCTCCCAGGATCGCCGGCGCCCGTTCAACCAGGATAATTTTTTTAGAGATCCCCCGGTTTTTAAAATAACGCTTAAGGTTAGTCGCTGCCTCCACTCCGGTGTACCCGGCCCCACAGATGACCAAATTATCAAATTTATTTTCTTCTACAGAACGCTTAATCACCGCTAAATCTTTGAGATTATTTAACGGATAACCATAGGCGGCTGCCTGGGCATTAGAAAAAAAATTCGTTTGGCTGCCGCTGGCAATCACTAAATAATCATAAGTATAGTCCGCCAGATCAGTACTTAGCTGTCCGGAATCTAAATCTAGCCGGTTAACCTTCTGCTGAATAAAACAGATTTTTCGGCCGCGGCAAAGTTCGCTGACTTTCTTGGCCAGCCAGGCCGGATTAATCCCCCGGCCCAGACAATCCGGCAGCAGGGGTAAAAAATTAAATTCCCCCTTACTATCTAATAAAATGACTTCCAGATCTAAGCTACAGCCGGACAATCTTCTAGCACAGCTTAAACCCGCGAAACCAGCGCCGATAATAATGATTTTTTTCATCGTTTATTTATCCAAATTAATTGCATAATTGCTATTTATATGTTAACATAAAATATGTTTTTGGAAATAAAAAATAAAATCGAGCGCCAGCTAGACCTCTATCTTAGCTCAATTAATAAATTATACTCCCTCAACCAGCTCTCTCCTTTACTTTTTAAGAATATTAAGGAATTTATCAGCCGGGACGGTAAAAGGATCCGGCCGATATTATTCTGTATCGGTTATCTGGGTTTTACTAAAAAAACAGCCCCGGGCCTTTACCGCAGCGCTTTATCTTTAGAACTGCTGCACGACTTCATGCTGGTGCATGATGATATCATTGATAAAAGCCAACAGCGGCGCGGTAAACCGGCGATGCATACTTTACTTAACAATGCCTTAGGAAGAAATAATAAACTTAAATTCAACGGGGAAGATTTAGCCATCGTAGTCGGCGACGTCATGTACGCGATGGCCCTTGATGCTTTCTTGGCTATCCAGGAGGATCCCAGCCGCAAAGAAGCGGCCTTAAAAAAATTATTCTTGGCAGCTTTATACACCGGCAGTGGAGAATTTATCGAGTTATTGCTGGGGACTAAACCTATCGCTTGCGTTTCCCGGGAGGATATTTATAAAATTTATGATTACAAAACTGCCAATTATACCTTCGCTTCTCCGCTAACCATGGGGGCTACTCTGGCAGGGGCCAGCGCCGGTCAAATCAAAAAATTACATGATTATGGCTTGCTGCTAGGTAGGGCCTTTCAGATCAAAGATGATATTATCGGAACTTTCGGGACAATTAAAGAAACCGGTAAATCCAATCTCACGGATATTAAAGAAGCCAAAAGAACCCTGCTTATCTGGTATGCTTTTAACCACTCCGCTAAAGCCGACCGCCTAATAATTCAGCAAATCATGGAAAATAAAACGGCTAAAGACAGCGAATTGCTTAGAATACGTTCGATCATTACCGCCAGCGGAGCTTTAGCTTACGCTCAAAGACAGATCACCTGCCTCTACAATCAGGCAACGGATAAAATCCGGGGCTTAAAGATACGCACAGAATACTTTCAAGCCCTAGATGAATTTACTCTGAAAACCCTCAGCATTTAATTAATCAAGTGTGTCCAAACAGATAAAATTACAACGCCGGCTCAAAACATCCTGAGCTAACTGGTTTTGAGGATCAATGGTTAAAGCCTTTTGCAGATAAAAATCGTATTGCTTCAGATCGCCATTGGCTTGAGCTAACTGCCCCAGGCGTACATACACATCGGCAAAATAAGGATCCGCCTGGATTGCCCGGGTGAGAAAATCTTGAGCCTTAAGCTTATCTCCCCCGGCAATTACCGGAGCCAGTAAATAAAAACTTCCTAGGCCAAATAAAACCGCCGCAGAGTTGGGTTGCAGCTTATAAGCTTTATCTAGATTGACCTTAACCGCTAAACCGTCGACCGCTTTAGATAAAACCCCTCCGTAGTGAGCCAACATGCCCTTGGCCCCGGCATACATCGAATATGCCTGCGCAAAATTATTCAGATCCACCGCATCAAGCCCCTGCGCGATAACTCTACGCGCCAGATGAATCGACCCCTTAAAATCCTGTTGGAAGTATTTTAAATAAGCCAGACTGATTAACGCCGGTGCAAATCGCGGATCAACTGCAAGCACCTGATTTAACAAGTGCTCCGCCTGAGCAGTAGCATGACGGCGCCGTAAAACTTCAGCCTGGCCCCAACGGGCCGGAATAAAATCCGGATCAGCTCTCAACAATTGGCTAAAAATCTCTCCGGCAGCCTGATCCTGATGCGAATTAAGATAAACTAAAGCTAAAAGATACTGATTATAAACATCGGGTTGTTTAATTACTTCATTCTGCGCTGCATTTAAGGTGAGCTGAATAGCCCGGTTATGCAAATCTTTGTAATCTAAAGCATAGAGCGGGTTCAGGAAATTAAATACGGCTAAAATCAATAGGATAGTTGTTTTAGCCATTAGTGGTGCGGCTTTTTGAAAAATTCCCAAAAAATAATTCCTAAACTAACCATGCTAAAACCAAATAAAAAATCTTCAAGCGGAATACTGCCTAATCTGATACCTAAAAAAAATTCCGGATTGTATACAACAATCTTGCTCTGGGTAAGATAGCCGTTTACCAGGAATTTAAAACCCAGGATCAGTGCCAAAAAAAAATAAAATATTTTTTTTCTTAAAATGTTGGCCCCGGTCCAACGGTCAATGCAGAGGGTCAGCGCCGCCCAGAAGACGGCGATCAAAGTATATTCTTTCATTTAAGTTTTCCCCGAATAAAATTTAATGCCTCCCAGGTAAAAATACAACAAAAAGGTATGATTAAAAAAAATAGCCATTCTTCAATCGGTAAATTAATTATTTCTACGCCGATGATTCCGGCGGGATCAAAATACCAATGGCCGCGCCAAACCGCAAAAACATCCCAGGAGCCGAAAATAACCAGGAGTATGCCTAAAGTAAGAATTAAGGCCTTAAATTTACGCCAAAACTTAAGCGGCGGATAAAAACTGCATAACAACGGTATAAATCCGGATAAAATTAAAACTACCATATATTTAGACATGGCTTTATTCTATTACCGAGCTGACCTTTTTTCAATAATTATTAATCCGGTAACTTTACGCTAGCTAATTTCCATAAAAAATTACAACTGGAAAGAACCATAAGACACTTGGCATTTACCATATTTAAAGGTAAAATGCTCATATGAATCAATCGCCATTAAAAGCGGGGTTCCGCCAAGCTAAAAAAATTACTAAACAATTCGCTAAAAGCTTTTATTTAGCCTCTCTTTTTCTGCCTCCGGGCAAAAAAAATGCCAGCTATGCAGTTTATGCGCTCTGCCGTTTAAGCGATGAAGCCGTCGATAATCTAACCGCTGCTCACCCGGCGCAAAGCCTGCAAAAACTAGAACAAAACATCCATGAAGTTTACACGCAAAAAGTACTTACCCGGCCGCTATTGGCCGCTTTTAAACATACGGTCACTACTTATCGAATACCTAAAGAATATTTTGATACGCTGATCCAGGGGATGCGCATGGATCTGGAATCAAAACGCTACGCAAGCTTTCCGGAGCTTTATGAATACTGCTACCGGGCCGCCGGGGTAGTCGGCTTAATTATGCTAAAAATCTTCGGCTGCCAAAACCAAGCTGCCCAGCCCTACGCGGTAAAACTTGGTGTAGCCATGCAGCTGACTAACATCTTACGCGACATCAACGAAGATTTACTACGCAATAGAATCTATCTTCCGCAAGATGAACTCCTGGCCTTCGCAGTGAATGAAAAACAGCTAGCCCTGGCTCAGAATAACGAAGCGTTCAAAAATCTCATGCGTTTCCAAATCCAGCGCTGCCATAAGTTGTATGCCGAAAGCCTACCCGGGATCAAGTTAATCGGTAATCGCTGCGCCAGATTAGTAGCCTTAGTAATGCACGAAGTTTATCAGGGGATATTAGATGCAATCCGGGATAACAACTATAATGTTTTCACTAAGCGTGCTCAAGTGAATACGATCAAAAAAATCAGGATGATCCTCAGAATTCTCTGGGAAAGGAAGTATTTATGAAGATTAATTTAGCAAAATCTGCAGGTTTCTGTTTTGGGGTAAGGCAAGCTATCAATACCGCCTTAAAAACCGCTCACACTCAGAAACCCGTCTATATGCTGGGAGATATTGTGCATAATGAAACGGTGGTCAAACAAATCCGCACCGCCGGGGTTAAAAAAATCACTCGGCTTTCAGCTGGCCGGAATAAAACCCTGCTCATCCGAGCGCACGGATCAAGCCAAAAAACTCTGCAACGAGCTTTAAAATTAGGCTACCGCATCGTGGATGCTACTTGCCCGATGGTCAAAGAAATACACAAGCTCGCTCACCGGTTAGAAACTGACGGCTACCGCATAATCATCATCGGAGACCAAGATCATGATGAAGTACGGGGGATAATCGGACAACTCCGCTCCAAAGCGCTAGTAATCGACCAGCCCAGGAATATACCCTGGAAAAAAATAAAAAACATTACCCGGGCCGGAATTGTCGTACAATCCACTCAAAACCTGGATAATGTGCTAGCCATTGTAAAATCACTACGTAAATATATTCCCCAAATTGCCTTCCATAATACTATCTGTAACCCTACCCGGATAAAGCAAAATGAAGTCAAAACTATGCCCTTAAAAAATTCAGTGATGATTATTATCGGATCAAAAACCAGCGCCAATACTAAACGTATTTACGAAATATCCAAAGCCTTAAATAAAAATAGTTACTGGGTAAATAGCGCCCAAGAAATTAAGAAAAGTTGGCTGAATAATGCGGACAACATCGGAATTACCGCCGGAGCTTCTACCCCGGAATCAAGTATTCAAGCGGTAATCGCAAAAATCAAAGTTATCAGTGCTGTTTAATCATCTCAGCGACAATCCGTGAACCGGCGATCACCACCGGTAACCCCCCTCCCGGCTGGGTACTGGCTCCGACATAATATAAATTCTTAATTTTTCTATCCCGGTTAGGCGGACGGAAAAATGCGCTTTGGGTTAGATTGTGCGCCAGGCCAAAGGTCGCTCCGTATTTAATATTATAGCGGTCAATAAAATCTTCTGGGAGAAAATGATGCTCTACCTCAATTAATTCCTCTAGGTCACATCCGCAAACCTGATTGATTTTAGCAAAAATCAGTTCCCTTAACCGGCCGATATGCTCCTGCAGATGATCATGAGCATTTTTCAGATTAGGAATCGGAATCAGTAAATACAATATCTCCTTACCCGGTGGGGCTAAGCTTAAATCGGTAACTGTAGGCAGATGGATATAAAAAGATGGATCAAGGGGAATGGTTTTTTCATTAAATATCTGCTCTAAATTTTTATCCAAATCGCGGCTAAAGAATAAATTGTGGTGAGCCAATGAATCAAGTTTCTTTTTAAGCCCCAGGTAAATTAAATAGGTAGAGCAAGAATACTTAAAATCGGGAATCCGGCGATTAAGTAACTTTGTTTGGGCATAAGCGTAATCCGCGTTGACTACGGCATAATCGGCAACGCTGCGCTGCTGGGCCAAAGAAAGGAAAATTTTTGAATTTTTCTGTTCGATGCTTTCTACGGCGCAATTATAATTGAATTTAACCCCCAGTTGTTTAGCTAATTTTTCCAAAGCCAGGGGAATTTGATACATCCCCCCCATCGGATGCGCGACTTTCTGTACATGATCAGTATAAGTAATCACGCTATAAAAGGCCGGGGCCTGATAAGGAGAAACCCCCATAAACATGGCTTCAAAAGTAAAAGCATAACAGAGTTTTTCGCTTTTAAAATACTTACGCGCCAGGTGCCAATATGATTCAAAAGCCCGGATCTTTAAAGCCAGTGGCCAGTAATAAGGATTAGCCAGGTTTTTTAAAGTTACGCATTTATAAAGCAGCGGTTTAACCAGAGCATAGATCCGGGCGGTTTCCCGGATAAACTTATCAAATTGTTTGGCACTGCCGGGCTCGATTTTTTCCAACTCTTCTTTAGTCTGCTGGCTATCCCGACAAACATTAAGTACAGTTGTCTGGTCAGCATAAAAAATTTTATAACTAGGATCCAAGAACCGTAAATCCAGGTAATCTTTAATTTCCCGGCCGCAATAGCTAAAAACCTCAGCAAAGAAATCCGGCATCAGTACAAAAGACGGACCGGTATCAAATTTAAAACCCCGGTCCAGAATCAGATTATTACGTCCTCCGCATGCGGATAGTTTTTCAAACACCTCCACTGCAAAACCATCCTTGGCTAACCGGGCAGCGGTAGCTAATCCACCCACCCCTGCTCCTACGATCGCTACTTTCTTAGCCAGAATCCCCTCCTTTTTTAATCCGTAAGTTAAATTAAATTTCAGAAAACTATAGTCTTACTTTCATGCTTAATAATCCGATAATCGATATAACTAACTAAGGCCTGCGCTAATGCTTTTTTTTCCGCATCTTTGCCTTTACGGATTAAATCTTGAACATTATCTTTATGCGATACATATTCGACCTCTTGAGCGATAATCGGCCCTTCATCCAGCTGGTTATTGACAAAATGAGCGGTAGAACCGATAACCTTAACCCCTTTTTTAAGTGCCTGGCCATAAGGATCAGCCCCCTTAAAAGAAGGCAGAAAGCCGTGGTGAATATTGATAATGTCGCGGTTATACTTTTGTAAGAAATCCTGCGAAAGCACCAGCATATAACGGGCCAACACCAAAAAATCCGTCGCCCCGCAAGCATAAGACAGCAATTCCGGCTCCCGGCGGTTATCTTTATCCGCCGGAACGTAATAAAACGGTAGATCATATCCAGCTACCAATTTACGGTGTTTTTCGCAATTACTCAGGACAAAGGGAATCTTCACCTTCAACTCTCCAGCAGACCATAAATACAATAAATCCACCAGGCAATGATCCGGCTCTGAAACAAAAATTCCCATGCGTAAAATCTCTGACCGGTCGTATAAATTCCAGCTAGCTTGGAATTCATCAGCTACCGGCTTAAAAGCCAAAATTAAGCTCTGAAGATTATACTGTTGGTCTCCCAAAACAAACTCTACCCGCATAAAAAAATACCCTCCCTGCGGATTCGTGCTATGCTGATCAGCAGTAATAATATTGCCACCAATCTTAAAAATAAATTGGGAAATTTTAGCTACGATACCCTGACGATCCTGGCATTGAAACAATAGGATAAATTTATGCATACTCCCCCCTTTGGATAAATTATTATACCGCAAAACCCCCGGATCTTCCAACAGATAAAGGTAAAAAAACAGCCCTATTTAAATAAAATAGAGCTGGTGATTTTGAGTATTTAAGATTTAGCGCTTTTAAAATTTTTCCGGCTTAGTTCTTAGCCTGCGACTGCTGCAGCTGCGTAACCGTCCCCAGCTCTTTAACTACCCGGGTTTTTAAATTATTAAAAATGTCCCTTAACTTTAAAGCCATCGCCCGGCTACGGGCATCACTAGTCGATTTAATCGCCTCTAAACTTTTAATATTTAATTCCGTTGTATCTTTAATTTGGTTCAGCCAACTGACCAAATAACCAATCTGGGCTGTTTGTAAATCTTCATTTTTAATGCCGTTTATGATCCCCAACATCGAAAAATAAGCGTCTAATTGTGAAACCGCCATAATCGAAGAACCCCACAAACTATTTAATAAAAGCGGGTCCCGAGATTTCTCAAAGTAAGGTTTTATCCCCTGGGCATTCTTTAGTATTTCGTTACGCACGTCGATCAATGTAGTTTCTAAGGCCTGCGCGGTAAAACTCCACAAGAGGACTAAACTCAACGCCAATAAAAATATCCTTTTCATCTACTCACCCCTTTCTTTTTCACCCTCTATCGCTAATCCACCTAGAAATTATAGCGCTACGATCTTATACACAGATATGCTGCATTTAGCTACGCTGGATTCTCTGGTTTTAGGAACCAGTTGATATTTCTCTATCGAAATCAAACTATTGGAATTCTCTAGATTATACATAAAATTCACCAACTGCTCCATTTGGGCTTCACAATTCAGATTGATCATGATTATTTTTGAAGAACCCGATGTTTTGACCCCCGCCGGTTTCATATCTACTAAATATACCGAACTCTTGCTAGCTAGACTTTCCAATTCTTTCAGTACTAAAGTGACCTGCTGGTCATCGCTCAGCCGGGCATCACCTAAAAAAGAGCTGTATTTAACACTTCCGGTAATAATTCTGTCTTTCTGCGCTAGCAGCCGTAAATTTTTTTTAATCTCGGCCTGCTTATCGCGGACCTGATTATTTAAGGATTTGATTTTAGAAAAAACGGGAGAAACAATTGCCCGGTCTAAAATCAATAATGAAACCATAAAAACCGTAAGGTAAAAAATCAAACGGTCTTTTTTAGATAACTTCCCTACAAATACCTGTAAAAACTGTAAATTAGGCAGCTTCATCGATCCTTAGGCCTTTCGGTCAAAGTAATAATTTCGAAATCCGTTAAATCCCTCAAACCGTCTTTGCGCTTAGTGGTATAGCGGGTTTTAACCTCCTTGAAATATTCGGACTTTTCCAGCCGGTCGACAAATGAAAAAACCGAACTCATGGCATCCGCCGAACCTTTAATGGAGAATTTATCTAGGTCATAGCGAATTTCGCTCAACTCAATATCAGCAGAAACTAAACCGTGTAACTGAGTCAAAATTTCTAAAGAATAGCCCCGATTAGTCAGATAATTCTTCACCAACCCTATTTTAACCAGGTCTTTCTCTAGCTCTTTGGCTTCCCGGTTAACCGTAGAATATTTACGTTCTAACCTGTTTAGCTGAACACCATGGAAATAGATTTTACTGGCTAGAATAAAGAAAACAATAATAAAAATACTTAAGATAAAAATACCGGTTTTAATCAAATCTTTGCCTCTTTCCTCAAGTGAGCGGCGCACCCGGGCTTCCTCCGGCACCAGATCAATCTTGAGCTCCGGACAGTTTAAAAGCGGAGCAATTACATCAAAAAAAGATATTTGCCGGGATTTAAACATTGCTCCGCGGGCTAGCTCTGAAATATTAAACATACCGGAATACGACAAGGTTTTAATCGGTAAATGCATTGTGCTGTTAAGCAAAGTTTCAATTTCTTTCAGGCCGTCCTCGGCTCCGGTTAAAATAAGCATATTCGGGCTGATTTCAATATCTCCGCCTAAATAAGCCTCCAACGATCTTTTAAGCTCGTCGATAAACTTCAGCTGGTAAACTTCTTTTTCTTGTTTGAGCTGAGAGGCCCCGATCGGGATAGAACGGATAAAAATAACCCGGTTTTTAAAAACGACGCTAAAATCCGTAAAGTTTTCATCAACATGCAGAATGTTGACCGGCGCGCTTTCATTCTCCAGCCTTAAAGTTTTAAAAACAGCCAAAGCCATTCCTTCCGAAGCCAGAAGAGCCTGCTTAAGCCTAAAACCTGCCCGTTCCAATATTTCATAATGCCGCTTAACAACGCTGCGAGCCACAATCACTAAAAGTACCTTAGTATAGCTATTTTTATAGGTACCGATTTCAACATAATCTACGATTATTTCTTCTCGGGAATAAGGAGTATGCCGGCCGGCCTGCAGGTTGAGAATCTCCTTAATCTCTTTTTTTTCGATAGAAGGAACTTCGATATTTTTGGTAATTACCAAATGCGTAGGAAGCAAATCAATAATCTCCACCGCTTTACCCCGGAGAGCCCCGATAGCTACCTGGATTTTTTTAGCGATCTCAATATCGTTAAGCGCGGTAATATCTAAATTCAAAAGATTAACTACCTCTTTCTTGTTCGGAGAAATCTTTAGATGAGAGATTTTTAAATTATTCCCGCTGAGATTAACCCCGACCATTTCCTGGTGGGCAAGCCTGGAAAAAAATTTAAACTTTTTCATTTTAATTTTAAACATTTATCAATTTTCCCGCCAGTAAAGAACTTTGCCATCTCGATTAACTACACTAAATACAGTTAAAGTATTCTTTCCGGACAATTTAGCCGTAGACTTAATCAAAAAGTTATTGGAGCCAACCGCGATATACTGAGAAACTATCCGATTCAACTGATCAATCTGTGCAGAACTGAAAGCATAAAATTGACTTAACTTGGGCACAATCTCCGATTGAGAAACAAAAACGTTATCATCCGGTGTCTGGCCCAATCCGTCCGGACCCATGCGGTATAAAATAATCTTGGCCGCCAAATCTTCATCTAACCCCAGGGCAAATAAGATAACCTGCGTAGTGGTATTAATATTCACCCGGCCGGATCCATAAATAGTAACATAGTCTTTTATTTTTTCAAAAACATTCTCGCTAAAACCTTTAACCAGCAACAACTCCTCTAGAACCTCAAAATCGGCATTTTTAGCCGGATAAGAAAAAGGCAGGCTGCTATAATAAAAATATTCCGCACTCCCGGTAGGAATAGAAAGCTGGCTATCTGCATCCCTCCAATCCACAATGCAAGCGGCTAATTCTTGAGCCAGCGATTCATCAACCGATAAAACTACCCGGAAAAAACGGGTTAAAACTTCCGGCTCAACCTGATTAATATTAAGCTTACGTTCTTCATCCACACAACCGTAACCTGCTTGGGCAACAGCAGAGTAGGTATCTGGATAAAAATATTCTAGGGTAAATTCGCCGTCTCCTACCGGAATATCCCGGAAAGCGGCAGGATTATTACTCCAGGGGTCAGCTAAATAATCGTAGGTCTGCGCTGGGCTATGCTTTAATTCCGCCATAACCTTAGCTACCCCGGCAGCGGCAATCCAGCGCATTTTATCTTTCTGATCAATCCGGCTGGCTAAAACCAGCGCTTGGCGAATTTGATAATTTAAAATAACGGCAAACGCCGATAATAAACAAAGCGACCATAAAGCCAGAATTAAAATACTTCCTTTGGACTTAAGCGCCGATCGGAACACTGATTGTCCGGATAAATTGGTTATTCTCATCGGAATCATTAAAACCTAGCACTACCCTAACCGCCAGAGGTAAACCCGTGCTTAACCATTCTTCTTGCCACAAATAAGTTTGTTTCTCTGCGTCAAAGTAATAATATTCAAATCTAAAAAATCTAATCTCCTTTAATAGGAGCACCGGACTCTCTTGTTGCCGGTTATAAAGCTGGCTGAAATCCTTAGTTTGACGATACACAAATCCGGCTTGCGGATCGTAAAAATAATCTACCGAACCTAAACTTTTTATCTTTAAGCGCGGGCTAAAAACTAAGGTCGGTATAGTCAGGGTATTCAGGCTACCGGAAAAAGGGATATTGGCAGAATGCAAGCAGTTGCTTAAATCTTGAGCCAACTTATCAAAGAAAATACCCAAATCTTGCTGCTCTAAAGGCTGATTAACCTTTTGCCATATTTTAAAACCATTATTAAAGGTTGAATAGATAGCTAAAGAAATTACGCTGAGCATAACCATGACTACCAGAAGCTCAACCAGACTAAAACCTGAATTATTCTTGCGTATGAATCGCATAAGCGGATCTCGATAATTTGACTTGCCTGGCCCCTTGCGGCCAGAAAAGAGCCAAGTCAATCTGGTAAAGGTTCATAGATTGATCTAGAGCATGGTAAGTTAAACTCCAATCCACAACCTTATTATTAATTTCCAGCCGACCGCCGGAGGGCAGATTAGCTCCTGAACCCGGACGGCTAAGCTCATTCTGGGCTTGCCAAATCTGCTCATCCATCCAAGGGGTTATTTTTAAAAGAGCGGAATAATAATTAAAAGAATCAACCGCGGTAAAAAAAGACTGATAAATTAATGTCGCCCCCAAAGCCAGCACCGCTGCGGCAATCATCACCTCCAGCAGACTAAAGCCTCTAACAGGACTCTTTATGCTTGCCTTATTCCCAGTTTGTAACATCATCAACACTCTCTACCCCATCCTTACCTAAAGAGTATAAATCATAATCGGCTTTGCGATGCTCACCCGGAGATTTATATTCATATTCCCGGCCCCAAGGATCAACCGGTTTTCTTTCTAAATAAGGCCCATTCCAATTCTTCACTGATGAAGGTTTAACTAATAAAGCCTTTAACCCTTCAGAGGAACTGGGAAAATTGCCATTATCCAATTCGTAAAGTTTTAAAGCAGTAGCAATATTAGCATTAATATCCGCGCTAGCTGCTGCCACCCGGGCCTGTTCTCCTCTACCGGTAAGCCTAGGCATGACCATCGCTACCAATGCCCCGATAATTACCACTACCAACATTAATTCGATCAGCGTAAAACCATTTGATTGAACTCTACCTTTTTGCGCTTTATTCATGATCATCCTTTCTTCAATTACTCAATTACCTGTCTTTAAATATTCCCTCCAGCCATCCTCGAACTCTTTAATATCACGGATGCGTAAAGGATAGGCAACCCTCAAAGCTTCCTCTACGCTGCGCCCATCGCGTAGTTCACGGCAAAACCCGGAAAAAGCGGTAGAGCCGAATTTCTCAATTAAATAACCCACCAGCGAAACAGATTGAAGATAATAAATTTCGATTAAATTGTTAGCGCTTAAGAAAAGTACTCCGTCTTTATCGTCTTTGGTCCGGGTGGCCCGGATCAATAACCCCTGTTTACCTTTAAGATTCTCAATATTCAGTTTCATGATATCGCTCACTAAAAGTAAATTATCCTGCTGAAAATATCGCTGTATCAGGCTCTTAATCTCCTTACGTTTAGCTTCTTCGGCCCACTGCGCTACACCTTCATCCAGCCAAAGAGGAATCTCTCCCTTAAAGCCTACAAAATCGCGGAAAACTAAATGCGCAATCTCATGCGGTAGAAGCGACTCTACAAACCCTTTGCCCCAGGCATAGCTGACGATATGCTTATTGGTATAATCAGCCATCCCTTCTGACCAAGAAGGTTGGTTGGTCGCTTTTAAGAAAGCATTCCGCTCTGGATAGATGTAAATTTTCACTCTTTTATCCCAGGTCCAAAATTCCGAATACCGCGCATACCCTAAATCGTGAGCGATACGGCGGTAATCCTGCTCTGCTCTATGCAATACATCCTGGGCGAACTTTTCATCCTGGGTGAAATAGACGATAAAATGCTCGCTTTTTTTCTCTGACCAGTTCCCGGGGTAACCGGCGGCCAAAGAACATAGACCCAATAAAATAACTAAAAATAGCTTCATTCTTATATTCGTCATAGGATTTATTTAGCCATCATGTTAATTTCAAATATCGGCAATAACATGGCTACCACAATAAAACCCACGATTAAACCCATAACCAAGATCATTAGTGGTTCAAGTAAGCTGCTCATTATCCTGACGGTTTCATCGGTATCACGTTCATAGCAATCCGCTACTTCTCCTAAGGCCGCAGCCAGGTTACCGGATTCTTCGCCGACGCTGATTAAGTTCACCATAAACAAAGGCAGCAATTTAGAATCTTTCATGCTCTGGCCAAAAGATCCCCCCTGTTCCAGATCACGATGGCTTTTAATTAACTTTTCCTTGATCACTTCATTGCTTAATACCTGAACGGATATCTGCAGCGCCCTAAGTATCGGCAGGCCGCTTTTAATTAACAGCTCTAAAGTCCGGCTAAAACAAGCCAGATCCGCTTTTAACACGAATTTCCCAAAAATCGGTATATGCAATTTTAGAATGCTCCAGGAAATTTTACCAATTTTAGTTTTTAACTGCTGTTTGATCAAAAAAACCACTACCCCCAGACTTAAGATTATTCCCGGCCACCACTGGCGCAGACCTTGGCTGATAGCCAATAAAATCTTAGTCGGCAGCGGGAGATTCTGGCCCAGACTAGAAAATATCCCCATTAACCTAGGCATCACAAAAGTAAGCATAAATACCACCGTAGCCACTCCGACTAAAGCCATAAGTAGCGGATAAGCCATCGCCATGCGCAAACGCGAAAGCAATTCTTCTTGTTTAGCCCGGTAATCCGCAATCCTTAAAAGCGAACCAGCTAAAGCTCCGCTATTCTCCCCGGTGCGCACCATCGCTACGTACAAAACAGAAAAATATTTGGGGTGAGCCTCCAGGGAAGACGAAAAAGTACCTCCATTCTTAATCTCATTATAGATATCAACCAGCACCGCTTTTAAATTCATGTTTTCCGATTGTTCTTTAATAATATTTATCGCGGATAATATCGGAACCCCGGATTTTAAAAGGCTGGCCAACTGCCGGCTAAAAATAGTAATCTGACCGGAACCTATCCTGCCGTAAGATTTAGGCGTGGTTAAAATCGAGGCCTGAGCAGGACCCTTATTCTCTTCCAGGTGCACGGGCAGATACCCTAAAGCACTGATTTTTTCAATGGCCTCTTTTTCCGAAGCAGCTTCTATCGTACCGCTGACTATCTCCTGGAGCCCTTTCTTGGCCCGATAATTATACTTTACCATTAACTTTAACCTCCGCTTTCTAGCTTCACGAATTTATCTAATCTAATCCTATCAGCGCTGGTTAAATCCAGGAAACAAACTGCAATATCATATTCTCCCGGCTCAAGCATTTCCTCCACCCTAGTCACCCTGGCTAAGCATTCAACCAACTCCTGGCTGCTAGGTAATTGAATCTTAAGCTCTAATATTGCACCTATAGTTAACTGCTCCTGAGCAATAAAAAGTAAACCTCCGGCAGAAATATTTTTTGTCGCGCTGATTTCCTCAGTGATTTCTTTACGCTTAATCAATTCTTTTTCGGTTTCAAAAACTTTATAGCGCACTTTAACTTTATTATCTAAACGTTGATAAATACGTTTATTTGATCCTTCCGGCTGCGGCGGCAGCTCCGATTTAGTATATCCGCGCTCTTGAGCCGGAGTCTCTTTGACCAAAAGATCCTCCTGTTGAGCCGAAGTTACCCGGATTACTTCTTCAAAAGTAGTAATCCCGCTGATCGTTTTTTTCCAACCGTCCTGGCGCAAAGTCCGCATGCCTTTGGATAAAGCCAGCCTTTTAATTTGATCCGAAGAAGCTTTCTTTAAAATCATCTCCTTAGTTAGATCATCGACGATTAGGATTTCGTAGATAGCCGTACGGCCAAAAAACCCGGTAGCGTTACAATGGGCACAACCTTTACCCCGGAATATTTTTACCTCTTCTAATTTAATTCCCAAATCTTTAGCAATCAACTCCCTTAATTCTAAAGGCGCATTTTTATCTTCAAAACGGCATTCCGGACAAATCACCCGGATCAAACGTTGAGCAATAAAAGCCTCCACGCTAGAAGCAATCAAGTAAGGTTCTACTCCGATATCCTGCAGGCGGGCGATTCCGCTGGCGGCATCGTTAGTATGTAAAGAAGAAAATACTAAATGCCCGGTTAAAGCCACCCGGATGGCTGTTTCAGCAGTTTCAAAATCCCTTACTTCTCCCACCATAATTACATCCGGATCATGCCTTAAAATGCTGCGCAGGCCGCGGGCAAAATCCAGCCCGATCTCCGGCATTACCTGGATCTGCGTAATCCCGCTCATCTCATATTCGATCGGGTCTTCGATGGTAATAATTTTACGGTCTTTGGTGTTAATCCTGGTCAGGCAAGAATAAAGGGTGGTCGTCTTACCGCTGCCAGTGGGGCCGGTAACGAATATTATACCGTGCGGCTTCTGAACTAATTTTTCAAAGATCTGCAATTCACTCTTGGCTAAACCCAGTTTCTCCAGGCTAAAGAGCATCTGGGTAGGCAGAATTCTGATCACCAAGCTTTCTCCAAAAGGAGTAGGAATAGTGGAAATACGCAGGTCTAAGACCTGATCTTGGACCCTAACAATCGCCCGGCCGTCCTGGGGCAGGCGGCGTTCAACGATATTCAGGTTCGACATGATTTTAATCCGGGAAACAATGGCATTAAGAAAATTTTTTATTTCCCCTGGCACATTAGCATCGTAAAGTAAACCGTCAATCCGGTAGCGTAAAGATAAGCCTTGGCGATAAGGCTCAATATGGATATCGGTAGCCCGTTTCCGCCAACCCTCTAGAATTATCTGGTTAACTAATTTAATCACTGAAGCATCCGTGGCCTGTTTTTCAATATCTTCCACTCCTTCTTGCACTTTAGTCTGTTCGCTAAAGTTCCCCGCAGGACTCTGGGAGCTTATTTTTTCCAGGGTATCGGCGGCCAAACCGTAATATTTCTTTAAATCATCTAAAACATCCGCCGAGCAGGCCAAAGACATCTCCAGGTCCAGACCCAGCTGAGTCCTAATTTCATCCAAGGTCTGAATGTCTAAAGGATAAGCCACGGCAATCGTCAGTGTCCGGCCGCGCAGCGCCAAAGGAATAAATTTATAATAAGAAGCGATCTTCAAAGGAACTTTAGTAATAATCGATTTATCAATCAGCAGCTCCTTAAGGTTAACGCAGCTTAATTTTAGCTTCTCGGCCAAGATATCCAGCAGTTCTTTTTCAGAAAACAAATTGTGCTTGATTAAAACCTGTTTTAAATCATGGCTGAGCGTTGCGGCTTCCTGTAAAAATTTTCCGATATCCTCCCGGTTAATCAATTTCTTTTCCACCAATACTTCGGCTAACTGCAAATCGATTTTTTTAGACATCTTTTACTCGCTTTTTAATATATTTTATTATGATAAAGCTCCGATTAAATAAAAACCTTCCTCCGGCTGATTATCCATTCTACCAGAAATAATTCTTTCACATCCATCCAAAGTTTGTTCAATGGTTACATAAACCCCCTTTTTACCGGTATAAGCTTCTCCGACAAAAAACGGTTGAGTGAGGAAATTCTGCATTTTTCTGGCCCGCTCATAAATAATCCGGTCGCTTGAAGAAAGTTCATCGATACCCACAACTAAAACAATCCGGCGTAACTCTTCATAGCGTTGAAACATTCTGATGACATCCTGGGCAACATCGAAATGACGTTTACCGACGATATCGATATCCAAATTAGAAGAACTGGATAAAAGCGGATCAATCGCCGGATATAAACCTAATTGGATACGCTCGCGGGATAAAACCAGAACTGAATCTAGAAAACTAAAAATCGCCACAACCGCTGGATCAGTTAAATCATCAGCCGGCACATAGACCGCCTCAATAGAAGTAATGGAACCTCCCGAATCTTTAGTTGTGCGAATACGCTCATGAAACTCACTCACCTCCGAAAGTAAGGTAGGCTGATAACCGGTTTCTGAAGGCACCCGGCCTAAGAGTGTAGAAATTTCACTTCCGGCTTGCACAAAACGAAAGATATTATCGCAAAACATCAACACATCCTGATTCTTCTTCTGCACCGCCTCGGCCATGGTAATGCCGGTCATCGCCACGGCAAAACGCGCTCCGGGAGGCTCATTCATCTGGCCAAAAACCATCATTGTTTTAGATAACACATCATGATTCTTTAATTCATAATATAGCTCATTTCCTTCACGAATACGCTCCCCGATACCGACAAAAACGCAACTACCCTGATAGCGTTTAACGATATGCTGGATAATTTCCAAGGTTAACACGCTCTTGCCTAATCCGGCGCCCCCTAAAATACCGGTTTTACTGCCTTTAACTAAAGGAGCCAGTAAATCGATAATCTTAATACCGGTTTCCATTACCTCAAAACTACGCCGCTCATCTTTATTCTTACTAATTGTCATCCGGCTGCCCATATCGGTTTTCCTGATCGAATTTTTTTCCTGGTAAGGGATCGCCCCGCCCTGGTCAATCGCCTGACCAACCACATTAATTAAACGTCCATAAAGGCCATCTCCCACCGGTATCTGGATAGACGGGCCGTAGAAAACTGCCTGCGCATAGCGTTGGATATTAGTAGTAGAGTTAATTGAGATACAACGAGCTAGGTTCCCCGGCAGGTGCTCAGCAACCTCTAAAAAAACCTCACTACCATCAATGGTATGCGTCAAGAGCATCGCATAAATATTCGGTACCTCATCAGAGCTGGCAAATTTTACATCCACCACCGGCCCCTGCACGGCAGTAATTTTTCCTTTTATTTTTTCCTTAACCATAAAATATTCCCCTGATAAACTCCTCTAACTGTTAAGAATTATACAATAACCGGGCGCTAAAAAGTTCACGCATGCTTTGATCAATGATTTCATGCCGGATGCGAAAATACTGTAATTTTAGTTTACTATCCATCTCTTTAAGCCGGCGCAAACTATCCTCGAGATGAACATAGCGGGCGGCAAATTCTGATAAACGGCTCAAGCCGAAAATGTCATAAAGCTTCTGCCCCATCCAGAGATAAATCAAATATTCAAAAATATCTGCCATCTTAGATTCGAAAATAACCTCTTTGATAATTCGGGCCTGACCGGCGGCCTGAGGTTGGTTCGATAAGAAATCCATAGAAAAAGGGAGAAAATTCACCGTCTCCACCCGTTGCACTGTAAAAGACACCGGATGAGGATAAACCACTTTTAAAGCACCGAACTTCTTCTGCAGGATTCCGGAGAATAAATAATCTCTTAGTTGCAAAGCCTGGGTAAGGCGGTTATCGTCGCTAATTCCGGGATAGGCCACAAAGGGTACCTGGCTTTCCCGGGCATACATCTTTCCTCTTTCGCCAATGACTACCAATTGACCACCAGAAGTATTCCCTAATCCGGCCAGGGCCCGGGTAACTACCTGCATATTTAAACCGCCCAAAAGTCCGCTATCGCTGGTAATCACCACAATTAATTGCGCCGGATTAGCCGGCGTTAAAAACTGGTGCCGGAAAGCTGAAAGGTCAATAAATTCAAAACAGCTTTCAATGGCGTTCATCAGTTTATCAAAAACAGTGAATTTATGCTCTAGCGAACGATATTGTGACACAGCGATATTTTTTAATACTTCGATCAATGAAGAAAGGCCGCGGTTAAAATCCATATCTTTTTTAATTACCGCCATCGTCTGCATAAATCTACTTTACCTCTTGCTGTAAGTATGCGGTTAATGTTTCCTCTAACATCAAACGTAAATCTTCGCTAAGCATTTTGCTCTGGCGGATCTGTTGGCAGAATGCAGGCTTTTTCTGTTGGAAATAATTCAGAATGCCCAACCGGAATTGCCGAATCTGCTGCGTCGATAAATTATCTAACCAACCCTGGTTTAAGGAATATAAATAAATAATCTGCTCTTCGATAGAAACCGGACGGTTTTTATCCTGAGTAATCAATTGGCTGATCGCCTCCCCCCGGCGCAGGCGCTCTTCGGCCTCTTTAGAAAGTCCGGCGGTGCGCAGTTGGGTCATCTGCAGTAGTTCCTTATACTGTAGGTAGTCCAGCCGCAAAGATTTACTGGAGGCCTTCATCGCCGGCCACTGCGCTTTATTACCAATACGGGAGACCGATAAACCAAAATCAATCGCCGGCTTAACCCCTTTATTAAAAAGCCCCGTAGAGAAATACAGCTGCCCGTCGGTCATCGAAATCAAGTTGGTCGGAATATAACCGGTAAGGTCTCCCTGCAGAATTTCGACGATCGGTAAAAAGGTCATTGAGCCTCCGCCTAACTCTTTTTTAAGCAGTCCGGCCCGCTCCATCATTTGAGAGTGTAAATAAAAAATGTCTCCCGGGTAGGCTTCTCGCCCGGGTGCCCGCTCTAGTAAAAGAGATATTTGCCGATACACCCAGGCATGTTTGGTTAAATCATCCGCCACCAATAATACATCCTTACCCTGGCTCATAAAATATTCCCCTAAAGTACAGGCAGTATAGGGGGCTAAATACTGTTCTCCGGTAGAAACACTGGCTACGCCAGAGACAATAATCACGTAATCCAAAGCTTCTTTTTCGCGTAAAACATTGATCACTTTTACTAAACTTGAGTATGGCTTACCGATGCAACAATAAATACAAACTACATCTTTACCTTTCTGGTTAATAATCGCATCCAAGGCTACCGAGGTTTTACCGGTAATTCGGTCGCCGATTAAAAGCTGCCTCTGGCCTTTGGCCAGAGGAATAATCGCATCGATAATCAGAGTACCAGATTCCAGAGTTTGATTTACCGGCTGCCGATCCATAACTCCGGGAGCAACAATAAATGCTGGTAATTGGGTAGTGGCTTGGATTGGGCCTAAACCATCCAGGGGACGGCAAAGCGCATCTACAAGCCTGCCGACGAAAGCCTCCCCTACCGGAAGACTAAGAGATTTCCCCTTGTTATAAACTTCATCTCCGGCACGAATGCCCACCGGGTCCCCTAAAACTAAAATCTGGACTTTTTCCTCGGTAAACCCCATCACTAAACCCGGAATACCGTTAGCAAACTCAACAATCTGGCCATTAATACAGCTGGGCATGCCTTTAGCCACGACAATGAATTTACGCACGCTCTGCACAAAACCTACCTCGCGAATCTCAAAAACTGTTCCGGGATCCGGGAATTTTATCTCGCTGGACATTAGCGGGCCTTCTCCATAATTTTATTTTTTAAAGTTCCATCAAAAACCAGGCTGGCAATCTTAATAATTAGTCCGGCAACAAGCTTAGGTTCTACTTCTTCTTTTAAGGTAATTGTTCTCTCTAAAACCCGGGAAAGCTTTTGCGTCAACTCCTGGCGCTGGGCAGCAGTAAGTGGAAATGCGGAAACAATCAAAACTTCGAAGACATTATCCGGAATACTGATATTATTCAAATGGCTAAACCCATGGGCAATCAACCCTTCTACCCATTCATTATGCACGCTCTGCTTAAATTTATCGGGCAAAACATCATGAATTAAATCTGCTGCTTTATTCATCGCCTCCCGGCTAACCCGCGCCTCTATTTCCGCAAGCATCGCTTGACAAGATTTGTCCGCTTGAGCAACCATCTCTTCGCTTTTAGCGCGGGCCTGTTTTAAAATCTGATCTTTTTCGGCTTGACCGGCAGCCATCAACTCCGATTTGGTCTTTTCAGCTTCTTCTTGAGCCTGGCGGATAATTTGCTCAGCTTGCCGCTTAACTTCCTCCCAACGGCGGTGGATATCTTCATCTTTCTTAGTATAATCCTGGTTTAATTCGTCGATGTGCTGGGTCGCCGAAATTACATTCTGGGTCATGATTTTACGTAAGATAAAAATCAAACCGGTAAAAACGATAATTTCAAAAATTATAAATGAAACCATCAACATCTTATTGTCTCCTTATCCAGTATTAAGAGGCTCCGAATAATTGGAATACAATTAACATCGCTACAATAGCCAAAGACTGCGCAAAAACTAACCCGATAATCATAGCCGTAAAAATTTTCGGGGCACTCGAAGGGTTCCGGCCCAAAGCATTAATACTAGCAAAGCTGCCTGCGGCAAAAACTGCGCAGGGCCCTAATATAGATAAAGCAAAAATAATGACTAAAGCAATATTTTTACTCATTTTTCTTCCATAATAATAGTTACTGTATTTTGATCAGCTTTAATAATCCCCCGGCGGATCGGAAAACTCTGCTGATCCACAATAACCGAACCGGTAATCAAACGGCTCATAATACGCTTATGAAAAGGGAGAATTTCAAAAACCCCCTCCTCTCCGGTTACAATTACACTGCCGGCTTGCCCCTCAAAAACTACCCGGCTAGTGTTTAAAATTGAAACGTTTAACAGCATTAAGATTGACCTTCCGCGGGCTTATTTTTTTCTTCAGGCCCGAATCCGGACTCAGGAAAGGCGGAGTTTTTAGCTTCTGCGAGTTCATCTTTAACCATACGCGACTGACGATTCCAGCTGAAGAACAGTACACCCGCCAGCAGCCCTGTAAATATGATTATAACAAAAATAATAATCCAAGTCATTGTTTTATTCGGCTCATCAGCTTTAATCTTAGTCTTAGCCAACATCTCCGGAGACGCCGGGCCGCCGGCAGTTACCAAAATCTTTTCCATCCTGGCGATATCTTCCTTAACCTGACCAAGCACTAATAAATTCTGACGGTAAACACCAATATGCCGTTCCCGGCTGACTGTATCATCCGCCTGAGAAACCAGAATTTCGTTTAGCTTAGGATAGATGGTATCTGATATTTCCTTGGCCTTAGGATAGTAAGCAGTTTGTTCAAGGCGAGACAGGATTTGGTCTACCCGGAATTTCAGATCCGTGATTTTGTCCTGGGCGATTAACCAGATATCTTCTACATCTACTTCAAATACCCGCACTTCATTCGGAGCCAATTCAAGATCTGCTTTATAAACATAATGGATTGACCGGGCCGAGTCATACTCTAAGTCTAGGCCCCCTAAATCTGCAATATCTTGAGGCTTAACCTCCTCGGGTAAATCATACTTAACCTGGACAAATTGGGTTTTATCCGAGGAAGGATTGACCGCGATGATCCGGAACTTTACGCTTCCCGGAGCCAAGGTGGCCGAAACTACCGGCGCATCTTTACCGCCGAACTTAGCCTCAAAGATTTGTTTTAAGATCTCAATCACTGACCCGATCTCATCGGTCTTGACGCGCATATCTCTAACCGTCGGCGAGGTAGACAGGGCTTTTTCGAACAAAGCGCTTAAGTCCAATCCCTCTTTACCACCGAGAGCCTTTAATCGGTCGGATATTTCATCCACAGTGTTATTTAAACGTGAAGAAGGACCTTCTTTGGCTAACTCTCCGGGCAAGGCATCTACGGAATCTCTCAGGTTCTTCAGGGTGAGGGCAATATTAATATTCTCTCCGCTGACTAATACTGCTTCTACAGCCTTAATCGCATCTAAGGCCTTCTTAGCTGCCCGCTCAGCTCCGGGAGCAGCAGAAGCCAACCCAGCAATCGTAGTTAAGCTCATTGACTCTACCATCCCGGATCCGATTTCAAAAGCGTCACTATCCGGCTCAGTCATAATAAAACTATAAGCCTTGCCGCTAGCAAATCTATTGTTTACATCAAACTTATAAGTATAAACACCCGGAGTAGCAGCAACCTCTTTTAATTTTTGATTATTAAAAAGGATTTTATTATCCCAACTATAAATACTTAATACTGGGTTTTTATTCGGTAATCCGGTGGCCGTTAAAGTTATTTCATCTCCGGGTAAAGCTGGATCAGGTGAAAGGGCAATACGCCAAGAATATTTCTCAGCTGTCGCTTTAAGGGTTTGGCCGGCAATCTCGGCGGTCTTAGAGCTGGCATCCAATAAGTCTACTGCCGCCTGGGTCTTAGACTCAAAGCTCACTAAAACAGCAGCAAAAGCTGCCATCATATCCGCAGTTGCCGCACGGATAATCGCTTCCTGATCATCAAGTTTCTGCTCTACAATTCCTTTGATCCCTCCTTGGGCGGCAATTTCATCCGGGTCAGCATCATCTCCAGCCAGAATCCGGCGTAAGTTAGACTCCATGGTCGCAATCGGCATGTTCAATGTACTTTCAACTGTAGCTTGCACGGTATCCAAAGATGCCTTCATATCGCTCATGGTCTGCGGGATAGTTACGGAGAAAGAAACCGGAGTAGTAAAAGTAGCTCCGGTAGCTAAAGCCACATAACTGGCTACGGTATAAACCTTACCAGATTGTAACTTAGGATAAGTGGCAGCGGCAGAATAATTAGTCGGTGACCAGACCTGGGTAAAGAATCCGTTAAATTGGGCTGGAATCGGCGATTCTCCAGTCTTATAGGCAGCGCAATCAGCGATCACATCCTCCATGCTACGCGTTTCTTCATAATCATCATCGGGGTCATTCGGGGTACCGTTATTATTTAGCCGGGTGCCGGTCCAGAGTTTAACGCTATCTGGAATATCGGTATGGAAAAGATGTTTATTGTTGGCCTCATCTACTAAAATAGTTTTACGCTTGATTTTATAGCTGCCGTCGAAAATAGTAACATCGGTGATCAGTGAGCCAGGTACCAAGGAACCGTCTCTTTCCAACCAGCTAACGATTGACAGGCTATCCGTCGCTACATCATAAGAGAATTCCGAATAAGCACGCCAAATATGCACAACTAAAGTTTCCATCGTCCTAAAGATCGTCCGGTCTTTTCTCCAGATCCGCTTTTCAGGATCCCAACCAACCAGGTAATCTTCCGAAATCGGACCGTAATCTTTATGGCTAAATTCAGCGTGCCAATTACCTGCCCGCACCCAATGAACCACCGGAGAAGTTAAACCTTCAGCAATCCAATTAGTATAATAAGGAGGAAAACTTAAACCTGAGGTATCATTAACTTTTAAGCCGGCAATCGGCTGGTTAGTCAAAAGGTCGCGGATATCCCAGGTGATCTTATAATAATCAATCTTTAAAACATCTACCCCTCCAGCAGGAGTAGGACCTTGGACATAGACATCATGATCATTGTGATCATAAACGCGTATCTTAACATTCACGTAATAGGGATCCGCTAATAAACGCTCGTTGGGAATCGTCCAATTATAGGTGCCCGTGCTATTATCCAAATTCGTAGCGTCGGCCATCGGAATTTCTGTTACAAAATTATCTTTAGAATAAACCAAATCAACATTCGGTATCGTCCCGAAAGTATTCCATTTTATTTCCCGGACTTCCCCGACGATCCAGCGGCACTCATAAACGCCAGATTCATTCTGGGCGACGACCGGACTAACTAAACTAAAAGCACCTTGAATCTTAAACTGGGGAGAGACGCTCTGCACACTAGGCACGCGCGGATCAAAAATTCTCAATTTACAATTAGGAGAAATATGATCCGGAACTGTCCAATCATAGATATGTTCGGAACCAACACCGCCCTGGCCGGCCCCGTTAGCCACGTTACCTAACTCAACGTTATGATCTTCATCTTCAAAAGCGTTAGTCGAAAGGGTAATCCCCACCAACGGCATTGTGCCACCCCATTCCCACTTCACCTGATATAAACTAGCGACGGCTAATTGCGCATTCAAGGTGGGAGTCTTAATAATTAAATAGCCGATGATTTTAAATAGATCGGAAATACTATAAACATCTGATTCGGCATTACGGGCATCGGTAACTTTAATTAAAACGTTGTCATTGGCCTGGTCCGGAACCAGCCAACTGCGCAAGAACTCAGAAGCGACTCCTCCGGAACCGGCTCCATTAGCAACAATACCATCATTAGGCGTACCGTAAGTTTCAACGATCGGAGCCCATCTGCCGATACAATAAATCTGATTTTCGGCGTTGGCTTCGGCATAATTAGTGGTCAAGATAAGCTGGGTGTTATTAACTGATTGAATGGTATACCATTTAGCAATCTGTTTAGGATTAGTTGAACCGATCCCGATAGAATCTCCGGCAACAACATTACCCACCCAGGCAGTACCCGTACCATTAATTACCGGGCTCCCCACAGCTACAGTAACATTACCGGTAGTATATTTAGTAATAAAATAGGTAATTTTTACCTCTGGGGTAGTACCTCTCCATCCCCATTTGATATCATTATTTTTACCAATCTCCCAGGCATCATTTAAAAGCGGAGCTTTCACCCAAATCTCACCCTTAATTCTGAATGGATTGGAAATCGCATAAGCATCAAGATCAGTATGGCTCTTAACTCTGACTCTCACCTGATGAGCGCTTTCCGGATCAGCAGCGTGGAATTGGAAAATATCGGGGATTGTCCAGCTGTAAGTAGTACCTTTATCTAAAGGCCCATTCGCTAGGTCAGAAATAATCTCTCGGGATTCACTGACAAAATTATCGGTAGAATAATGTAAATCAACCGTCTCTACCGTACCGCTATTGCTCCAGGTAATATTTTGCTGCGATCCAATCACCCATTCTTCAGAACCCGCTGGAGCACTGATGGCAAATTTGGCCAAAATCTTGGCCATATCCAACCCCTCTGGGCCGATACCAAAAGCATCGGCATCATTAGCGTCTCCGACTTTGATCTTTAACTGCGCGGTAATATAGTTAGGAACTGGTGTCCACTGCCATTGCCTGGTGCTGGCCAGAACAGAACTTCCGGGAATTGGATTCCAGCTGCCCACTGCACCGCCAGCTAAAGAATAATATATACCGATCATGGTATCTGCACCAGTATAATCCCAAGTAATCGTCGCCGGATCTCCGACATACCATTTAGAATCAGCAGTCGGCGAAGTCACGGTAAATCCACGCATAATCTTAAAAGTACCGGTAGAAAGATCAAAAGCCCCGTTATCATCTTTATCTTCAACTTTAAACATCAGATCCGGTTGGATAAAACTCGGTACCGTCCAAACATAAGTATTATTGCCGGAATTAAAGGTATCATTCAAAGTAAAGGTATCATAGGTAGCCGGATCGGTCTGCCGGTAATAAGTAAACCTTACACCATTGGTCCGACCGATTTGATTCCAAACAATATTCTGTTGCGTGCCTACTGTCCACTTCTGGCCTCCGTCGGGCGTAATCACCGTAAATCTGGCCCGGACACGGAAATCAGCGTTAGAAATATCCAAAATATCCGGATCGCCGGATTTAGAAATTTTAACCCTGACTTTCCCCGAAACTGCTTCCGGTGGGATATTCACCCAATCATAAGTACCGCTATTTTCTGCTGTCGGATTAATCGAAAAAATCTTCGCCGGGTTGATAAAATCTGGGTCATCAATTGAGTAATCAATCTGTACAGTCTCCAGTGGCCCGAATTTATTCCAAGTAATGGTTTCTGTAGTACCGGCCAACCAGATCTCCAGGCCATTAGGCCGAGTAACCACTATTCTAGGAATAATCCTGAAAGTATTATCAGAGGTATCAAAAACATCTCCAAAAGTAGCAGTATTATTATCCCTAACCCTAATCCTGGCCAGATCGGTAGCGATATTCGGAACCGTCCATTCATATGAACCAGTATTATTCAATCCTTGCGCGTCATCGATAGGAACAAAGAGCGAGCCATTAAAATAATGGATATCCACTTTTTCAATGCCTGATCCTGTCCAGCGGATCCATTGCTGAGTTCCTACACCCCACTTTTCTTTTTCTTCAGGCACTAAACTGCCGTTAGGAGTAGTTACCACAATTTGCCCCTTAATTACAAAATCTGCCGGCGAAATTGCGAATGAATCATTGTCTTCCACATCATTAATCACTGCAATAACCTTAATCCGGCAGGTAGTGGCAATAGTCGGAGGCACCGTCCAGATATAACTACCGCTAGTGGCATTATCAACAAACGCCGGAGTAATCACCAGCCAATCTGTCTGTGTCGGTTCTTT
>JBFZAT010000058.1:0-8797 GCA_041308845.1 Candidatus Omnitrophota bacterium | reverse complement strand
TAATGACGTGAATTTTGCTTTTGGGAATATGGTTGAAGGCACTGCGGCTGTTCCCGAGCCGGCAACTTTCTCACTTTTAGGCCTTGGGTTACTAGGTTTATTAAGACGCAGAAAGAAGATTTAAAACAGTTATTAACGCGCGCAAACATGGCTGCGCGATAATATATAAGCAAAAAATTTTAAAAAGAAAGGTGGTGAAAAAAAATGAAGAAATTAGGTTTAATTTTAGCAATAATTACACTTAGTTCATGCTTATATATCGGTAATGCTCAAGCAGCATTACTTGGGATAACGCTTGGACTACCAGATATCAATTCTAACTCCACCGGTACATATAGTTATAATGCCGGCACACAACTGTTGAGTTTTAACGCCACTGCGTTAACACTCACTTTTGATGGAGTAACATTGGTGCCAATTTCAAATGGCTCCTACACTCTCAATCTTAAAGTTGATGGTGCGGGAAATTTTGTAAGCGGTGTGGACGGGAACGACTTAATAATTTCCGGAGATTTCACCTATAATGGTTTTCATTCTGGAACTATCTTAGCAGGTGAAATTAATGCTTTCGGGTGGTTTGATGTCCCTGGCAGCACTATTACATTATTTGACTACACCTTTGCTACTACCGGAGGAATAAATGATTTTTTCCCTTTAGGTGGTATCGGAGGTGGAAAAACTATTGCCGAAGAGAGTAATTTTACAGGTAATTGGCAGGTTAATCACTCTGGAATTAAAGTCAAAAATGATACTACTTCTACAGCAGTTCCAGAACCAAGTAGTTTGATGTTGTTAGGCATGGGAATTTTAGGTTTATTTGGCTTAGGAAAGAAAAGAGCCTAATTTAAAGTTGTGATTTAAATTGAGTCTTTTCTTTTCTAACCAAGTACTCTTCAAAATGCCCCCATGTGGTGCGCTTTCGAAAGAGCAAAAAATGGGGGGTAGGCCTTCAAAGGTTTACCCTCTTTTTTTGAGAACCTGATTACAGCGATTAACGAAGATTCCAGCGATTAAAGAAAGCTACCGATATAATCTCTTCAATCTTCTTCTAAAATCTCCGTAATCGCTGTTCAAGTAGACGTAACCGGCTGACAAATAACAGATTTCACCCTTGACAAAAAGCACTTGCGTGTTATACTTTCCTCTATGACTGCCCTAAAATCAGTTTACAGACGCACAATCCAGAATATCAAAGCCAATCCAGTGCTTTTTATGCCTTTCGCTGTCTTTGCCGCCTTTGAGTTCGTCTCCTTAATTACAATCTATCTGGCCCCGAGAATGCCCCTAAAACTGCTTTTAGGGCCGGTAATCCGCTCACTTTGGGGCGAAAAGTTCCTGCATTATCCTGTAAATTTTATCTTAATGCCTAAGTTAGTTTCACTGGCCAGGGTCTGCCTCACCGTGTTTATTGGCTCGCTTTTAACCGGAGTAGCTACGCTTTTAGTCTATAATATTTATAAAGGAATTAAAATCGACCTTAAAAATATATTTAAGCTGGCATTGAAAAAATACATTTCCCTATTTGCCATTGTCCTGCTTTTTACCCTGTTATTCTACCTACTAGATAAGATCACCCCTAAAATTCTAGTTAAATACTTTAGCTCCGGGCACAGTAAACTTTTATTCCTGGGCCCTAAAATCTGGCTCGGCCCGATTTTAATGGCCTTTAATTTTACCCTGGGAGTTATTATCCAATCCGCATTCATTTATGCCATTCCGATACTAATGATCGAAAAGGAGAGCTTAACCAAATCTATCCTGAAATCTTTGATCTTATTTAAAAAATTATTCTTGAAAACCCTTATTTTGATCGGCTTACCGATGCTAATTTACATTCCGATCAGTATCCTGCAAACCAACTCTGCTTTCTTAATCGTAAAACTCTTTCCGGAGTCGGTTTTTTTGATGTCCACTTTCAGCTTAATCATTAATGCCCTGGTTATCGATCTGATAATCACTTTAACTGCTACTCATTTATATTTAATGCATAAAAATGAATAAACCCCGGCAGACCCTCAAAAAACTTACTTTAATCCTGGCGATATTTGCCGGCGGCAGCCTAATGCTCTGCGGTTGCGCCAATGATGAGTATGCCATCGAAAAAAAATATTGGAAAATAAAGAAGCAGGTAGAAAGGATATTGCGTAACCCGCTGGCCTCTCCGCCTAATGAACTGGAAAAAACCGTCGAGGCTCTAAATAAATTCAGCGAGCAATTTCCTAAAAGTAACCTCGGGCTGGATGCTGAATTCAGGATTGCTAACCTTTATATTATCAAAGAAAATTACGATTTAGGCCGGCAGCAGTTAAGAAAAATAATGGAGAAATACTCCCGCTCCAAAGAGCTTTCTGCGCAGGTTTTATTCCTGATCGGTAAATCCTATGAACTCCAGGAGAAGTGGGCCAGCGCCTTAGAGCAGTACAAAAAAATCATGCAAAATTACAGCGAAACTATCCGGGGGCTGGAAATGCCTATCTATATCGCCCAGCGCTACAAAGCTAAATTTGAGCCGGATAAAATGATCGCTGCCTTGCAGGAAGCCGTCAGCTATTATAAAGGTATCGCCGCCAGGCACCCCTTGACCCCGTTATCTTTTAACCTGGATATGCTGATTGCTAAATGTTACATGGAGCTTAAAGAGTGGCAGAAAGCTGTGGACACTCTGAATCTCATGCTGGCTACTTATAACGGCAAAGTCACTTTTGAGGAGATACTCTTAACCCTGGCTAATATTCACAGCCAGAAACTGAATAATCCCGGCAAAGCCGTAGAAATATTGGAAGTTTTGCTTACAGAATACCCGAAAAGTAGATATATCAAATCCGCTAAGGAAATGATTAACCGCTTATCCGCCAAGCAATAAAACAGCTGTAGAAAATGGAAAACTCTACCTTAACCTCTAAAAGCGAAACGATTATCAATAATTACCTGCAGGGAGTGCTCAAAGACATTATGTCTATTTTAAGAGCCGAATGCGGATCGATCTTTATTTTCGACAGCGAAAAGAAAGAATTAATCTTAAACGCCTTCATTAACTCCCATGAATTAAATATTTCCCAGCGCCGCCAGAAGATCGGAGAGGGGATCGCCGGTAAAGTGGCGGATAGCCAAAAGCCGGTCCTGGTAAAAAACATCGATTTTGACGAGCGGTTCCAGCACAACGGATTTAACCATTACCGCACTAACTCTTTTATGTCCATACCGCTCTTAAGCCCGCGGGGATTACTGGGCATCATGAACATTTCAGATAAATCTAACCGCGAGCCTTTTTCGGATAAAGATTTTGCTTTTGTCATTATGCTTTGCCGTTACGCCTGCATTATCGCCGATAATTTGGCTTCCGCAGAAATAACCAACCGGGAAAAAGAATCTTTCAATGATGAGAAGAAATTATTAGAGAAATATGCTACCGTGGGCAAGCTGGCCGCCGGGGTGGTCCATGAGGTAAATAACCCGCTAGACGGGATTATCCGTTATACCAATATGCTCTTAACCAAAGCCAATCTAGATGAAGTGGCCCGCGAATACCTGGCAGAAATTAAAAAGGGGCTAAACCGGATTGCCAAAACCACTAAATCACTTTTAGCCTTTTCCCACCAGGTAAATTCAACCGGCAGGATTAAATCCTATATCTCGATTAGCGAATTAATTAATGACTCGCTGGATGTTTTTAAAAATAAGCTGGCCTTGCACAATATCCAAATTAGCTTAAACATGGATGAACAGCTGGGGCGGATTGCGGATTTCGGTATTTCCCATGTCTGCGTAAATATTATTAAAAACGCCATCGACGCCATGCCCGAAGGCGGAGATTTAATAATCTCAAGCGGGATTGAAGAGAATTTAGTTTTTATAAAATTTAAGGATAACGGCCGGGGGATTGCCGAAGAAATAAAAGCCCAGATTTTTAAGCCGTTTTTTACCACCAAAAGCATTATCCAGGGCACCGGATTAGGCCTGGCAATCTCACACGAAATAATCAGCAAGTATGGCGGAAAAATTGAATTCCAAAGCCAGCTCGGTAGCGGCACGGAATTTACGGTTTTACTCCCTAAAGAAAATTTAGAGCATGTATAAGAATCAGCACATCCATGTTTTAGTGGTTGATGATGAGCCATTAATCCGTCGTTCATTGAGCGAATTCCTCACCCTGGAAGGATACACTGCCTCCGGAGCCAGTAACGGAAAAGAAGCCCTGAACCTGTTAAAAAAATTCAAAATTGATATCATTTTGAGCGATATCCAGATGCCGGATATTGACGGCATGCAGTTGCTTAAAGAAATAAAAATGCGTAAATATCCGGCACCGGTAGTGCTGATGACCGGCTATGGAACCATCGATAACGCCGTCAGCGCTATCCAAATGGGCGCCTACGATTATATTACCAAGCCGATTATCGATAATGAAATCAAGCTGCTTTTAGAAAGGATGGTCAAAGAAAGAAATATCCTGGATGAAAACATCCAGCTCAAAAAAGAGCTCTCCAGCAGCCGCCGGGATTCTTTTCAGGGCATTGTCGGGGCGGATGAAAAAATGCGTAAAATTTATGCCCTGATTGAAGCTATCTGCGGCACCCGGGCTACGGTATTAATTCACGGTGAAAGCGGAACCGGCAAACGCTTAGTGGCCCATGCCATACATCACTGCAATGAACAGGAAAAAAGCAAGCCTTTCGTCGAGGTCAGCTGCGGAGCATTAACCGAAACCCTCTTAGAAAGCGAATTGTTTGGCCATGTAAAAGGGGCTTTTACCGGAGCAATCAAAGACAAGCCCGGGCGCTTCGAACTGGCCGACGGGGGAACCATTTTCTTAGATGAAATCGACGCCTTTACCCCGGCTTTGCAGGTAAAATTACTCAGGGTATTGCAAGAAGGGGAGTTTGAAAGGGTGGGGGACAACCACACTATTAAAGTCGATGTACGCGTAATTACCGCCACCAATCAGAATCTGGAGTCATTGATTGCCCAAAATAAATTCCGCAAAGACCTCTATTACCGCCTAAATATTATTGCTATCGCTCTGCCGGCGCTTAGAGAACGTAAAGGAGATATCCCGCTCTTAGCCGCAGAATTAATCAAAAGGCATGCCCAGCAAGCCGGAAAGAATATCACCGGGATTTCCGAAGAGGCGATGGGAATTCTAACCAATTTTGACTGGCCGGGAAACATCCGGGAATTAGAAAATGTGATTGAAAGAGCGATAATTTTATGCAAGAATACTATCATTACTCCCGAAGATTTTCCGGAGAGCTTAATCAAAAAATCACATCTGGGGATAGGTATTGGGAACAATCATAGCCACAACACCAGCAGCTGTAAATTAAAAAGCGCCCTGGAGGAGCCGGAAAAAGATTTGCTGATTAAAGCCCTGGAAGCAATGAACTGGAACCGCAACGAAACCGCAAAAAGTTTAGGCATCAATCGCACCACGCTTTATAAAAAAATGCTGCGTTTCGGTTTGCTCAAGAATAACGAAAAACATAAATTAATCAAAACTTGACCGTGGACAACAATTTAAATTTTAAAAATTTAGTCAACCTGGAGACCTGGCAGGATATCCAAAGCAATTTCTCCACAGTCACCCAGATCCCGATGCGCACGGTTGACCTGGCCGGCCAGCCGCTGACCAGCTTTTCCAGCGCCCCACATCTATGCTCTGAATATTTATCCGGTTCACCCCGGCTGGTCCAGGAATGCAGCAACTGTTTGCCCACCTTCTTAGGCGGCAAAGAAAAACCCGACCAGAATTTAAGCTATACCTGCCTATTGGGCTTGCGCAATTTCGTAGCTACTTTAAGATTAGATGAGCAAACTCCGCTGGCCTATGTCATTGTCGGGCCGGTAGTCTTAATTAACTATAAGCCTAAATCCGAATACGAAAACCTGGCTAGATATTTTAATTTAAGCCTCAATGAACTCTATAATGCGGTCACCGATATTAAACTTTCATCATTTAATTCCATGCTTTCAGTAGTAGAATTAGTTGAAGATGTCGGTAATCATTTAATTAAATCCGGGCATAAAACCCTGACTGCGCAGCTAGAAAGCGCAGCAGCCGTCAACTTAGAAAAGCTAAACCGGCTGTTTAAAGTATTTTTAGATGTTGCTTTCCATGTCACCGGAGCTGACGCCGGCTCGATTATGCTTCTGGATAAAGCCAAAGAAGAGCTTTCGATTTTTGCTTCTAAGGGGATCGAAGGGGAGATCATTAAAAACGCCAGGATAAAATTCGGAGAAGGCATCTCCGGCACCGTGGCTAAAGAAAAAACTTCATTGTTAATTAATGACCGGATCAGTGACAACCGGATCCGCAGCTTCCTGTCCCGGCCTAATCTTAAATCTTCGATGGTTTTACCGATTAGGTTCAAAGAGGATACTTTAGGAGTAGTAAACTTAAGCACTACCCGTAATTCTCCGGTTACCTTTACTTCTAACGACCTAAAAATCATGGATCGCCTGGTGGACTTAGTCGGCATGGCTATGCATTAGCATTAATGGAAAAACCGCTAAGAATCATTAGCTTGTGGCTTCCGGTGGCAATCTGGGCCGGAATTATTTTCTTCTTCTCCGGTATTCCTGACCTTAAAACCAACCTAAAGCATGATTTTATCTTCAGAAAAGTAGCCCATCTCCTGGAATATTTTATCCTAACCTATTTTCTGTATCGGGCATCTAAAGGCTCTTTTAATTGGCCGACAGCTAAACTTTTATTTTATCCGGGAGTTTTTGCCTTTTTATACGCGATATCCGATGAATGGCATCAATCCCTGGTTTTAAACAGGTACGCTTCGCTGCAGGATGTCTTAATCGATTCCCTGGGCATATTTAGTTTTATATTATTATTAAAATCAACGAGCTTAAAGAATGCTGATTAGTTTAGCGATTTTATTCGGGATACTCATCGGTTACAAAATAGCCAAACTCTCCGCCCGGCGCAGGATTCCCAAACTCCAGGCGGCAGTCAAAATCCCGCCTTCTAAAGTCTGCCTGGAAATAAGAGAATCTGTAGTGGAAGATAAAATCTGGTTTGAATCTGCCCTGGAATTTGTATTTAAGTTCAGCGAAGCCCTTTCACTAAACCTGGAACGCCAAAGCGTAATCCAATTTATCAATGAAGGAACGCGTAATATTCTTTATGTGGAAAAATGCGTACTCCTGTTATGGAATAAAGAAACCCGAAGCCTGCGCGTAGCCGGTACCAGCGGACTAAGTAAGGATTTGCGCCTGTATACCGACCTTAACAACCAGGAGAGTATCTCTAATTTTGTCCTCCAGCAAAGAAAGACCCTGGTGGTTAATGACCTGGAGAATGAGGCATATTTTAGAAAAATTAACCGGGAAGAATATCTCAAAAAATCATTTATCAGCGTTCCGCTGGTTTTCCAGGATGAAACCCTGGGCGTATTACATGCCTGTGACAAAAGGTTCACTAATGAATTCACCAAAAGAGACGAGCTGCTGATTTCCAATATCGCCCGTATCAGTGCTATTGCCCTGAAGAATGTTTCATTATACGGGCAGATCCAGCAGGATTATCTTAAAACAATTACCGCTTTGGCCTCGGCTATTGATGCCCGGGACAGCTACACCATGCATCACTCTGAAAATGTTGCCAGATACTCCGTAGAATTAGCCAAAAAGATGGGTTGCAAGGATTATGAAATTAAACTATTAAGGCAGGCGGCGCTTTTAAATGATATCGGTAAAATCGGTATCAAAGATTATATTCTTTTAAAACCCGAGCCACTGACCCCGGAAGAATTCAAAATAGTCCAACAGCATCCGGTTAAAGGCGAAGAAATCGCCAATATCCTGACCTTTCTTAAAGAAGCCGCTAAGCTCATCCGCCACCACCATGAAAGATTCGACGGGGCAGGATACCCCGACGGGATTGGCAGGTATAACATTGAGCTGGGGGCCAGAATATTAGCCGTAGCCGATGTTTTTGACGCAATAACCACTGACCGGCCGTACCGCAAAGCTTTTTCCTTCCAGGAAGCCCTAGAGGAAATCCGCAAAAATGAAGGCACGCAATTTGATCCGGAAGTAGTTGAACATTTAAGCGCGGTGATCAACGAATACGGCGAAAAGGCGTTGGGGGGATCTTGAACTCCTGACGGTATTTAGCCACCGTGCGACGGGCAGCTTTTAAGTTAAACCTACTTAACAACAACTGCGCAATATCTTCATCGCTTAAAGGATGCTTTTTATCTTCCTGCTCAATTAACTCCTTAATCGATTTCTTGATATAATTTACGGATACCGCCTGGCCGTTGCCATCATTCATCTTAGTAGTAAATAAGTTTTTTAAAGCTACCGTCCCGCAGGGGGTATCGATATATTTATTCATTACTGTCCGGCAGACTGTAGTTTCATGGATATCCAGCTGTTTAGCTAATTCCGCAAAAGTCAAAGGCTTCAGAAAAGACAGGTCTTCTTTGACCGCTTCCTGTTGAATTTCTACTAATTTTTCCGCCACTCTCCTTAAAGTCGAGGTTCTTTTACCCACTGCCCGCAGCAATTCCGTCGCTGCCTGCATTTTACTTTCGATAAATTCCCGGGCCGCCGGATCCAAGTGGTCATTTTTAAGCATTTTTTTATAGACTTTACTGATGACCACCGTCGGAAAATATTCGTTGTTAATCAATACCTCTAAACCTTGCTCTTTTTCTTTAAGCGTAATATCCGGGATGATCCGCTGGGAGATTTGCGTGGAATAATTACGGCCGGGCTTAGGGTCAAGCTTTAAAATTCTACGGATCAGGGGCTCGATTTTTTCCGGCGGTTCTTTTAATTG
>JBFZAT010000057.1:0-11928 GCA_041308845.1 Candidatus Omnitrophota bacterium | reverse complement strand
ATCTGAAGATTTAGTCAAGATCAAAACTTTGCATCCTAAAGAGGCCAAAGTAAAACTGGCTAAGATTATTATTACTCAATATCACTCTGCCCAGGCGGCTGAGCAGGAAGCAATAGAGTTTGCCCGCGTATTTTCCCAGAAAGCAATTCCCCAGGATTTGCCGGTTTTTAAAACCGACGGTAAAAAATCTATCCTAGTTATTTTAATTGAAAGCCAACTGGCGGCAAGCGGTAATCAAGCGCGCAGGCTGATTCAGCAAGGTTCAGTGACTTGTAATGCTGTAAAAATCAGCTCGGTTGATTTTATTCCAGCTGAACCCGGTAGCATTATCCAGGTGGGCAACCGCAGATTTTTAAAAATAATATTATGATTTGGACGATGATCGGCGCCCTGGCGGCTAGCTTGACCATGCTTTCATTTATCCCCCAGATAATCAGGTCTGTGCGTACCAAGTCTGTTAAGGACTTTAGCCCGGTTACTTTATTTCAGCTTTCTAGCGGGGTTATGCTTTGGATAATTTACGGAATCGCCCGGAGAGATCCAATAATTATCCTGGCCAATGTCTTTACTTTAGCTACTTTATGCATATTAATATTTCTGTATTTTAAATACGGATTGCCTGCAGCTAGGCAGCCAGGGGGATTAACTAAATGAAAGGGATTGTTTTAGCCGGAGGCAGGGCAACCAGACTTTATCCGATCACCAGGAGTGTTTGTAAACAGCTATTGCCGATTTATGACAAACCGATGATTTATTATTCTCTTTCGGTTTTAATGTTGGCGGGGATTAGAAACATTCTTTTAATCTCTACTCCTTCGGACACTCCCCGGTTTAGAGATTTATTCGGAGACGGCAGCAGTTTAGGTATCCAGCTTAATTATGCCATTCAATCTGAACCGAAAGGGATCGCGGAAAGCTTTATTATTGCTGAGAATTTTATCGGCCAGGATAGCGTCAGCCTGATTTTGGGGGATAATATTTTCTACGGCTATAATTTAAGCGAGCTTTTGCAAAGGTCAGCTAAAATAAAAAAAGGCGCAGTAATTTTTGGTTATTATGTAAAAGACCCTCAACGCTACGGGGTGCTGGAATTAAATAAACAGTGCAAAGTTGTTTCTATTGAGGAAAAACCTAAACATCCCAAATCAAACTGGGCAGTTTCCGGATTATATTTCTACGATCATCAGGTAGTGCAAATAGCCAAGCAGATCAAGCCTTCGGCCAGAGGCGAGCTGGAAATTACCGCCGTGAATAATGCTTATATTAAAAAAGGCAGCCTGAAGGCAGAATTCTTGGGGCGCGGGCATGCTTGGCTGGATACCGGCACCTATGAATCTTTAATCGATGCTTCGATTTTTATCAAAACTATCGAAGACCGGCAGGGTTTAAAAATCGGCTGTATTGAAGAAGTGGCCTACCGAATGGGGTATATCGATAAAAAACAGCTGCTTAAACTAGCAGATGGAATTAATACCAGCTACGGCGAATATCTCAGAGGTTTGATAAAGAATGAATAAAGATATTTTAATTTTAGGCCAGGGTTTTATCGGCCAAAAGCTGCAGCAGGAGCTGGATTGCCGGATTGATGGCTCGATGATTAATAGTTTTTGCGCTGCCCAAAAGCTTATTAAAAAATATAAGCCTAAAATTATTATTAATTGTATCGGAGTAACCGGCCGGCGTAACGTAGATGACTGCGAGTTAGATAAAGATGAAACTTTGTTGGCCAATAGCTTTATCCCGGTTATCTTGGCTGAAGTTTGCCTGCGTTATAACCTTAAGCTGGTGCATATCAGTAGCGGTTGTATTTTTAATTATGATTATAAGAAAAATATCCCGATTAACGAGAAAAACCTTGATTTCTTCTTCGGTTTATTCTATAGCCGCAGCAAGATCTATGCTGAGCGGGCCTTAGAGGTTCTGGCCCGGGATTATAATATCTTAATCGCCAGGATAAGAATACCTTTGTTGAACGCCAAACATCCCAAAAACGTATTAGATAAACTTTTAAAATACCGTAAGGTTATTGATATCCCCAATTCAGTTACGTATATCCCGGATTTTGTTAAAGCAATTAAATACCTGATCCGCATTGACGCCCGGGGGGTGTATAATTTGGTAAACTCCGGCGGTTTGCGTTATCCTGAACTTTTAAAGGTGTATCAAAAATACGTACCCGGGTTTAAATTTAAGGTGATTGCCTTAAAAAAATTAGGTTTGGCCAGGACTAACCTGATTTTGTCTACAGCTAAATTGAAGCAAACCGGTTTTCGGGTCAGGGAGATTAATTCTGTTTTAGAAGAATGCGTAAAAGACTACCTAAAATCTTAATTACCGGCGGTGCAGGTTTTATTGGCAGCGCTTTGCTCCGCTGGTTGGTTAACAAGCCAGATGGTTTGCTTTTGGGCACGATGCCGCTGGTTGTGGATAGCTTAACCTATGCTGGTGATTTACAGCGCTTGGCCGGAGTTAAAGGCAGTTACAAATTTTTTAAAACCGATATCTGTAATAAAAAACAAATTGACCTAATTTTTTCCCGCGAAAAGCCGGAATATGTACTGCATTTTGCCGCCGAAAGCCATGTTGATCGCAGTATTCATGATGCCACCGCGTTTATCGAAACTAATATCAAAGGAACGCAAGTGCTCATGGACACCAGCCGTAAATATGGAGTAAAAAAATTTATTTTCATTTCAACGGATGAGGTGTACGGAGAGATTACTCAAGGTAAATTTAACGAAAGCTCTCCGATTAAACCCAATAGTCCGTATGCTGCTTCCAAAGCAGCGGCTGACCATTTGGTTCAGGCTTACATCAGGACGTATAGCTTACCGGCAATAATTATCCGTCCCTCGAATAATTACGGCCCCTGGCAATATCCAGAAAAGCTGATCCCTTTAGCTATTCTGCGCGTATTAGCCAAAGAGAAGGTTCCGGTCTACGGAGAGGGGTTGAATGTGCGCGAGTGGCTTTATGTTGATGATTGCGTAGAGGGAATCCTGAAGGTTATGCAAAGAGGGAGAATTGGCCAGGTTTATAATTTGGGCAGTAGTTGTGAAAGCAAGAATATTGATACCGTTAAGCTGTTATTAAAAACTTTAGGCGCCAGTCCCAGCAGGTTTATTTTTGTCCGGGACCGTTTAGGCCATGATTTAAGATATAGCCTGAATTCAGCCAAAGCCAATCAAGAGTTAGGTTGGCAGCCTAGAATCAAACTGGCGCAGGGGCTTAGGGCTACTGTGGATTGGTCGCTTAAGCATCAAAGCTGGCTTAAAAGTAAATTAGCGGCGATAAATAAATTATACAATAAATAGCAGCTGCTTTTAATCTAGGAGAGAAATGTCCGTAGTGTTGGTTACCGGTGCTTGCGGTTTAGTCGGTTCGGAAACCGTAAATTTTTTCTCCGCCCAGGGTTTTGAAATTATCGGCATCGATAATAATCTGCGTAAAAGTTTCTTCGGCCCAGACGGCTCAGTGCTTAAAAATCAAAAACGCCTCCAGCGACAAAACAAAAACTTTCGCCACTATTCATTAGATATCCGTAATCAACCCCGGATCAACGCTTTATTTAAAAAATTTGGCGCAGCAGTTAGCTTAATCGTGCACGCTGCTGCTCAACCTTCTCATGATTGGGCAGCTCAAGACCCCCAGACCGATTTTAGCGTTAATGCTACCGGCACCCTAATTTTACTTGAGGCGCTGCGTAAGTTTTGCCCGCAGGCTGTTTTTATTTTTACTTCTACGAATAAAGTATACGGGGATACCCCCAACCGACTGCCTTTTATCGAACAACAAACCCGTTATGAGCTAGCCGCCGACCATCCCTATTTTAAAGGCATCGATGAAAAGATGAACATTGATGATTGCCTGCATTCAGTTTTCGGCGCCTCTAAACTTTCCGCGGATATTATGACCCAGGAATATGGACGGTATTTTGGGCTTAAGACCGGAGTATTCCGGGCAGGGTGTCTGAGCGGCCCGGCGCATTCTGGTGCGCAGCTGCATGGATTTTTGTCTTATTTAGTAAAATGCGCAGTGGCCAGGCGCAAATATAAAATTTATGGCTATAATGGCAAACAGGTCAGGGATAATATTCATGCCCATGATTTAGTGAGCGCATTTTATTATTATTTTAAAAATCCGCATCCGGGTGCAGTTTACAATATCGGCGGGGGCCGTTACGCTAATGTTTCGTTGCTGGAGGCTATCGGAATTTGCGAACAGCTAACCGGTGAAAAATTTAATTACGAATATGTCGATAAACCCCGGATAGGTGATCATCGTTGGTGGATTACGGACGTAACTAAATTTAGGACCGACTATCCGGAATGGGGTTATCAATACGGCATTTTAGAGACGATTAAGCAGATTTATGCAGCCCAAAAGTAATATTCGCCAGCGTTTTATCGTTGCCAAATATGATACTCTGGTCATTGAGACTACACAAACTGAATCTTTGACCGGCCGTCAACGCCTGCGCATCATTAAGCTCAAAGGTATCTGGCGGTCCAATAGCAATAATGAATTAGTTTTCGAGGCCACTACTGCCAAAGGGCCGCCTGAAATTTATACTTTTAGAGGTACTTGGAAGGTTAATAAGAATCAGCAAATTGAATATACCTCTAAGGATGGTGCTGATGTATTAAATTTTAAAGGATATTGGCAATTGCCTTCGCAGGATAGATTAGTTTACATCCTTGAGGGCAGTGCGAACTCGCGCTTTGATTTTAAAGTCCAGCTGGAATCTTCTACGCTTTATCCGGCTAAAGGCCAGATTCGTTATCGTATTGGTATTGGCACACGCAAAACTCGATTAACCGGCCAGGGACAGGCAATTGTTTTATACGGGGAATGGAAGTTTGGCCGGAATTTAGGAGTGATTTTCCAGATGGATTATGGCGGAGGTAAACTGATTTTGGTGGAGTTTGGCGCCACGGTGATCTTTGGTCGTAATAAATTTATTCTCGCGCTCAAAAATGATAGGAATGAACCTCTGGGAATCACCCTCACTATAACGCATAGATTTTTAAAAGCTGTTGACGGCCAAGCATTTATCAGGCTAAAATCCCGCCAGAATGAGCAAACAATCGAAGCCGGGTTAAGCATTCCATTTTAACCAAAAAGATATTTATTTGCGGGGTATTAATGCTATAATTTAACTCGTAATAAATTAAAAAGGATAGTAGATTTTTATTAAAAGGAGCCAATAAGTCATGAAAAAAGCGTTGATTACAGGAATCGATGGCCAGGATGGTTCGTATTTAGCGGAATTCTTGCTTAAAAAAGGTTATCAGGTGCATGGCATTGTCAGAAGGGTTGCCCTGGAGGATCCAGAGCACCAACTTTGGAGAATAAGGCATATTTTAAAAAAAATAACCCTACATTCCGGTTCTCTGGAAAGCTTTGCCAGTTTATTTAAAGTGGTACATAAAATAAAACCAAATGAGTGTTATCACTTGGCTGCGCAGAGTTTTGTCAGTTATTCTTTCGAAGATGAATTTTCGACTATTAATACTAATATAAACGGAACGCATTACATCCTAGCAGCAATTAAAGAATTAGCCCCACGCTGTAAATTTTACTTTGCTGCTTCCAGCGAAATGTTCGGGAAGGTAAGAACAACACCTCAGAATGAAAATACGCCGTTTCATCCCAGGTCGCCTTATGGCATATCTAAAGTAGCGGGTTTTGACCTCACCCGTAATTACCGGGAAGGTTATGGCTTGTTTGCCTGTAATGGCATACTTTTTAATCATGAGTCTCCCCGAAGAGGCTTTGAGTTTGTCACGCGTAAAATAACTAGCACCGTAGCTAAAATAAAATTTGGATTAGCTAAAGAATTAAGGCTGGGTAATCTGGATGCGCGCAGAGATTGGGGATTTTCCGGTGATTTTATCGAAGCGATGTGGCTTATGTTACAGCAGGATAAGCCCGATGATTATGTGGTAGCGACCGGGGAAACGCATTCGGTAAAAGAATTTGTCCAGCTGGCCTTTAGCCAGGCGGGGTTAGACTGGAAGAAATATGTAAAGATCGATAAAAACTTTTACCGGCCAGCGGAGGTGCAGCTTTTGTTAGGCGATTATTCTAAAGCCAAAAAAATCTTAGGTTGGAAGCCAAAAGTAAAATTTCAAGAATTAGTAAAGATAATGGTGGAGGCGGACGTAGCCATTATGCAAACTAAATGCAATAGAAGTTGTTAAGGGAGATGATGCGGTTGAGTCTGGGAAAATGTGTATATGCATGTTTTGCATGGTGATCATATAGAATAGAATCTAATAATTACTTTTATCACGACACATAAATTTTCAGTCAATTCTTCATTAATGAAAACTTCCGCCATTATTAGATAAAATAATTCTAGTGACTAGCTACCATAAAAATCAAATTTAGGAGGTAAGAATGGAAAACCAGCAGTATATACAAGAGGATGAAATTGACCTAGGGGAGTATATTAGGATTATTATTAAAAGGAAAAAGTTAATCTTGAGTATATTTTTTACCGCAGTGGTTATTACTATTATAGTTAATCTACTAATGCCCAAGATTTATGAAATTACTTCTATTGTTCAGCTTGGAAGGGTTAGTGAACCTTTAATTAAAAATGAAGAGGCTAAAGCAATACTGTTGAACCAAAATTCGCTACTCTCTGTAATTATACAACTAGGCCTTAAGATTAATGTTGAGAGTCTTAAAAAAAATATTAGTATCGAGGAAGTTAAGGGGACCAATTTATTAAAGATTAAAATAGTTTATCCGAGCATTGATGATGCTATTAAGATAAATGATGCAATAATAAATCTATTTATTACTCAAGGTCAGATTATCTACCAAGAACAGTTGGCTATTATTATTGAACGGTTAAAGGAGTTAGATGTAGAAATAAAGAATGCTGAAGTAGATATTGCTAGGATACAGATTTTGATTTCTGGTCTGAATACTTCTAACAATATTCCCCAATCTAATGTTTCTTTTGGGGTTATCTTATTACAGAATACTTTTACCAATTACGGAAATTATCTTAATACACTGAAAAATCAAAAAAATAGTTTAAAACTTATACTTTTAAATTCTAAAGATTTCAATATATTTGATGGGCCGATTGCGCTTAAATATCCACTATTTAATAAGATGATACAGAAAGTTATTATTGCGGGTATGCTTAGTTTAATGTTCGGGATATTCTTGGCGTTTCTCTTTGATTTTTGGCAGAAGAGTCAATCTTAAAAACTCTCCATATTAAAAAATATAAGTAAATAAATACCTTTTAAGGTTATAAATGGAAATAAATGTAAGAAAACTCTGGATACAAATTCGTAAACGACCATTAGTTTGGGATACTATTACTATTACCGGCTGGAGCACTGTAGGGAAAGGGGCGGGGTTTCTTGTTCCGTTCTTTATTGCGGCCTGGTTTGGCGTTAGTGTTGAAACTGATGCTTTTTTCTTTGTTTATGGATTAATCCTTTTTCTAGCAGGTATTTTAGCCTCTGCGGCAGAGAATGTGATTGTTCCTTACATTGCTGAGATACGAAGTGAAAATGAAGATGTAGGCATATTTGTCGGAAGTACTCTAATTATTAGTGGTTTAGGTTCAATAGTTCTATCGATTCTCATTGTTCTGATATGCATACCAATTTTAACTTTTATAACCAAGTTTTCGCCTGCGTCTCTAAGTTTAATTTATCGGTTAATAATTGAAACTTTGCCACTCATTTTATTTCTTATCTGGACAAGTGTTTTAGCGGGTACCTTAAATGCCTACAAAAAGTTTCTTATTTCTGCTATCTCACCGGGGATCAGGGCAGTTATTTGTTTAGGAATTACATTTTTTTTTAAAGATAGACTCGGAGTGCATGCTATTGTTTTAGGTTATGTTTTAGGAGAGATCATCAGGTTTATGTTTCTTGCCGGCATGATTTATCAGCGTAAGATTTTTAAATTCAGATTTCATTTGCAAATTAGCCATAAATTACTGGAGTTTCTCAGAGTTTCTTCATACCAGATAATCGGTATGGTGGCAGTAGGGTTTAATCCAGTTGTGGATAGAATTATGTCGTCATGGTTAGGAGAAGGAAGCGTTTCTGCGCTTTATTATGCAGACCGGCTTTATATGATACCGGTTACTTTTATGACAAGCGGATTAATAGTTGCACTTCTTTCTCATTGGAGTGGAAGATTTTATAATTCTGGAATAGTAAGGTTAAGGCAAGATGTGAAGAAAGCATTAAAAACAGTAGTTTTGATTGCCTTATCGATAACAGTTATTTTAATTACATTCAACCGTTTTTTAGTTAATTTTTCATTATCGCGAGGAGCTTTTGATCGGGTAAGACTACCGGAAGTTTCTCTGGTCTGGTTATGTTATTTGTTAGGGTTTGTGCCTTGTGTTTGGGGCCAGATATATGTAAAAGGATTGCTTGTTTTAAGAAATACCAAAGTTCTTATGAAATGCGCATTTTATATGAATTTACTAAATATTCTTTTTAATCTTATTTTAATGAAATATTTTAAAAACGCAGGTATAGCCTTTGCGACTTCTCTAGTTTCGGTTTTTTCTCTAGTTTATTTAGCTAGAAATTTTTATAAAGTGGCGAAAAATATGGAGGAATAAGGCATGAATTACAGAAAACGGATTTATGAAAGCTATGTAAGTAAGCATTGGGTTTATACGCATAGTTTGAAGAAAGAAGAATATGAACTTTATGCAAAAGTTGCTAAGAAAAGGTATAAGAATATCTTGCCTAAAGATAAAGCCGCTAATATTATTGATATTGCCTGCGGGGGAGGTCATTTTCTTTACTTCCTTCAACAGCAAGGTTATATCTATGCACAAGGGGTTGATATAAGTCAAGAGCAATTGGATGTAGCGGAAAAAATGGGAGTGAAAAATCTTCAAAAGTCAGATTTTGGGGAATATTTACTAAAATGTCTTGGTAAATTTGATATGATAATTGCCAACGATATTATTGAACACTTGACAAAAGATGAGGTGATTAACTTTTTAGAAACTATCCATACCTCTTTAAAGCTGGGAGGGAATGTGTTGATTGCAACTTTTAATTCCAAAAGTTTATTTAGTAGTAGACTGCGTTATTGTGATTTTACCCATGAACAAGGTTTTACGCCGAAGAGTTTGTCGCAGGTTTTGCGGGTATGTGGTTTTAAAAATATTAAGGTGTATGGTGAAAAGTCGGTTATTCATGATGTAAGAAGTTTTATCAGGACCATGCTTTGGCAGATAGTAAAAATTATTTTAAAGGCATATTTAATTATTGAATCTGGCACAGGCAGAGGATTGTGGAAAAAAGACTATATTCTGGAATCAAGGATGTTCGCGGTGGGAGAGAAATAAAATATGGGAGATAACCGTAAAAAGATACTTTTTATTATTCTTTCGCTTACAGGTGGAGGCGCAGAGAGAGTTTTATTGAATATTCTTAAGGATGTTGACAGGAACAAATTTATTATTTCGCTCGTGCTCTTTGAGAAAAAGGGTGTATATTTAGAGCAGGTGCCTAGAGATATAAAAATATACGATCTTAACAAGAAAAATAGGTTTAGTTTCTTTGAACTTATTTTTAAATTAGCCTATAAGATATACCCTGAAATTAAACCGGATATAGTAGTGAGTTTTCTAGGTTATGCTAATTGTATCACTATCATTTCAAGGATTATTGCTTTTGTTTTTAAATCGGCGGTTATTATCAGTGAACAGAATCATCGTTTATTATCATTAAGGTTTCAGAGGTTTAAAATATTAAAAGCTTGTCTAATAAAGAAATTATATCCTAGAGCAGATATAATTATCGCGGCTTCTAAGGGCGTTAGGGAAGATTTAATTAACTCTTTTAGTGTTTCTGCTAAAAAGATACGAGTAATTTACAATTGTGCACGTGTTTCTTTAATAAAAGATTTAAGTAGACAACCGGTTAATGATTACTTTGCGGAAGAAATTTCTACAATAATAGCATGTGGCAGATTGACTTATCAAAAAAATTATCCCTTGTTATTCCAAGCCTTTTCTAAAGTCCTCAAAGAAAACGATGCAAGACTCTTAATTCTAGGTGAGGGGGAAGAAAAAAATAAACTTAAGAGTTTGGCTAATGAACTTGGTATACAAGAAAATGTAGAGTTTTTAGGCTTCAAGAATAATCCTTTTAAATACATAGCAAAATCAGATATCTTCGTTCTTTCTTCGCTATATGAGGGATTTCCTAATGTCATAATAGAAGCAATGGCTTGCGGTACGGCGGTTGTATCTACAGACTGTCCCTCTGGGCCTAATGAAATTATTACCGATGGAGTTAATGGATTATTGGTACCTGTAGGAGATGAGAACGCGATGGCAGAAGCCATTTTAAAATTAATTAAAGATGAATCATTGAGAAGGTGTTTAGTTGAGTCAGGTAGAAAACGGGCAGAAGATTTCAGGGTAGAAAAAATGGTATCAGAGTATGAAAAGGTCTTTGAAGAGACTGAGTCAATCTTATGAAAAATGCATCTCAGCAAATTACGTCGATGGTTAATGTTAAAAATAGTTTTTTGCCCCTTACTTTATTAGGAAAGATATACTGGTGTATAGTTATTTTATTTTTAGTAGTCTTGCCATTTAGAAATATATTGTCCGAAAGGTCGATCTTGCCTCCGCAATTTTCTTACCTTGATGAAGTATTTATTATGATAATGCTATTTTTGGCATTTCTTGCTTTGATTTATCAGGGTAAATTTAAAGTGCAGCCGGTTTATATTTTAATGTGTTTATTGATTTTATCAATAGTTGGATTAATATCCGGCGCTATAAATAACAATCCGGTGGTAGTGACCCTTAATGGTGTTTTTGATTATATTAAGAATTTTTTGGCAATACCTATATTCTGCTTATTCTCCATAAGAGAGAAGAAAATTAAAAGTGTCTATCATATCTTGCATAAACTGGCAATATTTTTTTGTTTTGTGGCTATTATACAAGAAATGGGTTTTTTCCTGGGATATTATACAGGAGGAGATATACGGTTTGGGTTTTTAAGGACACCATCATTAATAGGACATCCTAATGCTTTTGGTTTGTATTCATTAATGTTTTTTATTTTTGACTACAGTATTCATAAAAAAATACGCTGGCAAAATATTATCTTTGGTATTGGTATTTTTTTAAGTATATCCAGAATGATCTGGGCTGCTTTTTTTTTAAGCTCCATATATTTATTTCTACAGGGGGGAAACAAGAAATCTATAATTCCGCTTATTTTTATAATAATTGTAGTTTTTGCGACACCATCATTTTTTATACGGACATCTAAAGAAATGAGGAATGAAGAAAGTTTTCGCGGCTATACCTTATCCAAATCAATGGAGATTTGGCGTAGCCATCCTTTCTTAGGAGTGGGTCCCGGAAGGTATGGAGGGGTTGTTTCCGTAACTTTTAACAGCCCAGTATATGATAAATACAATTTTTCGAAGAAATGGTATAATTTTGGCTTAAAGGGTTTCCATTCTATAGATCAGTTTTGGCCGCAGATTTTGGCTGAAATGGGCTTGTTCGGTGCCTTTAATTTCGTAATTCTATTATTTATTTTGTGGAGAATTCCCTATAAAGCTAAATTAACAGCAAAAAGTATTTTTTCAAAAAATATGTTATTGGGGTTTTCAGTTTTCCCTATTATTTTAGCGGTCTATCTTTTAGGTAGTGGCTTAAATTTGACTTCGATATTATTAACTTATAGTGTATTGTTTGGCATGGTGCTGGGCTTAAAAAAAGAAAATTATTCTAATAAATAAGTCTTTATACCTTAAGGGCGGAGTAGGGAAATTATTCTTACAACGTATAAATTGTGATTTAAGAAAGGGTGAAGTGTTTTCCTCCTTGGTGGGGGATGATTAGAAGCTTATTTATTCTCTTGGTATTTAATGAAAGGGACCATTTCC
>JBFZAT010000056.1:0-32413 GCA_041308845.1 Candidatus Omnitrophota bacterium | reverse complement strand
AAACCTAAGTTGTATCCCTTATGTAGCGATACCTTTATATGCCCGCAGCGCCGATAATTTACGTGATCATCGCCATGTAACTTCCCTTCTGACTAGGATTCAAACTGAAAGATTCGGGATTAAAGTTAAGCCGACGTTACTGTTTGATGAAACCGGACACCGGCCTAACAATACTGTTTATTATGTGGCTTCCTGTGATGGCCGGGGAAGAGGGCCGCAATATATTTACCCTACACAGGAAATGTTCTGTGGAGAAGCCGGTGACTTAGAGGCCCCGGAAGCAGTTTTTGCAAATCGGCTTCCTCCGAAAAAACCGATCCAGGGTAAAGAGCCGATGGCGGCTTTACGTTTTGCTAAGATTTATTTACCGCCTCAAGCTCAGGCGACCTATATCGTTATTATGGGGATTACCCAAGGTAGATGTAATTTAAATTCATTGATTAGCAAATTTAATTCTGGCATAAAAATAAACAGGCATTTTGAAAAAACCCGGAATTTCTGGCAGCGCCAGGCTAATTCTATCCAGGTATCTAGTGGTAGCCGGAATTTCGATAATTGGCTGCGCTGGGTGAATCTTCAGCCGCAATTAAGAAAAATCTTTGGTTGTTCATTTTTGCCGGATTTTGATTATGGCAAAGGCGGCCGCGGCTGGCGGGATCTTTGGCAGGATTGTTTGGGGCTAATCTTAAGTAACCCGCAGGAAGTACGCGGGTTTTTAATTAATAATTTTTGCGGGGTCAAAATCGACGGGTCGAATGCTACGATTATCGGTAAACACCCGGGTGAGTTTATCGCTGACCGCAATAATATCAGCCGGGTTTGGATGGACCATGGAGTCTGGCCTTTGATTACCCTGAAACTATATATACATGAAACCGGGGATTCGAATATTTTATTGGCCCCGGCTACTTATTTTAGGAATCATCAAATTAATCGCGCTCGCAAGATTGATTATTGCTGGAGTTTAGCTGATGGCAACTGTTTGAGAACAAAATCCGGGAAGATTTATTCGGGCACGGTATTGGAGCATTTATTAATTCAGAATTTAGTGCAGTTCTATAATGTGGGCGCGCATAATCAAGTGCTTTTGGAAGGAGCAGACTGGAATGATGGGCTAGATATGGCCAAAGAGCATGGCGAAAGCGTAGCCTTTTCTGCCTTGTATGCCCAGAACCTGCTTACTTTATCGCAACTTTTAACTCAAGCTGGCATTGCGCATTTAGAAGTCGCCCAGGAGTTAGAGATTCTTTTGGCTAATTTTGATTATTCAAACCGGGTGAAAAAACGCGGGATCTTAGCCAAATATTTTTCAGCCACGCAGCCCCATCTTTCGGGCAAGAAAGTATGTTGGGATGCGTTAAGTTTAAGTAAATCTTTGGAAGAAAAATCTCTCTGGATGAAGAAGCATATTCAAAAGAACGAATGGCTGGAAACCGGGTTTTTCAACGGTTATTACGATAATCATAAACAACGGGTGGAAGGTAGAAAGAGTAATCATGTCCGTATGACTTTGGCTGCCCAGGTTTTTCCGATTATGAGCCAGATTGCCAGCGCTGGCCGGGTGCAGAAAATATTATCGAATATTTACCGTTATTTATATGATAATTCTATTGGAGGTATTCGTTTAAATACTGATTTTAAACAGGAACAACATGCTTTAGGGCGGGCGTTTTCTTTTGCCTATGGCGATAAAGAAAACGGAGCAGTATTTAGCCACATGGTAGTCATGTTGGCTTACGCTTTATACCAGCAAGGTTATGCTACTGCCGGTTGGAAGGCGCTTAACTCGTTATATAAATTAGCAGCTAACACCCAAAAGAGTAAGATTTATCCCGGTTTGCCGGAGTATTTCGATCTTTCCGGCCGGGGAATGTATGCTTATTTGACCGGTTCTGCCAGCTGGTTTATGCTGACTTTACTTACTCAAGCTTTTGGGGTCCGCGGTCAAAACGGGGATTTATTGATTGAACCGAAACTTTCTAGCGAGCAGTTTAAAGCGGTAACTAAAATTAGTATTACTCGGATTTTTGCTGCTCGGCGTTTAAAAATAATTTTTATAAACCCCAAACGTCTGGAGGCCGGCCAGTACCGGATTAAAAGTTTCCGGCTTAACGCTGAACAGATTCCGGTAGAAGCAAAAGCCTGGGTAGTGGTTGCTCGGGAAGTAGTTATGAGCCTGCCGAAAGACAAACTTAATATAATCGAAGTGTACCTAGGGTAAAAAGGTCTTTTTTAAAACAGTGTTTAAATAATTGCTTTACAAGAGATGTTAATCTGGATATAATAAATTCTCCGCTTATTGAGTAAAAAGGAAAAATTGATGAAAGAAAAACTCTTAAAATTAGGTTTACCTAAAGGCAGCCTTCAAGAATCCACCTTTAAGATGCTGAAGAAAGCAGGGTTTAATGTCGGCCTTTCTAGTTCGCGGTCTTATTTTCCTTCGATCGATGATGACCAAATCCAACCTGTTCTTTTAAGGGCTCAGGAGATGTCCCGCTATGTTCAGGACGGAGCCTTAGATTGCGGGATTACCGGCAATGATTGGATCCTAGAAAATAAGTCTGAGGTGGTTAGAGTGACGGATTTGACTTATGCTAAACAAGGTTTGAATAAAGTCCGCTGGGTTTTAGCTGTACCGGCAGATTCAGGAATGAAAAAGATCAAAGATTTAAACGGTAAACGGATTGCTACCGAACTGGTGAATGTTACTAAAGAGTTCTTCCGGAAAAATAAGATTAAAGTAGAGGTAGAATTCAGTTGGGGAGCGACGGAGGTTAAAGTCAGCGGCGGATTGGTAGATGCTATTGTGGAATTAACAGAAACTGGTAGTTCTTTACGGGCGAATAAATTAGTCGAAATTGCTACTCTTTGCGAATCGACTACTCAATTTATCGCTAACTCCAGAGCCTATAAAGATGTCTGGAAAAGAACTAAAATGGAACAGATCGCCCTGCTTTTAAAAGGGGCGATTGCTGCAGAAGATAAAGTTGGGCTGAAAATGAACGTGAAGAAAGAAAACCTTAGCGCGGTACTCGGGCAGTTGCCGGCATTAAAAAAACCTACGATTTCCGGGTTGAGTGATGATGGTTGGTTTGCTATCGAAACAATTATTGATGAAAAAATTGTGCGTGTACTTATTCCGGCGTTGAAAGCTAAAGGCGCGCAGGGGATTATTGAATATCCGCTGAACAAAGTTATTTATTAATTAAAGTCTGTTTGTATTTTTGCGGCTTTAGGCAGAGAAGAAGAGGAGAAGATATGCCTTGTGGAAAGAAGAGAAAAAGACAAAAGATCAAAACCCATAAGCGTAAGAAATTACGTCGTCGTTTGCGTCACTTGAAGAAGAGAGCCTGGGGTGGAAAAGGCTAAATTCTGCTTTTTCCGTAGCCCGAAAAATAGCTTTGAACTAAAGCGGCGGGATAATCTTAGAAGGACCATTTTGAAGTTTGAATATTTTAACGGTGTAATTTGTTTGTGCCTTACCTTAGCCTTAAGCGTTTTACCCGCCCAGGCTAAAGATACGTATAAGACAGAGAAATATGGACTGGCTGCCGATCGCCAGATTCATAAAGAAGACACCAGAAGTTTAAGCCATTATATTATCGCAGGTTATTACCAGGGTCAGGGGGATTTAGAGAGGGCGGTGCGGGAATATAAGAAAGCGATCGCCATCGACCCCCAAAGTTCTTGGTTGCATTTGAATTTAGCCTCGGCTTTTATCCAAAAGGATAAAATGGAGGAAGCCGTAGTAGAATTAAAAAAGTCGATTGAGCTTGACCCGGAGGCGGTCCAGCCTCACGCATTATTAGCTCTAGTCTATGCTAACCAGGAAAAAACGGATTTAGCCACGGCAGAATATATACTGGCGCTGGAAAATCATGTTAAGTTTGAACCTCAGAATCTCGATACCTATCGAGGGCTGGGTGCGATTTACCTGCAGCAGAATAAGCTCAAGCAAGCCGAGGGTATTTTTAAGCTGATCTTAAATTTGTCCCCGCTTGATGCGGAAGCGCATTTTTTCCTGGGTAACATTTATTATAATTTAAAAGACTATCCTTCTGCAGAAAAAGAGTTAAAGAGCGCCATAAAATTAAGGGCTGATTATCATGAAGCGCTGAACTTTTTAGGCTATTTTTATCTAGAGCAGGATAAGAACATCGATCCGGCTGGAGCGATGATTAAAAAGGCATTGGAAATTGAGCCGGAAAACGGCGCCTACCTGGATAGCTTAGGATGGTTTTATTATAAAAAAGGGCGTTTTCCGGAGGCATTAAATTATTTAGAAAAGGCGGCTTCCTTTTTATCTGATCCGGTGATTTATGATCATCTGGGGGATGTTTTTCTGAAATTAGGTGATTTGGAACAAGCTGAAATTAATTGGCAGAAATCATTAAAATTAAATTCTCAACAAGAAGCAGTAAAAGCAAAACTATCCGAGTTTATTCAACATGGTCAATAAGTTATTAACTTCTGCAGAGCTTAACGTTCAGGCCCGTCAAATCAGGCGTTTAATAATTCAGATGCTCCTTCAAGCCGGTTCCGGACATCCCGGGGGCAGCCTTTCTGCCGCAGATTTAATGACTGCGTTGTATTTTAATGTTTTACGTATCAATCCGGTTGATCCGCAATGGCCGGAGCGTGACCGTTTTCATATGTCTAAAGGCCATTGCTGCCCGCTTTGGTATGCGGTATTGGCCCAGCGGGGTTATTTTGCTCAGGAAAAATTGTTTACTTTACGTCAACTTGGTTCGATCTTACAGGGGCATCCGGACCGTAAAACTCCCGGGGTTGAATCTGCCTCTGGTTCACTCGGACAAGGTCTTTCGGTGGCCTTAGGAATGAGCCTGGCTGCCAAAATGGATAAAAAAGATTACCGGGTCTATGTTTTATTAGGCGACGGAGAAATACAAGAAGGTAACATTTGGGAGGCAGCGATGGCCTGCGCACATTTTTCCTGTAGTAATCTTTGCGCAATCTTAGATTTTAACGGTTGTCAGATTGATGGCCGTTGCGAAGATATCATGGGAATCGAACCGTTAGCGGCTAAATGGCAGGCATTCGGCTGGCATGTTATTGAGATTAATGGCCATGATATGCAGCAGATCATGGCGGCTTACGATCAAGCTAGAACTATTAAAGATAAACCGACGATTATTATTGCCCGGACCGTAAAAGGTAAAGGTGTTTCATTTATGGAGGGGGTAGTTGGTTTCCATGGCCGCGCCCCTACCGCAGAAGAGGCCCGTAAGGCCTTAGAGGAATTGGCCTGATGGTAGAGCAACTTTATCAAAGAGATGTTTACGGCAAGACCTTAGTTGAATTAGGGGCGTTGGATAAGAATATCGTGGTTTTAGATGCGGATCTTTCCAGCTCTACCCGTACTAATCTTTTCGCCAAGCAGTTTCCGGATAGATTTTTTAATTTTGGGGTGGCAGAACAAAACATGATGGCTGCCGCCGCAGGTTTAGCCAGTTGTGGCAAGACGGTGTTCCTTTCTACTTTTGCTGCTTTTGCGGCCGGACGCGCCTGGGATCAGGTTAGGGTTTCTATCAGTTATAATAATTTTAACGTAAAAATTGTCGCCACCCACGCCGGTATTACTGTAGGGCCGGACGGAGCAAGCCATCAGGCTTTGGAAGATATTGCCCTGATGCGGGTTTTGGCTAACATGAATATTATTGTTCCCGTAGATGCTCCGCAGACAAAGGATGCGATTATGGCTGCTGCCCAGCAAGCGGGGCCTTTTTATATTCGTTTAGGCAGAGCGCAGGTGCCTACGGTTGAGAACAAGGGGGAGTTTAAATTCGGGCAAGCTCAACTGTTAGTTGAAGGTAATGATGCGGCGATTATTGCCTGCGGCATAATGGTGGATCAGGCATATGCAGCGGTCAAGAATTTAGCTGTTCGAGGTGTCCAGGCGCGCTTGATTAATATGCATACTATCCGTCCTTTAGATAGCGCAATTATTCTTCGGGCGGCTCAAGAAACCGGGTTATTGGTAGTTTGCGAGGAACATAATGTAATCGGCGGTTTAGCTTCTAGTATTGATGAGGTAGTCGCCGAACATTGCCCGGTTAAAGTCATCCGGGTGGGAGTGCGTAATCGCTTCGGCCAATCCGGACAGCCTGATGAGCTCTTAAAAGAGTATAAATTAAGCAGTGCGGATATTGAAAATTCAGTTTTAACCAATCTCCCCCTGAAGAAGAAATAAGTTCATGAAACATCCTTCTGCATCGCCAGTGATCGCATCTTTCGCTAAACTAAATCTTTATCTACAGGTTTTAGGCCGGCGCCAGGATGGTTTTCATGATTTAAGTACTTTATTTGCGCGTATTGATTTAGCGGATAGGTTAATCTTTAAACCACGCAAAGATAATTTAATTAAAATTGTATGTAGTAACCCAGCAGTGCCTCAGAATAAAAGTAACCTGGTTTATCGGGCGGCGGCATTATTAAAGCAGGAATATAAATTAAGCGCGGGTATAGAGATAGAGATTAATAAAGTTATACCTGTGGGCGCTGGTCTAGGGGGAGGTTCGGCTAATGCTGCCACTGCCCTAGTAGAGTTAAATCGGATCTGGAATCTAAATTTATCCAAAACACAATTAGTAAGATTAGGGGCTAAGTTAGGCAGCGATATCCCGTTTTTTATCCACCAGGTAAAGTTCGCTTTAGGCACTGAGCGCGGGGATAAAATTAAGCCGTTAATCTCTTTAAATAAGCTTAAGCTGCATTTTATACTGGTTTATCCGGATTTAAAAGTTTCCACGCCCTTAATTTATCGGGAATTTGATGTTTTTTTATCTGCTAACCGGAATTTTTCTGGGTTGACAAGGGCAGCGCATAATGTTAAAATATTAATTTCCGGGTTATTGAAGAAAGGCCAAGCATTTAGTAGTGGTTATCTTTTTAATAGCTTAGAAGTTATTACTTGCAGTCTTTATCCTGTGGTTAAACAGGTTAAAAAAGCTCTTTGCGATATGGGTTTAGATAAAGTAATGATGTCCGGTAGCGGACCGGTAGTTTTTGCTTTTTGCGATTCTCGCCAGCAGGCGCAAACATTATGCGGCCGGCTGCGTAAGCAGTATAAATCCTGGCAATTTTTTGTGGTTTCTACGGTTTAGTTACCGTCAGGCAGCTAAATTTCTCCGGAGGCAGTCGTGGAGATAACCGAAGTCAGAGTAATATTAAAGGATTCTCAAGATAAGAAATTGAAGGCTTACGCTACTGTTACTTTCGATAATGTTTTTGTAGTCAGAGATATCAAAGTAATTGAAGGCGGCTCGGGTTTATTTATTGCGATGCCTTCCCGTAAAGTAAAGCATGCCTGTCCTAAGTGTGCTTTTAAGAATGAAATTCGCAGTAAATATTGTAATCAATGTGCTGCGCCCCTACCGGTTGAAGCTACTCCGCTGCGCGCAGAAGAGGCCTCAAGCAGTCAAGCCGAACATAGGGATATTGCTCACCCGATAACGCAGCCGTTTAGAGAGCGCCTACAGACAAAAGTTCTTGAGGTGTATGCGCAGGAAAAAGCCAGGTTGGGTTCTGGCCCTGTCTTAGAATAATTTGGGTTGCCGTCTAATTTGAGTATCTGGATTTTGAATTTAGAAAAATCCAGTTGTTTGAGTCTAGGAATAAGGTGGAATCCTGCTGTAGAGAGTCAGCTGGTGCTGGATTAAGCAAGAACTGGGACGTCGTCCAATGGTAGGACTCCAGAATTTGGGTCTGGCTATCATGGTTCGAATCCATGCGTCCCAATAAAAGTGTTGGGCAGAATCACTGCCTTTCAATACATCTAAAGTAGATTACGAAAGAAAAAAAGAAAATGGCCAAGAAACTAAAAAATGAAATTGCGGTAATAATTTTAGCCGCCGGTAAAAGTACACGCATGAAATCGGGCTTGCCTAAAGTGTTGCATAAACTCTGCGGCCGTCCGATGCTGAACTATGTTTTAGATTTAGTTACTGCCTTAAAGCCGGCGCAGACAGTTGTTGTTTTGGGGCATAAACAGGAGTTAGTGCGACAGTTTTTGCCGGGAGGAGTAAAAATTGCTATCCAGAAAAAACTGATTGGTACCGCGGATGCTGTTAAAACCGGATTGGGCGCTTTAAAGGGCTTACCAGGGACAGTATTAATTCTTTATGGAGATAACCCGCTTTTAAAAAAAGAGACACTTAAGAAACTGATCGATTATCATCAGCAGAATAATAGTGATGCTACATTATTAACGGCGCAATTAAAGAAACCTTCCGGATATGGACGGATCATGCGCGATAAATATTCCAGTATTTGCGGGATCGTTGAAGAAAAAGATGCCGATGAAGTACAGAGGGATATCCAAGAGATTAACACCGGGATTATGGTTTTTAACAAGGAAAAGTTAGCTGCTCATTTAGGACTCATCCGTCCACAAAACCGTAAAAAGGAGTATTATTTAACTGATATTATTGGAATTTTCGCTCAGAAGAAATATCTAGTTGATAGTTTAAAGGTTGCCGACCCGCAGGAAGCCTTGGGAATTAACACTCGCGCCGAATTAGCCCAGGCTAACCGCCTGATGCAGAAAATAATTAATGACAAGCTGATGCGGGAAGGGGTCACGCTTGTTGACCCGGATTCAACTTTTATTAATTACGGGACCCGTATTGGTCAAGATACGGTGATTTATCCCTTTACAGTAATTGAAAGGGATGTTAGAATTGGAAAACGTTGTTACGTGGGTCCCTTTGCGCACCTGCGAGAAGGCGTCCGGTTGGCAGATGATGTTACTGCCGGCAACTTTATCGAAATGGTGCGTTCCCGGATTGGCACTAAAACATTCGTTAAGCATTTTTCTTACCTCGGAGATAGCTCAGTCGGTGCTAATGTGAATATCGGCGCCGGTACGGTTACGGCTAATTTCGACGGTAAAAACAAACATTATACCATCATTAAAGATAATGCTAATATTGGTTCGGATACTGTGATTGTTGCCCCGGCGCGCATCGGTAAATTCGCGGTTACCGGAGCCGGAACAGTGGTGACCAGAAATATACCAGAAAAAACCGTGGCGGTGGGAGTTCCGTCCAGGATTTTAAGGAAAATACCTGCCACCGGCAGGCAGGGAGGCCAGCATGGATAAATTAGCGATTTTTAGCGGGAATGCGAACCCGGAATTAGCGGATAATATTTGCAAAGATCTGAAGGTAAAATTACAGGATGCTTTAGTCGGCAGGTTCAGCGAAGGAGAGATCCGGGTCAAGATTAATGAAAATGTGCGCGGCAAGGATGTTTTTATTGTTCAGCCGACCTGCCCGCCTTCTAATGATAACCTGATGGAATTGTTGATTATGATCGATGCCTTGCGCAGAGCTTCTGCGCACCGGATTACTGCAGTAATTCCTTATTTTGGCTATGCCCGCCAGGACCGTAAAGACCAGCCGCGGGTTCCGATTACTGCGAAATTAGTGGCTAATCTTTTAACGGTTGCCGGAGCTAATCGGATTTTAACTATGGATTTACACGCCGGTCAGATCCAGGGATTTTTCGATATTCCGGTAGATCATTTGTTTTCTGTCGGGGTATTTGTAGATTATTTTTCTAAAATGAATATTAAGGATTTAGTGGCCGTTTCACCCGATGTCGGGAGTATTAAGATGGCCAGGGCTTATGCTAAAAGAGTTTCTTCGGGGTTGGCGATTATTGATAAACGGCGGGTTTCTCCTGAGAAGGCCGAAGCCATACATATTATGGGAGAAGTAGAAGGTAAGAATGTTATTATCGTTGATGATATGATTGCTACCGGTAGCTCATTAATCGAAGCAGTAGAGGCCCTCAAGAAAGCCCAAGCTAAGACTATTTATGCCGCGATTACTCACGGTATCCTTTCGGGCCCGGCGATTACGCGTATTGATCAATGTAAAGGTTTAGAGAAGTTGCTTATTTCGGATAGCGTGCCTTTATTAGAAGAAAAGAAAAATCCGAAGATTCAAGTGCTTTCTGTAGCCAATCTTTTGGCGGAAGCGATTAAAAGAATCCATAATGAGGAATCAGTCAGCTGCCTATTTGATTAATAAGGAAATATCCTCGACATCAAAGATGTCCAGGATTAATTCGCACATTGACTTATTCGTACGGTTGTACTCGTAAGCCAAGTGCTCATTAAGAAAGGTTAAAATGGAAGAGATAGTTTTAGAAGCAGAATTAAGAGAAGGTAAAGGCCGCGCCAAAGCCAAGGATTTAAGAGATGAAGGCTATTTGCCGGCAGTAGTTTATTATCACGGGAAGGATGCTTTATCGGTAAAGATTTCCCGCGGGGTCCTTTTAAAATTAATGCATCAGCACCGCTTAGAGAGCGTAATTATTAACTTAAAAATTAAAGATGATAAAAAGACTAAAGGACGGCCGTGTTTGGTGAAAGAAATCCAGTATGATCCAGTACGTGAAGATATTATTCACGTGGATTTTAATGAGATTTCCCTGACTGAATCAATTAAAGTTAATGTCCCGGTTCAGGCCAAAGGTGAAGCTGTTGGGGTCAAGCAGGAGGGCGGATCTTTAGAACATTTGCTTTGGGAGGTGGAAGTAGAATGTTTGCCTACGAATATTCCCAAAGAGATACAGGTGGATGTTACTGCCCTTAAATTGGGTGATGCTATTCATGTTAAAGATATAATTTTCCCGGAAGGGGTCAGGCCTTTGAATGATCCGACGGCGGTAGTCTTGCATGTGGCTGCTCCGATGAAAGAAGAAGTCCCGGCTGAAGAAACAGATACTGAAGCGGCCAAAGAGCCAGAAGTAATTAAAGAAAAGAAAGAAGTCCCCGGGGAAGCTGCGGCAGCTGAAGGGGGTAAAGATAAAGATAAAAAATAAGTCTGCAGATTCCATCCTATCTGGGCTAAATAAATGATTTCTGACCGGATAAAATTGATCGTGGGCTTAGGCAATCCCGGTTTGGCTTATACTGCTAGCCGTCATAATATCGGATTCCAGGTAGTTCAATCTTTAGCCGGTACTTTGAAAATTAAATTTAAACCGGATAGCTTAGTTCCGGCATTAGTGGCTAAATATAGTTCTTCCGCTCAAGAGTTAGTTTTGGCTTTACCGCAGACCTATATGAATTTAAGCGGGATTGCGGTCAAGGCCCTGGTAAAAAAATTTAAAGTTTCCACTGCGGATTTATTAATTGTTTGCGATGACCTGGATCTTGCTTTAGGCCGGATGAAAATTCGAGCGCAGGGTTCCAGCGGCGGTCAGCGTGGTTTGAAATCGATTATCGAACATTTGGGCAGGCAGGATTTTAACCGTTTACGTATTGGAATCGGAAGGCCGAAAAATTCATCCAGAGAAGACGCTGCAGATTATGTGCTGGCGGGTTTTCCATCCAGTCAGAGGGCACAAGTCAAAAAGATCCAACTAGATGCGGTAAGCTGCTGCCAGAGTTGGCTGGAGAAGGGGATAGTAGAAACGATGAACATCTTTAACTTAAGGAGTAAAAATGAATAAGTATGAAGCGATGGTGATTGTTAAACCGGATTTATCCGATGAGGATAAAAAAACATTATTTAAGCAAATCGACGATGCGATAGTTAAGAATAGCGGGCAGATTGCTCAGTCTGGAATCTGGGCAGAGCGGCGTAAGCTATACTTCCCGATTAAGAAATTTATGGAAGGGGTTTATTATTTAGTAGCTTTTAGTGCTCCGGCCTCAGCGATCAAAGAAGTGCGCAGCATCTATCGGATTAACGAAAATATTTTAAGGTGCTTATTTACCCGGATGGATTAAGCGGCCCGGGCGGCCGCCAGCGAGCCTGTTTTGCAGCAGGCAGAAAGAGTTAATATGGCTAGTTATAATAAAGTATTGTTGATGGGCAATCTAACCAAAGATCCTGAATTACGTTATACCCCGCAGGGCATGGCGGTGGCAAATTTACGCCTGGCGGTTAATCGTAAATACCGCAGCAAAGATCAGGAGTTAAAAGAGGAGGTTTGTTTTATAACCGCGGTTGTTTGGAATAAACAGGCGGAGACCTGCAATCAATATTTACATAAAGGAAGCAGTATTTTTGTTGAAGGCCGCCTGCAATCGCGTTCTTGGGAGGATAATGCCGGCGCTAAACGATCGGTGATCGAAGTTAGGGCCGAGCGCGTACAATTTATGGGTGCTCCTGGTCAAGCTAAGGGGCAAACTCCAGTGGGCGCAGTACAGCCTGAAGCATTAGTTGAAGATTCAAGCAGCGAATCAACATGGTTAGCAGAAAGCGAGGATGAAACGCATGAAGGTTAAAACCAGAGGTTTTGGCAAGGACAAGAAAATCATTAAGAAAAAAAAGGACTCATTGGGCCCGGTCAGGAAAAGATTCTGTCGTTTCTGTGCGGATAAATTAGGCAGTATCGATTACAAGGATATCAAGCGCTTGGAAGTTTTTATGACCGAAAAAGGGAAAATAAACTCCAGCCGTTTTTCCGGTAATTGTGCTAAACATCAAAGAAGAATTAAGGAGTTGATTAATAAAGCCAGATTTTTATCTTTACTTCCTTATACTCGTTAAATTAAAATGGAAGTTATTTTAAATAAAGACGTAGAAAAAATCGGACGCGCCGGGACAGTAGTGCAGGTTAAAGAAGGGTTTGCTAGGAATTTTCTTTTTCCGCACAACCTGGCTAAACCGGCTACTGCCAGCAGTTTGAAAAAATTAGAGCAGGAACAGTCGGCTCGTCTGGCCCAATCGGCAAAGATTAAGCAAGAGTCGGAATTGATCAAGCAGCGCTTAAACGGATTAGCCTTAACTATCCCGGCGCTGACTCAAGGCGAAGAGAAATTATACGGTAGTATTCATTCCCATGAAATAGCCGAAGCTTTGCTGGCGGAAGGTTTTTCTATCGATAAAAACGCTATTGTTTTACCCGAGCCGATCAAGTCTTTAGGAATTTATGAGCTACCGGTGAAATTGCATCCGGAGGTAATCGCGACGGTTAAGTTATGGGTGGTCAAGAAGTAAGCCTAGTATAGTCAATAGGCAGATCGGACTGGGAGCAAAAATGGCCAAAGATTTAATTTTAGATAAACTTCCCCCGCAAAATCTAGATGCAGAGATGGCGGTTCTAGGGTCGATGCTATTAGATGAGGAGGCAGTTTCGATCTCTGCCGAAAAATTAGATGCGGCTTGTTTCTATAAAGATACCCACCGTAAAATTTTCCAGGCGATCAGTGATCTCTATAATGCTAATAAAGCTGTAGATTTGATCACTTTGGCGGATGTTTTAAAACAAACTGGCGTACTTGAAGAAATAGGCGGAGCCAGCTACCTGACCTTTTTGGCCAATGCTGTTCCTACTGCGGCCAATATCAATCATTATGCCGGCATTGTCCGGGAAAAATATATTCTTAGGACTTTAATTAATAATTCTACCAAAATTATTTCGGTTTGTCATGAGAGTGAAGGAAATATCGCCGAAGTTGTGGATACGGCTGAAAAATTAATCTTTGAAGTCAGTGACCGGAAAAATCAAGGTACCTATTTACATCTTAAAGAAATTGTTAAGGAAAGTATCGAAACTATCGATAAACTTTATCAGAATAAAGCGCACGTTACCGGTATTCCCACCGGCTACATCGACTTCGATATTAAAACTGCCGGGTTACAGCCTTCCGATTTGATTATTGTTGCCGGCCGGCCTTCCATGGGTAAAAGTGCTTTTGCTTTAGGTATTGCTGAATATGCCGGAGTAATCGAGAAGGTGCCGACGGCGATATTTAGTTTAGAGATGTCCAAAGAGCAATTAGTGCAAAGGATGCTTTGCTCACATGCGCGGGTGGATGCGCACAAAGTACGCACCGGTTATTTGGCTACTAGCGATTGGCCGCGGCTGACGGCGGCAGCGGGCAAGCTTTCGGAGGCCCCGATTTTTATTGATGATACTCCGGCAATCTCAGTGATGGAGTTGCGGGCTCGCGCTCGAAGATTAAAATCCCATCACGGCATAAAATTGATTATTTTAGATTACATGCAGTTGATGCGTGGTTCAGCGATGAATATGGAAAGTCGCCAGCAGGAAATTTCTGAAATTTCCCGTTCCCTGAAAGCTCTGGCTAGAGAATTGAATGTACCGGTGATTGCCATTAGCCAGTTGTCCCGGGCAGTAGAATCGCGTACGGATCACCGGCCGCAACTTTCAGACTTAAGAGAATCCGGAGCGATCGAACAGGACGCGGATGTAGTGGTATTGATTTTAAGGGAGGAATATTATAATCCTTCCCCGGACAATCAAGGTATCGCCGAAGCCATCATTGCTAAACAGCGTAACGGCCCAGTTGGGTCTTTGAAGTTGGCTTTTATTAAAGAGTATACCCGGTTTGATAATCTATCTCGGGTGGAATAATTATTTGATTTAAGGTAGCTAATCTTATATAATAATGAAAATGTCTAAACCTATCTTTGTTTTGCTAGCCGCTTTGTTGATTCTTAAAAGTAGTACTTGCCTATTGGCCGAAGAAATTTCTACCGAGCAGGCCCCCAAGGCATCCCCGGTTGTTCCCGAAGTCGCTGGCCCAACATTAAAAAATGTTACTGGCATAGAGGTTATCGGCAATAAATCTATCAGTACTAATGTCATCATTTCTAAAATGAAGACCCGGATCGGCAGCGCTTATCAGGAAAATATAATTAGCGATGATTTAAAGAGGTTATATCTGTTGGGATTTTTCAGCGATATTAAAATTGATACCCAGGATTATAAAGAGGGCCTAAAAGTTCTGGTTACTGTTTCCGAAAGGCCAATTATCGAGAAGATCAGTTTTTCGGGAATCAATCTGATCACGATGAAAGAGGATAAGCTAAAACAACAGTTAAAATCCCGGGAGACTCAATATTTAGACCACCCTTTTTTAGGCGAGGATCTGCGGATTTTAAAAAAGATGTATGAAAAGATTGGGTATAGTCAGGCGGATATTTCTTATAGAATCGAGCCGGATCCCCAGACTAATAAGGTGGGGATATTTTTTACGGTGGTTGAAGGTAGAAAGGTGCGTATTCGTAATATCACCGTTGAAGGAAACCAGTCTTTTCCTGACGGCCGTATTCTGAAATTAATTAAAACTAAGCGGGCCTGGCTTTTTAATGCCGGGGTGCTTAAAGAAGAGGTGTTTAAGGAGGATATCGAACGAATTAAATCTTTCTATCAGAAAGAAGGTTTTACGGATATTGCTCTAGATTATGAAGTCGGTCCGGATCCCCGGAAAGCTTATTTATTGTTGGTTAAGATTAAAATATCTGAAGGCAAAAAATATTTAGTCGGTTCGGTACTGGTAGAAGGCAACCGCGAGGTTACCGAGAAAGAAATTCTGAAGAATTTGACTAGTTGTATCCCGGGTAAAGTTTTCAGCCAGGAGGCGATGAAAAAAGATTTAATCAGTATTCAAGGGATATATTTTGACCGGGGGTATATCTCGGCTCAGATTGAAGATGCAACCTTGGTTAATACTGAAAGCGGCCGCGTGGATTTAACCTATAAGATTACCGAGCATCAAGTAGTTTATGTAGATAAAATTAAGGTGCGGGGGAATATTAAAACCAAGGATTTAGTTATCCGCAGAGAACTACGTATTCAGCCCGGAGAAAGATTCGACGGAGATAAGCTCCGGCGCAGCAAGGAAAGGTTAGCGAATTTAGGGTATTTTGAAGAAATCAGCTACGACACCGAAGATACCGCTCTTCCGGAGAAAAAGAATTTAGTGGTGGATGTTAAAGAAACTAAAACCGGAACTTTCAGCTTTGGTGGCGGCTATAGTACTGTTGATCAATTCGTGGGTTTTGTGGAGATCGAACAGAAAAATTTTGATTGGAGAAACTGGCCTTATTTTACCGGAGCTGGGCAGAACTTAAAAGCCCGCGCTTCAATCGGGAGCTTAAGTAACGGTTTTGACATCAGCTTTACCGAACCTTGGATGTTTGATTATCCGGTTTCTTTCGGATTTGACCTGTATCGGCGTACGCATGACCGCGATAGCGATTCTGGATATGGTTACGATGAACAAGTAACCGGAGGCAGTTTACGTTTAGGCAAGGAACTATCCGAATATTTAAGAGGTAGTTTAACTTACCGCTTGGATGAAATCGAAATCAGCAATCCGACCGCGGATGCTTCTCAGGATTTAAAGGATGAGGTAGGCAAAAATCTGATTAGCGTTATTTCTCCTAGCTTAAGCTATGATTCGCGGGATAATGTTTTTAATACTAGAAAGGGCAACTACCTCACTGCGGCTTTTGATTTTGCCGGGTTAGGCGGAGATAAAAACTATTTGAAATTTTTCGGCCGGGCTTCGCATTATTTTCCTATGCCGCATAATGCCGTGCTGGAAATCAGGGGCAGGATAGGTCTTGCCGAACCTTACGGGGATACGGATAAGCTGCCTATTTACGAAAGGTTCTTCGCCGGAGGAGCTTATACGATTAGGGGTTATGAAGAAAGAAAAATCGGCCCGGTTGATCCTCTTTCTAAGGATCCCTTAGGAGGGGAATCAATGGTGGTGGGTAATGTTGAATATACCTATCCTTTATTTAATTTCCTAAGAGTGGCAGTATTCTATGATGTGGGTAATGTTTGGGAAAAAGCCGGGGATATTTTTTCATCTAAAGATACTAGTAACCCGCTGAATAGCGGAGGTTTTAAATCCAGTTTTGGTATTGGTTTGCGGATTAACACCCCGATTGGTCCGATCATGCTGGATTACGGTATACCTTTGAATAAGGCTTCTGGCGAGGATACTAAAGATAGCGGGCGGTTCCATTTCAGCGCCAGCCATGGTTTTTAAGCTAACTGTAAAACCTATAATATCTTGGATTACTTATTATTAAGGAGGAAGAGCAATGAAAAAGAAAGCAGTAGTATTGGGAGTAGCAATTCTGGGTTTAATATTATTAGCCGGCAGTGCGTTTGCGGCGGATAAATTCGCTTATATTGATCTAAGCCGCGCTTTTAGCGAATATAATAAAACTAAAGGTTATGATAAAACCTTGAGTGATAAAGAAAAAGTTTATACCGATGAACGGGATAAAAAAGTCGCAGAATTAAAAACTTTCCAGGATAAATTAAGTTTGCTTAACGATAAGGAAAGAGAAGCTAAGGGCGCTGAGCTGCAGAATAAAGTAAAAGAATTCCAGGAGAGTGACCGTAAAAAACAGGAAGAGTTACGTAAAGAGCAGGAAGAAAAGATGAAAGAGATTCTCCAGGATATCGAGCAGGCGGTAAAGAAATATTCGGAGAAAGAAGGTTATACCTTAGTTTTTAATGATCGGGTATTGGTTTATCAAACCAAGAATATGGATATCACCGATCAGATTGTAGCGATTCTGAATTCCGGTAAGAAATAAATTAATTTGTTTGCTCAAGAAGGGTTGATTGCATGCAGAAAACCTTAAATGAGATCGCCAAGTTAATCGATGGGCAGGTGATCGGAAACGGGGAGACCTTAATTACCGGTGCTTCCGGGATCCGGGAGGCAGCTGAAGGGGATATTACCTTTTTGGCTAATTCTAAATATAGCCCTTTGATGAATAAGACCCGCGCCGCAGCGATTATTACTTCCGCCGATGCCCAGGAAACAACCAAACCGCTGATCTTAACTGAGAACCCTTCTTTGGCTTTTGTTAAGATTATTTCGATGTTTACTCCAGATGATGCCGGGCATCCCCAGGGCATTGATTATACGGTGGTTATGGGTAAGAACGTTGCGCTGGGTCAGAACGTAACTATCGGGGCGTATACGGTGATTGGGGACAATGTTTCTATCGGAGACAATACAATAATTTACGCCGGTTGTTATGTCGGCCACCACACTAAAATCGGTAGTCAGACATTGATCTATCCGCATGTATCGATACGCGAACGGGTGAGTATCGGCAGCCGTGTGATTATTCATTCTGGAGCAGTGGTTGGTTCGGATGGTTTTGGGTTTGCGACGATTAAAGGCGCTCACCATAAGATTCCCCAGGTGGGTTCGGTAGAGATTCAGGATGATGTCGAAATCGGAGCCAACGTTACTATTGATCGGGCGCGTTTTAATAAAACCGTTATCGGCCGGGGGACTAAAATTGATAATTTAGTGCAGATCGGCCACAATGTTATTATCGGCGAAAACTCCCTGATTGTCGCCCAAGTAGGCATTGCCGGCAGCGCGATTATCGGCAACAATGTTACTCTAGGCGGACAGGCCGGGATTGTTGGGCATATTACTATTGGGGACAATGCGATTGTGACCGGACAATCCGGAGTAGCTAAATCTGTGCCGGCGGAGGCTATGGTTTCCGGGTATCCGGCCCGGCCATTTATGACAACCCAAAGAGTAAATGCCAGCCTGCAGAATCTGCCTAAGTTGTTCGATTTAGTTAAAGAATTAAAAAGAAAAATTGAAGAGTTAGAAGCCAAATTGGATAAAAAATAATGGAAAAACAAAAGACCATTGCCAGCCAGGTTTCGCTTTCCGGTATTGGTATTCATACGGGCAATAAGGTGAATATAACCTTTAAGCCTGCTGCGGTATCTTCCGGAGTAGCTTTTATCCGTACGGATGCCCCCGGGGCCCCCCGGATACAAGCCAACGTGCAGTCGTTCCTTGACCCTAAATTCAGCCGCCGCAGCTCAATCGGTAACAATCTTGCAGAGGTACAGACCATTGAGCATCTGATGGCTGCCCTATCTAGTTTAGGCATCGATAATATCGACGTAGAGATAGATAATAATGAACTGCCGGGTTTAGACGGGAGCGCAATTAAGTTTGTCGAAGCGTTGGAGAAAGCAGGTATTCTTGAGCAGGAACAGGAAAAATATATCCATGTTATTAAGGAACCGATTTCTATCGCTGAAGGAGATTCTTCAATTACCGTAGTGCCGTCTAAAGAATTTAAAGTTTCATATACTTTAAATTATGACCACCCTTTGTTAGAGGCGCAATTTTTGGAACTAACCATTGATGCGGAATCTTTTAAAACCCAAATCGCCCCGGCGCGTACCTTTTGTTTAGAGGTTGAAGCTTCTGAACTGCAAAATCAAGGTTTAGGCTTAGGTGCTAATTATGACAATACTTTAGTTTTAGGTAAAACTGGAGTAATTAAGAATAAGCTGAGATTTAATAATGAGTTTGTCCGGCATAAGATTCTGGATTTAATCGGAGACCTTGGCTTAGCCGGTTTCCCCATCCGTGGGCACGTGATTGCACTCAAGAGCGGTCACGCTTTAAACTTAAAAATTGCCCAGAAGATCTTTGAGCAGAAATTAAATGCAAAAGCAGCGATAGTTATCGACGGGGCTCTAGATGTTAATGAAATTATGAAGATTATCCCGCATCGGCAGCCGTTTTTGTTTGTGGATCGGGTTACCCATCTTGAAAAAGGTAAACGGGCTACTGGAGTAAAAAATGTCACTATTAACGATTATTTTTTTAGAGGTCATTTTCCCGGCCGGCCGGTGATGCCAGGAGTAATTATCGTTGAAGCTATGGCTCAGGTTGGCGGGGTGATGATGCTTGCTGCCGAAGATAATCGAGGTAAGTTGGCCTTCTTTTTATCGATTGATAACGTAAAATTCCGCAAGCCGGTAGTTCCCGGTGACCAATTGATCCTGGAAGTAGAAGCGATTAAAGTAAAATCAAAAACCGGCCAGGTACGCGGGCGGGCATTGGTGGACGGCAAGGTTGTGGCGGAAGCAGACTTTGTCTGTGCCTTGGTGAATAATTAAGATGCAGATACATCCTACTGCTATAATTTCCCCTAAAGCAAGTTTGGCCGAAAAGGTGAGCGTTGGGCCATACAGCATAATTAGTGACAATGTTATTATCGGCGCAGATACTAAAATCGGCGCACATTGCGTTATCGAGGGCAACACCGCAATCGGTAAAAATTGTGAGATATTTACCGGAGCGGTAATCGGCAGCCGGCCGCAGGATCTTAAATTCAAAGGGGAAAAAGTCTTTTTAGAGATCGGAGATAATAATATTATCCGCGAGTATTGCACGCTTAATCCAGGAACCGGCGAGGGCGCTAAAACCATTGTAGGGTCTGATAATTTGTTGATGGCTTATTCTCATGTTGCTCATGACTGCCGGGTCGGTAATGGTTGTGTGTTGGCTAACAATGCTACATTAGCCGGGCATGTCAGCCTTGAGGATAAAGTGGTAATCGGTGGCCTGGTAGCCATCCATCAATTTGTGCGCATCGGTATGTTGGCAATTATCGGCGGGTGCTCTAAGGTAGTTCAAGATATTCCTCCTTTTTCTACCTGCGATGGCCATCCGGCGCGCGTCTACGGTTTGAATTTAATTGGTTTAAGGCGCAAAGGCATTCTACACGATTCGATCAAAAAGATCGACCAGGCTTTCAAATTAGTGTTTAATTCCGGGCTATCCGCAAAACATGCCCTGGAGCGGGTAGAGAAAGAAATCGAAAAAACTGAAGAAATAATTTATCTGGTCAATTTTATCAAAAGCTCTGAGCGAGGTCTAGCCCGCTCCTTCCGTTAAGCTAAATAAATATGAAAAGAATAGGTTTAATTGCCGGCAACCGGAAATTTCCTTTATTGTTTGCCGCTAGCGCCAAGAAACAAGGAGTGCAGGTGGTAGCCATTGCCATCAAAGGTGATACTTCCTGGCAATTAAAAAAGATCGTTGATAAGATCTATTGGCTGCGTTTAGCAGAATTTTCTAAAATGTTCGATATATTTAAAGCCGAAGCCGTTGAAGGTATAGTTATGGCTGGTCAAATCAGTCCGCGTCGGTTATTTAGCCCAGAAACCCAGAGCAGCCCGGAATTAAAACAATTGTTAGCTGCTCTGAAAGATAAGAAGGCCGATACTTTGTTTGGCGCAGTTGCCGCCAGGTTAGAGGCGGCCGGATTCACCTTACTTGATTCTACTACTTTTGTTGAGGAGTATTTACCTAAAAAAGGCACTTTGACTAAACAGCAGCCGGATTTTAACCGTTGGGAGGATATTTATTTCGGTCTCGGTTTAGCTAAAGCTGTGGCTAATTTGGACATCGGCCAGACCGTAGCGGTTAAAAGTAAAGCCATCGTGGCAGTGGAAGCTTTTGAAGGTACAGATAGTTTAATCTCCCGGGCAGGTAAGATTGGCCGGGGTAAAGTGGTGATCGTCAAAGTAAGTAAACCCAAACAGGACATGCGTTTCGATATTCCGGTGATCGGGTTTAATACCATTAAAAATTTAGTCCGCGCTAAATGTTGCTGCTTAGCTTTTGAAGCCGGTAAAACACTTTTTATTGACCAACAGAAAAGTATCCGTTTAGCTGACCGTTGGGGAATTTCTATCGTTGCTCTCTAGAGCCGCCTTTTTCTCTTGACAGCTGTTGTTTGTAGTGTAAAAATAATACTTAAATTACTGCCTGGCGGCAGGTAGGCACAAAGGGCCTGGATTTTTACAACTTGCGCCTTTAGATCCCGTAAGTTGTCTGTTTATTTAAAGGAGGGAGTTATGCCACGGACAGCTGAAGTAAAACCCACGGAGTTTAAGTTATATGCCCCGGGGGCTAAAAAAGTTTTGGTATCCGGAAGTTTTAATAAGTGGGATACAAAGAAATTACTTGCTAAGAAAGACAGTAAGGGGAATTGGGTAGTTAAGGTCGCCCTTAAGCCCGGCAGGTATGAATATAAGTTCATCGTAGATGGCAATTGGATAAACGATCCGCATTGTACCTCTTGCGTAGCTAATGCACTTGGTTCACATAATTGCGTGGTCGAGGTTAAATAATTAATTTTTATAAATAATTTTTTAAAATTTTTATAGGGCGCTACTTTTATAAGCAGCGCCCTATAAATTTATTGCTCCAGGGATTACTTTTTATGAAATATATCTATGGCCCGATAAAATCACGCAGATTAGGGTTGTCTTTAGGGGTGAGCTTAAGCGCCAATAAAGTTTGTGATTTGGATTGTATTTATTGTCAATGGGGCAGCGTTGGCAAAACGGTTTTCAATAGAGCAGAGTATGTCCCGGCGGATAAGATAATCTTGGAATTGAAATATTGGTTGCAGCAGCATCCCCAAACTGCCAAAAAACTGGAATTTATTACTCTTTCCGGGCTAGGTGAGCCAACATTAAATACCTGTATCGGAGCATTGATTAAGCAGATTAAAGAGATCACGGGTTTAAAAATTGCCGTTATTACTAATTCTACCTTGCTCGGAGAACCGGAAGTGCGCAAAGGGTTATTGAAAGCGGATCTGATTGTGCCTTCTTTAGATGCTGTAGATCCAGAGGTATTTAAACAAATAGACCGGCCCCACCCAGTAATCAGGCTCGAAAGCATGATCGATGGTCTAATTGCTTTAAGGAAAGAGTTTAGTGGTCAAATTTGGCTGGAAATAATGTTTATTTTAGGTGTCAATGACCGTCCTGAGCATATTGCGCAACTGCTCAAAATCATCCCACTCATTAATCCAGACAGGATTCAGCTTAATTCTCCGGTGCGCTCTACCGCTGAAAAAAATGTTTTGCCTGTAGAAACAGCCAGATTAGAACAGATTAAAAAATTATTCGGAGACAAAGCGGAAATAATTTAGATAATGCGCCTATTGCCTAACGGATAAGGCACCAGTCTTCGGAACTGGCGATGGTGGTCCGATTCCACCTAGGCGCATTTATTTCACAAGGCAAGCTGCTTACCTGTATATACTGATATCATTGACGGCTTTCCGAAGTTATAATATTCATCGCTTAATAATGTAAGCCTCAGATTACTCTAGATAAATGATTAAGATGTAAGTGATTGCGCTGCATCAATAATCTAGCCAGAAGAAATATGAAAACCCTTTCTTTTTTCTTAAAATTTAACTTGACAAGCTACCTAGAGAATGCTACATTTATAATACAAAGTAAGGTAATATATTCGGGATCCTTTGCTGGAGGGCAAAGGAGCCATGTGATTCAACCGGATAAGACCGAAATTTGATCTGTCCGGTTTTTTGTTTTTTATTGAAATTAAAGCTAAAAAATGGTAAAATTATGGACATGTTAAAAAGTTTTAAAATTATTTTTCTTAGTTTACTCCTGGCATCTTCAGGAATCTTTATTCTTCCTGCCCAGGCTGCCTTTGATTTGAGCTATATGCTTGATGAAGGTGGTTACCGTCTTGAGTTTGACCGGGTTAACTTTTCTAGAGGAGTCACTTTCACTACCTCTAATGATACGATTAATAATCGTTATGATATACGTCAACGCATTGAAACTCCGTTAAGGAGCCGGGATAATCCTTCGGCCACCATTGGTAATAATTTCGTGGTTCGGGGTATCCGGGGTTCTAACCGTTATGGCGATTTACGTCTTCCGACCGGAGATATTGCGGTGAGAAATGATGAGTTAATTTATGTTTCAAATCCCGCTGGGACGGCAGATACCTTTACTTTGGTTTACGGAATTATAAATCCCCAGGATCTGTTGCCCGGTTATTATACCGGACGCATTAGTTTAATCTTGAGCCCGGTTAATTCCTCTCAACCGCCGGTGACCAGCGTGATTGAGGTTTATGTAAATATTCCTGATGATGGTGGATCTTTGTCGGTTTCTGTGGCTCCGGCCGAAGGAGTCAACGCGATCATTATTAATCCTTCAGACAATGATGAGCTACGTGGAAGTTCCTTAGCTGTGGTTACAATTAATAGTTCTTTTGGCGGCCCGTTTAGGATTATGCAGATGTTGCCTTTGCCTATTCAGTCTCAGGATGGTAAGTTTATCGATAATAGCAATCTTCTTTTTAGCGTCCCGGATGCCCAAAAAGGCGTAGCGGTTAATCAGCCGGCTCCGGTTTCAAAAAATATCCAGACTATTTATTCTTCGCGTCCAGATGGTAGTGCGGACAAAGTTTTTAGCATTGTTTATTCTTTGGCTGATCCTCTGGGCTTGGTGGCCGGTAACTACCGTTCGCGTATTCAGTATCTACTAGAATCTGCAGGAAAACAGATAAATTTAGGTGCTTTGGATTTAGAGATTAGACAGGAGCGTGTTTTTGAAATTTACATTGTTCCCCAGGATCAGCGTTATAGCATTGATTTCTCAAACCTTAAGCCCGGCGATGGTCCGCGATCTAGCGAAGTGTTAATTGAAGTTAAATCAAATTTGGGCCGGCCATATCAGGTCACCCAAAATGTACTTTCGGAATTAGTCAACAGCCAGGGGGATAAAATTCCCGCGCAATATTTTTCGCTCCGTACTATTGCACAGAATAATACTCAAGGGAAATTAAAGATTCCTGATAGAATTCCGGTAGAAAAAGGCAGCGCTCTTTTATTTATTTCGGATCTCAAAGGTTCTGCTGATCAGTTTAAAATTATCTATGAATTAATCAGCCCGGCTGATCTAAAAGCGGGTAATTATTCTTCGAGGATAACTTATACATTAACCGAAATTTAATAAGGAGGGAAACAAGTGTTAAAAGGGAGAGATTATCAACAGAAACAGTTAAACAAGGAGGAGGTAAAAATGAAAAACATACTTATTGCTTGTATGGTTTTCGTAGTGGTTGCCTTTTGTGCAACTAGTGCTTGGGCGGCTGCAAGCCAGACCGTTACCGTTAATGCTACTATTCCGACATTAACCGGAGGGTTGACTGTGGGCATTAGCCGGGTAACCGGGACGGTTTGGACACCCAACCAAACAGCGATTAGCTTTGGAACTTTAACTTGGAATACAGCTAATAGTATCTTTTTAGCTTCCAGCTATTTTGCTGTTGATATCGGAGTAACAGACAATTCTGGGACAGTTTGGACCTTAACCCACACTCGTACAAACTTAGCCAGCGGAGTTAATAACTTAAACAACAAGGTCAATGTTTCTTTTGTGAAAGAAACTGACCCGACTGGTGTGGTAAAGGGTACGTTGTTACAAAAAGTAAGCTATGGTAACAGCAACAGTATCGCTTATAATAAAACGCAGTTAGCCGGTGGTTGGTTGCGTATTTATTATGGTGTGGGCACCGGAGATCCAGCTGATCCTGATGCTACGGGTGTAACTCCGATCGGCCTGGATACGCCGGCAGGAACTTATACTGGCTCTGTTACAATTACGCTTACACCGTAATTGCTTAGTAAGCATAATTGTAGTATAGTACTGTAAAGGGGGAATGGTTGTTTACTCTATTACGTATTATAGGTATATCCATTTGTCTGACGGCAGGGGTTTATATCCCTGCTGTTCAGGCGGATAGATTGCCTTTTATGAATCAGTCAAAAATCCGAGTGGTGGTTTCTCCGGGAGAACGTTCTTTCGGAGAAATCACCCTGGATAACCCGAATTCCGAGAGTAAAAGCATGCGGCTTTACCTGGAAGACTGGTATTATCTACCCGGAGGCTCAGGAGCTAAAGAATTTATTCCGGCTAATTCTACTCCCTATTCAGCTTGCCCTTGGATTAGCTTTTCTCCGGCAGAAGTGACTATTCCTGCCTTTGGTAAACAAAAAATAAATTATTCAGTGAATGTCCCTGTTGATGCTAGCGGCGCACGTTTTGCTACGCTCTTTTTCGAAACGTTAATGAACAAAGGTATTTTGGATGGTTCTGGACATTCTCTGGGCTTAGATGTTAATGTCCGGGTAGCCACTTTATTCTATGTGGAAGTTAAGGGCACAGTACACAGAACCGCCAGAATTACTAATTTAAAAATTCAGCCTTCCCAGGAGGAAAAAGGATCTTTGGAGATTACCTTGGATTTCGAGAATACTGGTAATACCGATATTACTGCTTCCGGTAATTTTAGTCTAATGAATAAAAATGGTTTAGTCAGTGCCCGCGGAGCGTTTAATGATGTTTATACTTTTCCAGGTGGTCAAGGGGTGCTCCTGGGGATCTGGAAAGACAAAATTCCCGCCGGCCAGTATGATCTGGTTATCACTGTAGATTTAGGTAAAGCGCTCACTGATGCCGGTATCGGTAGGGGTCCGGTAATCACCAAAGAAGCCTCGGTTACAATAGGAGAGAACAATCGAATTGTTCAAATCGGACAGCTTCAGTAATATGTTCTTCCTTGCTGGCAGGCGCCCTAAAAAATTCAATTTTCCGCTAGGGTTTTTCGCTAGACCTGCTTTTGTCCTGCGTATTTCTTTTTTTCTATATTGCCTCTTCTTTTTAATTATACTCACTCCGCAATTTGTTTTCGCTTATAGTCAGATCGCCGAATTTCTCTGCGAAGAAGGTATTCGGGGATTAAAGAATGGAGATTTCGCAGAGGCGGAAGATCAATTTAACCGTGCGCTACTGGCTGAGCCGGGTTATGCTCCCGCAATTTACTATCTCGGATTGGTTGCTGAATTGTCCGACCGCGTTCAATGCACAGACAAGTTAGATTATTCGGTTTGTTCTTCTGCTGGGAAACTGAAAAGGCAGGCCATTATCGAGAATGCCTTGAACCAATTTAGTGTTAAAGAAGGACTGGCAGCTAGCCAGAGTTTAGGTTTAAAGCCAGAGGTTCTTTCTGAATCGAGCCAACCGGATCTGGCCTCCGGAGATATTACTAGGAAGAAGACTCCTTTAAAATATTTTCTCAGCGATCCAGCTTTATCTATCCAGCAGCCTATAGAAATCCAGGAAGGTAAATCCGTTATTATCAGCGGCAGTCATATTCAACGTTTTTTAGTTGTTCAACCGGAATTACTCTATGCGGAGAAAATAAATGAGCATGAGATTTCGGTTTTAGCCAAGGGGCGGGGTTTAGCCTCGGTTATTATTTGGGATGATTCCGGGCGTACGAGCATAGAGTGTACTGGTATTATGCCTATTCCTGAGGCTCCTACTCTGGAAGAAACAGTGCGTAAGGACGTAGAGAGTATGGGGAATTTTAAGTTACGCTATAATTTAGACTGGTATTCCTATTATACCGGCCGTCGGTTAGAAGCTATTGAGCGTACCGGGAGTTATTCTTGGATTCATAATTTACGTCTGGAAGGGGCTACTCCTTATGGTTTGTTGGATGCCGCCATAACCGAACGCACTCTACCTACAACTACGGATATGACTTATGTCAGCGCCGGACTGACCAACGGAAAATTAGGCGATTTTAGCGGTTTTAACCTTCGGGCAGGGGATTATTCCCCTTATTTGAGTAATTTAGCCATCCCGGGCGTAAACCTCAGAGGTGTTTATTTCTATTCGCCAGCTTTCCATAATATGTTGGATTATTCTATATTTTGGGGTAGAGAAAACGGCGGAGGCTATGGCACATTATCCAATACCTGGAAGACAAACCATGCTTTTATCAGCGGTTTTAGTTTGAATTTTTCTCCCTGGAGTTGGCAGAATTATAAATTCAGCTTAGCCCGTGGCTGGGGCCGGGACCGGCAGGAGTACCTTAACGAATATGCTTATGATTTTATCGGGAGCTGGAATTTTAAAAAATACGGATATAGCTATGAGATTGCCAGCGATACTAAGAATTTGGCCCAGGTATTCACCAGTCGTTATAACGGTGACAATCTTTATGTTAATCTGCAGCTTAGGGATATTGATAAAGAATATATGAGTATCACCGGCGCCGGATGGAGTCAAGGGGAATTGGGGGCGCTGTTGAATTTAAATTACCGGCCTACGGATAAGCTTACCTTTATTCAACGTGTTTCTATCTATCGCGATCGGCTTTACCCAGCAGAAGATAATCCCAACCGTTTTAATGAAGATTTAGATAGTAATTTAACTTATAGATTAGATCCGCTGACTTCCTTGGAGGCCGGCTATACCCTGCAGAATGACCTGGGCAAGATATCACAGTCCCGTTATCAGTCGGCCGGAATCGGTGTAAACAGATTATTTTCATTATTCGGTAAAGAGGTTTCTAGCTATTTGAAGTATTCTCATCAAGATAATCAGAATTTCTCCGCACCCACCCTGGATTACGCTAACGAAAAATTTTATGCCGGTTTACGTTTCAGCGTGATTGGCGCCTTATATTATTATTATAACCGGGAATTGAATTGGTTGACCGAACGCAATAGTAGTAATCGCGTGCGGCCGAATGTGACCGAAACCGGCTTAGATTGGTATGATCGTATTGGCAGGTCTCCATTTTGGGGATCATTGCGTTTTACCTGGCGGGATGAAGAACGGGCAGGTTCTCCGTTGTCCTTTTTGGCCGGGGAAGATTATATTGAGGGCTACGGAGAACTTTCTTATCGGCCCAGCGCTGGCCAAGAAATTTATGCCTCTGCCCGGGTAAGGAATATCTGGAAAGAAAAACCCACCGCTAGCAGTCGGTTAGAGGCTAGTTTTAACGTAGGGATGAAGGTGCTTTGGGATACCGGTCTGCGTTGGGATGCGGTTTCTACTATTCAGGGTTATGTATTCAAAGATTATAATGCTAATGGTTTGATGGAGCGGGATGAGCCTCCGGTTTTTGGGGTTAGAGTTTGGTTGGGTAAGAATAAATCCCAGATTACCGACGAACTAGGATATTTTAAATTTGTCCAGGCCCGCGGAAAGGTCGCTCATCTGACTTTAGATACCGGCTCTCTGCCGGTAGGATATATCTTGACCGTTCCGGTTACCCAGGATATCCCGATTGTTAATGCTGCGGTAACCAAAGTTTATTTTGGAATAACTTCGCGTTCGGAGATCCGCGGTATAGTTTTTGAAGATTTAAATCAGGACGGGCAATATTCGGTCGGAGAAAAAGGGGTATCCGGAGTAGCTATCACCTTAGATGGCGATAAAACGGTAGTTACCGGGGTCGACGGCAATTATGCTTATTTACAAGCTACACCCGGTGAGCATGAGCTGGCCGCCGACTTAAACACCATACCGGTATATTATTTGCCGCTAGTCCCCTTAAAAAAGAAATTCCCCCTGCAAGAGGGGGAATCTTCGGTTTGGAACATTCCTCTACGTAAAATATAGAAACAGGAGGAGGGGGCGTTACCGGCTGTAAATTGTCTTAACTTGCCGGGTAACTTTTTCTCCTTGGGCAAGAAGGATTTCTTTGTTCTCCTCCTTTTCTATAATTTTTTCTCCTACCGTGGCAGTATTATTATTGATGACATCTTCTCTCTGATAATTTCTCAACAATGTTTCTGGGATACTTGCCGGTGCATTGACTCCTGGAATTGAGGGAATGGTCAGTGACATGCTAATTGTTACGCTATCGCCGGCCCAAACCGTAGAGACCATCAAAAGAACTAGTAAGCCCGTTAAAATCTTTTTTTTGCCCATTTTACACCCCCTTGCCCATTAAAAAACCCCGGTTTTCAAGCGCCGGGGCCATTAAAAAACCCTAAAAGGATATTTTAGGGTTCTTATCCTTTGGCAATGCAGCCCTCCGATTGACATCGGAGCTGTCACTTTGCGCCCCAGCATTACTGCTAGTTAGCCTTTTTCAAAGCTGTTCCAGATTGTAATAAAGTCTAGCATATCCAGGGTAAAAATTCAATAGTGAGTAAAAATAATTTATTTAATATAACTTATTGATAATATTATATTTATAAGAATAAAAATTTTATTAACAAAAATCTTTCTTCTTAAAATCTGTTTTAAGATTCATGATAACCTCCTGGAAAATTTCGATGATTGGTTAGCTATGCTGATTTTTAATAATTCATAAGTGATTGTAATAACTGGGATTTAGTTCCAATTTTAATATATCTTCTCTTGACAAAGTTTTTTTTAGTTATAAAATATTCTTAATCTGTTTTTCATTCTAAAAGGAGGTTGTAATGGCCAGTTTAAAGCTAAAGATTATCCCCTTTGTAATTTTAACCTGCGTTTTTATTTTAAGATTGGATGCTTACGCGGTGGACGTTCCGGCCACCCAAACTGCCGGTGGCTTAGAGAAGCTCCGGGAAGATCAGTCCAGGAGTCGTAAGCTCGAACAGAAAGTCGAAGAGAAGAAAGAAAAGCCTAGAATTGAAGAACAAGACCAGATCTCTGCTATTGCGGCAGAAGGGGAGAAGGTTTTAGTTAAAAAAATTAATGTCGAAGGGGTGATCCTGCTTTCTACAGCCGAATTAAGCAAGATTACCACGCTTTATGAAAATAAGAAACTTGCCATTAGTGAAATGCAGAAAGTGGCGGATTTGATCACTGATGCTTATAGAACTAAGAATTATCCAACCTCCCGCGCTTACATTCCTCCGCAGACCATTGGAAAAGATGGAGTGCTGATCATCAGGGTGGTTGAAGGTAAAGTAGGTGATATCAGCGTAAAAGGGAATAAGTATTTTAAATCCGGTATCTATAAAAAAAAATTACTCTTGAAAGAGAATGATCCTTTTGATTACTCCTCCCTGCAGAGATCTCTGACTTTAATTAATGAAAGGCCGGATCGTTCGGCCAAGGCAATTTTAGTCCCGGGTAAAACTCCGGGTTCAACGGATATTGTGATTGAGGTAGAAGATTACCTACCCATCCATGTGGGTTTTGCCCATGATAATTTTGCTTCCCGCTACGTCGGCCGGGACCGGGATTCTGTAACCTTTGAGCACAATAATCTTTTAGGTTTCGATGACCAGCTTTATTTTCAGTTTATGCGTTCAGAAGGTTCTTTAAGTACTTTAAAAAGCGGCCGGTATATATTCCCGCTTAACCAAGGCCTGAACTTGGGGGTCAATGCTTCTTATGCTAAGACAAGGTTAGGCCGGGAATTTGAAGAATTACATTCTTTAGGCAAGTCTACAATTATAGGTATATTTTTAAACCAAGTTTTAATTTCAAACGCCAACTTGGATTTACGTATGCATCTGGGTTTTGACCACAAAAAAATCCGTAACTATTTAGATGGGGTGGAGTCATCGCGCGATGATGCCCGGGTGGTGAAGTTCGGTTTCGATTTGGACAATCTGGATAATTTGGGACGGACTCTTTTTACCGTAGAATTGGATACGGGTATTCCAAATATTATGGGAGGCTTGGAAGCAAAAGACGCCCGGGCCAGCCGGGTGGGGGCAGGGGGCAAGTTCTTTAAAAGCGTGTTCAACCTTTATCGATCCCAGAATATGCCTTTTTCATCAAATTTACTTTTTAAGAATTCCGCGCAGTTTACCAATAATACTTTAACTGCGGCTGAAGAGTTTCAATTAGGCGGCCCCTATAGTGTTCGTGGGTATGCCCCGGGTGAATGTGCCGGAGACCGCGGGCTTTATTCTGCGGTGGAGTGGTCTTTCCCATATTATTTTATTCCTAAAAAATTGAAAATTCCCTATACTCAAGAAACCTGGTACGATACCACGCGTTTGGTGCTTTTTTATGACTGGGGCACAACGCGTAGCAATTCTAATGTTGAGGAGGTCAAAACCAGGACGTTAAACAGCGCAGGCGTCGGTTTTAGGTTTAGTCTGACTAACCGGTTATCTGCTAAGTTGGAATTAGCCTGGCCTATAGGCGGACCGAAATCTTCGGATACTGCTCGTCAACATTTACAGCCCTGGATTGAATTTACAGTAAAGATTTAAAAAAAATCGGCCAATCCACTTGACTTTTAGCTAGAATAAGGTATACTTATACATATAGTTTTGAAAAGGCCTTATAAAGTGCTGCAAATACTGGACTTAAATCCCAATTAAAAATTAAAAACACTATTTAAGGAGTAAGTTATTATTAATTTATTAAATTTTGAAAACGCTTTCAAACAAAGGAGAGTTACCATGGTTAAACCCCCGAAAATATTTTCAATTTTAATTTTAGTTTCCTTGCTGGCTTCTCCGGCTGGTTTGCACGCGGAGTTACCGCAAGCCGCAGTTGTTACTGCCGGTAGCGCGGTTTTAGATTATTCTCAAGCCGGAGTATTAAATATCAATGTCGGATCCAGCCAGAATATCGCTAATTGGCAGAGTTATTCTGTAGGGGTGGATAATACAGTTAATTATAACCGGGATAGCGCTTTTAGTTTTCTTAACCGGGTTATCGGTTCGGATCCTTCCAGGATTTTTGGTGCAATTAATGCTCCAAACGGCAAGATTTTTTTAATTAATCAAAACGGAATATTATTTGCTCCTGGGGCATCGGTTAATGCCGCCGGGCTAATTGCATCTACTTTAGATATCAGAGACGCCGATTTCTTAGCCGGCCGGTTTACCTTTTTTGGCAAAGGCGGTTCTATAGTTAATCAGGGATATATTTCAGCCCCTGGAGGCTTCGTGGCCTTGCTAGCTGCGGCGGTTGGGAATGATGGGGTTATTGAGGCCAGTTTAGGTAGCGTAGTTTTAGCCGCAGGCGAATTAATGACTTTAAATCTTGATCCGCAGGGGGTCATTTCTGTAGTTATTGATGAATAAACTACGCAAAACCTAGATCAGCAGGATGAGGCGGTATATAATAAAGGTAAGGTTAGCGAAGAGGGTGGTAAGGTGATTTTAACTGCCAAAACCTTATATGGGATATTTAAAAAAGCGGTTAATAATGAAGGAATAATTGAAGCTAAGAGTTTAGTGAATAAAAATGGTGAAGTTTATTTATTGTG
>JBFZAT010000055.1:0-10549 GCA_041308845.1 Candidatus Omnitrophota bacterium | reverse complement strand
CACACTACACACGATCTAAGAAGAACCTTTGCCAGTAGAACTGACTTATCCATTGAGACACGCAGGAACATTGGGGGTTGGAAGTCAGTAGAAGTAATGAATAAAATCTATAATTTACCTGTTGAGAAAATGATAAGAGACGATTATTTCAAGGCGAATTTCACACAATGATAGAATTAACTGCACGCTTAACTGCACGAGAGAGTTGACAAATGACAGAACTTATTTATAATACAAAGAGTTACGAGAAAAGGGATACTGATTCCCTCTCTCGGCATTTAACTTTTAAGGGGGGGGGTTACATAACCCCCCCCCTTTTTTTGTTGCAGTTATAGCCTAATTATTCGGGTTTAAAAAAATCCAAAAAAGACCCGGTTTAGAGCTATGCCTAAGTAGCGGATGAGTACTTTAATGTCGACCTGGCAAGTTAATAGCCTTTTTACGTTCGAGATTAAATTTATGCGCATAATCTTTTTAGAATATCTCTGGATGTCTTTAAGGCTAAGATGTTTTAATTTCATGGACAGCCTGCCTTCAATTAAATTTAAAGCATTATCGTATTCCCGGTAAGTTTTTTTATAGATTATTCCGTTTTGCTTAGCGTATTCGTATAAGAAATTTCCCGGGATCGGAGTGGTAATGAAACGCCGGCAACCATAAGGGCGGAGTTCTTTATAGAGTTGAGTTGTTTTCTTTAGATCATCTATTGTTTCTTCCGGAGCCCCGAACAGTAAAAAAGCGTAAGGCAATATATTTAACTTATGGCAAAGCCTGAAGGCTTCTTTGCTTTGGGCAATGGTAGTATCTTTGCGGTAAAAATCCAAAATTTTCTGGGAACCTGACTCTACTCCGAAGGCCACTGCTTCTAAGCCGGCTTCTTTCATGGATTTAAGCAGCTTTTGGTTGACCTGGTCTACTCGGCCGTTGCATATCCAGTGTACTTTTAAATTTCTTTTATCAAACTCTGTTTTCAACTCAGCGAACCATTGCGCTCCGCAGAGAAATAGGGTATCGTCTTTAAAATAGAAATGTTTTGCTCCGTAATTACGGTAAATAATTTCGATTTCTTCAGCAATGCTCATTGGGCTTCTTTTGCGGCAGCGAGTACCGAATAATTTATCTTGTATCGGTTTGCAGAAAAGACATCGATAAGGACAGCCGCGGGTATTTAGTAAACTGATATAGCCATTCCATTTTAAATATTTATCCTGCCGGATAAGATCTCTGGCGACAAAAGGCAGGTTATCCAGCTGATCTATAAAACCACTCCGGGGATTTTCGATTACCCGTTTATCTTCGGCATAAGCAATGCCGTTGGTTTTTTTCCATTCTCCTTTTGCCTCTAAGCAGGTTAATAAATTAACAATTGTTTTTTCAGCTTCTCCGATAGCGACTATGTCAAATCCATGTTGGAGGGCTTCTGTTGGGTCTTGAGTGGCGTGTGGTCCCCCGGCAATTGAGAAGATAGCAGGATTTATGTTTTTTGCCCGTTTCAGTATTTCTAAAGCGATGCCAAAAAGCGGAGTAGAACAGCCGATGCCTAAGAGATCTGCGCTGCGCACATGCTCGTCAATAACCGAAATATCTTTAATGAAGGTAAGGTCAGTAAGAAAAACCTGATGTTTGGCCTGGCGCAGCACGGCAGCCAGCGACATAATTCCCAGAGGTTCTTGGGTTCCGCCGGCGTTTTTGGTCTTAAAGTTCGGATAAATAAGATGGATCTTCATGTTTTAAAAGCAGTGTGTTGTATCTATATCTAAACAGATAATTGCTGCAACATTAGAACTTATATCCGCCGTAAAGTTTTTTGATCATAACCGATAGTACATCGAAAACATAACCCAGCGGTTTTACTCCGCTTTTGATATTTTTGCTATAATAAGTGGAGATAGGCAGGGAACTGATTCTTAAGCCTTGATCATGCCCGACAAATAGCATCTCGGCATCAAAGTACATTGTATTGCTTAATTTCTGGAAGGGAATTCTCTCTAATGCTTTTCTGGAATAGAGTATATAGCCACTGTGGAATTCACGTAAATGCATACCATAAATAAGATTTTCGAAGATTGAAGCTAATTTTATGGATATATATTTGTATAGAGGCATGCCGCCTCCTAGTGCCTGGCCACCCAGGATACGGGATCCTTGTACGATATCTGCCTTTTCGGTGAACAGGGGATCTAAAAGCCTAGGGAGCTCTTCGGGGGCGTATTGGCCGTCGGCATGCAATAGTACGGCGATATCTGCATTTCTGGTTAATGCTAATTGAAAACCGCTTTTTTGCGCTTGAGCGTAACCTTTGTTAACCGGGTGGACCAAGGTGATGATGTTCTTATATTTTTGCTGTAGGCAGATTATTTTTTCTCCGGTTTGGTCGCAGCTGCCGTCATCAATAACGATATATTCGTCGATCCAGTTTTTGATTATATCGGGAATACGCTCGAAAACGCTGGCGATGGTTTTTGAGTTATTAAAAGCAGGCATGACAATTACAATTTTTTTATTCTTAAACATGGCGTATTTTAGAGTTGCGCTAGTTTTATTTTCTTTGCCCCGGATAATTTAACATGGGTAGTTTTCCGGGTAGCATTTAACCTAGTGTTTTAATTCTACATCATAATTTCAACATCGCCAAGATTATTCGGTTTATTTTGACCGATAATAAACTGGAGCTTTCCTAGTTGACCGAGCTGTGGTAGAATTAATTATCAGGATAAAAAAATAAGGCCTCCGCTTAATAATAAAGTTTCATTCCGGATTTTTTATATGAAAAAAAGATTATTAGTTTTAATCTTTATTATTTTTCTGCTAGCTTTCCATGCTTTCAATAATTACTATATTTTAACTAAAAGTAGGTATATCCCCGCTTACGATTCGATGCGTAATTTTCAGGAGTTAAATAGAATTTGTCAGTCTCTGGCTTTAAAATCCGTCAAATCAGAGTCAAGGTTGCCTTATCGCATTTATAACGATTTAATGGCTTTTTCCCTCCATCCAAAATTATTTTTTTATACTGCTGCCCCATTTTTTTTGCTGCGTATTGACAAGAATGTCGTAGTTATGGCAAATTTTATTTATTTTGCCATCCTGCTTTTTGCTACATATGGATTCGCAAAAAGGTTATATAATTCCGAAGTCGGTATACTGGCGGCGTTTATTCTTTCGATGTTCCCTACGGTTTTTAGTTTCTCCCGGGTTTTTATGCTGGATTTCCCGGTTATGGCGTTGGTGGCTTTGACCTTTTATTTGTTTACGTTGAACAGGTTCGATAATTTCGTATTTGTTTTTCTAGCGGGTATAACTTTTGCTTCGGGGTCACTGTTAAAAGAATCTTATTTTATTTATTTGATCCCGCTTTTTTTATATTTCATCCAACAGCAGAGGAAGAAACGGGAGATTAAATCCATAATTGGATTCATTTGCTCAGTTTTGTTCGGGTTGCTTATCGTAGGTAGGTATTACTTTCAACCGGAAAAAACGGCTTTATTTTATGGCTGGATGTTCGAGCGGTCAAATTTCGAAACGCACTTTTATTTTAAGTCTCTATGTCGCCAACTTTTGCCGATATTTTTCTTGCTTTTTTGTGCCAGCTTTGTTTTTTTCTATCGGAAAAAACAATATTTTCTGCCCAGCATGACCATCGGTTTATTATTATTTTTTTCCCTGTCTCCCAATGCCCACGGAAGATTCATTCTTCCATTATTTCCTTATATTGCAGTCATGATTGCAGTCTTTATCTGGTCACTGCCGAAATTCCGTAAAATATCTGTTAGCCTTCTGGTGGTGTTCAGTTTTGCGCAGTATTTTGCTACTTCTTACAGCGCTTATATTGAATACCGTGCTCCCCAAATTATCCCCCCGATCATTTCAGGATTAGACCAGGGGTTAACCACGATAATCGATGAGGGGCCTTGGCAGGGGCCGGCGGAGCGTTTGATTGAAATAATGATGAGAAATAAAAAAATGGTTGCCCCAGGGAGCACGATTAATTTGGGATTATTTAGCCAAGAGCGGATTTATTATGCGTTAACTTATTATGCGATTGTTAAGAAATTTCCGCTGGAAATCCATATCCCGCTGGTAGTTGGGGTGAAGCCCTACATGGTCGAGCTGGAAAAGAAGAAAAACGAGTTTTTTGATGATCCAGCCGCCAATTTTGATTTTATTATTGTGGAGAACAGTTTGTTGCATTCCGAAAGAATGTTGGTCCAGTCCCGCGACAGATTAAATCACTTTAAACAGAATTTTATGCATGCATTTATTCTGCTCGATCGTATAACCATTCCAGATGGAGGTTTCTGCGAGATTTATAAAAAACGGGGTTAACAGATTAGGGGATTCCTCTTTCGGAATTTAGATAAGAAAAATTAAAATAGGCGTTGTCTTTTCTTTTTGATTGGGTCTGGGGTAAATTTGGCTGGGCAGAAGGTGATCCTGTCCCCTTACACTGCACAGTTCGTAAGTTGTTGGGTAAGCTGTTCTTGATTTATTTTAAACTCACTGAGAGCGAAATCGTTGAGATATCCTTTTAAATTTAGTTCCAGGATTTTGTAAAAACTAATCCCAGATTTTTAGCGAGTATATCTTTAAAAAATTCTAAACACTTTTTCTTAAGGTTTCGAATTCGGTATTTTTTTATTAAGTCTCCTGGGATATTTGAAATGATATCGCTTATTGATATTCTGCCATCAGATAATAAGAAGACTTTTTCTTCTATTTCATCTAAAGCCATTTTCTTCAAAGGAAAATTCCGATTAATATAAACTGGTTCGCCGGCGTTTATTGGCAAAAGTATTTTTATTCTACCGGATTTTTTGAGTTCTCCTAAAATGATGGGGTAAAGACTGTTGAGTTGATGTGTTTTACAATGTTTTAATGCGTTTTTAGCTGATAAGAGGCCATGGCTTGAATTTAGGAAGTGCATCATGCGTTCATTAAGTCCGGGTAATAGATATTTTAGTTTGCCGGAGTTTACCTCCGGGCTATTAATCTTACAGTTTCTAATAAATCTCAAATAAAAGGATTCAATTTCTTTCAGAGACATGCCGTCATTTATTGTATAGCTACCGTCGTTTTTAACATTTAGACCCCATTTCTTTGGATTTTTCCCTATAGGAGAATAAGTGCGTAGATTAAAGCTAGCGACCATAACATCATCAATGGCTTCTGTATGGTTTTGTAAAAATTTTACGGTTTGCTCCGCCTCTTCTTTAGTTTCTCCGGGGAAGCCAAACATAATAAAGCACAAATTGGCAATTTTATGTTTTGAGCTAGCTTTTAAAATTCTACTGGCCGTGGCTATCGTGATTCCCTTGTGCATAAGATTTAAGATTCTTTGACAACCGGATTCCAGTCCCCAATGGATTAAAGTAAATCCAGCTTTTCGCATACCACGTAGTAATTTATCCGTATACCCGCTAACTAACCGGGCGTAGATATTAATATAAATGTTTTTTAGTTGGTTGTCTAAAATTGCTTGACTAATCTTTTTGGCTCTTATCGGAGGTAACTCTTCATCATGAAAAGCAAAATGCTGGCAGTTATAATTTTTTTGTAAATGTGCGATAGTTTCGACAACCCTTTGTTCATTTAAGGTTATATATTGTCCAAAATTGATATTATGATGTTGGCAAAAAGCGCATTTTCTCCAGCTGCATCCCCGGGCAGTCTGTAAAGGTAAAATTCTTTTTGGGGTTAAGTAGAGGTCTAAAGGAAACTGTGAAAAATCTGGGTAGGGCAGGAGGTTTAAATTTTTAATTACCTCTAAATTACTAGTGCGCACTTTCCCGTTTTCTTTATAAAAAACATTCGGGATATTTCGCGGTTGTTTATTATTATTTAGTTTTTCGATTAAGGCGGGTAATGCCTCTTCTCCGGCCCCGACAATTAAGTAGTCAATGTATTCTTCTTCAAAAATTCTGTTCAAGTTCTGCAAATTTAAAAAAGGGGTTAAAGAGCCACCGGCGATAATGGTTAATCCGGTTTGCGCTTTAACTTGTTTTCGAATCGCTCGCGATAATAAATCAAAACTATCCAGAGAGAACCCGGCGTAACGGAAATTAGTATTCAAGATAATCTTTACGTAATGATTAACAATGTTAAGTTCTTTATAATTTAATTCTTTAAGATAATAGGAATATATCGTGGAAAAAATACGGAAAAGACCACTAAATTTTTCGATCGCTTGAGCATTGAAATACTGGCGTGGATTTTTATCGATAATAATATCTTGATATAAATCTGCCATTTCCTTTTGAAATTGAGTGAAACCTTTTTTGTGCACAATTGTCTTGAATGCAGTAATTTTTTGATACTTTAAATCTTTAGTTTTGAAATCACGAATTAACTCCCAGAGTTCACGGCTGTTATTGACAAACATCTCTTTTAAAAAACGAGTTTGGCCGTTAATTAGGGTGGTATTCATTCCTTGTTTACGGCAGGCGGCGATTAGCATTGCGCACCCCAGATGCGGCCGGTCTTCAAATTCGAGTAGATTAAAAGGTTCGATTAAAGCGAGCATTTAATTTTGTTGGCCCTGTTGAGCTTTTTCTGGTGATCTTTGTGCTTTGATAAAAAAATAAAATCGAGGTTTTAAGCATGTGGTTGTTTAAATAAATAAAACCGGCTCAATTAATAGCCGGCTTTATTTATTGATGAGTAGCTTATAGTTTTTTCACATTTGTTGCCTGGTCACCTTTAGGTCCCTGGGTAACTTCAAATTCAACTTCATCGCCTTCTGCTAAAGATTTATATCCTTCTCCGGTGATAGCGCTGAAATGGATAAAAACATCTTTGCCATCTTCAGAAGTAACAAACCCATAACCCTTTTGGTTACTAAACCATTTTACTTTACCTTTGGCCATCTTGATTCTCCTCCTCTTGAAATTGAGCTCCGGCTAGATCCGGAACCGGTGCTTTTGGCTATCTATTACTAAAATCCCGCGCTTAAAGGCGCCCAGGGAAAAAAAATCCGCAAAGCGTGATTATTGTAAATAGCTGCTTTGCGGTTTAAGCGTGTTGCTGATCAATTTCTTTGTTTCTCCTCTAAACTAAACTTTCCTAAATACTATAGCACGGATTAAAGATTTGTCAACATTTTTAATATACTTTTGGCCGGCCTCTACTAGTATTCTAATGAACAAAAATAGAGATGGGGGTTGATCCGAAGATTGACTATTATTCAAGAATTGGTATAATATTCAAATTGCCGATGTAGCTCAGTTGGTAGAGCAGGACTTTCGTAAAGTCAAGGTCGGTGGTTCGATTCCACTCATCGGCTTAATTTCGAGTTTATGGCCAGATTCCGCGAAGTTTTAAAAAATCGTAATTTCTTCTTGTTGTGGAGCGGCCAGATTATCTCCCAAGTAGGGGATAGGTTGGGGCAAATGGCCCTGATTGGTTTTGTTTATTTACGCGCGCCCGGTTCTACTCTGCAAATTGCCAAAATTCTTTCTTTTACCATCATTCCGGTTTTTTTGATTGGTCCTTTAGCCGGCGCTTATGTTGATCGTTGGGATCGGCGGCGTACAATGTATACCTGTGATTTTCTACGCAGTTTATTGGTGTTGGCCATCCCTTTGTTTTTATTTTATACTAAAAGTTTAGCTTCAATTTATTTAATTATTTTTATTTCTTTTTCTATCGGTAGATTTTTCGTCCCGGCTAAGCTTTCGATTATACCGGATTTAGTAGATAAAAAAGACCTTTTGGTTGCCAACTCTTTAATTAATACTTCCGGGATGATTGCGGCGGTTTTGGGTTTTGGCATAAGCGGGATATTAGTTGAAAAACTAGGCGCTAAAAGCGGTTTCTATCTTGACTCTCTGAGCTTTTTGCTTTCCGGAACATTGATTTTTTTGATTGCTCAAAGATTGAACTTGAGTGGGAAATCTAAGAAAGTTACTCCCGCTAATACAGAAAGCATAGAACAGATAGGCAAATCGGTATGGCAAGAAGTCAAAGAGGGGATTTTTTATTTTATTCGGGAAAAAGATATCCGTTTTACGGCAGGCATTATTTTTGCGCTTTGGTCTGCTTTAGGGGCGGTTTATGTCGTAGCGATTGTTTTTGTGCAGGAAACATTACATTCGGCGACTAAGGATTTAGGGCTCTTGGTAATGTTTCTGGGGATGGGTTTGTTTTTGGGTTCTTTAGTTTATGGAAAGTTCGGCCAGCGCTTATCGCATTATAAGATTATATTTGTCTGCTTAGTGGCCAGTGGTATAATGCTGGTCATCTTTTCCCTGGGCATATATTATTACCCCAATTTTATTACTGCTGCTTTTCTAGCTTTATGTTTAGGTGCGATTATTGCCCCGGTAATGATTGCTTCTAATACGATTATTCATAAAGTCGGGAATAATGAAATGCTCGGCAAGATTTTTAGTTCTCTGGAAATTGTAATGCATTTGGGTTTTATTTTATTTATGTTTATTAGTAGTATGTTGGCAGAAAGATTCCCGCAGGTATTAATTTTGGTCAGTGTAGGGGTCCTATTAAGTATTTTAGGTATAATCAGTTTGATTTTTCATCGAAAGGCGGCATGGTTAGATTAGCCGAAAACAAGCATTATTCCGAGAGTAAGCCGATAGAGAATCTTCCGCTTCCGGAGAAGGTTTATTTACCTTTGATTCAACATTTGGGCAAGATTTGTAATCCGGAAGTTAAGGTTGGTGATATAGTTATGCGGGGGCAAAGAATCGCCAGTATTGCCGCGCATGTTTTTGCTCCGATTCATGCGTCGATCTCCGGCAAGGTAATAGCTATCCAGGATTGGCCGCACCCAGTATTGGGCCGGGCTAAGACCATAATTATCGAGGGAGACGGCCAGGATCGTGCCGCAGAATTCCGTTTGAGGAATCAATCGGAAATTGATAGCATAACTGCCCAAGATTTAAGAAACATTGTTTTAGAAGCTGGCATTGTAGGAATGGGCGGGGCAAGTTTCCCGACTCATATAAAACTTAATCCGGTTAAGCCACTGGATACTTTGATTATTAATGGAGCAGAGTGTGAGCCTTATTTAACTGCGGATGCACGTTTGATGGTGGAAAAAACTGCTCAGATCGCTGCTGCGGCTGCCTTAATTGCCCGATGTCTAGCGGTAAAAAATATCTATATCGGTATAGAAAAAAATAAACCGGAAGCGATCCGGGCTTTTTCGTCTATTCGGGGAATTGCGGTTAAGATTCTGCCTGTGGAGTATCCGCAAGGCGGAGAAAAACAATTAATTCGAAATATTTTAGGTAAAGAAATTCCCCGCGGCAAACTTCCTTTTGAGATCGGGGTTTTGGTGCAGAATGTGGCTACCGTAAACGCAATCTATGAGGCGGTTTATCAGGGACGGCCCTTGTTTGAACGCATAGTTACGGTTACTGGTAGTCTCCTGCAGAATCCGAAGAATTTACTCGTACGCATTGGCACTCCACTTAAGAATTTAATCGAGTTTTGTGGTCCGTTGAAAGCGGATCCGGCTAAGATTATTATTGGCGGGCCGATGATGGGCATCGCTCAGTATACGGATCAAGTCCCGGTTATAAAATCTAGTAGCGGTTTATTATTATTGGGAATTCAGGAAGCTAAAATTTTAGATGAGCAGCCCTGTATTCGTTGCGCTGCCTGTGTGCGTGGTTGTCCGGTAGGCTTAATGCCTTGCCAAATTAACCTGGCTGCAGAAAAATTGCTTTGGGATCTCACTAAAGAGTATGGTGCCAGTGATTGCATTGAATGCGGGATTTGTAATTATGTCTGTCCGGCTCACCGCAGATTACTTCAGACGATCAAAAGGGCCAAGCTAGAGGTGACTAAATGAGAGAGCTGATGCGTTACGGTTTAATTTTAGCGTTGATCTGTCTGATCGCTGGTGGTTTGCTGGCGACGGTTAACCGATTTACCGGGCCTAGAATAATCGCCGCTGCGCACGCCGAAGAGCAGGCTGGGCTTAAGGAAGTTATGCCTTTGGCTGAAAAATTCAGCGCGGTTGTTCGGCCTGCGGATTCAAAGGTATTATATTATAAGGCTTTTGATCTTCAGGGAAAGCTTGTTGGGTTTGTTTTTAAGGCCAGCGGTAAAGGATATTCTAGCCTGGTTGAAACCTTAGTCGGGATCTTCCCGGACGGAAGAATCAACGCGATAAAAGTTATATCTTTAAATGAGACTCCTGGTTTAGGTATGCAGATAACCGAAAATAAATTTACTGATCAGTTTAATCTTAAGAATAGTTGGGATTTTTCCGGAGTCCAGGCGGTTACCGGGGCAACTATTTCCAGCCGGGCGGTTATGGACTCGGTAATGCAAAAGGCCCAAGAAATAAAAGCATTAATAAAAAATGACAAATAATTTAATCGTTTCAGGTTCGCCGCATATTCATCAGCCTTCATCCGTAGCCCGGATCATGTGGACAGTGGTTATTAGCCTTATTCCCTCCGGGATTGCCGGTATAATTATTTTTGGATGGAGTGCTTTATGGGTAACTTTAACGGCAGTGTTAGCGGCAGTGGTCACAGAGTGGATCTGTGCAATATCAACTCAAAAGAAAGTTACGGTTTTA
>JBFZAT010000054.1:0-44921 GCA_041308845.1 Candidatus Omnitrophota bacterium | reverse complement strand
ATCTGGTAAAAGTAATAATTCTCCAAAACCGCAGAAATTAATAAACCGGGCTTTGGCAATAATGGCTCCTAACCGGGGTTCAAAGAATTCTTTATACCTTTTTAAAGAAAAAAGTTGGGGTTTTCCTCCCAAGCAAAAAATACACTTGGCGTTACAATTATAATGTGCGCCAATACCTACTCCTTCCGGAGTGGATTTTAACCCTAATTCACCAAGATTATATTCCAAATCATTCAGCAGCAGATTTTGTTCCCGCGCAGAAAGCAGGGGCACCGCTTGGGCTGCTTTCTGGTTCAGGGTACTGATAATCTTTTCCTGGAGTATCCTTACCCGCTCTTGTTTTTCCTGAGCATCAAGCATAATTGATCATCGTTATATTAGCATTTACTTAAAGCTTTTTCTAAAACCGGAAAGACCGTACACACTAACCAACAGTGGCAGTTATTGCCGTCGATAAAACTTCTCATGTGCCGGGCTTTTTCCGACATCCAAAGCTGATCAAATTTCTGTTGTCGGATATTGCCGATCGCATTATTCTTGTGGCCCGGGCAAAAGTAACAATCGCCGTACGGATTAAACATGGCAAATTTAGCACCGGCTACACATTTTTTAAAAAATCTTTGCGGATTAGTTTGATATTTAACCAGGTGCGACCAATAGTAAAGTTGAGAGACTAAATACTGATCTTTAATCTTACCGATTGTGGCCAAGTTGGCTCCCTGGCCCATTTTAGCGATTATTTCCTGGATTATCTGCATAATCTCTTTATCGGCGCGGTCCAGATCTTGGGGCGTCCAAATAAACTCCTCCCTAGCTTGCTTAGGAACCACAAACTGGGCGAAGAAATCTAACCCTTCACTATCGGCAAAATGCTTGGCCGGAACCAATTGATCAATATTATAAGGAGTAAGCGTAAAAGTTACAGAAAACTTAACCTGGGGTAGCTCTTTTTTACATTGATTAATGGTTTTACAAAGTCCGGAAAAAGCACCTGAAACCCCCCTGATCTTATCATGCTCTTTACCCAGGCCATCCAGGGAACTCCCCAACCATAATGATTGCGGCTGGAACCGGTTTAAAACATCTTTGGTTTTATTCAAGATGACTTCAGTATTAATACCATTAGTCAATATGCCCAAAGAGCTGTGCGGAATTTGCCGACTAAAATAACCGCAAAGATCTACAATATCATTCCTTAAAAACGGTTCCCCTCCGGAGAGCACCACCACTTTTGATTTTTGCAACAAGCGCGATTCGCCTACAAAAGACCGAATTTCATCCAGCGAAAGTTCGCGATTAGATTTTGTCGATCTCTGATTATGATCCCAAAGGTCGCACATAATGCATTTACTATTGCAGTTATAAGTCAATTCAATATGCAATTCTTCCGGCCCAGCTTCTGGGTGGACAAAATCATCATCCAGCGCTTCGATCTTATGTTCAATTAGATTATTAGTTGTATCAATAATCTTTTCGCTTAAATAGAAATTCGGATAATCATAACCGGCATCGAATAATAAACTTTTGTAAACCCTGTCCAATTTAGAGACAATCTTAATCCAGCTATATTTATTTTCAACCAAATCCCTAGCGTTAGCGATCAGGTTAGCCCTAAGCTCTTTATCTTTAAGCAGCTTGATTACTTGCCTGGCAAATTCCTTGGGAGTATCAGCGATCAAAATCTCTTCTCCGTCACGGGCGTCTATCCCCGATGAACCGACGGTAGTGGAAACCACCGGCACACCAGAAGCCATGGCCTCCAAAACCTTTCCCTTAATGCCGGCGCTGATACGGATACTATTTACAAATACGGCGGCATCGTTAAGATAGGGCTGCACATCTTCCACCTGACCGACTAAAACTACATTATCCTCCTGAGTCAAATTTTCCACCCTGGCTGTAGGATGAGAACCGACTAACAACAATTCTACCTCCGGCATAGCTTTTCTAATTAGAGGGAAAATTTTATTTACAAAATAAACTGCTGCATCTTCATTCGGATAGTGACGGTAATGACCTACAAAAATCAGCTTTTTAGTTTTACCGGCATTATCTTTAAACGCAAAATGCTTCAGATCCACCCCGGTGGGCACCAAAGTAATCTCTGCCTTAGGGAAGAACCGACGCAAGATATATTCATCTCTCTTAGAAAGAGTAATTACTTTATTTAACTTGTTAAATTGAGTATGGTGGAAATAGATTCTTTTCAGATTATCCAAAAGCGGCCAAAAAAATTGATTATCTTTTTTATAATAAGATTTACCCAAAGAAAAAATACTGCTATCATGCTCGGTATAAACAATCGGTAGGCAACCCGCAGAATCAACTAAATATAATAATTCATTTGATTCTATATGGATAATATCAATCGGTTTTGTTTCTTTAAGCTCTTTGAGCTTATCCACTAATTCCTGGCTATAGCTATAACCGTGCTTATATTGTTCCGGATAAAACATACGCAGACTAAAATCCAAACCCAGCGGAGATTTAGTATGCACCGGGTAGACTTCAGTAAATATTTCTTTAAGTGCGGGCAGATAGGCTAGCTCATCCCGATGGTCAATTAAACTCAGCAGAATAAAATTATAGCGGTCAGTTAAAGATTTAACTAGGTTATGAATCCGAATTCTGCCCCCCATATTTAAGGGGTAAGGGAGAAAACGCGAAACAATAAGAATATTCGGTTTCGCTCCAGAAGGATGATTCAGGCCCCGCTTAATAAAATTCCCATAATAAAGCATAATCTTATTGAAGATCTTCCTATCTTCGGGTTCCAGTATATGCCCTCTTTCCAATAATCGATGCAGCAAAGTTTGTGGAAGATGATTAATCGCCCAGAAGAAACCTTTCAGAAAAGGCCGGCGATTTCGGTAAAGATTCCAGGGTAAAAGATTCAAATGTTCTTTTAAAATCTGCTTATCTGTAATGTTTTTCCAAGTAAATAAAAGTTCGTTTTTTATTTCTTTAGGCCGCTCATAAGTCAAAGTGGCCCGGCCTTTATGATACATTAAGCTAGAAGGTTCATAGACCACCTTCAGTCCTCTTTTCCAGGCGCGGTAGGAGATATCAATATCTTCCCAGCAATTCGGCCGATAAATAGCATCAAAACCCCCCAACCAGAGGAAATCTTCGCGGCGAAAGACCATCGCCCCTCCAATGGCAAATATCGAAGGAGAGGCTTCGCTAATCTTGTCTCCGCTGCCAATCTCAGATTCATTCCAGAGCCGAATGTAGCCCTTTTCAAAATGCCCCATATGCATACCCCAGGCAAAAGTCTTCCTGTCCCAGCCATAGAGCTTAGGAGTCGCAGTGAAAACATCTTCGCTGCGCTGAAGATGCCTCAATAATGGATTAAGAAAATCTTTCGTTAGAATAATATCGTTGTTTATTAAAACGATAATTTCGTGTTTAGCCGCTTTAACGCCGCGGTTACAAGTAAAACCAAATCCTCGATTTTTTCTGTTTTTGAGCAGCCGCACCCCGGGAAAGTTTTCTCTAATAAACTCGACACTCCCATCTTTACTGCCATCATCTACGACTAAAACTTCGTTCTGCCCATCACTGAATCCGGTGGCAGCAAACACAGACGGCAAGCATTCTTTAAGATAGGTCACTCCGTTATAATTAGGTATAACCAGACTGACTTTGCTATCCCTTATCGATCTGATCTTTCTCTTAGCGGCTATTCTGCGTAATAAAGGTCCTAAAAAGTAACCCAAAATATTTTCGATTAAGAAACAAGCCACTAGGAATAAGAAAACTGGGGTAAGCGCAATCGCGGTGGTAAACCAAAAAGCTTGAGTAAATTTTTTAGATATCTCCCTGGCTAACCCCCGCGTATTCCAGAGCAGTGTCCAAAAAGGACGTAAAATAAAGCGATACCCCTCGGATTTATAAATACCGCTTAATTCCGTGTCTAGGGAGTTGATCTTATGCTCCTGTTCCATTAACCGGCTATCTTTAGCAACAGCTCCTGCCTGTAAAGAAGAGATTGTGTTGGCCTGCTCAGCTAGCTGTTTATCTTGCAAAGCAATCTCTTCGATCCGTTCACAGAGTTGTTTGGAGAGGTTGAGCAGTTCCGTGTCTAAATAAGTAATTTTTTCCCCAGCCTGAGCCAAGTTATCATCTTTAATAAGTATTTCTTCAATGCGTTGGCGCAGTTGGCCGGAGAGATTCTGGAGTTCAGAGTCCAGAGAGTTGATCTTATGCTCCTGTTCCATTAACCGGCTATCTTTAGCAACAGCTCCTGCCTGTAAAGAAGAGATTGCGTTGTCCTGCTCAGCTAGCTGTTTATCTTGCAAAGCAATCTCTTCGATCCGTTCACAGAGTTGTTTGGAGAGGTTTAGAAATTCAGCGTCCAGAGAAGAAATCTTTTCTTCTGCCTCTACCAGTTTGCCATCTTTGATTAGCACCTCATCCATGCGTTGGCGCAGTTGGCCGGAGAGATTCTGGAGTTCTTCTTTATAGCCAATAATATCATTTTCCTTAATCTCTAGCAGGCTTTTATTCTCTTCGGCAGCCACTAAACTATTAGCTAATTGCTCAACTAAACTAGCCAACTCTTTTTTTAAAAATTCAATTTCATTCTTACGTTCGACTAACTGCTGATCTTTAGAAAATACCTCTTCTATGCGCAAACGTAATTTTTCCCCCAGGCTTTTGATAAAATCATTCAATTGGGTAATTTTGGGCTGAGTAGATTTATTTTGCAACCTGTTTTGTTCTTCCTGTATTTTTTTCTCTGCCGCTTGCTTCTTTTTTTGCCCTTCCTGCATCAACCGTACTTTATTAATTTCCTCTATCATCGCCTTTTGTTGAATCAATTCAACTTTCTTTTCATTTAATTCAATATTAACCTTTCTTTGATCATCCGCCATGGCATTGAATTTCGTAATTAAGATGTCCTTCTCTAAATTACTAATTTTTTTAATTTCGTTAAACAATTTTTGGACAACCCCTTTAACCAGGTCCCATGAATGAACCTTAACTAATTTCATGATTATTTCCGGTAGAACAAGATAAAGATTGGATAAGGATTCAATAGAATTCTTCACAGTAAAATACCCATCGCCGATTAATGCAGCGCTTAATTGCTGCGGATAATGTTTAGCCACGTACAGCAACCGGTTCCTCTCGATATAAAACCGGGAGGAATCTTGGTCCGCCGTACCATGGAAACGATGAGAAACAATGCTCTGGGGGGCAAATACCAATTTATACTTTTTCTGCCGGAGTCGTAAAGAAATATCCACGTCTTCTCCGTAAATAATGAAATCCTCATCGAATAACCCAACCTCCAAAAGAGAGCTTCTTCTATATAACACCGCAGCCCCGCATAAACTGCTAATTTCCTCTATCGCATCGTATTTATTATTTTCCTCGCCGGCTCCCCGCTCACCCCAGTAGAAATTAGGTAACTCGTAATGCCCGGCATTTTGGATTCTACCTTTCAAGGTTAAAATTTTACTTCCTACACCGGCAATCTTTTTATCCTGAGAAATAACTTTCACTAATTCGATCAACCAATCTTTATCCACCCGGGTATCGTTATTCACTAAAGCCACAAATTCAGTATCCGAATTCTTGATTCCTAAATTATTGGCTTTACAGTAGTTATTAACATCATTAAGTATAATTCTAACTTTCGGGTAGTTTTTTCTTATCCAGGACACGGAGCCATCGGTAGAAACATTATCTACACAGATAATTCTAAATTTATCCTTAGGATAATTTAATTTAGCTAAGGAGTTAAAAAGCATTTTTAAATGCTTTTTACCGTTAAAATTAACAGTAATAATATTTATTTTGGGATATTTTTTTCTCACTTCTGGCCTCCTGATTCTTTTATTCATTCTAGTCATTGTGAAATGGCAGCTGCCAGTTCCAAACATGTTCTAAATATACTGTTCCGTGATCTTGCCCTTTAAATAACATCTTAAAACTCAAGATTTTATGCCGATAAAATATTGGTTCAGATTGATTTTTATCCCAGACCCCTAAAGATAAATAATATTCCCCGGTAAGCAGGGGGCATTTGGGATAGCTTAGAATCATCGTCTCTTCTTTAAGCTTGCGGCTGGCCCCATGGCAATAGATATCGTCACTGCGGAAAATTCCCACCCATAAATAATAATTATGTGGGGTATCAGAAAATTTAAACTGTATTTTAAGCTTGAGATCCTCTCCGGTATCAAAATCTGTTTTCGGAGTCCCGGCGGCGCCCAAAAGCTGCACTGCTGGAATCTGCAAAACAGGACAAACAGCAAAGTGGTCAGACAGTTTATAGGCGGGATTAAAATTTTCCTGCAATTCCGCAGCCGGAAAGATAGCGAACTTTTTTTTCTTACGGATCGGTTCCCAATTATGCTCTAAATTTAACAACTGCCCGTTTTGATTATCCCCGATAATTTCAAATTTATAAAAACCTACATGATAATCATACGCCCAAAGCTCTTTACTATCCCAAACTGCCGCCGAAAACCGGTAATGTCCCGGTTGCAAAGATACTGCTTTATATTCAATACTAAAAAAACCTTCTCCTTTGCCCAGCTTCTCTATCGGATGACCGTCAAAAAGCGTATTCGGACCATAGCAATAGGCTCCGTCTTCGCGAAATATCGCCACTCCAAAATGAGTAGCTTGCACTGCCTGCTCGACAATAAAACGCGCCTCCAGCCGCACCGTCTCATCCGGCTTAAAAACATGCGTCTGCTTGCCCCGGGAATTATAAGTCTTAACTTCGATAATCTTAACTTCTTTACTGCCCTCCCTTTTCTCCCAGCTCCTTTTATCTGCCCACCATTTCGTTCTAGCGCATCTTTGCCTAAAAGTGGCCGGCAGGCTACTTTCTTTTAAAAGTTCTAAGTAACGAGCCGTAATCTTATCGGAAGAGCCCTGCTGTACTATCTCTCCGTTTTCCAATAAAAATATTTCATCACAAATCCGGTTAATCGTATCAATATCATGACTGGTGATTACCATGGTTTTGTTCTGTTTCCTAAACTCATCAATCTTATTAAAACACTTTTTTTGAAAAGAAACATCTCCCACAGACAATATCTCATCGGTGAGCAAAATATCAAAATCCATGTGTGCGGCAATGCTAAACCCCAAACGTAAACGCATACCTTGAGAATATGTATGCAGCGGAGCATCCAGAAAACCGTCTAATTCCGAAAACTCAACAATACTGCTGAATTTCTTATTGATTTCGTTTCTATTCATCCCGATAATTGAGCTATTCAAATAAATATTTTCTTCACCCGTAAGCTCATCCTGAAAACCTGCCCCTAAAGTAAGCAAGCTAGAGACCCTGCCATGCATTTCGATCTTCCCTGCGGTAGGAGCGGATATTCCAGCCAGAAGATTAAGCAAAGTAGTTTTACCGGCACCGTTACGGCCGATCACCCCGACTACCTTACCTTGATCCACCGCCAAATTAATATTTCTTAATGCCCAAAACTCTGTTTCTACTTTAGAGCCCAAGCCGGAGGCAAACATCCCCTTGGCCAATCTTTCTTTTTGATGAGCAAGCATAAATCTTTTACTAACGTCTTTTAAAATGATCGCTTTCATTTTCTAGAATAAATCTGAAAAACGTTTCTCATATTTAGAAAAAACTGCAAATCCTAATAAAAATATCCCCAGGCAGACGAAGGTTGTCCAGGCCGTCAAATAATAAATATTAGCCTGCGCCGGCAAACTCTCCAGAAAACCTTTAAGTAAGGCCGCTCTGTATAAACTAAATAACCCTACAAAAGGATTGAGCAAATAAAACTTAAAGAACCAAGGAGAGAAACTTTCCACCAAACCCAAAGGATAAAATACCGGGCTCAAATACATCCAGGCCATTAACAATAATTCAACCGTATATTTTACATCGCGCAAGATGACCTGAAGACTGGAAAAAATAAGCGCCAGGCCGATAGCCAGCATAGTTTGCAATAAAATGACTGCCGGTAATAACAACATCCAGCCAGTTAATGGCATCTGGAAAAAAAACAATATTAAGAACATTACTCCTAAAGCCGGGAGAAAGTTGATTAAATGTGCCAAAACTACAGAAACCGGTATAATTTGTCGGGGAAAATAAGTTTTTTTAATTAAATCCCGATTAGCGATTATGCTTTCCGTAGAGGCACTAACCGCAGAAGCAAAATAGGCCCAGGGGAAAACCGCCGTAATCAAATAAATAAAAAAAGGGTACCGCTCTATCCGCACCTGTAAAATCGTTGAAAAAATAAATTTAAAGATGAGTACGGTAATCAGGGGAACCAAAATAGACCATAAAAATCCTAAAACCGGACTGCGGTATCTGACTTTAATATCTTTAACCGCTAAATCAAAGACTAAATGCCGATATCTAATTAACAGTCTAATCTGCTGAAATATCCCGGACATTTTAACTATAATTCATAATTTTGACCGCTAACTGTTTGCCTTCTAGAATCACATCTTCCATAGACATATAACGCCAGCTGCCGTAACGGCCGCAAGAAATAATATTGTGCCGGTTTAGAAATTTCGCAATTCCTCCGCAGGCTAGACGGTGGTTAAAATCATAAATCGGATAACCATATTTTATATCATTGACCTGTTGCACCAAAATACTCTTCCCATCCTTAATTACATTCATTTTTCTCAAAAGTTCAATATTCTGAAGAATAGTTTTGTTCTTATCAATCGGCTTGTTTTTCGAATAAGCTGTTTCTACATATAGCGCTGCCTTACCCACCGGCGCCGAAGTTGAAGAAAAGTTATGGAAGAAGCCTACCCGGAAGAAATTAACTTCTGGTTGAGGGAAATATACCCAATGCCTTCCGGCAGAATCATTTTCTTGAAGGCCTAAATTCAAATTAAAAATAGAATTCCATTTTAATTTTTTAAAAAACCCGTTTATTTCTTTTGGTATTTCGTCAATTAATAAAGGCAGCTCAGGCAAAGGAATTGTAGAGATCAAAAGATCAAATTTTTCCTTCCTCCCCGAAGAAAGGTCTATTCTTTTATTGGCCAAGTCAATCTTTAAAACCCGGCAATCCGTATGGAGATTTTTAATCTGGCGGGCAAAAGCTGAAGGTAACTGGTTAATGCCACCTTTTTTAGGATACCAAAAAGTAGCATTATAACCAAATTGCCTTTTGTTGGGCGCGATAGTTCCATCAATAACCTGCCTTAAAGAAGGAGCGGGTATAAAACCATCCAGCCATTCGCAAGTCAATCGTTTCGGCGAGTATGTCCAGAATTTAGTATTATAAGGCAACATAAAATGCCGGGCAATACCATGCCCGAAAGTCTGGTTGATCCAATCATTAAAGCAACTATAACGGTCTATCTTTTTTTTCCCGGAATTGTAAGCTTGAACAAAACCCAACAGGCAGTCCTGAATAATTGGCTTGGGTAGGCCATAAAGATTAGCCTGAAAAGGATAGTGACTAAACCTCCCCGAAGAATAAATCCAAGCGCTTCTTTGGTGTTTAGCTAAATTACCGCCTAAAAGATTTTTAACTAGGTCGAATGTATAGCGATGCTTAAAATGTAGCAGGTGGCCATCGCAATCAAAAGTAAAACCGTTGATTTCTTTAGAACGACATAGTCCTCCTGGTACTGACTCTTTTTCTAGAATTTGGCAGAATAAACCTTTTTTTTGTAAATGCCAAGCCACACTTAAACCCGACAGGCCAGCCCCTAAAATAAAAATTCTTTTTTTTGTCATTATTTGTAAACTTCTATTGGCCAACAGCTTATGAGAATTAAATTTTAAACTATAATTTTTAAAGCTCTGATTTAGTCTGCTTAGGCTAAATCTTTAAGTTTTCTATCTTTCCAATCTAAAATTTTTATAGAAAAGCGAAAGAATAAATTAAGTTCTTAGAGAGACTGCTGATTATTATACAGGCTGGGTTCAGAAATATCAAGAAATTATAAGAAGTAAACTGGCATAAAAACTTAATACTGCCATGCCCTTAAAGAAAAACCGGGAGTTTTGTTTTATCTATGATTACCGGTACAAATAACTCAAATTCTTGATTCTAAAAATTACGGTTCTTTTGCCGGGACCATTGCCATTCCTAATATTAACCACCAGATAAGAGAAATTTCCGGAAGGAAAAAAGTAAAGTCCAACAGATTATGCACTAGAAATACTACGCTGGCAGCGATCAGGCCACAGGCTTGTTTTCTATCCATTGACTGTTTAAGATTAATTACTCCGGATCTAAAGGCAGCCGATACCAACCAAATAACCGCCGATAAACCTAAAATTCCGGTTTCAGTTAAGATTTGCAGGTAAGAATTATGGGCATAACGGCTGGCCTGCAGGTTAAAATTACCCAGACCCATACCAACAATGAAATTTTTCCGCAAGAGCATCCAGCTTTGCTGCCAATAATTTAGCCTCATGTTCATAGAAAATAACGGGCGAATATATTCCTGCCCAGCGCCAGAACGCCAAATAGTCATGGCTATGATTAAAAACAGTAATCCCGCCAATACTATAACATTACTTTTTTTTAATCTACCCTGCAGACAAAAATAAACCATCAAGCCACAAAATAAGCTCAATAAGGCCACCGGAGACATAGTTAATACCAATGCGGTAAAAATCAGTAGAGTAGGCCAAACCCATTTTTTATAAGTACAGGCTAAAGGGATAACCATAGCCAAATACCCTCCTAAAACCCCCGGAGTCACAAAGGGCAAAAAGACTCTTTTGCGCTGCAGATAATCTAAGGCAAAAGGGAAAGCAATGCGGTTTTCAACTAGGTAATCTGCAACATGGTGAAAACTAAAATAATATTGATAAACAGCTAAAGCACTAATTACCAAACTCGCTGAAACAATTACGTGAATAGTTTTTGATTTATTTTCTCCGGACAAAGTAGCAGCAAATAACAGCAGGGCAATCCCGCTAATATATTTATAAAGTTCTCCTAGGCTAATCGATCTATTACCAGTCCAAATTACAGAAATAAATAAAGATAAGCAAAATAAAACTAGCGGATATTTTAAAACCGGTTTAACTACCGGTAGAGGCCTAGAACAGAGCATGTAAACTGCTAAAAAGACAAGTAATAACGCAGAATAAATAAAATTTAAATAAGGAAAAGCCAGCGAACAAATAAAGGGGCGGAAAAATATGGCGATAAGAATAATCAGCAACATCATGCGGTTATTGTACTTTAACTAACTGAAAATACGCCGAAATCTTTATCCGGCTGGGTAATATTAAATCTTGATTTAGTATAACATAGAACTAATCCGGGCGGGAGGAATTTAATCCGGAGAAATTGTTAAAAATTTTATTTTTTGAATAACTTTTATTTACCAAAAGGGTTATTTTATATATTGCACTAACCTTTTACGATTAATCCGCGAAACATAAAAAAAGCCGCACCCATAATACATAGTCCTGCCCATAAATAATCCAGCTTTAAATTTTCCTTCATATAAAAAACCGAAAAAGGAACAAAAATTGATAAACTAATCACCTCCTGGAGTATTTTTAACTGCCCCAAACTCATTAGTTGATACCCGATTCTATTGGCGGGAACCTGAAGAAGATATTCAAATAATGCGATTGCCCAACTGATGACAGCTGCGATAATCCAAGGTTTTTGATTAAAGTTCTTCAGGTGGCCATACCAAGCAAAGCTCATAAATACATTGCTGCAAATTAACATTAAAGCGGAAATCATTATCTTATGCATTGGGGATCCTTTCAGATATGAATTCTTTGGGTTATTGCTTAGTGAAACGTAATTTAATCAGGCAAGCCAAGCTACTTACTCCATCCTGCCAGCCGATCTTTTTCCCTTGTCGATAAAACCTTGATCGATAAGAAATGGGCACCTCAGCGATGGAATATCCTTTTTTAAGAATTTTCGCGGTAATTTCCGGCTCGATCTCAAACCTCAAAGAAGACAGCTGCAATTCTTTTAATAGGTCTAATCTTACCAGCTTATAGCAGGTTTCCATGTCGGTTAGCGAAGAACCAAAAAGCAAGTTAGTAATAGTAGTCAAAAATTTATTTACTAGATAATGCCATAAACAAGTAGTGCGCCAACTTTCCAGAAAACGCGACCCATACACCACCGGCAAGTCATATTTAACAGCATACTTTACCAAAGCCAGATAATCCTGCGGGTCATATTCTAAATCAGCATCCTGAGGTATTACAAATTTCCCGGTTGCATTTTCGATACCTGTCAAGAATGCCGCGCCCTTGCCTCGATTTTTAGCGCAGTATATAATTTTTATATTCTTTTCTTTAATCTGGCTTAAAAACCCGGTGGTCCCGTCGCTAGAGCCATCATCGACCATAATGATTTCTTTATCCAGATCCACCGCAGTAATTTTAGCCAAAATTTCTTTTACTGTACTTACTTCGTTATAAACTGGGATTATCACGCTCAGTAATGGCATTTGACCTTCAGTGTTGGCTGATTAATACTTAAAATACTTATAATAAATCGGTAATTTCTGGCTTAGCTGCACATACTTTACCCTAACCATCAGCCAACGCTCGAATTATTATAATCTCTGGACAGTTCTGTTGGCCTCAATATTTTTAAATTAAAATTACTTGCGGCAAAGAAGCTTTATCAAACATAGGAATTAACGATTAATGGCAATTTATTTATGTTTTTGATATACCCCGGATAATTGCGCGCTAGCTAAGATATGCCCCTGCATAGATCTTTCTAATTCCGGCTTACTTATCCCTTCCTTTAAATTTAAAAATGTATCCAGGGCATAAATTTTGAAGAAATAACGATGCACTCCAGAAGGAGGGCAGGGGCCATGATAATTCCTACCGCCTGCGCTATTGACGCCTTGCTTGCCGGGGATGCTGCCTTCATGAATCTTTTTCAGCGGAGGAATATCGAAAACTACCCAGTGCACCCAAGTACCCATCGGCGCATCCGGATCATCAACAATCAAAGCCAGGCTTTGAGTGTTACCCGGAAGATCATCGATGATTAATGTCGGGTTAATGTCTTGACCTTGGCAACTGAATTTAGTAGGGATAGGCTGATGTTCTTGAAATTCCGGGCTGGTTAACTCCATCGGTTCTGCTCCTTGGGCTAAAAGAGTAGCAGTTAAAACTATAAAACTTGCGGCCGAAATTATCCTAGATAACTTGTAAGCCATTCCAATGAAAATCGGATATAATTCTAAGCTTGAAAATACTTAAAAATCATTATATAACATAAAATTTAAACATCAAGCCCGTTCACTGCTTAAAAAATAAACTCCTTAAAAGACCTCGGGAGCTTAAGTAGCCAACCTAATTTTTAATAAAACTAGGGTATGCTTTGACTAAAATCGGATTACTTTTCAGTAGCTATGTTAAATCTATTTTTTAATCTTAAAGATAATAACGGCGGGCTTGAAATGAGTCTAACCGCTAAACCAGCGAGTTAAAACTATTCTAGACTCATTTCTCTAAGATAGTTTTACAAAAATTACATCTTTGATTTAAAGGGTATTCGCCGGTAAAACAAGCGGTACAAAAATTTTCCTTGGGCCAGGGCATTGAATTCAACATCCCCTCCAGGCTCAGATATTCTAAGCTATCCGCTCCGATAAAATCACGAATCCAGTTAATCTCATGTTTGGAGGCGACCAGCTCTTTTTTAGTGGGAAAATCAATCCCGTAAAAACAGGGAAACTTGAGCGGGGGGCAGCTCACTAACATATGCACCTGCTTGACTCCGGCTTGACGCAAAGATTTAACTCTAATTCTGCTGGTAGTACCTCGCACAATTGAATCCTCGATCACAATCGCCCGCTTACCGCTTAAAGCTTCTTTAAGTGGATTGAGCTTGATTCGAACCCGGAAATCCCGTAAATCCTGGCTGGGTTGAATAAATGTACGGCCGATATAATGGTTGCGCACAATCCCAAACTCAAAAGGGATTTTAGAAGCTTGCGCGTATCCCAATGCAGCGTAGGTGCCGGAATCCGGTATCGGCATCACAATATCCGCCGAGACGGGAAATTCAGCGGCCAGCTGCTGACCAAGGTTCTTTCTAGCCGCATATACACTTTGGCCAAAAATATTACTATCCGGGCGGGCAAAATAGATGTATTCAAAAATACAAAAAGCCTGCCGGGACTGGTTAGCTGCAGGCACAGATTCAATTTTGTCTTTATTAATAAAAACTACTTCTCCGGGTTGGATATCCCGGATATACTCAGCATTGATCAAATCTAAAGCGCAGGTTTCGCTGGCCAGTATATAAGCACCATCCAACCGGCCCAGAGAAAGCGGACGCCAACCAAAAATATCCCGCGCCCCGATTAATGTATCATTAAACATCAGGACTAAAGAATATGCCCCCTCTAGCTTAGAGAGCGCCTCTAATACAATGCCTTGTAAATCTTTTTTCTTGCTGTGGGCTAAAAGATGTACAATAGTTTCTGAATCCATGGTGCTTTGAAATAAAGCGCCATTATTCTCTAGTTCTTGGCGTAATTTAACAGTATTGGTTAAATTCCCGTTGTGAGCCACAGCAATATCGCCGATCTTGGACCTAACATAAAAAGGCTGTGTATTTTTAAGTGTGCTGCTGCCGGTGGTTGAATACCGCACATGCCCGATCGCTAATTCCCCGCGCAGACTGCGGATAATCTTTTCATCAAATACATCGCTGACTAAGCCCATTGCTTTGTGTAAATGCGCTTTTTTCCCGTTGCGGGCAATGATGCCAGCAGATTCCTCTCCTCTATGTTGCAAGGCATAAAGCCCCAGGTAACTTAACCGGGCTGCATCTTTGTGTGGATAGACCCCGAATATTCCGCACATATAACCTTCTTTCTTTTTATTTTACCAAATTCGGTAATTGTAAAGCTGCCCGGATAAAACTGCTGAATAATGGATGGGCATTATCCGGTTTAGATTTAAATTCAGGATGAAATTGTACCGCCATAAAATACGGATGTGTTTTTAATTCTACAATCTCAGCTAAATCCTTCCCCGGGCAAACCCCGGAAAAAACCATACCTTTTTTTTCAAACAATTTCTTAAATTTATTATTAAACTCATAACGATGCCGGTGCCGCTCATAAACTAGGTTTTTACCGTAAATCCGGAAGGCTAAACTGTTCTTCTTGATTCGGCACGGATAGGCGCCTAAACGCATTGTACCGCCTAAATCCTTAAGCTTATTCTGCTCTTGCAGTAAACTAATCACCGGGAATTTTGTTGGCTTAAATTCCGTAGAATTAGCCGCTTTTAAATGACAAACATTCCTGGCGAATTCAATAACCGCACACTGCATCCCCAAGCAAATACCCAAAAATGGAATTTTTTTAACTCGGGCAAATTCAATCGCCTGAATTTTACCTTCGATCCCACGATAACCAAACCCTCCGGGCACCAAGATTCCCGAGACTACCCCCAGCAGGCGGTCCAGCTGGCCCCTCTTTAATCCTTCCGAATCGATTCTCTTTATTTCTACCCGCACATCATTATAAATTCCGGCATGGATCAAGGCTTCATAGATTGACTTATAAGCATCCTGTAATTCAATATATTTACCGATTACCGCAATCGCCACCTGGCCTTGAGGATTGAGCACCCGGTTCACCACCCCTTTCTCCCAATCTTTAAGGTCTGAAAATCTACAGATTAATTTAAAATGACTCAAAATTATTTCGTCTAGGATCTGCTTCTTAAAAACTAACGGCACCTGATATATTGAATCCATATCCGGAGATTCGATCACCGCTTCTTTTCTGACATTACAGAACAAAGAGATCTTTTCCTTCACGTTATCCGTCAAAGATGCCTCGGTGCGGCAGATCAATACATCCGGAATAATCCCTATTTCCCGTAAAGTACCTACGCTATGTTGAGTAGGCTTGGTCTTTACCTCCCCAGCAGCTTTAATATAAGGGACCAGGGTCAGGTGGATATAAAATACATTATCCGGACCCAAATCTAGCTTAAATTGCCGCGCGGCCTCTAGAAAAGGCAGGCTTTCAATATCCCCGACTGTCCCGCCGATCTCAACAATCACAATATCCGCCCGGGAAACCTCGGCGCATTTCTTAATTCTTTCTTTAATCGCATCAGTGATATGCGGGATAACCTGAATGGTTTTACCCAGATAAGCTCCCTTTCTCTCCCGGGCAATCACACTATTATAGATTTGCCCGGTCGTTATATTATTAAATTTTGAAGAAAGCGTATTCGTAAATCGCTCATAATGTCCCAAATCTAAATCTGTTTCTGCCCCGTCTTCGGTAACATAAACCTCCCCATGCTGGTAAGGGTTCATCGTCCCGGGATCAACGTTAATATAAGGGTCCAACTTCATCAAAGTAACTTTTAAACCCCGGGATTCCAGAATTTTTCCGATCGAAGCAGAAGCAATCCCCTTGCCTAAACTAGAAATAACCCCCCCGGTAATAAAAATATATTTAGACATTCTTCTCCTTCCTCCTGAGGATTAAGTAACCGTTCCAGGCTGAAAACATATAACTTTTTGCGTAATCACATCCGACATGATCCGGTAAGGCCTCGGCGTTAAATCATAAACCCCGATTACTGCTTCGTATTTAACCGCTTCAGGCATAAATTTCGCAAATAAATTATTTAATCCGGCTAACTTGGTATTATCAAACAGGCAATCTTTCTTCTCAGGAAATAACGCCAAATAAAATATATTCGTCTCAACTAAATCCTGGAAAAAATGAGTGCCAAAAGACAGCTCCGGCATCAGGTTGCCCGCAGAAAAAGCTACTTCGGCTAAAACCGCCACATTATTAATCTCTGCAAACTTAACCGGTACGCCTAAAGATGGCGTGGTGGTTCCCCAACGCCCGGGCCCCATTAATAAAGTCGGCAATTCTTCCTTATTTTTGATGATCCGGTTTAAACTGCCCACAATGCGCGCGATCTCATATTTTCCGGTCAGCGACAACTGACTGTAAGCTTGCGGATCAACATAAATCACCCAGTCAATCCTTTGTGAAATATTACCGCCTAAGAAATACCCCTGGGATTGAAAAAATTTATCGCTTTTATTTATTTGCTCGGGCATCACTACTTTAGGGCCCAGGCCACGCGTCTGCAAGGGTCTGCACTGCAAAAGATTTATTTTAAAAAGATTCTCCCGGGTAAAATTTACGGTAAATTCTATTTCAATCGGATAGCGATAACTGGCTTCCAATAATTCCAATATTTTTTTCAGCGCACTGACCAGAACTTTTTTATCCAAAACTTTATCTAAGGTCAGAATCCAATAATCTTTATCCTCCAAACCCCGCTCCCGCATTAAAACCCTGGATTCATCATCTTTATCGGCAACGCGTTCGATACCGCTCAAAGCTTTCTCACTAAGCAGATTTTCAAAAGAAATGGTTTGAAATAAATTGTCTTTGGTATTAATCAAATCTACCATATGCTGTGAATATTTCCGGAGGTCATCTTTTTCCGCATATGGACGGCGGGAGGGATCACTCAAAGCTACCATTCGGGGATAATCTCCCTCAACGCGGTTAACCGCCCGCGTACCTAAGCCAAAGACTAACCTGAGCATCCCCGCCTCCGGATCAATATCTTTATTCCAAACATAAGTATTATAAGAAACCCCTACTCCGGCCAGATCCGGGAAAAAATAATTTTTATGTGGGGCCCCAGAAACCCTTTGGACTAAAAGTGCCATTTGTTCATCTAGTTTATCCAATCCTCTTTGCTTGCGGTAAACTAGGGCATCTTCATTCATCGTGCTCGCGTAGATCCTTTTAACCGCTTCAGCGAATTGAATATATCTTTGTTCGGGGCTACCCTGATTAGCTAAAAAAATACTTTCATATTTCCCGGCAAAAGCATTACCAAAATCATCCTCCAGCAGGGAGCTAGAGCGGATAATAATCGGCGAAGAACCAAAATATTCGACGATCTGCTGGAAATGCTCCATAATCTCATCCGGAAAAATTCCGTAAAGCATCTTCTCTTTAAGCACCTTAGCGGTGCTAAAATATCCTTCCTGGCTCTTCTGCTGCATATGCAGTTTCCACCAGCGGTTATGTACGATAAAAGAATAGAAAATATCCGAACCGATGTAAAAAGAATCGTGCGGCTCAGAAAGCTTCTGCCAATCCAGCAGTTTATTCTGTGCAAGAATTTTACGGGCTAAAAGCATCCCTACCGCTTTGCCTCCGATAAACCCTGTACCGATCAACCGGGATTTAATTTCGATTAGCTCCTCCAGGGTAAAATTACGGATAGCCAAAGATAAAATCTTTTTATTTTTAGCGAGCATAATGCTACAGAGCCTTTTAATCATTTCTTTTTTCTGCTGGCCGGCACTCTTGCTTTTCACTAACGCCTCTACTTCCAGAAATAGACGGTCCCAATAATCCAGATTCCTTTTAGCGCTCTGGGTTCCTTTCTGACGGATATATGATAATATTTCAACCGCATTCACGCTATCGGTGATCGGAACAAATTTTTCTTCCTCTTTTTGGTGCGGAAGGAACATCGTCGGGGAGTAACGATTCCAAACCTTTAAGGGATGGATATAAAAATTACCTTCACCATGATAAACATCCATCAATAATTGGGTTGTTTCACGAATGCGAGCAATAGATTTAAAAGAGTGGTTATTCCTTAATATCGAAAAATAGGTGACGGTTTTAAGTTCATAGAGATACGGACAGGTGACCATAAAGAAATTACCAATCATCAAGTCGGTGGCCCAGGCTAACAAAAGCTCTGATAGACAATCGAATACATAATAGGCCCCCTCGCCTTCCTGGGTGATAATACTGTTGACCTTGGCGGTAAAGGACTCAAAACCTGCCTGGGCTTTAAGCTCATATCTTTTAATTTGTGCAGAAGGCTTAACTAGCTCTGGATGAGAAGCAAACCTCATATAGATAACTTTCTTTTTATCTTTCAAAGCCTGGCGCACAAAAGGTTTTACTAAATTGGCATAATCCTTCAGGTCATCAATTTGCCAAACTACATTGTCCCCCAGCCGTAATCCTGTAATCACACTATCTAACCCTGGAATCCCGGTACTGATCATCTTTACACTCCTTTAAATAATCGGTAAATTACTTTGGCCCATCAAATATTTATCCATAAAATAAGCGCAACGCCTGCCTTCGGCAACTGCCCATACAACTAAAGATTGACCTCTACGGGCATCTCCCGCCGAAAAAATTTTCTCCAGGTTAGTCGAATAATTTTCTTGGGTTAATATATTACCCCGCTGGTCAAACTGAATCTGCAAATCATTTAATAAACCGGAGTGCTCCGGATGTAAAAACCCCACGGCAATGATCACCAGATCAGCTTCAATTTCAAACTCGCTACCGGGAATCTCCTGCATTATTGGGCAAGCTTGAGTGCTGAGCTGTTGAAATTCCACCTTAGTACATACAACCTTTTTAATTTGGCCTTTTTGACCGACAAAACTTTTAGTGGATACCGCCCAATAACGTTGGCCACCTTCCTGATGGCTAGTAGATACTTTTAAAAGCGCAGGATATTTCGGCCAGGGTTGCTGCGCAGAACGGCATTCCGGTGGCTGAGGTAAAATTTCAATCTGACTCACACAAACCGCCCCCTGCCGGTGTGCTGTGCCTAAGCAATCCGCTCCGCTATCTCCGCCCCCGATAATCACGACATGCTTACCGCTAGCATCAATTAACTCTGCGGGCCGCACATACTCATTACTAAGGCGGCGGTTAGCTTGTGATAAATAATCCATGGCAAAATGTATTCCTTTTAATTCCCTTCCTTCTATCAACAGGTCCCGCGGCTGTCCTGACCCACAAGCCAAGCAAACTGCGTCAAAATCTTCTAAAAGTTTACCAGAGGGATAATCCACCCCCACCTGCACCTCGGTTTTAAAAACTACACCTTCTTCCTTCCAGATGTCTATCCGCCTATCTAGAACTTGCTTAGCAAGCTTAAAATCCGGTATGCCATAGCGCAAAATTCCTCCGGGCTTACTATGCCGCTCAAAAACAACTACATTATGACCAGCCTGATTCAATTGCGCTGCGCAAGATAAACCTGCGGGCCCTGAACCGATTACTGCTATCTTTTTACCAGTTCTTTCAACCACCGGTCTGGGTTTAATAAGCTTATTTTTAAAACCCTCTTCGATAATCGCTAACTCATTCTCCCGGACAGTAACCGGATCATCATTCAAGCCTAACACGCAAGAATATTCACACATGCCCGGGCAGACTCTACCGGTAATCTCGGGAAGATTATTTGTTGCCTCTAAAAGTGTAAGCGCCTGCTCCCAGTTACCTTGAAAAACTGCGTCATTCCACTCAGGAATATAGTTACCCAACGGACAACTCCAGTGGCAAAACGGAGTCGAGCAATCCATACAACGACTGGCCTGTTGTAAAGATTGGGCTTCCGGACGGATCGAAAAAACCTCCTTAAAATCTCCTCGGCGAGAACTAACCTCTCTACAGAAATTACCTTGCCGCCCTAATTTTAAAAAGCCTCTTTCTTCACCCATCCAAAACCTCCAGATTATCTGACTTTTGCTCTATCTTTACCCCCTCTAGTATGCGCTTATATTCTATAGGTATAACCCGGACAAATTTCTTTAATTGTTCGGGAAGATTTTCTAAAATTATTTTGGCCTTCATGCTTTGGGTATACTTAAAATGATTGTTCAATAAATAATAGATTACATCCCGGTCATCTTCTTTAATCTTTTCCAACTCCACCATATCTAAATTACACTGCTCTTTAAAATTAGCTTCTTGATCATAAACATAAGCGATACCCCCGGACATACCCGCGGCAAAATTTCTTCCGGTCTTACCCAAAATCACTACCCTGCCTCCGGTCATATATTCGCAACCATGATCCCCCAAACCTTCAATCACCGCATATAAGCCGGAATTTCTTACACAAAATCTCTCTCCGGCTATCCCGGAAATATAAGCTTCACCGGAGATGGCCCCATAAAAAGAAGTATTGCCGACAATAATATTATCTTGGGCTTTGTAATTTATCCGCCGATCCGGGTAAATAATAATTTTCCCCCCGGAAATACCTTTGCCGATATAATCATTAGCTAAGCCTTCCAACTCAAAAGTAACACCTTTAGCCAAAAAGGCGCCGAAGCTCTGCCCGGCGATACCCTTAAATTTATAACGTAGAGTGTCTTCTAAAAGTACTCCCTCTCCAAGTCTACGGCAAATTTCTCCACTAAGCATCGCTCCGGTTGCCCGATTAGTATTATTAATTTCTAAACAGGCTCTCACCGGTTCATTCTTTTTCAGACCGCTTTGCCAGATTTTAATAAGTTTTTGATCTAAAACATCAGCTAAACCGCTATCCTGTTTAATTGTACAATAACGACCGACCTCTGGGGGTAAATCCGGTTTATAAAGAATCCGGGAGAAATCTACACCTTGAGCCTTAGCCGGGATGATCTGCCGATCTAACTCTAATAAATCAGTCCTTCCGATCATCTCATCTACTGTCCTTAAGCCCAAGCCGGCCATAATTTCTCGTAATTCCTGAGCAACAAAATGGAAGTAATTCACAATATGTTCCGGCTGACCGCGGAACCTTTTTTGTAAAATACTGTCTTGGGTAGCTACTCCTACCGAACAGTTATTAAGATGACAATGCCTTAACATCACACAGCCAATAACTACCAGTACCGCCGAACAAAAACCATATTCTTCCGCCCCCAGTAATGCAGCGATGGCGACATCCCGCCCGGTACGCAACCCACCATCAGTTTGTAGACGCACCCGGGAACGTAAATTATTAAGCAGGAGTGTCTGATGAGTTTCGGCTAAGCCAAGTTCCCAAGGCAACCCGGCATATCTAATTGAGCTCCGAGGAGAAGCCCCGGTACCCCCGTCTCCACCAGAGATCAGGATCATATCTGCATGTCCTTTGGCTACCCCGGCAGCGACTGTTCCTACCCCCACCTCAGAAACAAGTTTTACGCTGACCCGGGCAAAAGGGTTAGCATTCTTTAAATCAAAGATTAGTTGCGCCAAATCCTCAATCGAATATATATCATGGTGCGGCGGCGGAGAAATCAAAGTTACTCCCGGAGTGGTATATCTAGTCCGGGCGATAATATCGCTAACCTTATGACCAGGTAATTGCCCCCCCTCGCCGGGTTTGGCTCCCTGGGCGATTTTTATTTGGAGCTCATCGGCATTAACTAAATAATTTATCGTTACTCCGAATCTACCGGAAGCAACCTGTTTGATTGCGCTCCTGCGGGAATCTCCATTTGGTAAACTTATAAATCTATTCGGATCTTCTCCCCCTTCGCCGGTATTAGATTTACCGCCGATTCGGTTCATCGCAATGGCAATTGTTTCATGAGCAGCCGAACTAATCGACCCAAAACTCATCGCCCCAGTGACAAAACGTTTCAGAATCTGTTCCGCCGGTTCAACCTCATCCAGGCTAATGCTTGTCGGCTGGCCGGAAGCTAGATCTGTTTTTTTAAATTTAAGCAAACTTCTTAAAGTAGTCGGATTAGCTGTTTGATCGTTAACCAAACGGGCGAATTCTTGGTACTTATTATAATCGGCTAAAGTAGTGGCCTCCTGCAAAGCCGCGATACTTTCAGGGTTCCAAAGGTGGAATTCTCCATCTTTTTTCCATTGGTAAACGCCCCCGCTGGTTAAATAATCCGCGCCTATTTTTTCTGAGGCATATGCTTGAGTATGTCTACGCAGGGTTTCTTCTACAATGCCCTCCAGCCCTACCCCACCGATCCTAGAGATTGTACCGGTAAAGTATTTACTGATAAAATCGTTTTCTAAACCCAAAGCTTCAAAAATCTGAGCACCCCGATAACTTCTTAGAGTAGAAATACCCATTTTAGAAAGAATTTTTAATATACCATCGGTGATTGCTTTATTGTAATTTTTCAAAGCAGTTTTGCGCTCTACAGTCACTTCTTTTTCTTCAATCAAATACTCTACTGCTTGGTAAGCCAAATAAGGATTGACACAATCTGCGCCGTAACTAAAAAGCAGGGCAAAATGATGCACCTCTCTAGGTTCGGCGCTTTCTACCACCAAAGCCACCTGCGAACGGATGGTCTTTCTGACGAGATACTGGTGAATGGCGCTAACGGCTAAAAGCGAGGGCAAGGCAATATTATCTTTATCCGTCCCCCGATCGCTCAAAATTATAAAAGCGTAACCTTGCTCAATAGCATACTCGGCTTCAAAGCAAATTCTCTCCAGAGCTTGCTGAAATCCCTCCCCGCCGGCTAAAGCATCGAAAAAAGTATAAATGGTTTTAGTCTTAAAACTATTTATACTGATATCACGTATCTTTTCCAATTCCTGATTAGTCAAGATCGGATTGCGCACCCTAAGCTTATGGCTATGTTGGGGGGTTTGCTCTAAGATGTTTTTTTCCGGACCGATAAAGCTCTCCAGGCTCATCACTAGTTTTTCCCTGATTGAGTCAATCGGAGGATTGGTCACCTGAGCAAAAAGCTGCTTAAAATAATTGAATAGCATTTGAGGTTTTTGCGATAAAAAAGCGTGGGGAATATCGCATCCCATGGAACCTACCGGTTCTTTAGCTTCTTGGGCCATCGGTTTAATTACCATTTTTAAATCTTCTCGCGAATAACCAAAGGCTTTAAGAGTAGATAAAAAATTCGTCGTTATTTTCCTGCTTGCCTCAGCACCGACTAATTTATCTAAATCCACTAAGTTTGATTGATTCCACTGACCGTAAGTAAAACGTCGGCAGATATCCTGCTTAATTACTGCATCATCAATTATGCTGCCAGAATCCAAATCTACAAAAAATATCTTACCCGGTTCCAGCCTACCGGAGCTCTTGATCTTTCCCGGGGCAATGTCCAAAACCCCCACTTCAGAGGCCATCACTAAAAAATCATCATCAGTTATAATATAACGTCCGGGGCGCAAACCGTTTCTATCTAGAATTGCCCCGATTTTGCTACCGTCAGTAAAAGCAATGGTTGCTGGACCATCCCAGGGCTCCATAAAGCAAGCGTGATATTTATAGAAATCTTTTAAACCCTGATTCATGTTTGGATCGTGCTCCCAGGCCGCCGGAACCAGCATCATCATTGCCTGTTCTAGGGGCCGGCCGGATAAAACCAAAAGTTCAAAAAAGTTGTCTAAGGCTGCTGAATCGCTGCCGCCCTCAACAATCACCGGCTTGAGCTTTTCAATTTCCATGCCGAAAAAATCACTGTTGAGTAAACGTTCACGGGCCCGCACCCCATTGACATTGCCGCGTAAGGTATTAATTTCTCCGTTGTGCGCTAAAAATCTAAAAGGCTGCGCTAAGTTCCAAGTCGGAAAAGTATTGGTAGAATAACGCGAATGCACTAAACACAAAGCACTCTTTAAGCTTTCGTCCCTAAGATCCGTAAAAAAATTATCGATTTGCTCCGGCATTAATAGACCTTTGTAAGATAGGGTCCGGCAAGAAATATTAGTAATATAAAAATATTCCTTTTGCTTTAAATCCGAATACAAAATACAGTTCTCGACTTGTTTTCTGATAACATAGAGTTTTCTTTCAAAAGCCAGCAGATCGCTAATCTGTTTACTGCGGCCGATAAAAATTTGCTCAAAAACAGACTGGGTGCTCTTGGCCCCCTGGCCGATTCCCGAATCATCAATGGGCACCGCCCGCCAGCCCAAAAATATCTGCCCTTGATCTTGGATAATTTTTTCGAAAACTTCCTTGCAAAAACGGCGTTCATTATTATCCGCGGGCAGTAAAATTAACCCGCTGCCGTAAGCTCCGCGTTCCGGCAGGTCGATATTGGCCTGCGAAGTTACTTTTTTAAAAAATTCATGAGGGGTTTGAATTAAAATGCCCGCTCCGTCGCCGGTCTTCGGATCAGCGCCTACCGCTCCGCGATGCGCTAAGCGGTGCAAAACCTCAACTCCCTGTTTAACAATTATATTTGAAGGCGTGCCTTTAATATTACAGACAAAGCCGACCCCGCAAGAATCATGTTCGTAAGCCGGATTATATAATCCTTGAGCCTTCATGGCTTAACCTCACTTACACTAATGCCTAATTTCTTAATTTTGGCCCGTAATGTATTTCTGTTGATACCTAGCAGCCGGGCGGCTTTAATCTGATTACCAAAAGTAATAGACAGAGTATTTTTAATCAAAGATTTATCCAAAGCATCTAACATAATATGATAAATCTTGCCTTCTTGTTCCCTAAGAAACATTCTATCCAGCTCCCGGAGTGCTTTTTCGATTTCTTGTGCTTTTTCCTCTATCATTTTTTGTCTAAATATTAATCACTATGACTTTAAAAAATCCTTAAGTCTAAAAGCCGGTCAAATTTAAACTAAAACTGATAATCCTGGATTATAAAATAGTCACTCTGTTTGTTACGCTTGTGAATATTTTGCTGCAAAAAAAATAGACGCTTTTGCTGTTTTAGCTAAAGACGTCTCTGTCTTAAAAAATAAGCCCTTTTAAAAGCATCCTCTGCTTTAAAAGGGCATCTTTGTCCTTAAAAATTAAAAGCCCCAAAAATATTGGGGCTACTTTGCCTTTGACGTAATCGTCAGTGTAAATATACCATATTATTATTCTTTGTCAAGCTAATTTTTAAACCGCTAATAATTTTGGTGTTTAATCAACGCTTTGTAACGGCTAAATGCGGCAGAAGAGCACGATATAATTTTCTGCTAAACTGATAGCGATAAACAACCCTACTGGCTGCCAGCTCTCTACCTAATTTACCCATAAAAAAATTTGCCCGGTTATAACTACTACGCTGGTTGATCCCTTTTTGATAAATACCATAAGGAGAAATGGGGCTGCCCTTAAGGTGTTTACAGCGGAAGAAACCAGAATAGGGATAAGTGATATTGGCCTCAAAAGCCTTTTGGGTCAATTTTAGATAATCAACAAATGTACGCCGGCACAAATTTAACCCCAGTTTTTTAGCCAGATTGTCTGTAAGGGCACCCGGCTCTGCAGACAAAGGCAAATAGGATATATCAGCAAGCGCAGGGTATTTTTGCACTAAGTAGTAGGCGAAAGAAATATGCGCTTCTACTTGCTCCTGATTCTCCCCGGGTAAACCAACAATATTTTCTAAACAAACCCGGAGATTGTTCTTTGCTTGGCAATACTTAACCACCTCTTCAATGTCTTGATTAGAAAAAAATGGCTTTAATAACTTCTTCCTGGATAAAGATAATCTTAATTGCTCACAAAGCGTAGAAGTGTCTAAATGGATAAGCGCACGCTGAAAAATCGAACTGATTTTATCCATAAACTTCTTGGAAGGCAACGACCAGTGAAAAAAATTCACCCTGAATTTTCCCGGCGTTATTTTTTTAAAAAGCTGTAGGTAATAATCATCCGCTCCCGGAGGACAGGCGAAATCAAACATCAAATCGCGCGAATAATCGGATAAAATAGCAATGTCTGTCAACACATCCGGAATCGGTCTATAAGCTATGCTCTTTCTGCCGAAAAAATTTTTTTGCGCTGACGATGACCCCGCACAATAAAAACAACTTCCCGAACACCCTTTCCCCGTCCAGATAAAATTCCCTCCTTTCAAAATCTGAGTGGCGTTTTCTAATATCTGGGTAGGCCGGCTTAAAGTATAATTGACCAAGTTGTTATGCGCCTGGCTGTAGTTTAAGGGGTACCTTTTTAGGCAATTTTTAATTTTTAACGAGCAGTTGATCGGAGTTTTTTTGCTTAAAATATGCAATAAAGGTAGCTCCGCATCACCCCGGATCACTAGATCGAAATAACCGGTCTCCAAAAGTTCTTTATCAAAATATGCGGCGGTTTGACCACCAGTAATTATTCTAATTCCGGGGTTGAACTTCCTAATCTCCTGAGCGACAACTAGCGCCCCATATAAATTTGTATACCATTTACAGGATACCGCCACATTCCTCGGCTGGTAAGATTCCAACGCTCTTTTTATCGTCTTCTGGAATGATTTACCCAGATAAAAAACCCGTACTTTGAATCCGTTTTGCTGAAGGTATGAAGCAATCCAAAGCAAGGCCCGGTTTTGCAGACTATCCCCTCTTTTGGTTTGCGGAGGGTTAAAAAATAAAATATCGCTTTTCATTTAGCCGGCCTTTATAAAATAATTCTAGTAATTAATCGACAGCCGAATGCTGGCATGGTTATTGCAGATGAGTAAAAGGCTAATTTTTTCTACATGCCCTGCCCATTATACTACTTTGGGATTGAATATCAATGAAATCGGGCTAAAATCGCCAGCTTGGCGATATGCCGACTGGGAATATTAATTTCTTGTAAATAGGAATAAGGGTTTATTTTTTATACGGCGCAAGGAGTTTTAACAAATCCGCTGGAACCGGATACCCTAGCGCTACAGCTTGATCACAATACTGAGCCGCTAATTCATAATCCTGCAAATCAAAATGCAACGCGGATAAATTAAAATAGGCCCGGCTAAAATTGGGTTTAATCTGCAATGCCTTGAGGTAGCAGCCGATAGCCTCCTGATAATCACCAGCAACATCATAAATAACACCCAGGTTATTATAAGCCCTGTAATTTTTAGGGTTTAAACCTATCGCCTTATTATATGTTTGGATGGCTGCGGAATGGTTTCCTAAACGGTAATGGGTATCCGCCAGGCAGTTGTAAGTCCGGAAATTTTTAGGCTCCCGGGAAATACTTTTTCTGAAGGCCTCGCTAGCTTCTAAATATCTACCAGAAGAAAAATAGAATCCGCCTAAATTATAGTAAACTTGTCCGCTCTGCGGGGCATACTTAAGGGTTCTGCTATAAAAACTTACCGGATGCAACCAATAAATATTTTGCTTGATGGTCAAGAATGAATAGCATAACCCCAGCATAAGAAAAAGTAATAACGTCAGCCAACGCATATTTTTAATTTTATGAAGATCGATAAACCCTTTAGCTAAAATTATAAAAAAACCCAAGGAAGGTAAATATAGCCAGTGCTCCGACATATAAAAAGCATTAACCGGATATATGCTAGAATTAGGCAGCAAGGTAATAAAAAACCAACCAAGCGAAAATACAAGGAAACTATCCTGATTTTTTCTTAAGCAAGCCCGGGCCCAAGAATATAAAACCACGACTACACCCAGGAGAGCACGCCAATCATAAAACTCAAATAATCTATTGCCATACTCATAATGCAGGTCAAAAGGAAGAATTAATATCCGTAAATAATTAACTATCGCTACGAAAAACCCCGGTATCCGATAAAATACCTGTTCTAAGGACGGAACTTCTAAGGGGGCAAGCACAGTAAACCTTAAACCCAAATAAAGAAGCGCCGGAGTCAAAACTAACAGGAAAAGTTTAAGCTGCAATTTCGTTTTAAACGTATAATGATATAAGAGCAGCAGAAAAGGAAAAACCAAGCTATTCTCTTTAGAAAACAACGCTAATATATAAAGCGCAAGAGTCAAATAAAGCCAGCGACGACTTCCCGTAGCCAGATATTTTAAGTAAACAATAAAACTGATTAATATAAATAAAGCTGCCAGAAGATCTGCCCGGCCGGATATATAGGCTACCGCTTCGGTGTGTACAGGATAAATTACAAAAAGCACCCCCGCCAATAGGGCTAATAATTCATTCCTAAAGATTAACTGTAATAATAGATAGGCGCAGAAAGCCGTCAAAATGTGTAAAAGAACATTGGTAAAATGGTAAGCAGCTACGTTAAATCTGGCCAGGGCATAATTAATAGCATAGGTGGCCATGGTCAACGGGCGGTAGAAGCCGTATCGAGCATCTTCTTGCACTCCCCCCATATCTTGGCTAAAAAGGTCAGGGATTTTAGTTAAGCTCCTGATTGCCGGATTAGCGACAATCAGATTTTCATCATCCCAGATAAATGCCCCCTTACAGGTATTGGCATAAACCAAAAAACCTAAAAGGCTTAGCAGAATAAAAACCCATAATTTATTGTGTTTTCTTAAAGTCGAGGGCATGATCCAGTTTATTTGATGACACCAAAATTCAGCTTAGGAAATATTTAAATAATCGATACCCTGCGCCCGGGCACTCGGAGGATACTTATGTTAAAGCTACCGCAGCACCAAGATTTTTTCCGTAATTATCCCTGCCTGCTTTAAAAGCTGTAACGCAGGCGCAGAAATACATTTTTATTCTTTTTCATCATCCCAAAATCTGTAATATCGTCTTCTCCCCAAGGTAAATTAAAACCCAGGGTTAACTTCCACTGATCGGTTAAGTCGTAAGCACAAAAAAGACGCACATAGCCGTCCTTATCCGAAGGAGACCAAAAATTAAATAATCCCAGCATTACAGTCTGATTTTTATAAAGTTTGGTTAACCGCTGCGTGAGCAGATGCCGCTGCTTATCCCAGGAATAATCATCGACCAAAAGCGCTTGCTGATATTGAGAATAATTCAGTTTCTGCTCATACAAATACTGGCCACCAATCTTAAAGTCATGGCCAAAATCCTTTTCATATCCGATCAGCCATTTAAACATCGAATTTTCGATAAGTCGGTTGGCGCCATTAGCATCTTGGCGTGATCGATAATACCCAAACTCGATATTGCCGATACCTCCTGCGCAAGGACCGCGCAAGCTTGCTCCATAGGCATCCAGGCGCTGATAGAAAAGCTGCCGATTTGTTTCATCTAGATAACTACGCGGAGATGGATCAAAACCGCGATAATAATAAAATGCCCCTTCGGCACTACCGAATGTCCGGTAAAGACGCAAGGCATACTGTAGATTGTTCCCCTGATGCGCCGGTTTTACCGCGTTGCGCTGGCTATCCCTGCCGGTAATACCGCCTTCAAAACTATCAAAGAAAGAAAGCCTCTCCCCCTGCGGCAAGGTATTCGGAGTAAAAAAAGGAATGAGCACAAAATCAAAGTTGAATATTTTCGGGTATAATGATAAGCGCAGGGCATCCGAAGGTTTCTTTAAATATTCATCTTCCCTGCCCAAATAAAAAGAAACGTAGTCTTTGGGAAAGAGGTCATTTATAAAAAGATAATCCCCCGTCCCCCAAGTTAAGACCTGTCGGCCCACTTTAAAATCCATCAGGCGGGTAGGACTAAAAGCGATATTTAATTCGCGCACCGTATATGAACCCCTGGTCTGGAAATATTCATCCAGGGTAAAGTCGCCTTTATAAGTAAATACCCCATTCCAAGCAGCTAAAAAATTAGAGCCCGGTATAGGATAGCGGGTTTTAAGCTGTACCCTCTGCTCCAGGAGATTATAGTGCCGATGTTTTGTTAATCTATCCTGGCTGAAGCGCAAGCCCAGGGATTGCTCAACGAAACCATGCCAATCCGGCAACTCCAGCGCCCAAACAGTAGAAGCGGTTAGAATAATAACTATTGCGGCCAAAAAAAATTTACTTCTCAAGCTTACTCCTTGAGCCACTGCTGGGGAGGCGTGCGCAGAAAACGCTCAGTAAAGATATCTCCTTTCAAACCTAAATCATATTTAATGTCGCTGAATTCCGTAACTGTATGCGAGTTAGAATTTAAATCTGTGGCTTTCATTTTGGTAACTGTAGGATACCCTTGGATATCCTGCACTGCTAAGGCTTCAATCGTGCGGTAGAGTTTGCCGCTTTTATTAAAATACTCTGCCTTCAGGGGCACAAAATTATTTTTATCGATCTTTACCGTATAATAAGAAAATTCCACTGCGTGAGCATCTTGAGGGGTATTCTTCACGATATAAAAATCTGGCTCTTCGGAAATCAATTCATGAGCATCTAAGTCAATAGATCTACCGGAGATATCCTCATATAAAAAAGTAGTGCCGGCAAAACTTGAGCGCTTATCTGATGCGGCAATCCGGCGTACTAAATCCATCGCCGGTAGATATAACCAACGGTCATCATCCTTATGAGCATGTTTCCAAACAATATAACTCATCCCCTTAACTTCATTAGGCTTATGGAAATAAACATAGTATTTTTGATCTTTACCTTCTTGGATATTTAATTTTAATATGGTCAACTGCCGTTCCCGGGTGCGTTGCTGAGCATCGGTAACCACCATGCTGGCTTTAGCGCTACCATCTTTACCTTGATAATACGAACGATTGTTGGCCCGAGTGACAATTTCCTGCACGCTTAGCTCCTGAGCTCGCAGGTTACTAGCAAAAATTAGAATACCCAGAAAAATAAATATTCTTTTCATAAACCCTCCTGAATTGAAGACCCATTTAAAACAATCATCGCTCTTTACAGATTCTTTGACGTGAAATCACTGCGCAGATTCCAGATAGAACCACTATTATAATTAAACAAATAATTGTTGTCAAATTAAGGCCGGCCAGATTGTATCCAAGCAAGATATAGGCTAGGGCACCGGAAATAATCAAAGACATTAAAACGCATTTTTTGCAAGAACAGATGATTCTAGGCGGGGATACTTCAAAAATCAATCCGGGGAACCCGGTAATCAACGCCGGTAAGATCATTAAAGTAACGATACTGGCCACCAACATAATCATAAACATGAAAAATCCCACGGTATTATAAGGTACCAACGGCGAAGCAAAAAGCGGTAAAAATCCGATAGAAACAACTAAGGCGTTCTTAATCAATGCCCGGGCCGGAGCAGCAAACATCGCTGCCACAGTTTCTGGCCAGCTTTTATTCTGGGCATAAAACATCCGGGAGCGTTCAATAAAGTGAATAGCAAAATCAACTGCCAGTCCCAGGGTCAAAGCCGAAAGTACAGCCACCGGCATATCGTATTCCTTACCAGTAAAACCCAGTGAACCATAAATGAAAAGTATAGTGATGGTTAAAGGCAACATTGAAATCAGCCCGGTAAGCGGAGAGCCAAACAAAACCACCATCATAAAAAGCACAATAATGAAACTGCCTAAAAAATTGACTAGCATACCTACCACCATTTTATCTTGCCAAACCATATTAATATAAGTTAAACCCGCCCAGGCATAGGTAGTTTCAAAAGGCGGTGGATATTTTTTAAAATATTCCTCAACCTGCCTGACTACCGCGGCCATTTGCTGGTTATCCCCGGAAACCAGCTGCAGCCAAAGGTTAACCTTAGAATAGTCCGGATTAACAAAATGCCACAGATCATCTGGTTTATGCGAGTTTTCAAAAGAAATTAAGGATTGAGCTACTGCCTGGGTGGTAGGCGGGATAACATTATCTTTTTTATCCCCTCCCAATAATTCATAATATACTTTTTTTGTAATATCCGCCAAGGAAGTAGACTTACCAACTTTACCCTGATTATATAAATAAACCTGCAAGCTTTCGAGATAACGCAGCATTTCCGGCTCCTGAAAAACCTGCTGTTTTTTATCTTTTGCTTCCAGCACTAGATAAGCGCTATAAGTTCCGCCAAAATGCTCGTTGAGGACCTTATCGGCTATACGGATCGGATGCTTGCGGTTAAACCATTTAGTCGGATTATCATTAATTTGAATATGCGTGATCCCATAGATCGAAAGCCCGATTACCACCACCCCTCCAATCAGTACCTGCTTCCAGCGAATAACCGTAAATCTGCCCCAGGCGGCCAACAGGCGGCTTAAAAATCCTTGTGCCAATTCATTCTCATGTACCCCGAAATCGGATAGTTTTTTTTCATCTAGTAGCGCAATATAAGCCGGGATCAATAATACGGTCAGCAACCAAGCTAATATTACCCCGAAAGCCACCGCCACTCCGAACACCTGGACCGGAGGAATAGGGGCAAAAGAAAGCGAAAAGAATCCGGCGGCGGTAGTCAAGGTAGTAAAAAGATTTGGCCGGTAGAGTTCCTCTAAGACATAAGTAATAGTTTTATTTTTATCCTTAAAAGTCCGATATTTCTCAAAAAATTCATTTAAAATATGTATGGAATCTAGTACGGCAATCGGCAATAAGAATATCGGGATCATCGAACTCATGATGTGTATCGGAAAACCCAAACCCACCATCAGCCCCATGGTAATTATTACGACGACCATCGCCATAAGCAGGGGCATTATCACTAGCGCTACGTGCCGAAAAAACCACCACATCAGTAAAAAAATAACCACAACCGCCAGAGGGGCAGAAATTCCCATCTGCCAGAACATTTCATTACCAAAAGCATCTTCAGCCAAAGGCAGCCCCGTTAAATGAAACTGTTCGGCACCGGGATATTCTTGTAAAATTTTCTGGATATTTTTTGCCACGCGGTAACTCATCTTTTTTTCTTGGATCGGCACATAGATGCAGAGCGCCTTAGCGTCGCGCGAAATTAAAGTGTCATAAAAAAGCGGATTCTCTAAAGCCCGTTTTTTGATACGCAAAGCATCACTAGCGGTATAAGGAGGATTTTCCATCAACCAGCGGAAACTAATCGTCCCCGGCCCGGCCTGTTCGATGTCATCTTTATTGGCTAAACTCATCAACTCATAAGCAATTACCCCGTTAATCTTTTTCAGTGCTTCCGTAATTTTATAGATTTTTTCTAGGGTGGATGGATTAAAAACACCTTCGGGGTCCTGTTCATTAACTACTCCTAAAACAACATAGTCATAAATAGCAAATTCCTGTTTAACCTCATGGTTAAAAATACGCACCAATTCATCCTCTGGCAACATGTTCTCCGGATCTGTATCCACCTTAATCCGAATGAATGCCACCAGCGAAATCAACACCCCCAGCCCGGTAATCAGAAAAATCAATTTAGGTCTTTTCAATGCCACGGCAATTAATCGGCTAATCATTCTCTCCTCCGTCTAGCAGCTCAGCTGCCTTCTCTACGCATCCCAAACAGGAAAGTTTCTTTTTAGCGCGGATTTGTTGACATTCCAAAGAGCCTGCCGCGGATAAAAACTCACGCTCAAAACTAGCTAGTCTAGCCGGGTTCTTCTTCGCCACTAAATGACAGGCCGCATGGTAGGCTCCGCATCTACCTTCAGGCGCCCGGCCGGCGGAAAAAGCAGCGCAAGCATCAATCTCCCTTTCCGGAATATTAAATAAGTCAAAATAAGCCTTCATTACGGACTGGGCACAATTAAATTTACCTTCTCCTGATTTGCCTAGATAATAATTCTTAGCTTTTTCTTTACGCATAATTTTAAATTTGTTTACGGGCAAGCGCATATGCTCCTCCGGCGATACGTAGGGCTTTCCCACAAAGAATCGCCTCGCTAATTTTTTTACGCGCGGATTCAATAATATTACCAAAGGTTTGCCGAGAAATCTTCATTTTTTTTGCTGCCTGCGCCTGGTACATGCCTTGCCGATCGGCAAAACAAAGAGCCTCGCATTCATCAATAGACAAAACAATCTCTTTTAAGCTACCCACAGGCACACCTTGAGGTCTAAAATAGCGCACCTGGGGCTCTTTTCTAACGCACCGGCACTTTTTAGGCCGGCCGCGGGCTTTTTTAATGTTTTTTAGCATATGCCATAATATATGCTAAATTTCAGTTTTGTCAAGCAGTTATTCTTATTTAAGGATAACAGACCGAAGAATAATAAAACGAACTAGTTATAATCTACCGGTTAAACTATTCATAATTGAAATCCCGCGGTTTAGTAACCCTGTTGCAAATTTTAATATTTAACATATACTAGTTTATGTCAGCAAGCAAAGGCAATAATTAATCATCTGCATGGATTAAAAAAGGAGGTTTTATGAGAAAAATTTTCATTATAATAACCTTTGTCCTACTCATCCCAGCTTTGCGGATATTCGCCATGACAAATTTATTAATCGATGATTTTGAAGGATCGATTTCTTCAGGGCCTATCGAAAGTGTAGGAACGGGAGCTAACGGCAGTTCAACAATTAAAATCGCTCCGGATACCACTATTAAATATTCCGGTAAACAATCTTTAAAAGTTACTTTTGATACTAGCGAAAAAACGGGGGCTGCCTGGGTAACCAGGGGTTACGAATTAGAAGAAACTCCTAACTCCTCTTGGCTAGTTAAGCCTGAAGAGATTGCCTGGGAGCAATACGCTGCAATTTCGTTTTATATATACGGCGCTAATTCCCGATCTATAATAAAACTTCACATTATAGATAGCGACCACGAAGTTTTAGAGTACACTTTGAAAGATGATTTTACAGGTTGGAACAAGCTAACCTGCGCTTTCGCTGATTTTTATACTAGCCCTAGCTGGCAATCCAAAAACGCTAAAACTAACGGACAGGTAGATTTTCCGATTAAATCTTTTACTTTTATCTTCCCCTTGGGGCAAAAGGGTACCTTATATTTTGACCACGCAGAATTAATCGCTAAGTAATACTCCGGATTAAAAATTATCTAGAATTAATGAAACAGTCGCGGAGAAATTCTCCTTCCGCAGGCAAGGTGTCTAGGGCAAGCAAATCTGCAACAGTAGCAAAAATATCAGTATGCTTGATGCGGCGGTTAATTATCTGGCCTTTTTTAACTCCCGGGCCGTAAATGTATAACCAAACCCGAGAGGGATTATCATAAGAATTTTCATTATGGTCCATATAGTAGATATTCCTTTCATGATCAACATTAACGATTAAATAGGTATTATTTTTATAAAATGGTTCTGTCTGGATCATCCGCCAGATATCAAAAATGTTTCTATCGCAAGTACGCAAAGCCAACACATACCTGGAGAAAGTATCTGAATGGGCGCATTCAATATCATTCATAACGTAATGCACTAATTTAGGATAAAACTTTAGGATGATTTTTTTAAAGAACTTGTGCTGAATGACGCCAATGCTGTCCCAACTCGGCCAACCCGGATTCTTGTTTATCAAATCAGTAAAAAACGAGCAGAATTTCTGCTCCTGTTTTGTTAATGCTCCAGATAATTCTTCAGGAAAACTAAAGCTGATAAAACTCAAGACGCAAGGAAAGGTATCTTTCGGGTAATCTTCTGTTTCATTGGCACAATCACTGGTATACCAATGCCCTATAGACCAAGCTTTAGTCCTGGGTAGATTATATTTTTTTTTAAAATATTGAAAAAGTGAGGGCCTTTGTAAAGCCGAATAATAGGCCGTATAATTAATCCCGGTATTGATCGCATGAACTACCGGCATATGGAATTCGTGGTTCAAATTAATCAAATTAGTGTACAAAGTGCCTTCTTTGAGCATTTTATTCCAAAAATTAGGTATATATTGATGGTTTGGGTCATCAATACTATCCATATTGCGCACTCCGCTTAGAGTAACCACGATAATATTGGGTAGATTTTCTCCAGCCGATGCCTGCTGAATACAAACCAAGGGCATGATGAATAAAACAGCTAAAATTATACTGACAATAATAGCAGCGGCAGGTTTATCGATTATCAGGCGCATGTTCGTTTCTTTCTATTCTGACTATTTTACGATTAATGCCATAAATAAAACAACGCGGAGTTTCCGTAATGCAGGCGCTTTGAATCAAGCGTTCCTCATTTATCGCAACCAAAGGCTTTAGAATAGTAAGCATCCCATCTGCCAATCTCAACCATACTAATATTGGCCTTACAGATATTAATTCCTTCAAAGAACTATCCGGCTGGCCTTCTGAGTCGGCTCCGTGCCATTCGGTAACCAAGATAAAAATCGCCGTCCCATTAAAATTAATACAATTAGATAAATCATACAAAAAACCGGTAACATCCGGAATAGGCGTTTCCCAAAGCTTATTGCCCGCTGTTAATTCAATAGCAGAAATAAAATATTCTCCTGCTCGTTTAACCGGCATAAGAATCTTCTGATCCAATAGAAAATAGCGGTTAGTTTTTCTCTCTCTGTACTTCCATAAAATCGTATCTTCCGCATCAAATAGTGAAGCCCAAATAACTTTAAAAGAGCCATCTACTACCGCATAGCTAGTTATTTCCTCAGATGGCGCGATTAATAAAAGGTTTTTTTGGAATACCTCTAGATAATACTCCTTAGCTGCGTCCAATTTAATAACATCTTTAAGTTTACCGGTTAGTTTATCCAGTAAATATATTTCCGCGCCAGCCTGTAATATAATATATTTATCCATAAAAAGTATTTCTGGGTACACATTCTGATTCTTGATAAAAGAAAGGCGGAAATTTGCTACCGACACAAGATTAATATCAAATACTTTAAGATAATCTAAAGAATATGACAATGCATATATGCGCCCAGCGCTGGCATCCACCCGCATAATTCCTTCGCTATTTATTTGACTTTGTTTTTCAGGGTAGCCGGTCAAAGGATCAACCGCATAAATAGTATTACCGTGAGTTATAAATAACTTATCATTAAGGAAATTAGTATGGAACATTATCTGCTTAAGAAAAGGTCTGTGCAATCCGTATTTCTCGTAGAGTTTATCAAATTTTTTTAAAGGCAACTGCTTCTCTGCCTGGAATTCTTCTCCCGTATTAGTCATACTCCAAAGATAACTGCCATCCTGGGCATCTACAGCAATTATATTCACATGGTCGTTAATTATCACTACCCCCTCATAATAATATGCCTGGATATCATCGGCGTACATGCGCCCTGTGCAACGGTCAGTAGTATAATTTATATTGTAGTTAACTAAGGGGTAAGGCAGGTAAAATAGCTTCCTCTCCCATAAAACTTCCTGAGCTTCATTAACCGAAATCAACTGATCACCCCTTAATATTAAAATGAAGTCCGGTAAAACTTCTCCCCGGACCACTTTTAAAGGAAGAGGGAATATCTTATCTGCTTGCACGGAAAAGCTTTCTCTAGTACTGGCTACCGGAGATAACTGCTGCTTGTTGCTTAGCGCAGGTAAAGTATCAATGAGGCCGGATTTAGACAGAAAATTTATGAACTTCATCGATATTCCCTGGTATTTTATTATCTTATTACCATAAACCTGCGCAAACTTAACCAAAATCTCTTTCCACTTAGATTGCTTTAATGCTTCAAAATTATTTATGATAACCGGGGAGAGTTTATCAAAATAAGTTTCTAAAGCAACGCTATCCGTTGTAATTTTCTGGCATAGCTCATAAAAAGCTTGCTCATTAGCCGGGGTAAACTCCGAAACAACGAATAAGTCTTTTTTAACAACTTCCCCCGGCTTTGATTGAGGAATACTCCTTGGGGGAACAATTGTTTTATGCGGAAAATCAAAAACGGTCAACTTACCGCTTTCTCCGGCGAACAAAAGCCAATTTTGATACCCTAACAACCAACTTGAAGTTGAAATATTCGATACGGAATAAACGATACTGTCCGAACCCATTGCCAAAGAATAAACGGTTTTGCCTATTTTCAAACTTAATTCATGCGGAGCAGCAGAAAAAACTCCTTTTAACTGTCCGGAAGGAATGGCTAAGCTGCCGATTTGGCTTCCATTAACTAATTCGATAACCCTGATCTGAACATTATAATTTTTATCCGGCAGGCGTTCTAGAAATAATGCGCGATTATAGCCGCTCCACAATAAATAAAAATTATTAGTATCCACAAACATTTCAAGTTTAGACTCCCCGTTTTCCGGATTAAGTATATATAGATAATCTGATTCGCGCGGCTTATAATATAGCAAATTATCTTCTGCATCGAAATTCATAAACTGCGTGTCATAAACAACTGCGTTGCGTTCCGGGAAAGTATGTTTGCTCCAAAAATCAAATAGACTGTAGCTTTTGGGTGTATATTTTTTTATCCAAAGAATATCTCCTTGTTTAGCTTCTAGGCATACGATTACTCCGCAATTTGTTCCCATAAAAATTAAATCGTTTTTTAAGGCAGAAATCTCACAAGCCGGGGAGAGAAAAGAAGTAATGCCAATATAAGTACTCCACAACATCACCCCCTTCAAATGATCGAAACCCACCAGCCAGAGTTCTCCCTTGGAATTAATAAGTCCCAAACATAGGGTGCGCCCATTGAGCACAGGCTTAGTACAAATTTTAAATTCTCCTAAGTCCACTTCCCACAAAAGTACTGGTAAAAAATCCCCCCGGAGTCTGGCCGCAATCAATTTCTTTCCTAAACCCGTAAAAACCATATTCTGTTCGATTAAAAACTGATATCCGAATGAGTTATGGTGTGGATCTTTGAATGTTTGATAAAACTCTTCATTTTTTTCATCGGGACATTTAAAAGACCAAAGCTCATCTTTACTAAAAGCATCCAGACCATACAGCCTATGCTCGTTTCTCAAAATAATGGTATCCTGGTAATTCACCGGATATAGCGCTTCTTCTTCGTATTTTTTAATCCACTGCCGCATATTGATTAAATAATCTGTTTGGTTATCGCTAGCCAATTGATAAGACCATGCCTTCTGGGCAGGAACTTGTTTTGATTTAAATGATAATTGCCCTTTATCCACCATTCCGCTACGCTTGCCAGTGCTTGACTTACCGGTGATTATTTTTGCTCTTTCTAAACCCACCCATAAAGTCTCTGTTTTTTGCACCAACTTATTTTCTCTATATTGCATCTGTAAACGGTTTAAATGTAGATTTTCCTCCTCAGGTGGTAAATTTGTAATTTTAAACTTATTATCCACTGTGCCACTTAAAGGAATGCTTACCGGTGAAGGTTTATTATCAATATAAATGTCTTCTTCTAAAAGATAGATACTCTTTTTTTCTTTTTCCTCCAATATTCGATTCAACAATTCTGAAAATTTACCCGAAGAAAATTCCGATATTTCTTCCTGTAAGGAATACAGCGTTTCCGTGGGGAGCCCGATTAATACTTCCCTAAGACTAAAATATTCCGGCAGGGTAGCATTAAGCAGATAGGTGTCGATAGCGGTTATTTCGCTCTCTGATAGAGCGGTTGGCCGATGAATTGTCTCCCGGAGAAAAGCTTCGACAGAAGTCCCGGCAACAATAGAAACCGGGGCCGCCAATAACCCATAAACAATAACTGCTGCACAAAAAAACATTTTCCTTAGTTTCATTTTATTCTTAATTGGAGGTAATAAAACAACTTGAAATGTTTTAAACTCTATCCATCTACACCAATATTATTTTTTAACATTTTTTGAGCGAAGCGGTATAGTCGCAATTAACTCTATCTCCACCAATAGTTCCGGGCGGCATAATTTTGCCTGGACGCAAACGCTGGCAGGGAAAGGCCATATTTTTTGTTCCTGATAAAATTTATTACGCGTAGCGTTAAAAGCTCCATATTGTTTCATGCTCTTCAAATAACAAGTAGTTTTGACCACATTATTCCAATCGGCACCCTCCGATTTCAGTAAACCGGTAAGATTATAAAATACACGTTTTAGCTGCAACGTAAAATCACCCCTAGCAAAACTTTTACCTTTTTCATCAACGCTGGCTGTTCCGGATATAAATAACATCTCTGAATTCCCTAAATTAATCCGGATACCCCGGGAAAAGGATTTATTATAATCAATCGGATCATTCAGAAACTTCCTAGCGACTACTTCCTGCTTAATAGTTTTCCCCATGAATACGCTGCCCCCTTATTTTCATTTTCTGTTTATACGCCCTGCACCTAAAAATATGCGGAAATTAAATCTACCTTTGGTTTTTATAAAATTTAGAAATAACCTTTCCCTTACAACAATTTGGATTACCGGCGTAAAGATCATTGGTAGCGGCAAATGTTTCTGCCCGGCAAGACCCCCGACAAGACCATTTAAACCAACATTTAGCACAAGGCAAACCAAATTTATCCGGATAAGTCAGACTTAACATCTGAGCAGAATCCCAGATTTCTGTAATACTCATCTTTAATACATCCCCCAAAGAATGCGGCAAAAGTTCACAGAAGAAGAAATTCCCTGCATAATCTATATTAGCTTCATAATATCCAGCATAGCAAGAAGTAATCACGGTAACCGGTGAACCTTTTTTCATCCTGTTTAACCGGTTAAATAATGCCAGATGGAATTGCCCTAAACGTGTAAGCGATAAAATATCCCGATTGATATAGCCTTGCCCCGTTTTAATAAATATATTCGCGATGGCCCGCGAAACATTGAATTCACGGCAAAATTTACCCAGCCTCCAAACATCCTTAAGATTGATCCGAGTAATTGTAAAATTAATATAGAGCTTTACTCCCATAATAGAAAGTTTACGCAAAATTACTAATACCCGCTCAAAATTTCCTTCTCCTCTTATAAAATCATGGGTCTCCTTCGAAACGCCGTCTAAACCAATGCTTACGATAACCTGTTTCCTTTTCTTAAGCTCAGCAAGATAACTATCCGAAAGCAGTAAGCCATTAGTATTAACTCTTACCTGGAAATTATTCGCTAAAAGATAATCGATGACGGCAAAAATATCTGCATATAAAAACGGTTCTCCTCCGGTCAAAACTACTTCTGGAATATTAGCTTTTTTTATTTGATCGATGATTCTTTTTACTTTCGCCAGTTCCGGTTCATTGACAGAAATACTGTTAGGCGGATTATAACAACTTTTACATTGCAAATTACAACGGCGAATGAGAGTAAAAAATATCCTTGACGGCAACAGTGGCCTGGTAGCAACCATACTATAATTTAATATTTTTATAATCCTTCATCAGTAAGCTGGGAAAAATATATTCTTTGCGAAAAGAATCATTATTCATTAAACAACCACTATAACCTTTTTTAAAAATAGGGTGCTCCCACATTTTTGCTAACACCTGCTTTAATTGTTGCCCGGGCAAACTACCAAAACTAATAGGCACAAAAGGACATGGCTGTACTTCGCCATAACAAGAAATATGAAAAAACTTTTTCTGTCCGGCCGCACAAATTCTAGCAGTTTTTTTAAAACAGGCATCGCTAGCTTCTAAATAAACAAAACCCGGTTCCAAGAGCTCCTTGACTTTATTTTCTTCTTCATCGGTTAACCTTTGGCTTAAACTGGTAAGCCATTTGCCTGATAAAACCGGAAAAATAATTCTAGCTGATTTTACCCCCAACTTTTTAGCCAAGTTGATGATCTTACTAAGCTCATCTTCCCTAACTTTAGCCCGTGAAGCATTCATAAAAATACTACATGATAAATTGGCTTCCTTGCAGTTTTTAATACCCTCTATAGCTTTTTGGAAACAGCCGTTTATCCTGGATATGGTGTCGTGTTTATCCGCTGTTGAGCCTTCGATCCTTACAAACAGATGGCTCAGCCCGGCCCGCTTAAGCTTGAGCACACAAGCATGCGATAATAAGATGCCGTTAGTTTCCATCTCGGTAAACAACCCTTTGGCTGCGGCGTATCTTACTAATTCATAGATATCTTCTCTAAGTAAAGGCTCTCCGCCTACAAAAGATACCAGGGTAGCCAAAGAAGGAAAAGTGGCTATCTGGTCTATCACCAACTTCATTTGTTGCAATGAAAGTTCGCTTTGATTATTCAAGCTATAATTCCCGCACCAACAGTAATCGCAGTTACATTGACATTTATAAGTTACATTAATCATCGCCTTAAGAACACCTCCTTGAAAACTGCGAAGAGGAAATCTGGCGAGCATCTTTAAAGAACGTATTATTTGATTAAATACGAGATTAGAAACTTTCTCCCGGTATTGAAGCCTAAATTTTTTATATTTCCTTAGAAAATCCATAGCATCAATTCCTATTATACAACTGCCTTCAACAAAGCCTTAATGCGCGTAGGCAATTCAATTATTTGGCGATAGGCGCAAAGCTGCCTGACGATATAGCCCGGCCGCAGGTAAAAATCCCGGTAGGCCTTCTTAAGATAACCTTTAAGCATTTGCGCGCTCAAGCCTTCCGAAATATAAGATAATTTTTCAGGAAAACAGTAGCTGTGATAATAACGGTAAGCTACTTCTTTATTTATTTTACCTTCTCTATTGGCTGTTTGATACAATTCCGATCCCGGATAAGGCTGGGTGATAAAAAAAATAGCGTTATCCAGCGGCAGGCTTCGAGAAAAATGCAAGGTATCGCACAGGGTCGCCTCGCTATCACCCGGCAATCCAAGCATAAAAAAACCCGAACTGCGAATATTAAGCTGGCGCGTCCAGCTTAATGCCTGCTTAATTGTCTTTAGAGTAATGTTCTTTTTTATGCTATCCAAGATCCTCTGATTACCGGACTCAATACCATAGCCAATCATCCAGCAACCGGCCTTCTGCATGATTTTCAGCATATCCGGGTTCACCAAATCCACCCGGCTTAAACACGACCAGGAAATTTTTAATTTTCTGGATATCAGTTGCTGACAGAATTCCTTAACTCGTTGTGGATCCAAAGTAAACAAATCATCAGGGATATTAATTACCTTCACCCCATAGTCCCTAACCAGCATCTCTATTTCATCAATAATATTGGTAATACTTCTTGCGCGCATCTTATTGCCAAAAACCGCTTTGTCGCAGAAAATACACTGATAAGGACATCCCCGGCTAGTCAGAATCGTAGGATACGGATATTGGTTAAGAGAAGGTAAAAGATGCCGGGCCGGAAAAGGCAGTGTATCTAGGTCTTCGATGTAGGGCCGAGCCGGGGTACGCACCACCTCTGAGCTGCTGCGAAAAACTATGCCTTTTACGGATTTCAAGGCTTCTGTATCCTGACGGAAGATCGCACTTACTAATTCCAGCGCTGTCTGTTCCCCTTCTCCCACAACCCCATAATCGAAACACTCCTCTGCCAGCGTTTCTTCCGGTAGGGCGCTAACGTGTCTACCTCCAATAATAATAGTATAATTTCCGTTTGCTCTTATCTGCTTGGCCAGAGAAACCGTCACGCAGAAATCCGGCGTCGAAGAGCTTAAGCCGATAATCTGAGGTTTAAAATCCGCTATCCGTTTAATGATCGTTTCAAAAGTAAGCTTTTCAACCTTAGCATCAATAATGCCTACCTCATACCCGGCTTTTTCCAAAACCGCGGCAATATAGGCAAGGTCTAAAGGCTGATAAATATCAATGGCCTGACCGAATTCTCTCGTACCTACCCCTAGATAATTAGGAGGATAAATCAAAAGTATTCTACGAGAATGATCCGAAAGCTTAGCTCTAGTTTCTTTCATGCAATCGCCTTAAGTAAAGTTTTAATACGTTTTGGAAGTTCGGGGAATTCGTAATAATTGCCAAGCTGCCTGACGATATAGCCCGGCCGCAGGTAAAAATCCCGGTAGGCCTTCTTAAGATAACCTTTAAGCATTTGCGCGCTCAAGCCTTCCGAAATATAAGATAATTTCCCGGAAAAAAAGTAGTTATGATAATAACGGTAAGCTACTTCTTTATTTATTTTACCTTCTCTATTGGCTGTTTGATACAATTCCGATCCCGGATAAGGCTGGGTGATAAAAAACACAACCCTGTCTAGTGGCAGACTTCTGGAAAAACGCAGAGTTTGAGCAATAGTCTTTACGCTATCACCCGGTAGCCCGAGCATAAAAAAACCCAAGGTACGGATATCCAGCTGACGGGTCCAACTTAATGCATTCTGAACTTGCTTCAAAGTAATATTTTTTTTAATAGCATCTAAAATTGACTGGTTACCGGATTCAATGCCATAACCAACCATCCAACACCCTGCTTGCTGCATCATCTTCAGCATTTCCGGTGTTACTAAGTCTACCCGGCTTAAACACGACCAGGAAATTTTTAATTTTCTGGATATCAGTTGCTGACAGAATTCCTTAACTCGCTGTGGGTCCAAAGTAAACAAATCATCAGGAATATTAATTACCTTCACCCCATAGTCCCTGACTAACATCTGAATTTCTTCGATAATATTAGTAATGCTTCTCAAACGCATCTGATTACCGAATACGGCGCGGTCGCAAAAAGTACACTGGTAAGGACAGCCGCGACTGGCCAGAACCGTAGCCAAAGGCAAGGCCCTGTAATACAAATAGTGATATTGGGTTAACGGTGGCAACAAATGCCTGGCCGGGAAAGGCAGGCTGTCCAAATCTTGGATATATTCTCTGGGGGCAGTACATATGATTCTAGCGCTATCCCGGAAAACAATGCCTTTGATCTGGGGAATCTTTTGCTGGTTGCCAGAG
>JBFZAT010000053.1:0-6166 GCA_041308845.1 Candidatus Omnitrophota bacterium | reverse complement strand
ACCTGGCCTTGGGTCAGGGTTAAATCAGTAGTGATGACCAGGCGCCATTGGGCCAGCTGCGGAGGAGCCCGGCCCAAAAGCTGCTCTAAACTCAATAAAAGTTTTTGCATAATTTCATAATACTCCTGGGCAAAAACCTGAGCAGCTCCAAGTGTAAAATAGCTTACCAGATTATCCATCACAATCCGGTTTTTACCGAATTTATTAGTTAAATTTATGGCTGCATCATCCGGGACAGCCAGCGGATAATTAAAAAAGCGGGGATTCTTTAATGCCTTAAGAAATTCCGGTAATACCTCCTGGATCCTTCTTGCCGCGGAAACCTTAACGCATTCCCCAGATGAATATTGGTACAGGAAGAATTCCTCGCTCTCTCTAATACCAAAATACAAGAAATAATGCTGCTTGGATACTGCCGGGAAGGGAAAAACAACTACCGGGATATCATCTTTGAAAACCTCGCATTGTGATAAAGTACCATCGGCCAAATACCAATCCCCTTGCATTTGGAATTCGATCCAGGAATGCTTAATGAATATATCGGAGAAAGATAGCAATTTAACCTTACGAATACAGCTAATCCCCAACTGCGGCCTAAAAGCGCTCAGCGCCTCCAAATACTTCTGAGCTAAACCTGACCAAACCGGGCAAGAAGATGGCGCCGCCCTTCCTTGAGCTGTACGTTTAAATTCAACCGGCATAAAAACATCAACTCCCCGCCAGAATTGTTTTGTTCTAGGATCTAAAGACATCGTGATATCCGGGGACATCTCTTTGAAATATTTTATAAAATCCGGTTCTGAATTTATCTCTGGAGCCGGCTCAACCGGTGGCCTTATAAAATAATCTGCCTCTGGATGTAATTCCCGCAACTTCTGGACTTGATCCAAAATAGCTTTTTTTTCATCTGCCAGAGATTCATGTAAAATAATTTGCGTAATTAATAAAGTAATCCCCCATAGGGAATACCCTCGAGCTAAAAGCAAAGCATTAATGGTTTGTAAACTTAGCTGCCAAGACACTCTACCGTTCTTTCTGCGCGCCACAACCGCCTTATTTGAATCGTTAAATTTTTCAAACAGATAATCCTCTAATATTCTCAGCATATCACCTAGGTTGTTAAATATCTCCGCCAAGTCAGGAAATTCCAAAGCTGCTGCGTACATTGCTACAGCCGTGATGTTATGCGATCCGGTTAAGGCTTCTGAAGATGAAGACGACTCAGTATGAACACAGGTTGAGTTTTTATCCGACAATATTATCGCCGCTTCCCCTCTGGCCACCGATAAACCTCCGGCCTGGATGGCGCTAAAATCCTTAACCCATAAAAGTGAAACCGCAGGCAGCGGAAGCGGCTGATCTAACATATCTCTTGCCAAGGCGTGGCCGACAGAAAACATCATAATTGTATCTTCATCTATCGCCGTAAGATAAAAATCTTTGCTGACTTGCGCTAAATCTAAACTGGAGTTCAAAGAACCGTTGGAAATTACCCGCACCCTATTTTTTCTTAGAAACTTACCCAGGAATTGATCATTATTTACTTTAGGATTAAGCAAAAGCTCCTCAAGATCCCGCAAATCATAATTATCATCGGTCGGTCTAGCATTAGCGGAAATCGTAACCCGGTACCCCAAGCGTAATAATTCGCGGATTAAAACTAGAGAGTAAACTACTTCTCCGGCATTATTAATATTAAAAAGTATGGTTTTATTATAACGCTCTCTCTGAGGTATAGAGAGCAACCGTTCAATAATAGCATCAGAGTGATCCACTCCAAAATACCCCCGCCCCTGAATACGAGTCAACATGCTCTCCAGATTATTATCATAGGTTAAGGACTCTAAAATAAACCGGAAAGCTTGCGGAGCTAAACTTAACCTATCTAGAAAATCAGCCGGCCGCAAGCGGTCAAAGATATTAATGTTGGCTAAAGCGGCAAATTGCATCGCCAATTTCAGCCGCCGAGCAGCTGACTCTTCCGGGTTGACTGCTTGAGTAGAATCTAAACATCCGATCAAATAGTTGATCCGACTAAACGCTTCTTCATCTGCGGCTTTCTTGCGGTATTGAAAAGGAGAGGCCGCATATAACCAGATAATCTGCCAAATTATGCCTTTAACCTGCTGCAGATTAAGATTATCCAAAAGCTTACTATCCAGTATAATAGCAATAGTGTTGAAAATCTTCTTTCCTAACTCTGCGCTGATAACCCGATCTTCATTTAATACCAGCAGAAGCTCACTGGCAGCATCAATACTTTCGCTAACTTGACTCAATAACATTTCAAACTGTTGAGGCTGTTCTTTTTTAATCCTACCAAAGGTCATAACCGCATTCTGCGCCCGGGAAGAAATTAAACTATAGCAAAATTTACGCGGTCCCACTGTACGCCGAAAACGTACAGCCATAATTCCATTCTTGCCTCTGTTTAAAGACGGATCAATAACCAGGCCGCTAATCTGCTTACCAGGAGGAGATTTACCCGTATAGAGATAAACTTCTTCTTCCTCTAAGATGGCTCCTTCTAGCTCCACTCCCCGACGGATACAGCAATCTTCTAATTTAGAATTAACTATTTTAACCTCTGGTTCTACCTCAGTCGAACTAAGAAATACCCGCGGCCCGATTTCAGAACCCCGGGCAATTAGCGTCGACCCGGTTAATAACACCTCAGAGTGAATCTTAACTCCTTGTTCGATGCGTACTTCCGGAGCGATATGAATAGTCGCCGGATTACCTAAAATTTGAACCCCCTGGCCTAACAACCTGGATAACAACGGTTTATTTATCGATAAAGCCGATAGCTGCGGGTCAAATATCCCAGCCGGATCAAATAAATCTTTGATTGCCTCGCGGCGGTAACGCTGCTGCTGTCCAGCTATTGTTTCTACCCTCCGGCGAATTATTTTTTCATCTTCCTGAATCACAGAGGCAATAATACTAGAATTCTCGATATAACATAGATTTCCGATAACCGAACCTCCTCGAATAATCACCCCACCTTTGCCTTTAACATAAACTTGCCGGCCAAACTTAACTTGGCCTAAATAAATCGGGCCTTCCTCGGCGTCCAGCACGACTCCTTCCTCTGCAAAACATTCTGCAAATTGCTCAATATCTTCAAACTCCGAAATATAGATATATATATTCCGGTCATTAACTACAATCACCCCCAGTTCATGAAGAGTAGCGACTAAATCCTGGCGATCAATCAAACAAATAACTTCTCCGGAAAGAGCGGATTCATTTTCTAAAATATATTCAACCGGCATGGGCAGGTTAACCACCAGCATTGCCGAGTGCTTAGGCACGCCGACAAATTCATTTATTTTCTCCGGATTTTTAGCCATCAGAATATGCACAAACGGCTTGGTAACCTGTGCCTGCCAGAGACTCTCGGCGTTCCCCTGACCTAAGGCAATAACACCGATGGTTTTATTATTCTGAAAGCGCGCAAGAAAATCACTGCTTAAAGTAGCCACCGGGGTAGCAAAAACCCGGGAACCGGAAGAAATAACCTCTATTCTACTGGAACCATATTTAGCAAAATATCCGGCCTGGCGTAAGATAACTAATTGCTTTGCGCTGTCATCTTTAGTCATATCATTAATCACCGGAGTATCCCGGCTGGCAATCGTAACATTAAATCCTAATTCCAGTAAAAATATAACCAACAGCTGAACTATCCCTGTCTCTCCGGCATTGTCCGTTAAAATAATAAACCTGGGCCGCAGGGCATCATTTACCTCAAGGCTGTCCTTATTGATTTTAGCTAAATCCAGCAAGCCTTTAGATAATAACTCAAAAAAAGCATCCAGATGACATTTATAAAAACCATCCACGATGATCTCTCCGATTTTACGCGCCAGCCAATCCTGCTCATCAAACCCCTCCGCAGCTGCCTCTACCTGAAAACGCGGATCCCCCATATCCATAGCGTTAGCCGCCGCGCAAATAATTGACAACCTCTCCAAGGTCCGGTGGATCATAATCAACCTTAATAAATCTACCGGCAGCCCCTGATGCTTAAACTCTTCAAAAACTTCGCCTATCACCGGTAGCAACTGCCCATTGTTGATATACCCGGCAAAGAGCGCATGCGCTTCGATATTAATCCCCTCGATAAAAATATCTAAAAACTCCTTATCAAAATTATGGGTATTTACAGTAGTTGAAGGAATTTCCCATCCTAAAACCTGAGCAAAAGCGTTATAAAGTCTGGGGAATATTCTTAGCGCAGCTTGATTAGCCCGCTCCTTTTCATCCTGTAAAAAATCCCGCGTACCGAATAACGACTGCCTTAAGATTTCTGCTGCATGATACAATGCAAAAGTAGGCTGATTAGCATAAAGCGGCTCATAAATCATGGCAAATATTTCGGCATAAAACACTACCATTTTTTCATAAAAACTATTTTCAGGCACCTGTGCGGGCCGAATAAGCACTTGCGCCGAAAGCGCATCTGTCTGCCCCGCCTGAATCTCTAAAAGACCGATAATTGTTTTATACATTATTTCTTCTAACTCCAAGACCATCTGGTTCCTCTGCTGATACGTAGTAATCCGGTGCATTTGTGAGCGCACAAGATAAAACCCCTGGCTTAACCGGAATAGAATAATTTTTACTGCCTGGAGATTAGCTGCGAACTTAGCAAAAGAAGCGTTAAATTCTTGACTCATCGGAGTAGATAAAGCTAACCCTGTGGACCGGCAACGGGCTTGCCATAATTTAACTAAACTTTGTTCAGACAGTAAATTATCGATAAAATCACTCTGGTAATATTCGCGCAAACCTTTTGGCAGTTTATTGCGTATCGCTAAAGAAACCGTACGCGCCATCTTTATATAGGCTTCCACAAAAATATCCACCACTGCCTGCTCCCCGGGGCTTAATTTAATATAGGTATCATTAAGATATTTACTTTGCAGGTTACGGGGTAGAAAACTTAAATGCCCGCTGGTTAAAATATCCGCCAGGCCCATAACTGTTCCGGCATAAAAAGGCGTGCCCCAAATTCCCGCCCCAACCGGGCTGGTTTTAGAAAAAACACCCAGATCAATTAATAAATACCCATCTTTACCATTTCTGCTAAAATGCCTTAAGCTCCCTTTTTGACAAAGCTCCTCTAAAACTAATGACATAACTCGCCGAGAAATATCGATCCGTAAAGCTTCAGGCATCTGCGCTCTGATTTCGGCTACAGTCACGAATACCCCTTCCTGAAAAGTCTTAGCCAAAAAGTTAATAAACTCTTCTTTTAATTCTTTTGTGCCTAATTTGGAAACCCCTTGTGCGCCCTTTAAAGCATTATCTACAATAGCTAAAAATAAAGGCTTATGTGAAATTCTCTGGAAGACTTTAATTAATTCTTTTTCTTCCTCAGGCAGCACACCTCGACCTTGCCCAAGGATGCCGCGTTCTTGATCGAAATAAGCCTGGAGCCAATTAAAAAGGATGTCGTAATTACAAGATACCGGAAGCTGCTGACGGTGCAATCGGGGGATATGCCGGGAAACAACGTGGTCTGATAAAAGCAGGATGGTCCACAGGCGCCGCCCCAGGGAATCATTCCATTCTTGCGTAGGTAAATAATAATTATGGTGTAAAAGCACGTTTTCTTCACAGGCAGAAATCTGGATTCCATTATTTCTTAAAATGCGTAAGGTTAGCCTGGCGTGTAATAAAGAAAGCCGACGGTTAATAAAACGCGGGAATCTTAAGGAGCTATTATAATACCAAGAGACCAACCAATGGGTTTTGCCTAAATCATGGATTAGCCCGGCCTTGTATAAGAACTGTTGCAGCAGAACAGGCAAGCCTGCCTCTTTACCCGCTGCCCGGGCAAGCCTACCGACTAAAATACACTCTCCAACCAGAGAAGAAGCTTGCCTACCAAAGAAGTGATTATATAATTTTCTTAATCTCTGCGGAAAAACAGGAAGGGTGAGAACAAATTTACATATTTTCCTGAATAAGAAACGATCATAATCGGCGTGTTGATTAAATGTCTGGGTTAGGATTTCTTCATCAGTAAAGAACAGGTCATTGGGTGCTTGCTTATTTATTAAATCTACCCATTCAGTAACGGCCCGGTTTTGAGCATCGTTATAACCTTCCAGCGCCCGGGTTTCATGAGCGATAAGATTAACAACCGGCTCAAGCG
>JBFZAT010000052.1:0-4811 GCA_041308845.1 Candidatus Omnitrophota bacterium | reverse complement strand
CAACAGGGGCAGCGGAAGGCGCAAAAAAAGACTGGCATGACTTGATGCAACTTGATGCCAAGATGCGAGAAGCCCTCTGGTAAGTTCAGGGGGATGGTAGAACAGATTACTTTTTTGCCCTGTCGTCTAATTAAATGAGCACATAACTTATGGAGCGTTTGATTAGGTGACAGGCGACATAAGTTATAAGTGCGAATTTAATCCCCACAGAGTAAATGCAGGGGGATGGTAGGATAAATGCCTTTATTGCCCTGTCGTCTAATGGTAGGACACAAGATTCTGGATCTTGTTATCATGGTTCGAGTCCATGCGGGGCAACCAATTAAATCTCCTAATATAAATAATAAATAAGTAAAGATAATTTATAAATATGAAAAAATTGTTATTTATATCTATTTCTTTGTTGATCGGAATTACGCTTGCCTTGATATTTTCGGAGTTATTTTTAAGAGCAAATCCAAACTTTGGATATATTAGCAGTTCATATAAACCTTTTTCTGCTGATTCCTTGAAAACGCAGATGTGGCGTAAACGTCCATCATCGCTATTGGGTTATGAAAATATACCCAATGTTTCTGGAGTGAATTCATATGGATTAGTAAACAAAGAATATCAACTTAAGAAAAAAATGAATACGTTTCGCATTTTGATTCTTGGCGATTCTGTGGGGGAAGGTCTCGATATGGATTTTTTCGAGGATTTATTGAACCAGGACTCCATTCTACATCCCAAATATAATTTCGAAATTTGGAACGGCAGCGTTGGAGGTTATGATGTTAGACGTTATTATTTGTACTTAAAACACAGGGGGTTAGGATATCGGCCGGATATGATTATTATCTTTTTGTGTTTGAACGATTTTGGTATTGATTCTAGCGTTTACTATAAAGACGAAAGGGGTGTTGTTCGATCTAGCTTCCATGCTAGCAGCGAGCTAATGAGAAGGTACCCGCCCAATCTGTTTCTTATGCGTTATTCATACCTCTACCGGTTTATAATTTTACGATTAAATAGCTATCTGTTAAGTTCGGAGGAAAAAAGTGATGGTTCCAACTCAGAAAAGACAGAAGGAGAGGAATATTTAGCTAGTATTAAAGACATTTGTGATGAAAATCATCTTCCTTTGATTGCAGTGGTTTTCCCTTACTTAAAGCCAATCAGCGAGTATAAGGATTTTGAGAGACAACAACACGGTGATATTATGCGGGCAATAAAGAAGCTCAACATTAATTACTTTGATTTGCATGAATATGTACCACAGTTGGACCTGTATAGTTTAAGAGTTGTTAAAGCAGATGAAATACATACTAAGGGAGAAAAGAGTCATCCCATCTTAAAAATAATTTATGATTATTTATTAAATAATTTCTCTGAAATTTACTCTCGTTTAATAAACTCAAGGAATATCGGACAAGATTGACATTAAATTCATCCCTAATATGCCTAATTTCTTGATAATCGCTAAATTTCCTATATAATTAGGCTGCTAGTATTAAGAGGCACTGTTATTACATATAGCAGCATGCGCAACCATATGGTTTTGTTAAGCTACAACGAAAGATTCCCGTCAAATCCGCGTTTTAATTTCCAAAAATAATCCTCGAAACAATCCTAGCTGTAAAATATACTAGTAATAGCAATGATTGCCGTTAACAGATTAAGTTTGCGTATTGTAGCGGCTAAGAGGTTAGCGTTTTGCTTATTTCCTGGGTTATTTTGGTTTGGGTGTTATTGCCGTCTGTCCCGGGGTTAAAAACCGCTTTCTTAATATATCGAAATGAAGTATAATTATAGATAAATTCAATGTGCTGTTCTGTTTTTCTACCGTTCAACTTCGAAGGTTTAGGGGAAATTCAACATAAATGAACGAAGCCTTAGAAACAAAATCGGTCTCCGTTGTTATCCCCGTATATAATGAAGAAGAAAATGTAAAACAAGTATATAAACAGACCGTAAAGATTTTGCTTAATTTAGGATTAATTTATGAAATTATATTTGTTGATGATGGTAGCCAGGATAATACCGGAGTTATCCTAAAAGAGCTTAGAGGCCAGGATCAATATGTTAGGATAATCAAATTCTCAAAAAATCATGGCCAAGCGCAGGCTTTACTAGCGGGTTTCAAATCTTCTGTGAACAATGTTGTGGTAACGATGGATGGAGATTTACAAAATGACCCCGGTGACATAGCTTTACTTTTGTCTAAAATAAGTGAAGGTTTCGATTTTGTGACTGGCTGGAGATGCAACCGCAACGATAATTTTTTCCGTAGAGTGGTTTCTCGAATAGCCAATTTTTCCATTAGCTTAAAGACAGGGGTAAAGTTGCGCGATTATGGTTGCGCTCTTACCGCTGCTAAAAAAGAACTTATTGATAAAGTCTTATCTTATGGCCCCAGTAGCCGTTTTATCAAGCCGCTGATGGTTATCTCGGCTAAATCTTTCTTAGAAATCAAAGTTACACATCGTAAAAGGGCCAGTGGTAAATCAAAATACAGTCTTCTAAAAATAATAAAAACAGGTTTAGATTTTTTAGCCAACTTTCACCTTTAGCCCAGCAAGAGCGATTGGTTTTAGTTATTTAACCCGGCACACTAACTTTAGATGGAAATTACTATATTAAATAAACAAAACGCTCAACAAGCCAGTATTTTATTGGACCATTATGAGTTTCATGATTACCGCGGATACCGCTTTTTAAGTGAAAATTGTCTTAGAGCTTACTTATACGCTGATTTTTTAGGCGCTCTTAAGCTTAAGGATAGTCTAGGTGTAATTATATCGGAACATAAGCGTCTTGTTGCTTTGGCAGTAGTGGTTTTTTTGCCTTGGGATACCCAATATTTCGGGCAGAAAATGGCTAAAATTGATTATTTTATCGCTCCAGGTGATCAAAGGCGGTCTACTCTTTTAAAAGCAGACCTATTATCTATTTTAATTAAATTGTGTAAGAAGCAGGGTTTTGTTCATTTATCTTGCAGAATAGATACTGCAGACCTTAGCGGAGTGCATGCTTTAGAACAAAACGGATTTTTTCTTATGGATACGGTTGTTACTTATGTTTTTAACCGGCATAAGCATCGCTTACTCAAGATAAAAAACATGCATAAAATACGGCTGTTCAGGAAACGAGACTTACCGGTGCTAATGAAAATAGCCGAACAATCTTTTTCGAAAGACCGTTTTCATCAAGATGCGCATATTCCTATAAAAAAGTCTAATGGTTTGTTTAAAGAGTGGGTTAAGAGTAGTTGTGCAGAATCAAATCTGAACAAAACATTTGTTGTCCAAAAAAACAAAACCGCAGTTGGGTTTTTAACATTTGCATTAAATAAGGAATTAGAAAAATTATCGGGTTATAAAATAGCCGGTCACGGTCTTTCAGCGGTAAAACCGCAAGCAAAAGGAGCCTATGTCAGCTTAGTTAAGGCCGCGGTAAAGGAAGTAATATTGCATTACGATTGCCTTGAGTTCGATACGCAGTTAAACAACCATGAAGTAATCCGGGTTTGGCAAAGGTTTGGTTTCGATTGCATCAGAGAAAAATATACCTTTCATAAATGGTTACAGGAGAAATAAAGTGCGTTTAACTGAAATATTCAGAAACTACAACTTAAAATATAGAGAGAAATGCGGGAACGCATACTATAAACAATTATTTCGTCTGCTGAAAATGCTGTTCCAATCTCCTCTGGCTAGTCACCGGCAGGGGGTATTAAAAGTCATGCTTGGCTTAACTTATGACTGTCAGTGTAATTGCTTGTATTGTTGTGCCGGATTACAGCCCAGAAGTAATGAAAAGGAACTCTCTGTCAAAGAAATTAAAAATTTGATTCAAGCTATCTCCCGGCTCCCTTCTTTTTTTACTTTAATATCTTTCTTCGGAGGAGAAGCATTACTTAAAGAATCGATTTTTGAATTAATTCAGTATGCCTGCCGGTGGGGGCTATTTACAGAAACAGAAACAAATGGCATTCTTTTATCTGCTGAGAATGTAAAAAAACTTAAACAGGCCGGTTTACATCATATTTTTATCAGGCTTGAAAGTACAGATGATAAATTGCACGATGATATTTCAAGGTTTCAGGGGTGTTACGAAAGCGCCCGGGAAGGAATCAGGCGCTGTGTTGCTGCGAAATTGTCTTGTAGTATTTCGACGATTGCTTTTAAGGATAAAATTTATAATGGAGAACTGGAAAGAATAATTAATCTAGGAAAACGTTTAGGGGTTACTTCCGTAAGGATTATTTATCCAACTCGAGCAGGAAAATTGTTAAATGGCCAAGCGCAACTGTTGGGGCCAAAAGATAAGAAATTAGTGCGGGAATTATTACGCCCGGATTTTGTTTATTTGGAGTCTACTCAAATATGTGTTGCACAGCTAGATAGAATTTGCCCGGCCAAGCAAAAAAAATTATTTTATGTATCTTGCTACGGAGATGTGCAGCCTTGTCCTTTCGTACCCTACGGATTTGGGAATATCCGTCAGGAAAAAGTTTGCGCGATTTTATCCCGAATGAACCAACAGAATATTTTTGATAGCCAAGATTATGGCGGGTGTTTAATGGACGACCCCGAACTTCTTGAAAAACAGTTAAATCACGCTTTAGAGTCCGGATTAACTAAACTGACGGTGTAAAATTAATTTATGGCGTCGACTGATAATTGTAAAACAAAAATAATTTTAATCTATCCCCCGAATGATTTAGGGGTAGGGGATAGTCGCTTTAATGATGTCATTGATATCTATCAGCCATTGGGCCTGGGTTATATCGCTGCGGTATTAGAACAAGCCGGTTACCCGGTAAAGAT
>JBFZAT010000051.1:0-6413 GCA_041308845.1 Candidatus Omnitrophota bacterium | reverse complement strand
TTGAAACCAAGCATCATCCAGATCAAAAGCATCGATAAAGACCGGTTTTAAAAATTCTTCGCTCATTAAAAATCGCCTTTAGTAAAAGCGGGAGAGGGGAATCGAACCCCCCTTCATAGCTTGGAAGGCTATTGTTCTACCACTGAACTACTCCCGCGTCGCTGGCTATAGCTTATCCAATACTTTAGCACCAATAAAAAAACTGGTACTTTATCGGATACTAATTTAGCGTTGCCTTGACGCTTGCTCCCCATAAGGGGCAACTACGTTTCCCCTTATGGCGCTCCCCGCTATCACTGCATTAGGGCGGCTCGCTGTCAACCCCTTCCTACAATAAAGAAATCTTTTTTAAAAGATCAAGAATTTAATGGGCAGGAAAGGATTCGAACCTTTGAAGCACAGGTGCAACAGATTTACAGTCTGTCCCCTTTGGCCACTTGGGTACCTGCCCTTAGTCGTTCGCGAGACAAATTAGAAGGCTCAGCTTCTCCATGGGGAAACCTATGGTTTCCCCTCTGGCGTCCGCCATAAACTAGAACGGCGGACTGTCACCCCTTCCTCTCGCAAAATAATTTAACTTAAAATAAAAAACATAAACTAGCTAGCTATTTATAATTTCAAGCCGACGAGAGGATTTGAACCCCCGACCCGCTGTTTACAAAACAGCCGCTCTACCAACTGAGCTACGTCGGCACTAGCTGCAAATCTTCAACGCTTCAGGAATCTGACTGATAATATCCGAGGCGATTAAACCCATTTGGCTCTTTTGCCCAGCAGCGATATCCCCGGCTAAACCATGAATATAAGTCGCATATTTGGCCGCGCTAAAAGGGTCAAGGCCTTGAGCCAAAAACGCACTAACCACTCCGCTCAATACATCGCCGCTGCCGGCAGTAGCCATTCCAGGATTCCCGGTTTGGTTTATATAAAACTTTTTATAACCATCAGTTACAATACTCTGGTGCCCTTTCAGGATAATTATACTATTATAATGTTTAGCGAACTTTTGCGCAACCAATTTCCTATTTTTCTTTATAAAATCAACCTCTAGCCCGGTCAAAGAGGCCAACTCTTGATTATGCGGAGTTAAGATAGTTTTGGCTGGGCTATCTTTAAGTAGCGATAAATGATTACCCAGTGCATTAATGGCATCTGCATCCACCACCATCGGTAAACTATTGGTTCGCACTATCCTTCTTACTAAAGCATAAGTAGACGGAGCATTACCCAGCCCCGGACCGATCACTAATATATCAATCTGCTTAAGGAAAACTTTAATTCTAGGTAAAGCCGCTAAACTCAATCCACCGGTTTTAGTTTGCGGCAACGGCAAAGTCATCACTTCCTTGATCTTATTCTTAATCAAAGCTGCATTAATTCCGGCCGGCACCCCAACAGTAACTAACCCAGCGCCGGAGCGCATGGCTGCTTCGGCACAGAGTAAAGCCGCTCCTGAAAACCGGCTTGAACCGGCTAGGATTAATATCTTCCCGTAGTCACCTTTATGAGAATCAGCTTTTCTTAGTGACAACCGCGTTGGCAACCGCATAAGTTTTAACATGCGAAATAGAAATGTTAACTTTTATCGTTTTACACTTACCGTTTAAAAATACGCAAACTGGCTTGCCTTCATGGTCATTGTGTATCTGGATGTCCTGCCAGGAGAGCTGGTTATCCCCCACGGCTTTAAAAATCGCTTCTTTTGCAGCGAACCTTCCAGCCAAATGCTGATAAAACGAAGTTTTCGTTTTAGCATTTTCTATCTCTGCAGCAGTGAACACCCGCTGGAGAAAATCATCACCCCATTTTTCAACTGCTTGACGGATGCGCCGCACTTCAGTTATATCTACCCCCGTACCGATTAGCATTATGCAATTAACTCCCGCATTTCCTTAACCGCCAACGGTAACCCCACATATAAAGCTTTACAAATAATAGAATATCCGATATTTAACTCTGCGATACCCGCTAAGTTGGCGATATTTTTAACATTAGAATAATCCAGGCCGTGTCCGGCATTAACAATTAAACCTTGACCCCGAGCATAATCCACTGCGCACTTAAGCTGAACCAAACATTTTTCCGACTGAGCTGTATTTATAGCCTGGGCATACCGACCGGTATGCAATTCAATCATTTTAGCCCCTGCTTTCAAAGCAGCATCGATTTGATTCTTAACCGGGTCAATAAATAAACTTACGGCAATCCCGCAAGCTTCCAGTTTTTTTATCACCGTCGAAATATGTTTGTGGTTAGAAGCAACATTTAATCCGCCTTCGGTAGTTAATTCTGCTCTTTTTTCCGGGACTAACGTCGCCTGGTGCGGCTTTAAACGGCAGGCGATACTCAAAATTTTCGGCGCAATAGACATTTCAAGGTTAAACACGGTCCTGATTTTTTTACGCAAAAGAATAACATCCCGCTCCTGGATATGACGACGATCCTCTCTTAAATGCGCTACGATACTCTGCGCACCGGCCTGCTCAGCTAAATACGCCGCGTAAACCGGATCCGGAAAATTACCCTGGCGGGCTTGACGCAAAGTTGCTACGTGATCAATATTTACTCCCAATCTCGGCATAGTATTGAATTTATATTCTTTCCCCTTTTACATAAAACCAAATAATAACCGCCAGGAGGAAAGAAATGAGCTTTAACCAGGGGTGGGCAGTAACTGACCAACGGATACGGAAAAAAATACTTTTTAAATCTTTAGCCATTGTCTTTGGTTTTAAGTAACTCTAAAATTTTTGCCTCTAATTCTACCAGCCCCAAATCTTTATAAAATTTACTCCGGTAGATAATTGAAATGTCGCGCCTTTCTTCCGAGACGACGATTAGAATAGCATCGGTCTCCTCGCTTAAACCCAAAGCCGCGCGGTGGCGGGTACCAAACATGCGGCTCAATTCTTGATTTACCGCCAGCGGAAAAATACAGCCGGCAGCGGCGATTCTTCCCCGGCTGATGATCAAGCCACCGTCGTGCAACGGATTATTCGGAGTAAAAATCGCTTCTATTAAATCTGCGGAAACCCGCGAATCGATGGCTTCCCCGCTTTGGATATAGGAAAGTAAAGAATCCTTCTTTTCTATCGCAATCAGTGCCCCTAGTTTATTGCGCGCTAAATTCTCACAGCCAGCCACAATTTGCCTACTGAGCAGGATGATATCTTCGTTTTTTAAAGTATTTTTAAAAATCTGGCGCTTGCCTAGCTGGACCAGCCCCATCCTAATCTCCGGGTGAAAAATAATTAAAATCGCGATTATCGATATTGCGAATAGTTTCTCAAATAACCAACTTAATACTAAAAAATCAAATTTTTTAAAAATTAAAAAGGCCAAGATTAGAACGATTATGCCGCGTAAGGCTTGCAGGGCGCGCGTACCCTCAAAAAAAAGCATGCTCTGATAAATTAAATACCATAGAATCATAATTTCAATGGCTGGTTTCCAGAATAAAATTAAATTATGCCATAACATTTTTCACCGCCTCCACCATTTTTAAAGCTTGGCTTACCTGTCCTACATCGTGCACCCGGACAATATCCGCTTGCTGTGCAGCCGCCAGAACACAAGCAGCAATAGTAGCGCTAGTCCGCTCTGTTTTGTCCGAACCTAGAACTTTAGCAATAAAAGATTTCCGGGATGGACCGATAAGCAGCGGCTTACCCAAAGACCTAAAATCTGAAAGATACTTAATTATTGCTAAATTCTGAAGCGGTGTTTTACCAAATCCTATCCCCGGATCAATAATAATTTTATCCGGATGAACACCGCCGGCTTGCGCTGCGCTAATGGCTTTTCGTAAAAATCCGGCAATATCATCAATTAAAGATTCGTAGAAGATATTTTTTTGCATAGTAGCCGGGCGGCCCAACATATGCATAATTACAACTGCCGCTTTATGCCGGGCGACAACTTTAATCATCCGCTTATCTGTTAATCCGGAAATATCATTAACTATCTGCGCACCAGCGCATAAAGCCGCTTGGGCTACCTGGGCATTAGCCGTATCAATGGAAATCGGGACTTTAATTTTTTTGGCTAAAAATTTCACTATCGGCTCAGTACGGCGGATTTCTTCCCGGGTACTTAGGCTTTTTGCCCCCGGCCGGCTAGAGCAACCCCCTAAGTCAATAATATCCGCCCCCTCACTGATCAAGGTTTGCGCTTTGCTTAAAGCCAAATCCGGATAATTATTACTGAAGCTACGGTATAAACCATCCTGGCTGAAAGAATCCGGGGTCAAATTAATAATCCCCATGATTCGCGTCCGTGCTCCGAGCCTCAAAGAACCGCGATTTAAAGGTACGGTAAAATTATTTTCGTTAAAATTTTTAATATTTTCTTTTAAATCTAACCCTATTTTCTGCAGTCCGAATGGCTGAACTTTTAATTTATCCGCCAGGAGTTTAAATTGGGCCAGTTGGCCGATTAAAAGCATATCGGTTTTTTTAATTTTACCGGTCAACGCAGCCCTGGCTAAAGCCGCATCCGCACCCAAAGCTAGCATTTCCTGCTTAAGGATATTAGCCGCGAAATTATTTACCCCCTTTAAACGAATCAACAGGCTAGCAGCCTTAGGCAGCATAATCCTGACTCCATAAGGATCAACGCCAATCTGCTGCATAAGTTTATTTAATTCTTCTGGGCTGCAAAATCGGGAAATACGCATCATACTAAACCAGATCGCTCTTCTCAATACCTAAAATTTTCTTTACTTCCTCCCCGCTTAAAACCTCTTTTTCCAGCAGCGTGTTCGATAGAAGCCTAAGTTTATCCTGGTTATTTTTTAATAAAGCTAGGGCTTTATTATAAGCATCATCAGTTATTTGCTTTACTTCTTCGTCGATAATCCGGGCAGTCTGCTCGCTGTAATTCTTTTCTTCCATAATGTCCCGGCCCAAAAACACCAATCCTTCTCTTCTGCCTAAGGTTAAATTTCCCAGCCGCTCAGACATACCGAATTGAGTGACCATGCGCCTAGCCATCCCCGTAGCTACCTCTAGATCATTCTGCGCTCCGGTAGTCACTTCGCTTAAATTTAATTCTTCAGAAGCCCTCCCACCTAAAATCATCGTAATCTCAGCTAACAATTCTTTTTTTGTCCAGTAGTGCCGGTCTTCTAGCGGAGGTGTAAAAGTATACCCGCCAGCCAGTCCGCGCGGAATAATCGAAACTTTTTTAAGCGGATTCACCTCCGGCAAAAGCAACGAAAGTAAAGCATGCCCAGATTCATGCAAAGCAGTGATCTCCTTTTCTTTCTTAGACATGATATGGCTCTTTTTCTCCGGGCCCATTAATACTCTTTCTACGGATTTATCCAGATCGATCTCTTCTACCGCTTCTTTATTATTTCGTGCTGCCATCAGTGCGGCCTCATTGCAAAGGTTAGCTAAATCCGCTCCGGAGAACCCAGGGGTCTGACTAGCTACCGATTTCAAATTGACAGATTCGGCAAGTTTAATTTTTCGCGTATGCACTTTAAGTATCTCTTCCCGGCCTTTAATATCCGGCAGATTAATAATAATCGTCCGGTCAAATCTTCCTGGACGCAACAATGCCGGATCCAGGGTGTCCGGACGGTTAGTCGCCGCAATCAAAATTAACCCTTGCTGGCCGTCAAATCCATCCATCTCCACCAACAACTGGTTTAAGGTTTGTTCGCGCTCATCATTACCCCCGCCGATCCCGGAGAACCGCAAGCGGCCCACAGCATCAATCTCATCTATAAAAATGATCGCCCCTTTACCGGAGACTACTCCGGCTTTACGCCCTTGATCAAAAAGGTCTCTGACCCGGCTGGCCCCTACTCCCACGAACATTTCCACAAAATTAGAACCAGAAATACTAAAAAATGGCACATTAGCTTCCCCGGCTACCGCCCGGGCAATTAATGTTTTACCACATCCCGGAGGTCCGACTAAAAGCACGCCCTTGGGGATCTTCCCACCGAGTTTCTGGAACTTTTTAGGGTCTTTAAGGAATTCGATTACTTCTTTCAGCTCCTCTTTAGCCTCTTCTACTCCGGCCACATCTTCAAAAGTAGCTTTTTCGGTATTGGTTTGTATCTTAGATTTAACTTTTCCAAAAGACATAATCCGGCTGCCTAACTGCTCACCGCGGGCCGCCATCATCCACCAGAAAAAAATCAGTAATAAGATTGGGCCTAAATTAAAAAGCAAAGTAATCCAAAATGTCCGCGCCGGTTTAATCTCAAAGTTTTCTAAATTCTGGCGCATCAAAGAAAGCATTTCCGGGTCATTATCCGGCATATTCACGAAAAATTTACTGCTGTCTGCAAACTCTCCTTGCAGTAAATTTTCGGTTTTAGTCACCTTTTTTATGCTTTCCGGCTTATCTTTTAAAACCTGGTAAAAACTGCTATAAGTAATTTCTTTAGGAATTCCGCT
>JBFZAT010000050.1:0-3384 GCA_041308845.1 Candidatus Omnitrophota bacterium | reverse complement strand
TGCTCATCCAGCTTCTTTTCAATTACTTCCAGTTTAGACTTTAGCTCATCATAAGAATTATTTTTTAAGCTATCTGCTACTGCGGCAATCGAAACCGCCAGTTTTTCCCAAACCTTTCTTTGTTTACAGGTCTGCAGGCAACTGACTTGAGCTACTCTTCCTTCGACCAGATTCTTCATGGTCTGATGCGGCAGGCATTCTTTTTCGCACTCGGCATCAACGGAATTATCAAGATATTTTGTGTTTAAGGTTTCTTCGGCGAGAATTGGGCTGACTTGGAGAAAGATTATTAAAAATAAGGCTGCTAAAATCATGATTTTGTTCATTACACCTCCGGATTAAATCCAGCCTGATTAAAATTAATGTAGCATAAAACTTAATCTGTGTAAAGCAAGAATGCTCATTCGCAGGAGGATTCAGTCAACTACGGCCTCATATACCGGAGTAACCGATACCTGAATCAAACCTAAATCAAGATTAGCGATTTTCCTAAAAGCCGACTTACTTAGATCAACAATCCTGCCTTTTTTATACATCTTTGCCGATGGGCCGAAATCATTATGCCGGACGAAAACACATTGATGATTAGCTAAATTACAAATCCGGTAATATTTTCCGAAATCGGTTTTACGCATAGCGCAGGTGACGCCCCATTTTTTGAATAATTCCGGTGAAGTCAAGCTGGGGTCATACCAGGAGGCAATTCCGGTTTTGGGATATTCGCCTTTAACCGGCTGCTCAACGTTGCAACCGGCTAAAAATACTAAACCTGCCCCTAAAATAATATATTTAATTAATTCTTTCTTGGCCATCTTCCTTGCGCTCCAGGCTTATCCGGCTATTAGCAGCCATCAAAAATCCCCTGGCTCTTTCGGCTAACCGATAACGGTAAACGATCTCCCAGAATGCCCGGCTGTGATTAGGCTGAATTAAATGCGCCATTTCATGCAATAAAACATACTTTCTTACCCAGGCGGGTAAAAACCCGATCTTATGCGAGATGCGGATTCTTCCGCGAAGGTAATTACAACAACCTAAGCGGCTGTTCTGATCAGTGGCATATTCCAGCGAGGTTATCTTGAGCTGATTTTTAAAATACTGTTTATTCAGACTCCTGGCTAAATCCCAAAGATTTTTTTCTTGATCTAAACGGGTCTTCAATTTTTGCCTGGTAAATTTTAATTGAAAAGCGGCAACAATTTTATCCAGGCGTTCCTGTGAAATCAATACCGGAGCCCTGACTAAAAGCGCATCACCGATTAACCGCGCGCTTACCGAACGCCGCCGCCTTAAACTACGCACTATTTTTATTTCCATTATTCTATCCGCTCATTGCGCAGGTTCCGCCGCCTAATTTAGCTTTATAGAGTTTTTTATTATAAGGTAACTTCATTAATAACATACCCATCAGGCAACTATCGGTTAATCCGGCATAGATCAAGCCGCCGGCAACGAAAAGTGAGATCCCAATAAACCCGGGGTGAACCATCCGGGATAAAATTATACCCGAAAGCACCATACATCCGGCGATAACCCGAACCTGCCTTTCTAAAGAGATTCCTCCTTGACCTTTAATTACCGGTAGTTTTGCTCTTTGCCAGGCGGTAATACCACCCTCCATTACTTTAATGCCTTGCATCCCAGACTGCACAAGCATATCGGCAGCCATCGGAGAGCGATTACCTGTACGGCAAAGCACGATATAAGTATATGCAGAGCGGCTTAACTCATCCAACCGGCCGGCTAGGCTGTCAAGCGGGACATTGATAGAATCCTTGATATGCTCCTGGCTAAATTCCAGTGACGAGCGAACATCTAAAAGCTTTACTTGCGCATTTTGACTGGTTAACATAGCAGCAGCTTTGGGTAAAACCATCTCTAAAGCAATAGCTGTCCCCTGTTGATTAACCCGGATAATATTGTCAATATTAAAAGGTTTGGGGATTTTCTTAGAATGCATATTCTTGATAAAATCCTCCCTTGATGCTTCTTTTAGAAAAGGATTGCTAGAGCTTTCTAAGGCCAGAATGGAAGATTTTTTTCCATGATAATCGTGACCCGGGAAAATCCGCGTTTGCCCAGGCAAAGCTTTTAACCTCTGCAACGTATCAAACATCGATTCGCAAGAGCCATTCTGAAAATCCGTTCTGCCTACGCTGCCGATCAAAAGCACATCGGCAGTAAAAAGCATTCCCGGAGCATATAAATTTATCGTATCATCTGTGTGGCCCGGCGCATATATAACTTCAAGCTTGGCGTGGCCGATATTCAACTGCTGGCCAGCGCTGACCCTGCGGGTGGCTACTTGAGAAATAGCTTTTTCATGCATAATAACCTCTACCTTTAGTTCACTTTTTAATACCGCCGCTAAAGAAAAATGGTCAGCATGCGTATGCGTATCAACGATAAATTTTAGTCTTAAATGCTGGCTGTTCAAGTACTGCAGATATTCTTTTTTTAAACTAATATGCGGATCAATAATCAAAGCTTCAGCTTGAGAGCTTAAAATATATGAATTACAACTGCCGGCAATAAACTGTTTTACTTTTAAACGTTCTGACATCATTAACCTCCAGGTTAAATTTTATTTAGCCACTAACATGCGCAAAGAAACAAACAACAAAAATAAAGCAAACATCCTTCTCACCAGCGGTTCCGGTAAATTGTGCACTAAATTAGCCCCTAGCAGCCCGCCGATAAAAAATCCTAAACAGATAAAGCCGGCCATCCCTAATTTTACATTTCCGCCCTGGTAATAACGTATCGCGGCCAACAATCCAATCGGAGGAATCATTAGGGCTAAAGTCGTGCCCTGGGCTTGGAGCTGCGTAAGGCCGAAAATAAAAACTAACGCCGGGACTAAAATAATCCCCCCTCCTAAACCAAGCATCCCGCTTAAAAACCCGGCCACCGATCCTAGAACAATATAGGCGATCTGCATCATCTTCTTCCTCCTTAATTAATTTAACCAAAATAGTCCGGCAACTAATATAATAATCAGAATAAACAGGACCAAGATCAAAATCCATAAAAAATTATTCTGCCTGGATTCCTGTAACAGGTGCCGATATTCTTCTTTTAAAAGCTCCTTTTTCTCATCCAAATCTCCGGCATAAACTTTTAACCAGGCTTCCAACGGCTCTTTACTGAAATGGGTAGCGACTAAATCATCAAAAAGCTTTTTTAGGCCCAAAGTTTGGGTTTGATCGGTATTCCGATAGATAACTCCGTCTAAATCTAAAGTTAACAAAAGCCGGCTCTCCTTCTGGGCGATTTCCTCTATCTTCGGAAAAGGAGCGCTGCATATCCAACAACTAGCTTTAAGCGGGTTATTTTTAGCCCCGCATTGCGGGCAGGGTTTAAGATTAATCTTGACTAAAGGAC
>JBFZAT010000049.1:0-20596 GCA_041308845.1 Candidatus Omnitrophota bacterium | reverse complement strand
TCTGCGCGGATAATAATATCTGCCCCTTTACCGCCATCTCCGCCGTCAGGAATCCCCTGGCGCTGATACTTATCACGATGCAAACTTTGGCAGCCTTTACCGCCAGAGCCTGCCCGGACGTTAATTTTAGCCCCGTCAATAAACACTTTCTATGCGCCTAAAACAATGGATTTAATCTTAAGCTCGGTCAGCTGAGCACGATGGCCTTTTTCCCAATGCGAATTTTTACGCCGACGGTGCTTATAAGCGGTAGTTTTTTCACCTAAACACTGCCTTAAAACTGTAGCCAAGACTTTCGCCCCTTTAACATAAGGCTGGCCAATCTCCACTTTTTTGCCGTCTGAAATCAGTAAAACCTTATCTAAATTGATATCATCGCCTTTAACGGCTACCTCTTTATTCACCTCAATAATATCGTCTTTTTTTACACTATACTGTTTTGACCCAACTTCAACAATTGCATACATTTGATAGCCTCCCTAACTGCCTAATCGCCTCACCTGCCTAACAGGGAGACTTAAGTTAATAAATTAAGAAACTCGAGTTTTATATTATATACCGGCTGAATTCGGTGGTCAAGCTAAAAAATCGCAAGAAACTCCTAAGCTTAGCTGAATTTTATGTCTTCCAGGTGCGCGGCAGGATTAGAAATGAGATTAATCTTGATCCGGTATTTATGCTCAATTGCTCGCAGGGCCTCCTTATCTTTTAAAATTTCATCAATTACAGGTAAAGCTAAGGTCAGCGACACCTGTTTTAAGGATTTGCCCTTAAGATAACGCTTAAGCTCTTTTAAAGCAAAAATTCCCAGAGTTTGCGGTGAACGTAATTTGCCTTTACCTTTACAATACGGACAGGGATGAAAAGATAGCATTTGCACTGTTTTGTGGATACGCTCTCGGGTCATCTCTACAATCCCAAACTTAGAAATACCTAAAATATCATATTTAGCTCTATCCTGGGATAATGCATTCTTAAGGATATTCAACAGCTCCCGGCGATGACCTTCACGTTCCATATCAATAAAATCAATGACAATAATCCCGCCTAGATCCCGCAGCACCAATTGCCGGGCAATCTCCACCGCCGCCTCAGCGTTAACTTTAAAAGCCATATCCTCCTGATTGACCTTCTTTTTAAAACCTCCGCTATTCACATCGATGACCACCAGTCCTTCGGTCGGTTCGATAATTAAATATGCCTTAGACTTTAGATAAACATGGCTTTCAAAAATATGATTGATCTGCTTTTCGACATCTTTGGCTCCAAAAAGATCATCCCCGCGGTAAAGCTCGACTTTTCTAGATAAATAGCTCAAGAAAGTACGCATAAAATGCTGAATACGATAAAATTCAGGTTTGGAATCCACAATCAGTTTAGTAACATCTTCAGTAAAAGAATCGCGGATCGCCCGTAAAGGCAGGTCATACTCCTCATAAACTAAAGCCGGGGCTTTCTTCTCCTGAGCAATTTTTTCCAAGCGCTTCCATAATTTATAGAGAAACTGGGCATCGCGGGTTAACTCCTGTTCGCTCCTGCCGCTGGCTGCCGTACGCACGATAAAGCCTACTGGATCAGGAAGCTTAAGTTTCTTAAAAATATCCCGCAAGCGTCTTCTTTCAGGCTCATTTTCAATCCGACGAGAAATACCACCCTGCTTCTCCAATGGCATGATTACCAGATACCTGCCGGCTAAACCGATTTGCGTGGAAAGCCGCGGCCCTTTGGTGCCGAACGATTCTTTAACTACCTGCACCAAAACTTCCTGGCCTTTTTTTACCTCTTTAATCGGAGTCTGCTGCGGAGCCTCGATTGACTCATAGGCAGATTCAATCTCCGATAAATACAAAAAACCGTTTTTAACCAAACCGATATCGACAAAAGCTGCCCCGATAGAAGGCATCACGGCCTCAATCCTGCCTTTATAAATGTTACCAACAATCGTACGGTCCTGCGGACGTTCGATATGAAATTCCAAAAGCTGCCCATCCTGAACAATGGCCACCCTTTTTTCCTGAGTCTCGGAATTAATTAAAATTTCCTTGGACATCTTTTACTTCTATCCCTTCTGGTAATTGTTTTTGCAACCTAGACTGAAAATCCGCAGGAGTAACCGGAAACTTCAGGACCACCGAAGCTTCCTCCTGCTGACTTTCTACTCCCAATTTTAAAGCTCGTTTGAAGCTTAATTTTGGATGCGGGCTAAAACCTTCGCTCATTTTCAGAGGTAACTTTGCCCGGCGCATGGCGCGCATGAATAGGCGCATCAGGTCTAAATGCGAAATATAACGCATCAGCCCTGTTTTAGAAAAAATAAAATTTACTCTATACATCAGAGACCCTATCTCTTCTTTTTATTATTTTCCAGAGCCTCTTTTTTAATTTCTATCTTCGGAGAATAACCTAATCTTCTTTCAAGCTTAGCCAGCTCTTCTTCGGTATATTCCCCTTCTTGGATTATTTTAGCTTTAATAAAGATCAATAGATCAATTTTAGTGACACTGGTTGTCTGACGGCCGAAAAATTTGCCCACCCAGGGCAGGTCTTTTAAAAGTGGGATTCCGATATATTCGGTCCCTTTCACATCCTTAAGCAAACCGCCGATCACAATTGTTTCGCCGTCCTTTAATAAAACCTGGGTTTGTACTTCCCGCACATCAATCACCGGATAACGCGTAGTTGTAGGGTCTCCGCCGGCGGTAGAAGTAGCCAGGATACTGGAATCCGAAGAGGTAATACTAGGGTGAATAATCATATTAATGTAACCTTCTTCGCTGATCTGCGGCACAACATTCAGACGAATACCGATTTCCTGGTAATAATCTAAAGTCTGGGTCACCGTAGAATTGGTTCCGTTGGTCCCGGCGGTAACTGTAGATTGCAATATCGGCGTATGATAACCGACCAGCATCGAGGCTTCTTGGTTATCTAGCGTAAAAATACTCGGTGCTGACAGTGTATTGGTATTAACATCATCTTCTAAAGCATGGATTACGGCTTCGAATTTAGTACCGGTTAATTTCTGAAAAACAAATTCTGCTCCCGCATTATAAGGCTCATAACCAAGGATAGTGGTAGTAGCCGGACCGAATAAAGAAGGAACTAAAGGAGCAATCGTACCAGAATGTCCTCCGGTAGCCGTACCGCTGGCTGCACCCTGGGTAGTAATAGCAGCAGTCCGGGCAGGATTAACCCCATCGCCCATCCCCCAATCCAAACCAATATCCCTTAATTTATCCCGGTTAACCTCGATAATCTTAGTTTCAATTAAAACCTGCCTGGGCTTAACATCAATCTTAGGCAGAATCACATTACGGATTTTATCCAGAGTACTGGCGGTATCAGTAACCAGCAGCATCTTAGATTTTATCGCTGGATCAAACTCCGCCTTTTTCATCACTGTTTCTCCGGCCAAATTCTTTTCATAAGAATAAGTTTCCGACTTAGCCCCAACGCTAGTTTCCTTGACCAATCCGCCACTAACACCGGAATCCCGGCCGATCTTAAAAGTACCAAACTGCCAGCCCTTCTGCCCGCGCGTATACAAAACTGAAATTTTACCGCGTGGAGAAAGCATCGGGATCAAGATCTTTTGAGCATCTTGAGCATCCAAGAATTTTAAAGTAATAATTTCTACCTGCAGAGGTTCCTCCGCTGCAATCTTAGCAACATTTTCAATTTTAGTCACCAAAATCACATTACCCTGTTTCTGATAACCAAAACCGTAAGTCTTGAGCACAATGTCTAAGGCCACCTCCCAGGGGACATCGGTCAAGCGTATAGAAACATTGCCAATAACATCCGGAGTAGTCACAATGTTGACTCCCGATTTATAGGAAATAATCTTAAGCACATTTAGGATATCGGCTTCCTTAAAATCGAAAGTCACATTTCCAGCCGCCGATAGTTTAATTTTTTCTTGCTCCGGGATATCAACTTCTAAAAGCTCTAAAGGCTGTCCGGCTGACTGGCTTAATTCGGATTCAATCGCTGGCGCCGGTAGCTGTTCGGCAGAGACGATAAAATTAAAAAAAGTTAAATAAAAAATAGTGGCTAGAAATACCTTCTTCACTTGACCTCCTTTTTAGTCAGACCGACCTCTAAAAGCTCTCCTTGTTTAATAAAAACAATTTTATCCTCCAGGATCTTTAAAACCTGAAACTCTCCGACCCGATCACCCACTCCTACAATAATAGAATTAACAATCGCAAAAGAACGTCCAAGCTTATCATAAATAATCCCTTCGATCAGTAAACCATGGGTGGAGGTGGTTTCCTGTTTATCTAATTTCAACAATCTGCCTTCCGGCGTAACTAAAGGAATAAAAGGATTACGTTTGCCTTTGGGATTATAATTAAACTGCTCCTGAGCAAAAGCCGCCGGCAATATCCAGCTTAATAAAATTAAAGAAATAAATATTTTTCTATTTAGCCACATAGGTCTTTAGCACCAGGAGAACTTTTTGTTTCATATAGTCAGAGGACTGGATTGAAATTTCCAGCCCCTGCACACCCATAAAAATCGGCGATTCCTCTAAAGCCTGAATAAATCTACCTAAATTGTGATAATCAGCAATTAAGTCCAGATGGATCGAAAACGGAATAAATTTCTCCTGGCCCACCGCAGGCTTACCCTTCTGCGCCTGACGCATCGGCCGCATTTGAGAGATTCTAATATCAAATTTATTCGCCGCATTTGAAATTTCCTGCAGCAGCTCAGAGATCTGTTTCTCCGGAAGAATGCGCGATGATTTTATAACACTTTTTTGCTTGGCCTGGCCGGGATTATTTTTAAAGGCCCGCATATTCTCCAAGCCATGCTCTAAGTTTATTAAATCTGACTTGATTTTCGTAATTTTGCGCTCCTGACGAGTAATACCGGAGCGCTGCGCCTTCAAAATATATCCACTTTCCAGATAAACAATCAACACCAAAAAAACCACAATCAATATTTTCTTTTGTTTGTTTAATTGTATCGCGCTTAGCTTCATTTAAGTTTTAAAACTCCGGCGAGGGCAAAATCCGCAATATCATACCCGCCTAAGCTCCTCTTTTGCACTTTGGTTAATTCTAAGCTGGAGAAATCTTGAAAAAATTCAAGGTCAGTTTTTAAATTGTCTAGCAATTTATTAATTAAACTGACTTCTTGGCTCTGCAGCGAGACCACTGAACCTTTAATGGTCAGATTATTATTATTCAGTATAATTTCACTAAACCAAATCCCCGCAGGCAATTGTAAGCTGAGCGTATTGAGCTTCTGCGCCCAGAGATTTCTTTGACGGCTCAAATTCACCGGTAAACTGATATTCTGCGAAGCACCGGAAAACTCCTGGTTAAATACATCTAACTCCTTTTTTTGCTGGGCTAGCGCCGACCATTTCCGGCCCAAAGTATTTAGCTGTTTACCTTTAGCCATCCATAAAACGGCAAAATAAAAATGCATCAGAATAAACAGCCCCAGCAATACCGGGATCGCATAAATAAAAGCTTTATCCTGAATCTGAGCGATCTGGTTTTTGACCATTGCCGGGTCGGATTCACGGACCTTGGTCTTATTTTTCAGCTCTTCCGGTAGTAAATTAATTTCAATCATTTTCTTAACGCAGCGCTAATCCTACAGCAACATTAAATTGCCCATAAAAATTATTTAAATCTTTAATCTCGAAAGCATCCGGGATTTTAATCATTTTAAAAGGATCCCAAGTTTCCACCGGAATACCCAAACAAGTACTCAGCATTTCTTTTAACCCGGCGGTTTTACTGGCACCGCCACTTAAAAGTATTTTGACGACATTAGAGGTATTCTGACTCTCATAATAATCAAAGGAAGTGCGAATCTCTGAAGCTAAAGCCGTCAGGGAATTCTCGGCGCAAACTCTCACCCTAGCTGATTTATCATCCGGAGGATTAATTTTAAGCTCTTCGGCAGCTTTAAAATCCACCTGGAATATATCCATAATTTTCTTGGTAAAATTAACCCCGGCAGAATGAATATCCCGGCTTAAACGCACTACTCCGTTATCCAGGATATTAACATTGGTAATCGTTGCGCCGATATTTAAAAGGCAAATGGATTTTTTTTCCGCAATATCAGTTTTAGCATAATTAAAGTTAAAAGCATTTACCAAAGCTAATGAATCGATATCAATAATACCGGGCCTTAAACCGGCGCCCTCTAAAACCTTAATCCGCTGGGTAATTAATTCTTTTTTAATCGCCGCAATCAAAACCAGCATTTTATTTTCAGGTAAATCATCCCTTAAAATCTCCGCATCTAAATTAACCTGGTCAATGGCAAAAGGAATATGTTTTTGCGCTTCAAACTTAAGCGCGCTTTTTAACTCCGCCTTATTCATACGTAAAAAATTTACATAACGGATTACTGTGGCTGCGCCGCAAAAAGAAATATTTACGAAATCCAGATCCTGAACGTGTTTAATTTTTTTCAAAACCTCGGTAAGCTCCAGTTGGCTTTCTGCTAAATCAAAACCAGCTAATTCCACAGAGGCACCGTTAAATTTAAGCTTTATACATTTTATTGATTGCGTGCCGATATCCAGCCCACAACTGACTTTTTCTTTTATCCCGGAAAGTTTAATTTTAGAAAAGATATTTTTCATGCAGGATCATTCCTCGGCTATTTTTTATCACAGCTCTCTGCCATAATCAAACCGCCAGTAGAAACTGAATAAATCATTTTGCCGGTCAGATTACAATTTACCGGCGCAGCAGTACAATTATATCCGTTAGCCTCCAGACGCTGACAATCATATTCGTAACCGCGCACCGAAGTCGCCGCCAGATAATCCCGCTCCAGATAAACCGGATTACTCTTAATCAATAAATCTATGCTTTCCGGATAAACATTCTTATTATCCTTAGCATAATTTTCCATGGCGGTAGAAAAAAGCTTAAGGTTCACTTGGGCCAACAATTGATTCTGCTTGATTCTAGAAATGATGATCTGATGTATAGCCAAACGCAATAATAAAACGCATAAGGCTACCAGGATCATAATCGTGACAAAACTTCTGGCTTTTTGATTAAACATAATTATAAATCTATGTGCTGTAAAAATTTAAACAAGGTCGACATTTTGATTTTATTCTAACATAAAGCATAAAATTGGCAATCATTTTTTTTAAAAATCCCCGCGAGTAAACCACTGCCCATCAATCAATTATGAGTTATCTTCACGTATTCTAAAAAACGCAATATTTACTATGCAGGAGCCAGAATAACCTTAAAAAATAAGGGAGAAGATTTCTCTTCTCCCTTATTTCCAACCTTCTAAAAAACTTACTCGATTACGGTTCTGGCTCCACGTATGCAGTTTCCGTAATCACCCCTCCGGTAGTTACCGAGAAAACAGTATCTCCGGCGGTGGCACTAGCTGGGGTAGCAGTCAAAGTATACCCCGTAGCAGCCAAACCAGTACAATTATAAACATACCCTTGCACTGGAGCATCGGCAGTACTGGCACATAATACTGTAGCCGGAGCAATATAAGGCGCGATCTCAGTAGCATCTGCAGGATAAGCACCATTGTGACCGGTGGCATAAACTTCAGCGGCTGTAGATAAAGCGCGGATATTGGCTTTGGCGGCTGCGGTATTAGCCGTTCTTTTGGCACTCAATAAATTAGGTATAGCAATAGCAGCTAAGAGTGCGATGATTGCGACTACAATCATAATTTCCACGAGCGTAAAACCTTTTCTATTCCTCATTAAAAATAACCCCCTTCCTAAGGTCAGATTTTCTTTTTGCGCTCGCTCATCAGCTAACTCTTATTTTGTATCCAAGAATAAGACCTGTTTCTTATAAGAAGCCGGCTTCTAAGCTCACACTAAAGAATACCTTATGTATCCATAATAATATTAACATGTTAGGCATAGATTGTCAAGCTAAAAATCATCTTCAATAGAGAGGATAACCGGCTCTAAAGATAATGGTCGCTGCCACCTCCTAACTGGCAGTTAGGTAGACATATCTCAAAGAGCATTTACCTACATTTTTAAGATTGTGTTCGGTTTGAGGAGGAATATAAACAAAAGTATTCTTTTTTACTTTAATCCGGCAGTTTTGGCCATAAGAAATTTCAGCCTCTCCCTGCAGAATAATCAAGGCCTCTTGCCGGTTATTGGTATTATGTTGCCCGATAGATTCTCCCGGCTTGAGCATCACCCGGCCGGCAGCTACCCCCCGGGGTTTACTTGATTCACCGAATAAACGTAAAAATCTTTGCCTGCCCTTAAGCGACAGAGAAAAAACTTTTGCCGATGGATTTGTCTTTTTCAATTTTATTCCTCCTGCGCATGGTGCTCTAGATGTTGGTGTGGATGAATGTGCGTCTTATCTTGATGCCGGTGGCGATGAATATGCACCAGATTATTTTCCTCTAAAAGCGCTGAATCCTTCAAGATATCTATCGGAGCACCGGATTTAACAATTTCCTGCTTGCGGCCGAAAACATAGACCGTATCAGATATCTCCTCAACAATATGCAAATCATGGGTCGCGGTAATGATTGTTTTACCGGCATTATTTTCTTCAATTAACAAATCAATGATCTGCCGCGTGGTTGACGGATCAAGTCCTGCAGTTGGTTCATCTAAGATAAAAATCTCCGGATCGATAATTAAGGTTGAGGCCATCGCCACCTTACGTTTTTCTCCAATGCTTAACTGATGCACGGGCCGCTCCAGCAAATCCTCGATCTTAAGCGTAGCGCAAAGCTTTTCCAGGCGTTTTTGAACTTCATCTTTAGCCAAACCCAACTGCAGCGGGCCGAAAACTATATCCTCTCTGACCGTCGGACAGAATAACTGTAGATCAGAGTTCTGGAAAACAAATCCCACCTGGCGGCGGAATAACCGGGAGAATTGCGGATCATTAAAAATTTTTTCCGTTAATCTTTGTCCGTAAAAATCAATGCTGCCTTGATCCGGAAAAATTAAACCGTCCAATAATTGTAAAAAAGTGGATTTCCCCGAGCCGTTAGCTCCGATAATGCTTACTTTCTGGCCTGGGTGAATGCGGATATCTACCCCGCATAAAGCAGGGAATTTACCCAAATAAGAAAAATAAACTTTTTTTAATTCAAAAACTGGATCAGCCATATAATTATTAACCCGATTAAAAACCAAAACCAATCTCGGGCCCTGATTTTTAATTCCTGCCAAGTTAAAGCTTCCCCCTGATACCCCCGCGCCAGCATCGCCTGATAAACCTCTTCATTAAGCCGACGGGAGCGGTTCCATAAAGCGGCAAGATTCCAGGCTACCACTTGCTGCCCTCGGCGGTATTCTATCCTGCCGCCTACCCGGCTTTTAATCGCTAAATAGGTATCTTGGACAAGCCCCATAAAAAAATAAATATAACGGTAGCAGATCCCTAAAACCATCACAAAAATCTGCGGCAGCTTAAAAATGCGTAAAACTCTTAATAACACAAAATGCCTGGTGGTGATACTTAAAAGTGCAGCCAGAGATACTGCAGTAATTACCCTTCCGATAAAAATCTGCGCGCTCAAAGCCCCCTGGCGGCTTATCACTAGCTGGGTTTTAAAAATAGTAAAACTAACTAAAGGTTCTCCGGGAGTAAGATTATTAAACAACGCCGGCAAGACAATCAACAGCGAAAATAACGGTATAAAAATCCAGGTCCTTTTTAAAAAAAACCATAGATTTATTTTAGAAAATACTGCCAGCAATAAACACAATCCATAAAGCTGGATTAAAACCAAAATACTCTGGGTAAATAAAATCTGGAGCATAAACAACAAAAAACTTATTGTCTTAATCCGCGGATCCAGAGATTGTAAAAAACCTCCCCGCAGAGCAATCTCTTCTGAGAAAAAAGCCTCTCTGAAGAATGCTAAAGCCCCTAGAACCGAACGTTGAATAAAATTATTGCTGCTCATTAATTAATTTATTTAGCCGGGTATTTACCGCAAGAGAATTTCTCTCCTTCCGGGCAGAATTTAAGCGATTCACATTTGGACCCGGCGGTTTCAAAAACTGCCGGTAACTCCCTTTGGCAAATCTCTAGCATGCGGTTAGCTAAAAGGCGAATCTCCCATTGGGCCCGGCCACAACAGCGATGCTCAAAGAAATGTAATAACTCACGGCAATTCATGGTCACGATAATTTTAGTCTCTGCGGATTGCGGCAGGACAAAACGCGCATCCTGATTAGCTGTTTGACCGCTGATCTTATCCTGGCCCAGCAATGCAAGCAGGCGAGTATAACTTTTTTGGATTAAAAACATCAGTTTTTCAAACTCTTCTTTAGCCTGCAGGTTCTGGGCAATGGACGGAGGAACAATATAATCGAAATCTTTTTCTTTAACGTAACGCTGGCTTTGCTGGGAATAGGAAGCCAAGCGATGACGTACCAATTGATGGGTCAACGACCGGGATACCCCTTGGATCGCAAAACTAAACTTAACATGCTCCAGCGGACTCTGATGTCCAGAGGCCACGATTTGTTTAACGAATTCTTCCTGTTTCTTTAAATCCGCCGCCTGATCGGAAAAAATATCCCCGGCGAATTTTTCTGAATAGCACTGCCGGCAGGCCGCATAAATCAACGTAATCGGCCTCTGGCTTACTTCTAAAAGTTGGACATTCAGAGTAACTTTTGCCATAAATAATTCTCCTTGTCTACATCTGGGCTGATCGATAAGCATCAACCAGCTTTTTAATGATCAGCTAGATATCCGGCGGCCAGATATGAGCTGCGTACGTAGGGCCCACTTTCGATATGCACAAACCCTAATTTTCTAGCGGCTACTTTATAATCCTCAAATTGCTCCAAACTAATATAATCTTTAACCGGATAATGCTGCTGGCTGGGTGCTAAATATTGACCGATACTTAATAAATCACATTCGGCAGCGCGTAAATCCAGCAGCACCGATAAGACCTCCTCGAACTTCTCCCCTAGCCCTAACATGAGCCCGGATTTCGTTTTTGACTGTGGCGCGATTTTTTTCAGTGTGCGCAATAAATTAACTGACTGCTTATAATCTGCACCCTGGCGTAGTCGCGGATAAAGCCCAGGCACTGTTTCTAAGTTATGCGCAATGATCTGCGGGGCGCAAGCCGCTACCTTCTTTAAAGCATCTAAGGCAAACTTGAAATCCGGAATCAGAACTTCCACCGTCACCAAAGGTTGCAGCTGCTGGATAGCAAAAACTGTTTCCGCAAAAATTCCTGCTCCTCCGTCGACAAGATCATCCCGAGTAACGCTGGTAATCACTACGTGCTTTAAACCAAACTGCTGCACTGCCTTGGCTACTCTGGATGGCTCAGTTTGATCTACCGGTTTAGGTTTAGCCTTCTGAATATTACAGAAACTGCAACCCCGGGTACAATTTTTACCTAAAATTAAAAATGTCGCCACACCTTGAGAAAAACACTCGCCCATATTCGGGCATCTGGCCTGCTCGCAAACAGTTTCTAAACCTAAACTGCGCAAGGCGCCTTTCATCTTAGAACATGCTCCCAGATTAATTTTTTTATTAAGCCAGGCTGGTCTCATAAACCTGTTGCTCCTGCGGTATAAATTCTACTCCAAAAGTACTACTAAAAGCCTCAATTAATTTTTTCTCCAAATAACTTTTATCCGGGACTATCCCTAGCTCCTGGGCCAAAGTAGTTATTTTAGCCGGAATCTGCGCGGGAAATAAATTAATATATTTACGCACAAAATTCCAATCAATGCTACAGGGTAACGAACCGTGCTGAAAGATCGCCTGGCGGTTTCTTTTTTGGGCATTCCCGCCGATCTTTTTACCGTTAATTAATATATCGTATTTTTCATAAGCTGCGCTGCAAAGCGGATGAGCCAAAGATTGATTTTTGAAGTCATTGGCCTCCCAGGCAAAAACCGGCTGCAGGCCGAGAGATTTATAAAATCGGATTAAAAAAGCGCAAATCTCTCGATAACCTACAAAAATCCCGGCAGGTTCATGAACATCAGTTTTGCTGCAAACAAAACTATAGGTAATTTCATCGTGATGAAATAAAATTCCGCCTCCGGTCATTCTTTTGGCCAGCTGCACTCCGTCTGCGGCGCAAGCCTGAAGATCAATCTGACTTTGCGGATTTTGCGAAAATCCATAGGTAAATGCCGGACCCTGCCAACGGTAGAGACGCAATACACCCACGCCATCCTTTAAATAGCGCTTAAATATTTTCTCATCTAAAGCCATGTTTTCGGCTGCCCAAGCAGGGCCAGAAAGTAATAACCTGAAATATTTCATTTTGATAAAATTATGGTTTCCAGCGGAAATCCGGCTGGCGCGCCGCCCTTACTTCATCCAAACGTTTAATCGGCATCTTCAGCGGGGCCTGTTTAACTGCCTGAGGATTGTTTTCTGCCAGACGGGAAATTTCAATCATGGTTTCGATAAAACTATCCAGAGTTTCTTTTGATTCTGTTTCAGTCGGCTCGATCATTAAAGCCTCTTTCACAATTAAAGGAAAATAAATAGTCGGCGGATGATACCCCTGATCGATCAAATATTTAGCAATGTCTAAGGCAGCCACTCCATTTTTTACCTGCCGTGATGCTGAAAATACGCATTCATGCATACAGATCTTATCAAAAGGCAGATGGTAATAATCTTTAAGCCGGATTCGGCAATAGTTAGCGTTGAGCACGGCAATCTCTGCGGCTTGCATCAATCCTTCTTTACCTAGTAATAATATATAGGCGTAAGCTTTAAGGATTACTCCGAAATTTCCGTAAAAAGGCGCGATATAACCAATAGATTTACGGGGTTGATAATCGAGTGCGTAAGTCGCATCGCTGCGCTTAATTACCCGTGAAATCGGTAAAAACTCCGCAAGGGAGGAACTCACCCCGACCGGCCCTGCTCCCGGGCCGCCTCCGCCATGCGGCGTAGCAAAAGTTTTGTGTAAATTTAAGTGCACTACATCAAACCCCAGATCTCCGGGACGGGCCTTACCCAGCAGCGCATTAAGATTAGCCCCGTCGTAATACATCAACGCTCCCACCTGATGAGCCAAATCCGCTATCTGTTTAATCTGCGGATTAAAAATTCCCAAGGTATCCGGGCAGGTCAACATTACTGCTGCTACCTCTGGATTTAATTGTTTCTTATATTCGGCTAGGTCCATATAGCCATCAGCTCCGGTGGGGATAACCTTAACCTCATATCCGGCGATAGCCGCACTAGAAGGATTGGTGCCGTGGCTAGAATCCGGAACAATAATATATTTACGCGGCGTTCCTTTATTTTTATGATAAGCTGCAATCAACATTACTCCGGTCAACTCACCGTGAGCCCCGGCTAAAGGTTGCATGGTAAATGCGCTCATCCCGGTAATTTCACAAAGCAACCTCTCAAATTCGTACAAAACTTCTAAGGCCCCCTGAGCCAGCATACCGCCGCCAGCCAACTGCGGCAATAAAGGATGCAGCTGGGAAAAACCGTCCAGGGCAGCGATGCGTTCGGTGAATTTCGGGTTATACTTCATCGTGCATGAACCTAAGGGATAAAAATTCGTATCTACGGAATAATTAAGACGGGAAAGATTGGTATAGTGACGCACCACATCCAACTCCCCAAGCGAGGCCAGATGGATATCGGCTTTCCGGCAATATTTTTCGGCTAAAGGCTTTGCCAAAGGAACATCCGGTGCTCCATAAGTAAACCCCCTCCGCCCGGCTTTATGCTTTTCAAATATCAGTTTCATAAAACCGCCTCCAAACTATGGGCCAGCGAGCGGATTTCTTCTTTAGTCCTTTTTTCGGTCACCGCAATCAATAAATAATTATCCATATTTTTATAAAATCTGCCTAAAGGAAAACCACAGGCAAAACCTTTTTCAATCATCCGTTGTACAACCAGGTCTGCCGGCTGCGGTAATAAAACCGTAAATTCATTAAAAGTCGGCGCAGAACGTTTTATTTGAACCCCGGATATACGTGCTAACTCTTCTTTAGCAAATTCGGCCTTTTGGTAATTGTGCTCGGATAATTCCGAAAGTCCCGGCTTGCCTAAAAGAGAAACAAAAACTGCGGCCCGTAAAGCACATAAGGCCTCATTCGAACAAATATTCGAAGTCGCCTTATCGCGGCGAATATGCTGTTCGCGGGTCTGAAGCGTTAAAACAAAACCTCTTTTTCCGTCGCTATCCACAGTAGCCCCGACAATCCTACCGGGCATCTGCCGGATGAGTTCTTTCTTTACCGCCATAAACCCCAGATACGGCCCGCCGAAAGAAAGCGGGATACCTAAGCTCTGCCCCTCGCCGGTAGCAATATCAAAACCCATTTCGCCCGGAGATTTTAACATGCCTAAGGAAACCGGATACACTGAAGCTATAGCTAAAGCCCCGAATTTATGCACCCGTTCTACCATGTCCGTATAATCGTCGACTGCGCCAAAAAAATTAGGATTCTGAAAGATTACCGCTGCCGTTTTATCATCAAGATACTTAAATAATTCTTCGCGGCAACTTTGCCCATGGACCACCGGAATTTCGACAAATTCAATCGCCAGATTAGAAGTATAGGTATAAAGCATCGTGCGGTAAATCAGGCTGACCCCGCTATCCAGGATAATTTTCTTACGCCCGGTATGCCGCAAAGCCATCATCATCGCTTCAAAAAGCGCCGTTCCCCCGTCATACAACGAAGCATTGGAAACATCTAAACCGGTTAATTCGCAAATTATGCTTTGATATTCATATATTGCCTGTAACCAACCTTGAGAACATTCCGGCTGATAAGGAGTATAGGCAGTATAGAATTCCGACCGGTTAACTAAAGCATCCACAGCTGCAGGAATAAAGTGGTCATAGAAACCAGCTCCCACGAAATTTACTAAGCCAGTAGCATTTTTGGCCGCTAATTTAGTTAAAAGCCGAGTGACCTCAAATTCAGATTCAGCTTCAGGCAGGTTGAAAGATTTAGCCCGTAAGCTAAGCGGGATATCTTTAAAAAGTTCGTCAATGCTCTGGACCCCGATAACCGAAAGCATCTGCCGGATATCCTCCGGCGTATGAGGAATATAATTCATTTAGCCAAGCCCTCAACATATACCTGATAACTAACTGCATCCATCAGTTTCGTTTTTTCCGCATCCAGAGAAAATTCCATCGATAAAAGATATCCTTTTTCATAAGCAGACTGGTTAATCAACTCCGGATTAGTCAGCAGTTGAGCATTGACGGACAAGACTTTTCCTGACAACGGCGCGTAAACATCCGAAGCCGCCTTAACTGATTCTACCGTAGCGCAAAAAGATGCCTGCTTAAGTTCCTCACCGATTTTAGGCAACTGGACAAAAGTGATATCGCCCAGGGCATGCTGGGCATAATCAGTAATCCCAACATAAGCAATTTTTCCTTCAATACGTGCCCATTCATGATCTTTAGTGTAAAGCAAGCTCTTCGGTATGTTCATCAGCTCTCCTCTGGTTTAAGTTAAATCAAAAATTAAGTAATGATGTTTTTTTAACAAAAGGTTTTTTTATAATTTTCACTGGGATTTCAACCGCAGCTTCCTTAATCGTCAGCGGCATGCCGATATCATAATCACTACGTAAATACCCCATGCCGATACCCACTCCCAGGCTTGGAGAAAAAGAACCGCTGGTTACCAGGCCAACTTGCCGGCCTTTAGCTAATATTACAAAACCGTGACGCGGAGACCGGCGGGATTCCGCCTGAAAACAAACCAAACGCTCTTTAGGCCCGCGTTCCTGTTCTTCCAATAGAATCTGTTTACCGATAAAATCTTTTGAGAAATCTACAAATTTCTCTAAACCGGCTGCTAATGGAGTATGGTAAATATCCAAATCCTGGCCATACAAAGGGTAACTCATCTCTAGCCGTAAAGTATCCCGGCAACCCAGGCCGGCGGGCTGAACACGCTGGTCTTTAAGTAAAAGCTCCCAGAGTGAACCGACATAATCATTGGCAATATAAATTTCATAGCCTAGCTCTCCGGTATAACCCGTACGGCTGATTATACAGGACTCTCCCTGAAAAACAAATTCACTGAAGCTGTAATAATGCAACTTATCCACTGCCTTTCCGAAAATATTATTTAGCACCTCCAGGGACTGTGGCCCCTGTAAATCTAGTTTAGACATCTTATCGGATACATTATCCAAAAAACAATCTTCGGAAAGATTGTTCTTTAAATGCTCAAAATCTCTGGCGACCGTTGCCGCGTTAACTACCAGCATCCAGCTGGTCCGGCTAATCCGATAAATGATCAGATCATCTAACACCCCGCCCTGTTCATTCAGCATAAAACCATAGCGGCAAGCACCAAAAGGCATGGTAACAATATTCTGGGTAACCAGACGGTCCAGACCGCTTAAAACAGGATCTGCCTGCAACATAAACTCCCCCATATGGCAAATATCGAATATTGAAACTGCCTGGCGGGTGTGCGCATGCTCTGCCAGGATTCCCTGATATTGAATGGGCATCAGCCAATCACCAAAAGGAGCAATTTTTGCCTTAAGTGCAAGATGGGTTGCGTATAGCGGAGTTTTTAACACCTGATGGTTATTCTCTTTATCTAAAGATTAATAATTTATAAATTATATCACAAATTACCCTTTTTATTCAAAAAAAATCTGAAAAGGCTAATAAGACGTTTTACATAAATGACTTTCGATCTTAAAGTTGCAAAACAAATACATAATCACTTGTTTTAGTAATTGTTTCCTAATTCTATGTCTAGGATATAAATACGTAAAACGTCTTATCGGGTTTGTCGGGATTTGTTGGCTAAAGATTTAGCAATTAGTAAAGTCAGTCCGGTTACAACAAAAATTCCCAAGGCGGCGGAAAAAATATATTCAAAACTTAAGGCCAGCAATCCCTTTTCGGTCTGCCCGACAAAAGCATAATCGGGAATCGGCGCGCTCCAAACAGTAGATATCCTTTCCAATCCAATAGGAAGATAACCAACTAGCTCCTTAAGTTGATCCGCCCCCCATTCACCCCAGGCTTCAGTAGCTTTAAAATACTCCGGAAGCAATAAACCTAAAGGTGAAAACAATACTAAGATCCCTAACCCCACCCATAATTTAGTAACAGTCTTCATAATTTTATCTAACCGGCTTACCTTAAAACAGCAGGATCTTGTTTTTGTAAATATTTTACTACGGAAGCAGTAACCAACGCCTCGATCCAGCCAAAAATTAATAAATGCTCACCCACCATCATCGGGATAGCGACATTTAAGCCATAAGGACAATATAACGACTGTCCGTCTACGGTTTTATGCAATAGAGGCTGCAGGCCAAACATCACCGCGGTAGTAAAAGCAGCGATATTTAAAGCAATATACCCGGCAGCTCCAGCAGCGACTATCCGCCTAACTGAAGTAATCGCTGATTTAAAACTAAAAATTTTATAAAGATAGTATCCGCAGAAAACCTGTACAAACGCCATATTAAAACAATTAGCTCCGATAGCAGTTATCCCTCCGTCACCGAAAAGTAAAGCCTGAACCACTAAAGCTACGGTCACGGCAATACAAGCCGCCCACGGCCCAAGCAAAATAGCGACTAAAACTGCACCTACGGCATGCCCGGTTGTACCTGCCGGTATTGGAATATTAAACATCATAATCACAAAACAGAATGCCGCCCCGATTGCCAACATCGGCACCTGCTTTGCGCTTAAAGTTTTTTTGACAATTCTAGAAGCCGCCGACCATATTGGCAGCATTATGGCGTAAAATAACCCGCAAGTTACCGGACCTAAATATCCATCAGGTATATGCATATTATTTTAAAGCCTCCTTCTTCAAAACAAAAAACACCGGAATCGCCACGATTTCTAGAACCATACTTATAAGAATAACCGTCAATATTGAATGCTCATAAAACAACCCGGTTATGGCACTACCGATAAAAATGGCCAAACCGTAAACAGTATTAAAGACTCCGTAACCGGTACCTCTCTTTTTTAAAGGCGTTAGGTCGGCAATCGCCGACTTCATCACTGTTTCATGCGCTCCCATAACTATTCCCCAAAGAATCACCCCGATCAAGGCAAAGTAGAACTTTGAAGAAAAAATAAAAACTGGTATAAATAAAGAAAACAACGGAATGGCGATCAAAGTAATCAACCCGGCCTTCTCATTACCCTTTCTGGTTTTAAAAATATCATAAGTCTTACCGATCGCTAAAGCTGCCAGCGCATCTACTCCCATAGCCAAAGCATAAAATAAAGGAATCTGGGCATCAGTTAATACCTGCTGAGCCTTAAAGTGATACCCGATTAAAGCAAAATTAGCAAAACCTAATGTAGTAATAAAAGTAAAAACTGTATAGATCCAGAAAATTTTACCCAGTTTATCCGATACCGGGCTTCTGGATGAAGCATTCTCTAAAACTTCAGGATTAGGCACAATGCGGTAAGCAAAAAAAATGCAGAATAAAACTAAAACCAGCGGAATCCAAAGCAGGTTATACCCAAATTGATAATCCGCCAGCGATCTGTCTCCTTTACCGATAAATATAAAAAGTAAGGTAAAAATTAACGGCCCGCTGATTGCCCCGATCTGATCCATAGCTTCGGCGATCGCAAAGCCGATTCCTGTCCCCACCTGTTTGGTGGCCTGGGAGAGAATCGTATCTTTAGCCGGGCTGCGCAAGGCCTTACCTAATCTTTCCACCACGATAAAAACTACCGCCACCTGCCAGATCCCGGCCAAAGCCAATAAGGGCACACTAATTAATAAACCGTAACCTAAAAAAGTAAATAACCAGTAAGCTTTGGTTTTATCGGAAAAATAACCGGAGACTAAACGTACAGCATAACCTAAAAACTCAGCTAACCCGGCGACTAAACCGACAATAGCAGCATTCGCCCCCAGAGTTTTAAGATACGGCCCGTTAACGCTGCGCGCCCCTTCGTACACCATGTCCCCAAAGAGGCTGACTAAACCAAAAAGCAAAATAAGTTTAAGGGCGGATTTTTTTTGTTGATTCATAGTTACTATTATAAAAGGTGAGCTTAAAAAAACAAGGATTTAGTTGCGGTTTAGCGATAAAATTTCGGTTTGGGATACCTAAAAGGTTTCTTAGCCTGGGCCTGCCTTGAAGATCCGCGATGAAACTGCTGAGTTGGCCGTCCGGATGGACGAGCAATTTTCCTCACCGGCTCTCCGAATTTATCCAGAGTAAGCTCGGCATGTTTTGAAACCGGTAAAGTAGCTTTGATTAACTTTTCAATATCCCTTACATCATTACCCTGATCCGGAGTAGCGAAAGAAACCGCATGTCCTTTATGCCCGGCGCGGGCGGTGCGACCGATCCGGTGCACATAATTTTCCGCATCTTCGGGTAAATCATAATTAAGCACTAACTCGATTCCAGTCACATCAATACCCCGGGAGGCGATATCCGTAGCCACCAATACCCTGTATTTACCAGACTTAAAACCTTCCAAAGCATCCCGCCGCTGAGCAAGGGAACGGTTAGAATGTATTTCGGAGGCAGAATGCCCCATATCCCGGATAGAGCGGACAATTTTTTTGGCATTATGCTTAGTACGGGAAAATAACAGCACCGAACCGTGATATTGCGCCAACAGTTTTTTAAGCAGTTGAGTTTTAGATTCTTTCTTGACAATAAATAATTCTTGAGTTACTTTTTCCGCGGTGGTGCCCGAAGGAGCAATCTCCACGCTCAACGGCAATTTCATATGCTTGGCAGCAATACTCATAATTTCTTTAGGCATCGTGGCCGAAAAAAGCATAGTTTGCCGGTCGCGAGGCAGAAAACGTAAAATTTTATCAATTTGTGGAGCAAACCCCATATCCAACATACGGTCCGCCTCATCCAATACCAGCATAATTACACTATCCGGTATAAAGTTCCACTGCGACATATGGTCGATTAATCTTCCCGGAGTAGCAATCACAATTTGAGGATCCCGGCGCAAAGCCTGAACTTGCGGCGGCATCGGTGCTCCACCAATCAAACAGGCAGTTTTCATACCAAAGGCCCGGGCGATCTCCTGAAAAGCTTCATCAATCTGAATAGCCAGCTCCCTAGTCGGAGCCAGTACCAAGCCGATCCCTTTTTTCTGCACCAGACGCTGCACCATCGGAATAGCAAAAGAATGAGTTTTACCGGTTCCGGTCTGGGCAATACCTACAATATCTTTACCTTCCAGAGCCAAAGGAATCGCTTTAAGCTGAATCGGAGTAGGCACTTTAAATTTCATCCGCTCAAGAATATCCAAGATTTTGGGCGCAATACCTAAACCATAGAAATTCGCGGCTGGCGACTGGAGCTGATTTATAACTATCGGTTTATTCATTATGCTGTTTTAGCAATCTTGGGTTTATCAGAAGCAGCGATAAGTCCAAGATGCACATGGCAATAGCTCTCATGATTATAAATACTTAAGAGATGTTTACAATGTAAATACCTGCATTTTCTGCCTTTAAGTGAAGTTTTAACTTTTTTAATCTTAGACCTTTCTACCTGAAAAACAGGCAAATAAACAAAAAAACCGCAAAGGTTAGTTGTGGCCCTCCCTTAGCGGCATAAAAATCTTCTAATCTTTGATTTATTATACTCTG
>JBFZAT010000048.1:0-15480 GCA_041308845.1 Candidatus Omnitrophota bacterium | reverse complement strand
AAGCCTTTATCTAAAGCATCTTGATAAATTAAGGTCCGGCGAATAACCTCATTCTTTAAATAATTAACTTTTTGGTCTCGGGTAACTATCTTTAACTCCGGGCGCTCAACCGGAACATTGGCATTGTAAAGAACGATTTCTTCTTCCAAATCCTCTAAACCAATAGCAATATTATTTACTTTGGCAACCACCGGACCTTTTGGGGTGATTGTCACGGATGGGCGAGGGGAAGTTTTCACTTCAGTTTTTTTCAAAGCCGCGACGGGATTGAATTTATCGCACCCCAGAATACCACAGGCGCCCGTAAACATAAAAATCAGCAAAGTAAAAATAATTACCTTATTCTTCACGTTTACCTCCTTAGGGAATCTGATAAAATTCAATCTTTCTGGGCTGAATTAATAATCTGGATCAGAATATCCGAAATCTTAGCAATTAAAAACAGGACCCAGAATAAGAATAGATAAAAAACTAGCACTACGAATCCGGTCCAGCGCGGATTACCTTGAATTCCGCCAGAAAATAAAGTCACCGCACCAATGATACCCAAAGTTAAAAGAATCCAGGCAACGATCTTAATCACTATGCTGGAGCATTTTAAGAAAAAAATATGTTTCCGCATTAATCCTCCCTTTTTGTCAGTAGACTTATTTTTTATAATATTATAAAGCACTTAAAAATGCAAGGGAAATTTTAAGTAACCCCCTAAAACTCCAGCTGCTTACCATAAAAACTTATGCCGGAAAAACTTTTTCAGCAGCTAATCTTACTAACGAATGATCCCAATTATTTTTTATCAGTTCAGCTTTAATTATATCCACTGAAATCCCGGAGGCCTTTTTCATTGACATAAAAGCTACCAAAACCCCCAAATTATATTCCTGGATTCTGTCTAAAAACTCCGATATGGGTTTTTCTTGTTGGCTTCGGTTTAAACAATAGGCCACTACGGCCAAGAGCAACGGAATACCGAGCAGCCCGACAGCCGTATAAAATAAATACCCGCAACTTTTTCCCAATAAATAAACCGCACTACACCAAAATACATCAAATAAATAATGCGCAACCAGCAGGGGCACGATTCCAAAGCGGATAAAAATGAATCCGTAAAACACTCCGATCAAGGCCACTTCGATGATACGGAACCATACCGGAAAAATAGCATACAAAGTATGCCCCATGCCCCAAACTATAGCTATAAGTAAAATCGATAAAATTAGACTGCGCAGATATTTTTTAGCTAGACTGATTCCGAAAAGCCTAAAAATTATTTCTTCATTAAAGCTGGCGCTGGCAGCGATGACAAAAGCGCTAAGTAAAGGTATATAGGAGGAAGAAAAATAAGCCAGTGTGTGCCATTCTCTCCAGACTCCTAGGAACTTTTGTCCATTATAGAATACCACAGCCTGTAAACCCAAAGCAATCACCCAAATTAAATAACCTAGAATAACCGCCCCGGGCAAACCGCGGTTAAAAAGACTGGATTTAATATAAACTAGGAACGAACGATATTTATTCTCTGGCAGCACTTCGTTACATAAAGATTCCCCCGCAATCCCAGGCATAATAAAACCTACAGCTAAAAAACAAGTACTAAATAGCCATTTGGTAATGGCCAACCCTAAAAACGAGGCTAAACGCGCACTCGTCGGGTAATTCATTAAAATATTCTGTAAATTATTGAAAAAATCGGCTGTATTAATCACCATCAAGAACCCAGCAATATAATAAAACCACTTTTTAGTTAAACCTAAAACAACATCCTGCCTTTTTTTCAAAACAATACTGATAGACAGAGCCAATAGGATAAAAAGAAAAACATAAAAAATATTGAACAAGTATTCTCCCAGGATAAACTGCTTTTGAACATACCTGGTAAATTTATCCGGGAGATCAAACTTATTCTTAGAAAATTCCCGTATCTGGTCACCAGACACCGTAACCTCAGCTAATAATTTAGCCCCTCCCTGACCTTCTTCCCAGGGAACATAAACATTTTTCTTTTCCCAGGAAAAAACATACTCAATCCGATTTTCAAAACGCTTGATTTTTTCTTCATTAAAATCATATCCGCTTAGATCTATCCCGAAATTCTTCTGTAAAAATAACTCCGCCTTTTGCTTGGCGAGAGCTTGGCCTAAATCTATTCTCGCCTCTAGATCCTCAATTAAGTGTTTAAATTGGATTACTTTTCCGGTACGCGGGCTTAAATAAACCAGAAATTCCTCTTTCTGGGATTCCTTAAAGAACCGCACTAGCCAGCGGAATAGATCAAAATCATGCTGGCGGATAAAGTCTTCTTCGGCTTTTAAACCGGCAGCGTGCTGAAAATAACGATTGAACTTTTCGTCAGAGTCAAAAACAATTACCCGGCGGTATTGCTGTATATCAACACCTTTAGCTTTTAAGTATTTATCAGCTTCGGACAAAGCTTGTTGTTTATTGAAGGAGAGATTTACAAAGGTAAAACGGGGATATTCCAGATTATACCAGAAACCAAAGCTTAGGAGGGCCAGGAATATAAATATACACCAATCCCGGATTTTTATCTTCATTCCCCCCGCCTTTCAAAAACCTTTGGCCCGATGGACTAGGCGCTTGACGATTTCTCGTATTTTAACATTCTCCGCCCATCTGTCAATACTCTTTTACTTTACATTAGCATCTAAATTAACCACAGGTGATAAATTACTCTAAAAAACGGTCAGCGAGATTAACTTGACCGCAGCTAATCCTCAACTAGCCAATGCCGAAGATGCCAACTTTAGGCAAATAAATTTTCTTTCTTGGCATAATCATTTATTGGTGATAAAATAAATTGCCACTTAAGTTAAAAGGCCATAGAAAATATCTCCGGAAACAATAGTAAATCCTTAACCCTACTAAATAAGGAGAATGCATGAAAAGAATAATCGAGAAAATATTTAAGTATAAAGAGTATTTAAAAACCCAATCTGATTACCAAATACTCATAATTGCCTATGGATGGATTTTTCTTGCTTGTTTGTCGGTAGGAAGCGTATTAATTTTTTTCAAAGCTCACAAAGCGGCTACAATAATAATCAGATACGGCCTTTACTTTTTAGGCGGGATGTTCCTGAATATGGCTATTTTACTTATAATCGAATTATTCACGGGCAGAAAGACTGAGCTGGATAGAAAATCTGAAAGCAGTAATTAAAAATCAAAGAAAACTGAGGGATGCTAAAGAATATGCTAGAAATACCGGATAAATTATTTCATCTGCCCTAATGCTCTAAATTTCTTATCCCGCCAAAATATAATAATATTTAAGTAAGTAAATCCAACCGGCCCCGCAAAAAACGTGCGGGACTCGGTAAAGCATTGGTAGCCCCAACCGGCCCCGCAAAAAACGTGCGGGACTCGGTAAAGCATTGGTAGCCCCAACCGGATTTGAACCGGTGTTTACAGGCTGAGAACCTGACGTCCTAGGCCAGGCTAGACGATGGGGCCAAATGTGTGAGAGTTATTTTACTATAACCTCTCTGATAGTCAACAATTTTAATCAACGCTTAACTGCCAGAAATATGCTGTTGATAAGTCAACGCATAATCAACATCGGAAAATTTTATTGACCCTCTAATCATTGCACTATATACTAAAGATTATGAATGTCAGCTTGGGTTTTAGCCAATTCAAAGATCCGATTTTGGCCGCTAATGAAGCGATCGGCCAAGCCAGGATTGGATTAAAAAACACACCTGCATCCCTGGCTTTTATTTTTACCTCTATTGAATTCGGTCACCCCTTAATACTAAAGACAGTAAATAATTTATTGGGTGGAATCCCTATCCTGGGCTGCAGCAGCGTAGGAATTATCACTAATCAAGGCGTATTTAAACGCGGATTTGCTATTTTACTGCTAGGATTAAACCAACAGACATTTTTTAATGTTGCCGCAGTCAAGGATATCAGCAAGAAAACTCCGCTTTTAGCCGGGAAGGAATTGGGAGACAAATTACTCTTTGGTTTTAAAAACGTCCCCCGCAGCTTAAGCATAATTTTATCGGATAAACTAATCACTGAGGGAACGCCTTTGATCAACGGCCTGCAGATGAGCCTAGGCAACAGCTTTCCTTTAATCGGAGGCGCAGCCTGGGATAATTTTGAAAATCACAAAACCTATCAATATCTGAATAACGAACTAATCTCTGAATCCTGCAGCGGAATTCTCTTCGGAGGCAAATTTAGTTTTGGCTTCGGGATTAAGCACGGCTGGAAAGCTTTAGGTAAAATGCGCTGCGTAACCTCCTCTAGCGGAAATGTTATCAAGGAGATTGATGAACTACCGGCAGTAAAACTCTATGAAGAATATTTTGCTAAAGATACGCTGGAGTTAGCCAAGGAATTACGGCGCATATCTGTTTATTATCCGCTAGGAATTTATTTGCCTGGAGAAAAAGAGTACTTGTTGCGCAACATTATCTCCATCAAAGATGACGGCTCTTTAGTCACCCAGGGAGATATTCCCCAAAATAGCAAGGTCAGATTAATGATCAGCACTGAAGACTCCCGGCTCTCGGCAACCGTAGCTGCCTGTGAAGAAGCCAAAAGAAATATCGGAACTGGAAAAATTAAATTTTTACTCGTTTTCGGTTCGGCGGCGCGTTTTTCCATTTTAGGCAGACAAAGCGATATTGAACTTTGTGTAATCAAAGAGGTTTTTGGCGCCAATACACCTTTAATCGGAGTATATACTAACGGAGAACAAGCCCCGCTTAAAGCGCTTAATTATCTAGGGCGGACTTATTTTCATAATCAAAGCATAAACATTCTAGCTATGGGAGAACAATAAAATGAACCCCTACATATATCTGGGTATTTGCGCACTATTTGCTATTTTGGGGATTGCGCTACTCTACAAAGTACAGCGCTTAAAAGAATTACAGGAAAAAATCTCTGCCTTAAACTTTTCGCTGGAAGAGATGGATGAACAAGCCAAGCTGATCATGCGCACCGATATGGAACTAAATAAAGCTCAGGAAGAACTGGATAAAAAGATTTCCGGGCTAGATACCCTGCAAAAGTTATCCCGGGAAATAAGCACCACCCTGGAAGAAAAACAAATTTTCAAAAAAATCAATAACCAGCATGTAGAAGAATTGGGATTTGAAAAAGCCCTGGCTTTTCTATGGAAAAGCCTGGAGAGAGAATTTCATTTATACCTATCCTTAGGATATAACCAGGATGAATCGCTGGAAATCACAGCCGCGATTAACGCGAATAAAGATTATTTTCTGGATTTAATCAAAAGCGGCTCCACTGCTACTTCTGAATTCATAGCAGAGGGCAACTTATCAAAAAGCAAGATTAACCAGATGTTTATGATCCGCTCATTCATTATTTGCCCGGTTTTAGCCCAAGAAGGAGACCAGGGTTTTATTGTCGTCGGTACGCAAAATACAGAAACCGCTATTACCAAAGGCGATCAGGAATTTATCAGTATCCTGGCAAATCAGATCGGACAGACTTTAGATAATGCCCGGCTGTTTGAAAAGACCTGGCGATCACAGCAAGAGCTGGAAGTCAAAGTTGAAGAAAGAACCCGACAGCTAACCCAAGCTTTAGAGGAAGTAAAAAAGATAAGCCGCCGCAAAAGCGATTTTATATCCAGCGTTTCCCATGAAATCCGTACTCCGCTAACCTCTATTAAAGGATACGCTGCTATTCTTTTAGCTAGTAAATTAGGTGACCTGCCGGAAGAAATCCGCAGCCGGTTGGAAAAGATCAACCGCCACAGCGACGAATTAGTCCACATGGTCAATGATTTATTAGATATCTCGCGCATTGAAAGCGGCAAGATCGAAATCAGAAAAGAAACCTTAAGCTTAAAAGCAATCACCGAAAAAATCGAAGATCTATTTACCGAACAATTAAAAACTAAAAATATTAATTTTAGCAGCCAGATACCCGATAATTGCCAGGAGATTTCCGCTGATCGTAGCCAAATTGAAAGAGTTTTTATCAATTTAGTAGGTAATGCATTAAAGTTCACCCCTCAAAACGGTAAAATCAGCATTAATGCTAACCAGCTAAATAAAAAAATCCAGATTGATGTAAAAGATACCGGATTCGGCATTCCTGAAGACGCACAAGAAAGCATATTTGAAGAATTTTTCCGCGTAGACAATACTATTAACCAGGAGGTTAAAGGCACTGGCTTGGGGCTTACCTTAGTTAAACACATTATTGAGGCGCACCAGGGGAAGATATGGGTAAAAAGCAAGCTCGGCGAAGGGTCAACCTTCAGTTTTACTCTTAACGCTGCCTAAATAAAATTATGGGAATAAAAATACTGATTGCCGACGATGATCCGGATATAAGAGATATCCTTAAGCTTACACTAGCAGAGGAAAATTATGAAATTATTGAGGCTCGAGACGGAGAAGAAGCTTTAAAAATAATCCGCTCCAAACCGCTAGACTTGGTTCTTTTAGATTATAAAATGCCCAAGATGGACGGCCGACAAGTCTGTAATTTAATTAAAAAAGATCTGCTCTTGCAGCATTTACCGACAATCATGGTAACCGGTAAAGGCGAAACCAGCGACCGGATCGACGGAATTGACGCCGGAGCCGATGATTATGTGGTAAAACCTTTCGAGCCCAAAGAACTTTTAGCTAGAATCCGCATGGTGTTAAGGCGGACCAAAAGAGACCTGGAAGCCAATCCCCTGACTCGCCTTCCCGGAAACGTAGCTATCCTCAATGAGCTATCTCACTGCCTAGAAAAAAATACCCCTTATGCAGTCTGCTATGTGGATTTAGATAAATTCAAAGCTTATAATGATAAATACGGTTTTGAGCACGGAGATGAGGTAATCCGCGAAACTGCGCGCATATTACTCAGCGCCACTAAAGAATACGGTAATACTGATGATTTCGTCGGGCATATCGGAGGTGATGACTTTGTCATTATCACTACTCCGGATCTCTCGGATAAAATTTGTGAAAAGATAATCCATGATTTTGATAAAATTTCCCCTTCTTTCTACAACCAGGAGGATCGAGAAAACGGCTTTATTATTGGATATGACCGGCAAAGCCAGATTCATAAAATTCAACTGCTTTCTGTCTCTATCGGCGTGGTAACTAACCAGATGCGGGATATTACGCATCTGGCCCAAATCGGCGAAATTGGCGCGGAATTAAAAAAATTAGCCAAAGGGATGGAAAAAAGTAATTACGTCAAAGACAAGCGGCAGGATAAAATCTAAGAGATCTTAAAAGTGCGCGAGGGGGGAGTTGAACCCCCAAGCCTTTCGGCACAAGCCCCTCATGCTTGCGTGTCTGCCATTCCACCACCCGCGCATAAATTCACTTGTTATTCTAAGCTATAACTTAAATTTGTCAAAATCTTTTCTTAAAACTGATTGTCTTTGGTTATTCTGTCCCACTCTGTCTAAAAATATGCTTAAAACATAATTTAAACATTCGGGGCCGGAACAAAATAATGTAAACCCAAGCACAGAGATCATAAATTAATATCGGAATAAGATGCAAAAGAAAATCCAGCCAGGTTTCGTTTCTTAATAAAGTCCGGTAGCGATTTTTAATTAAATCACAGTGCAGTTGATCATTTAAATATTTACGCCCAAGGGGCTTATCGATCCCAGAATCAGGACGAAAAGAACCGCCACGGGTATGATATGCTAAAGCCGTGGGGACATAATAAGCCCGCCAGCCACTACGCTGTGCCCGCCAAGCCAAATCTAAATCTTCATAAAACATCCGGAAGCTAGAATCAAAATAGCCCTCGGGTAAACGCAGCGCCTCCAGCATTTTTCGGCGATAAAAAGCCGCAGCCCCGCTGACTCCGAAAATAAAACCGGGTTGATCAAACTGACCTCTATCCGGCCGGCCATACCCTCTTTCTTTTGCACTACGCCAAAGGCTTAAAAACAAACCGGTACTATCCAGAATAGTGCCGCCAGAGCGCAGGAGCTTCCCGCTCACTGAGCCAATACGCTGGTCCAGCTGAAATCCCTGCAATGCCTCTTGAATAAACGCTTTATCCAAGACTAGATCATCATTCTGACAAAGAACAAATTCTCCTTGGCTTAAAGCAATGCCTTTATTCAACGCTGCCGCATAAAACAAATTTTCATTGGCAGAATATAGTTTAACCGATGGATAAAGCGCATTAATCTCTTGAGAAAACTTAGGCTGAAGAGAGTTATCAATTACTATAACCTCATCAGGTAAATAAGTCTGTAGAAAAATCGAAGTTAAACAAGTGTGGATATAATTTTTTACGCCCGCGCTTACAATAATTACACTAATTTTCACTATAGAAATTTGACCCTCTTTTTACCGCTATTAATTCAAACTTAATCTTTAACTTCGATTTTCAAAAACTTAGAGAAAATACCCACACTAAATAAACTAACCATAATCAATATCCCCAAAGCGGTAAAATTACTTACCTGGGTTAAAATAACTCCACATCCGGAAAAGATAAAACATAGGGAATACATGATCAGAATTATCCTAACCGGAGAAAAACCCAAAGCTTTGATTTTCAAAGCCAGGTGGTCTTTACTTTTATTAAAAGGCAGTTTTTTTCTCATCATCCTAAAAATAATTAACAGCAACGTATCGATTATCGGCAGACCCAAAATAACCAACGGGCTAAATAAAGCAAACCCGTTATTCTCGGTGGCATAGCGAGCAATCAAAGCCATTGCCGCAAGCATTAAACCTAAAAAGTGACTGCCGGAATTACCTAAATACGCTTTGGCCGGTGGAAAATTGAAAAATAGGAATCCTGCGCTAATTGCACATAAAATAAGGCTGAGTATCTGCACATTTAAGTCCGAGCTTAAGCAGCCGATCAATAAAAATGCGCTACTGATAATTAAAACCAGGCCAGTCGTCAAGCCGTCTAAAATATCCAGCAAATTAAAAGCATTGGTAACTCCCAGCAGCCAGAAGAAAGTAACCAGCAGATTACCCCAAAACCCTAAATACATAATATCAGTTTTAATCCCGCAAGAAATTAAAAATACTATGCAGATAGATTGAGTAATTAATTTATGCATCACGGATAGTTCTTTCAAATCATCAATGATGCCAAAAAAAAGCATAATTAAGGCGGCGGCGGCAACCGCTAAGAGTTTACCCGAAAAGGCAGGAAGGATAAAACTACTGAAAAATAAAGTGGAAATAAAAGCTAGTCCGATTCCTGGGCCGCCGACTAAAGGAATAGCCTGAGAATAAAGTATTTTATATTTCAAAGCAAGCTTCCTTAATCCAAACGTACAACCTATACTTAAAACCAAAGCCAAGAAAAAAATCACCAAATAATCATACACCATATCTTTGCCTCAAATTAAAATACAGCTCTTCAGTATGTTTAATCATATTGTTTAACGAAAATTCCGGCGCAGCAATAACTGCCCGGGATAACCGGATAAAATCCTCTCTTAAGCTGGGATTTAGCAATAATCTTTCTATTTGTTTCTGCATCAAAATTAAATCTCCTGGCTTGGCCAAATAACCCGACTGACCGCTAATAACTACCTCAGCGATACCTCCGGTATCTGTCAGAACTACCGGCACCCCAGAGGCCATTGCCTCTAAGGCCACAATCGGCAATCCTTCCCATAACGAAGTTAAAACAAAAAGATCTAAGCTAGATAGGATTAGTGGTATATCAGAGCGCCAACCAGCTAAAATAACTTGTTGGTTCAAATTTAACTTCCGGATTAAAGCCGCTGATTTTTTGAATAATACGCCCTCACCAACCATTATAAATTTAACCTGGGGAATTTTATTTTTTACGGCTGCGGCTAATTTTATAAAATCTAAAGGTGATTTTTGGGGCTTAAAACAAGCAACCATCCCGACCAATAAATCCGTCTGGTTAAACCCCAAAAGCTCCCTAGTAGATGCACGCGGAAGCTGATTCTGGAAATCATTATAATTTATACCATACCCCACCACGGCATACTGATCTTCTGAACCTATTGAATTATTTAGTCCCTTTTTTTTATCCGCCAGACAAACAGTGATTATTTTAGTAGTAAATCCGGCGCAAATTTTTTCCAGAAACCAGTATAACCGATTAACCAGTTTAAACTGGTAGTCATGAAAACTCCAACCGTGAACGGTATGGATGATAATCTTAACCCTGGCCAACCGGGCTGCCAAACGCCCCAGGATACCGGCTTTTGAACTATGTGTATGCGCTATCTGAATTTTATTTTTCCTTATAAAAAAATAGATTTCTATCAAAGCCAAGAGGTCTTTTAAAGGGTTTATCGCGCGCTCTAGGAATCTAGACCTCTCCAGAATTAAATTATCCAGACTCTGAGCTTCCTTAACCAATAATCCGTCTTTAGCAGTTAATAAAAAAATATTAAAAGATTGTTTATCCAAGCCTTGAATTAAATTTAAGAGCTGTTTTTGGGCTCCGCCTAATTCCAACTTAGTAATTATGTAAAGTAAATTTATTTTAGTCATAAATACTTACAAAATCCGTTATTATTAGTAAATCTTCCTGCTTAAAATCAAGCCCCGGGCATAAAAAAAACTTCTGATTGCTTCCAGCAGCGGAAAAGTAAAAAAAGCCTTAAAATATCCGGTTTTTAGAAAGAATAGCAGGTACGGAAACCGGCTCAAAATTTGAGCTAGCCAATGCCCTCGACGGCAGTAAAAATCATTAATCCCCTCAATTTTCTGAAGATAACCGGTAGCCATACCGACTCGCTGATGATGCAGTGCCCAATAATGCAAACTGTCGGGGTGGCTGTGATAAACCTGAGCTTTGGGCGCATAAATCACGCTGATATCTGACGGTAATTTTTTACGCCACAAAAAATCTTCAGCGTAAGCAATTTCTTCATTAAAAGGGTGTCTTACCAAGATTTCTTTTCTTATGGCACAATTGGCATTCGAAAATATTGCTTTTGGCGTCCAGCTATTATGGGGGAAAAAAATACCTAACTCGAATTCTTCAACCGGATTCATTCCTTTAACCGGCAGTTGTGATCCGAAGACCGCACCCACCCGAAGATCTTGGATTAAAGGAGCAACTAGATTTGATAACCAAACCGCGTTTACAGGCAGGCAATGTGCTGATAAAAAAACAATAATCTTACCCGCAGCCACTTTTTGCCCGAAATTTAAGGCATAACCGTAAGAAAAAGGTTCCTTATTTATTGAATAAAAACGCACCGAATACCCGGAGGCAATCTGCGCTGTTCTGTCCTGAGAACCAGAGTCCACAATGATAATTTCATGATTTCCATGAAAATCCTGATTTACTATTTTTTTTAAAACATTATCCAGATTCCGTTCTTCATTCTTAGTACGGATAACTATAGAAATTTCGATCGGCTCAAGCGGCATCTTTGAATCCTTGGTAAAAAGCATAATTTTTTATGATCCTAAATAACGGTATCTTAAAAATCCAAACCGTTTTTTTAACCAGGCTTTGCGGATAAGTAAACAGAAAAAAATAATCTTTCACCGCTTCATAAAGGGTAACTTTAATAAAATAGTCTATTTTCGCACGGCTTCGATCGGAAACAAAGGTTTTAAAAGCCAGGCCATAACGATAGTGCCTGGAATAAAGTTTTTTCAATGTATCATTATGAGAATGGTAAACACAGGAAGCCGGTTCATAATAAATACTGTACCCTTCCTGCATTAAACGATAGGCCCAGGCCTGGTCTTCGACTGCCGGTAGATTTTCTGCAAAAGGATATCTTTCCAATAAATCTCTACGGTAAGCTGAACTAATATTAGAAAAGGCAATAAATTTCCAGATGTTTTTATTAAAATTTCCCACCTGCTGGGGATCGGCGGAATTCAAGGATTTAATCTTAGGAAGCACTCCGGCTCCAGCGGCAATATCCCTGGCTTCGGAACAATAACAACCACTACGGGGCATCTGCCGGCTATAAACTCCGGCGATATAAGGATTGTGCTTAAACGGTAAAATTAAATTCTTCAGCCAGGCGTTACTGCTGGGCAAAGCATCCGCAGTTAAAAAAACCACACATGCACCTTGGGATAGCTTGACTCCGAAGTTTCTGGTCTTTCCATGCCCGAAATCCTCCGGATTGATACTTACAACTTTCACCGGGTAATTTCTAGCAATTTTTAAAGTCCCATCATGAGAGCCGGAATCAATAACAATAACTTCATAACTCTCATCCAACTTTTGCCTAAATACCATTTCTAAAGTAGCCCCGATGCGCTCCTCTTCATTCTTAGTAATAATAATAACTGAAATTTCCATGGGCCTTTCAAGGTTTAAGCTGGCGTATTTTTTTTATTGCTGCGCATACCGCTTCAGGAGTAAGCAACTCCATACAAAAAGGGTTATTTCTGCATTTAACTTTTTTGTAGCAAGGCGCGCAAGCCAACTGCGAGTGAATAATCATCCCCCGATTATATGTTTCTATTTCATTCCAGCTAGTCGAACCCATAAGGATAACTACTTTCTTCTTTAAAGCCAAGGCCAGATGCATGCCCAAAGAATCGCCAGTTACAATAATCCGACAGCTATTTATCCAATCCATATAGCCTTCCAGGGTTTTAAACTCAGTTTGCAAACAGGCAGAATTAAGCAGCTTGGCCAGCCTCTTCCAATGCGGCCAGGCCTTATTCGGGAATTTCTTTCCAACTCGATAATTTATTCCGATATCATACTTTATTTTACTTCTTGGCCGATAACCTAATAAATAATCCTGCCCTTTCCAAAGAAAACCGGCCATTTCGAAAATAAGCTGTTGATAAGTTTTTTGGTTTAACTTAAACTTCAGCTCATCATTCTTAGATAGCGCAAAAGCATATTCGGCATCGGCATCAAAAGGCTGATAACTGCCGTTTTTAAAAGTAAAACCTTTCTTTTTATCAGCCGGCAAAGCATTAGCCAATAAACAAGCCCGTTGATCTTCATCAAAATTATAAATTTCATCAAAAACCAACTGCTTTATCTGGGCTAAATCAGAGATAGCCACTATTTTTTTTACTCCGGGAATATTTCTCAATAATGCAAACGCGGGCTTCTCAGTAACCCAAACCACATCCGCTTTGCAGAAATTCCATAAGATAGGGGTGGTCCGCAAGACATCCCCAATTGCCCCCAGTTTGATAATACATATTTGCTTTTTTTTCGACATCGTTAATTAGAGACAAAACCTGGTAACTTATTCTTCTCTTTAATTGTGTTTATAGCAGACGTATAAACAATGCGTACAAGGATACCCCTTACTTAAATCTAAAAATTTTACTTGGAAACCTATTTTTTTTAATAGGATCATAAAATCATCTTCATTTAAAAAATAAAAATTATTCCTTAAACTACCGCGCAGTATTTTATCTACAGTAGCCATATGCAGTAGGGTTAAATAGTATTTCCAACCCGGATGCCGGCTGATGGATTTTATAATTAAACTGCCCTCTTCTGGCAGGGCAGCGTAAATTTTACTCAAGAATTCCGCATTGGTTTCCAGCGGCAAATCCACTAACACCGCACATTTGAGGTCGCTATCCGGAGTATAGCTTAAAAGGTCCACAACCCGAAATTCAATATTTTTTCTTGCTGAGCTTGTTGCTTGGGCAACTTTAATGCGAACAGCATCTTTGTCCAGGCCTACAACATTCCGGCCTCCAGCGCGTAAGGCTAAAAGATTGGCTAAAAGTCCATAGCCACAACCTAAATCTAAAATTTTTCCTTCCCGAGGAACATGCTTCTCCACGTCGCTTAAAGGACAAAATAAATAACGTATAGCCAAGTGAAACTTTTGGATTAAAGATGTATTTTTATAAAGCTGGCTTAACTCTTTATTCAATCTGGTCATAACGTATCAGTTTTATATCTAAATCTTTAACCAGGGTTTTAGCCGATAGACTAGTTAAACTGCTCAATTCTTCTAGCCAATAATAATTCCATTTATACCGGCCAGAAGGAACGGTTCCAGCTAGCCCGGGATGACAAATTATTTCATTAGTTCCAACGGGAAGTTGCTTTAATAATTCGGCTAAACTTGTTTCATCCAGCCGGCCGCTTTCGATCAAACCGAAACAGAACTTAGGAAACCGGATGCAAGACCGCTTAATCTGGCGTAGCTGAAGGTTAGCTAAAATAGATAGGCCGCATACCGCCACCGCCCGAAAACAACGCCTAGAGTTATATCCTGAAAGTAAAGGCACCCGGGGGAGTCTTAAACAAGATATGCCGAATTTCCTGGCTAATTCTATAACCATCTCCAGAATGCCTGGAATTAAATGTATGTGTTTATGACTATCTAAATGCGTGGGGCGCAAGCCCGCCGCGATGAATTTTTTTATCTGAGCTTCAAATTCCGAATATAGTTGGGCCAAAATAATCCGGCCGGAGAAGTATTTACGTAAAAAACCAATATAACTTAAAAAATAACCGCTATCTGGCTCCAATAAAGTCCCAATCTTCTCCGGAGGCAAAACCGGCTGTTCTTCATTAAGTGCTAAATGTATTCCCAGGCCTAAAGACCGATGTTGTTTACCTAATTCTACTGCTTCATCAAATGCCCGGCCACAAGTCAATAAAGAAGCGCTGGTGACAATGCCGGATTCATGCGCCAGGATTATACCCTGATTAACACAGGCATCCAATCCAAAATCGTCAGCATTAACAATTAATTTTTTAACTTTTTCTGCGCCACACATAAAAGCGATACCCCTAAAGGAAAATTTGATAGTCTAAGAATCAACTCTTCCAATTTTAATACTAAATAGAGCAATTTATTAATTGATTTGGGTAAGCTATAATATCTATCCAGCAGCGATCCGCAGAAACTTGGCCTGATATTTTCCCAGACGGTAGCCGCTAGAATAAAAGGAAATAAAATACAGTTCGTATAAGTAATCCTCTCTACGCATAATCGCTGTTCATTAATTAAGGCCCTCAAGCGGTTTTTGGTATAACGCCTTTTATGTTGATTAACCTGATCATGCCGACTCCAAAGCAAGTTAAAAGCTGAAGTAGATAGAATAATCCGCCCCTTATTTTTACAAACCCGGCTTAATTCAAGAATAAAAGCTGCATCATCTTGGATATGCTCCACAACATTAAAAACAGTCACTAAATCAAACCTTCCATCTTTAAAGGGCAAGTTTAAACCGTCAGCCAGACAAACTTGATCAATTTTCCTCAACTGGCAGAATTCTAAAGCGGCGGTTTGATTATCTACACCCACTACTTGCCCGAATTTCTTTAGGTCCTGCATAATCATTCCCGTTCCGCATCCGACATCTAGAATTTCCAGATTAGTCTGATCTCCATAAATATTCTTGATGATTCTGGTAAAAATCCTCCGCATACCCAGAAACCACCAATGCCGATCCTCTGATCCATAAAAACGCTGATATTGTTCTAATTGCACGCTGATTACTCCCGGAGAGGTTTGAATTTTCTCCACCAATAAAACAGCACTTCGCTAGCTGTAGCCAGCGCAACTTTTAAGCC
>JBFZAT010000047.1:0-37011 GCA_041308845.1 Candidatus Omnitrophota bacterium | reverse complement strand
CAGCGACCATCCCAAATATCAAACAATTTGCCGCCTGGATTGAATCTATCCATAATAAAACAGTTAAAGTAGTTATTGAAACGGAACGACCGGTGCCCTTACATTTTAATTTTCAGTGCGCCAACGAAGTTACTGATAAATTCGACCAGCTTAAACGCCTGCGTTCAAGCCGCCCTAACCGCCTGCAATCGCTGATTAGCCATCTACAGGAAAAAGATGGCCTGCCGGCGATTTATTTTGTTTTTTCCCGTAAACGTGCCGAAGAACTGGCGTTCGATCTTTACGGATTTAAGTTTCTCAATGCCCAAGAAACCAGCAGGATCACCCAAATGTATGAAGATTTGCTAGAGAGATTTAATTTGAAAAATGAAAGGTCCGCGCAGCTGCTTTACCCGCTAGTCCAACGCGGTATTGCCTACCATCATGCCGGAATGTTGCCCACGTTAAAAGAAGTAGTCGAACGTCTTTTTACCAGCCGGCTGCTGAAGGTCATCTTTACCACCGAGACCTTTGCCTTAGGCATCAACATGCCCAGCCGCTCAGTGATGTTCGACGGACTGCGTAAATTTTACGGCACCTACGTGCGTAACTTAAAAACCCGGGATTTTTTCCAAATGGCCGGGCGCGCCGGCCGGCGCGGGATTGACCAAGAAGGATTTGTTTATACGCGGATCAACCCGCAAAGGATAAATTTCGAAGAAGTGCGCCGGATTATTTATGGCCAACCTGAAGAAGTTAAAAGCCAGCTCAATACCTCTTATGCCACCATCCTGAATCTTTACGAAAAATACCAGGAAGAATTATTTAAAATTTACCCGCTCTCTTTACACTATTATCAGTCGCGTAAGAATGAACAGAAGCAAGCCTTAAACCTGCTAGATGCCAAACTCAGGCTACTAAAAGATTTAGGGTATATAAACGATGGGGAGCTTACGGATAAAGGCAAATTCGCCAAAACAATTTACGGTTATGAGCTGGTGCTAGCGGAATTATACAGTGAAAATATACTTGAGCAGTTAGATGAATTCGGCTTAGGGGTAGTTGCCGCCTCAGTGGTCTTTGAACCACGTAAAAATCAGCGCCTGCCCACCGGCATCTCAAAATCTACTGGGCAGCTTAAACGCCTCTGTGAGGAAACCTACGATCGAATAAAAAATAAAGAACGCCGCTATAAAATTTATCCTTTTAGTAAACTACCTTATTTTCACCTCTGTTCCAGTATGGAAGCCTGGCTGCGAGGGACAAACTTCGATAAAACCTTGCAATTTACCGATTGCGACGAAGGCGAAGTAGTACGTTACTTCCGGATGAGTGTGCAGGTCTTACGAGAAATTGCCCAAGCCCCGGTTGCCTCTTATCTGCTAAAAGATAAAATCAAAGAAACTATCCGCGTGATTAACCGCGATATTGTAGATGCTGAAAAACAACTCCGTGAAGGCTAGCCCAGCAGCTTCAATGCTTTTTTAGATGAAGATACTCCTGAAGGATTTTCTGGTGGTCAAAAGCGAATTTAATCTTTTCAATCTGGTTAGGTTTAATAATCTTAATCTCAGCAGCGTCATCGCCGGCCTGGGGAGCACCTTGGCCGCAAGCAGTAAAAACCGTACCGATAGTGTGAAAACGAGGATCCCGGGTAGGCTCAGAATAAGTGTGGAACTGTTTTAGCTGGATTAAATCTAAATGTGTTTCTTCTTTTGCCTCCCGAATCACCGCCTCTTCCAGGCTCTCACCATAATCCACAAAACCACCGGGTAAAGCCCAGCCAAAAGGCGGATTGCTGCGCTTAATAATCACGATACCTTCCGGCAATTCAATTATTACATCTACCGTAACATAAGGCCCAGCAGAAAGCTTAGTAGTCATATACTCCAGATAACCCAAAACACCTTTTTTAAAAACCGTAAACGCTTCCTGGTTATTCAAACAAAAAACTATTTCATTTAAAGTAGTATTCTTTTGGCGTAAATGCTTGAGTACCTCCTGAGCCATAATCTTGGCACTGGCCAATAAAGCAAAACCTCCGGTACCACAACCTAGGGCCGGGAAAGCAATTGAATGAATCCGTAATTGTTCAGCAGCATATAATGAATTTTTACAGGCCTGGCGGATTTTGGTTTCATCTGTCTTAAAATCCATCCCCATTGTCGCAGCATGGATAATATATTTTGCCGCTAGCTCTCCGGCACCGGTAGAGATAGCTTCGCCGGTCTGCACCGGCCCCTTACTCAAAGCTTCCTCCTCGATAATCTTGCCACCTTTCTTCCTGATCGCTCCGGCCACCCCGCCGCCCATTAACAATTGATTATTCGCAGCGTTGACAATCGCCTCTGTCCGCAATTCAGTAATATCCCCCATCAATACCCTAATTTCTGTATTTTTTATCTTCATTGTTTTAACCGGCACATAAAACCTCGAAAAAGTTGAAAAAATGATCCCTTTATAATTAAAATATATTTACATATTGTCAGCCTGCATTAATCTCCGATAATCTTAACCAAAACTCTTTTTCTTCTTTGACCGTCGAACTCTCCGTAAAAAATCTGCTCCCAAGGGCCAAAATGTAATTTTCCTGAGGTGACCGCCACCACCACCTCCCGGCCCATAACCGTACGCTTCAGATGGGCATCAGCGTTATCTTCGCCGGTCAGATTATGCTGGTATTTATCTTTCCCGAACGGCGCTAATCTCTCCAGCCATAAAGAAAAATCCTTATGCAGTCCGCTTTCATCATCATTAATAAAAACACTGGCAGTGATGTGCATAGGATTAACTAAACAAAGGCCTTCTTGAATTCCACTTTTGGCTAAAGCCTCCTGCACCTGGGTAGTAATATTGATAAATTCTTGCCGCAGTTTGGTATTAAAGATTAGTTCTTGCGTATAAACCTTCATCACCATCTCCCGGTTTTTAACTTTTTTGCTTGGGGAAAACCTTTCAAAGCACAGAGTGAATCCTGAATTTTATGCTTGGGCAAAGCATAAGCAGTAAGCTTACCAGAAAGAAACTTGTCATAACCGGCTAAATCCATCAGCCCGTGCCCGCTGTAACAGAACAAAATTACCTTTTGCTTTCCTTCCTGTTTAGCCTTTTTAGCTTCATCGATGGCGCAGGCAATCGCATGGGATGTCTCCGGGGCAGGAATAGTACCTTCGGTTTTTGCCCAAAGCAGGGCTGATTCATAACATTTAATCTGATCAAAAGATCGCGGCTTAATCAAACCTTCTACCGCCGCCTGGCTGACTAAAGGCGCCATACCATGATAACGCAAACCCCCGGCATGGATCGGTTCAGGTACAAACCGATGCCCGAGAGTATACATGGCCAACAACGGAGTAAGCCCGGCAATATCCCCAAAATCATAAGTAAACGGCCCCTTGGTTAAAGTTGGACAAGCAGTCGGTTCCACTGGAATGATATCTATTTTAGCTCCTTGAATTTTATCGCAAACAAAAGGAAAAGCAATGCCAGCAAAATTACTGCCTCCGCCGACACAACCGATAACTACATCCGGGTTTTTCTCGCGCGCAATTTTCAGCTGTTTTTTAGCCTCCAGCCCGATAATCGTCTGGTGCAATAAAACATGATTAAGTACACTGCCTAAAGAATAACGGGATTTACCGCTTTTATCAGATAATGCATCTTCTACTGCCTCACTAATAGCAATACCCAAACTCCCCGGGGTATGCGGCATTTCTTTAAGTATCTTACGTCCGGATTTAGTATAAGCACTGGGACTAGCCAAGCATTCTGCACCCCAGGTCTGCATCATGGTTTTCCGCATCGGTTTCTGGTCGAAACTGATGCGCACCATATAAACCCGGCACTGCAGCCCGATTAAATTGCAGGCAAAAGCTAATGCTGAACCCCACTGACCAGCTCCAGTCTCCGTAGTTAATCTCTTAATCCCGAATTTTTTATTATACCAGGCTTGGGCTACAGCGGTATTTGGCTTATGGCTACCGGCAGGAGAAGTACTTTCATCTTTATAATAAATGCGGGCCGGAGTTTTTAAGTACCTCTCTAACGCCAAAGCCCGGCGTAATGGAGCAGGCCTCCATAAGGTCAGGATTTCCAGAATCTCCTCAGGGATACTGATCCAGCGGTCGGCGGAAACCTCCTGCTCGATAATATTGGCGGGAAAAATCCTTTCCAGCATTTCCGGCTTCAATGCAGACCCATCCGGGGACAAAGGCGGCTGTAACGGCGTAGGTAAATCAGCGGCTAAATTATACCACTGCCTGGGAATATCTTTTTCTTCAAGCAAGATCTTATTGGCCGGCATCTTTTCTCCTTATTATTCTATTATTATTCTATTATTTTACCCGCAAAAATTATTTTGAAAAGCTATTTTTTCAAAAGTATCTCCGCCAGCCCGTGTACAATACTACCTACCGCCGTCTTAAAGGTATATTTTGGCTGGCCTAAAGAACCGCTTAATTTAATTACCCCGATTTTACCACCTTGGCCGATTAAAGCCGTAGTCACATCTTTATAAGTTCCCTCCGCAGGAAGCACTTGGTTTAAAATTTCCACATCTAAAGCCCCCTCTAAAGAGCTATCTAAACCGACTCTAACCGGGCCGCTGAGATCAACCAGCGGGCTGGTCAATTGCAACTTATCGGTATATATAAATTTATCCTTTAACAGAAAAACACAGCTGCATCCGGTAAATTCGATGTTTGCCAAATCCTTAGTCAACAGCAACCTGCCTAATCCCTGGAGTAAGTTTAATTCTCCAAGCCTGCCCTGTTTAACCGCAAAACTTCCGGAAGCATGCAGCTTGCTTAAATCATTACCTGCGCCGTTAAGCTTAATCTCTCCCAAGAAGATTCCTGAAATATTCTTATCCTGAGAAACAGTATCATTTTTAAGCTTGGCTAAATCGATTCCACTGCCGTTTAATCTCAACTGATAAACGGGCACTGCGGTATTCAAGTTTAACGCCCCGGATCCCTGAACCACCCCGTCGTAAAAAGAGATATAAATAACTGGTATTTTAGCTAGATTTTGTTCGTATAAGAAATCTAAGATCAGGCCGCTGGCCTTTAAGCCATATAAAGAAAAACCGCTGCTACTAACCTTAGCTTGTAAATAACAGCTTTTAAGATTCATAAGCGGTCCGTTAAATTTCAATTGCGCCTCCCACTGACCGCCAGGAGAAACATTCTTTATCTGAGGATAGGTTTTTTCCAGTAATTGGTTTAAATTATCCAATTTTAAATCAATCCTGCCAGTTAAATCTGCCCGGAGAATAGTCCAATCCGTTGGATCGATTTCCCCGTTGATCAAAAAATGCGTATCCAGATACTGGCCGCTTAATTGAGTAATCTTGACTTTTCTACCGGTCAGATCAAAATCACCGGAAGCTGATAAATCTTGCGTAGCCAGAGTTAATTGAAGCCGCGGGGCAGAAAAATCAGAAACTCTACCGCTACTCTGATAAGCTAGCCGGCGATAATTAAATTGAGTGGCCGTCCAAACCAACCCCTGCCGGTTAAACTCCACCCTCGCCTCTAATTTCTCAACCGGGTCATCTAACTTGTCTAATTTTAAATCTGCATCGGTAATCTTTAACTCCCCTTGCATCGCCCAGGCCGTCTGCTGATCCGGATAGATTTTTAACGCCAAGGATGCCTGCCCGCTGGCCGAATCAATTAAAAAAAAGTCAAATTTATCCCTGGCCAACTGTGCGGCTATGCTTAAATCAAAACCCGTAGCGATATTTAATACCGGGGCGCTAAAATCCTTAATCCCCAGGTTGATTGTTAACGGCACCTCCCATAACTCTGCCTTTAGGCTATCTGCAATTAAAGAGTCTTGAGTAAAAATAAACTTTCCGTTTAAATTATTAATCTGCCCTATGCGTTTTAACCCGGAGATATCCCCGCACAAGATATCTCCCTGGCCGTTAAGTTGTATCTTCCGGGTTTCTAAATTATAACCAACCTCACTTTGCAAGCGGTAATTTATTTTAGTTTTTAGACCCTCCCAGGATAGCATTAAATCCTCTGAAGAACAGCTCAGGCTAGCCTGCAGCATCATATCTTTAATTTCCAGTTGCCCCTCCAGGTCGATTAAACCATAAAGTAAATTACTTAAGCCACCGCAATAGACTGAAAATTCCTCCGCTGCTAAATCCTGCAGCGAAAAATTAACCGTCCACTCCTGGCTTAAAATTTTATATTCCCCAGTGGCATTAATGAAAGCTGGTGGCTGCGTAACCATCTGGGCGGCCAACTTAAATTTTAGTTTCACCGGTAAGCCCAGCTGCAAAATAAGCTGCATGTTTTTAAATTCTTTTCTTAATCTAACGGCTGCAGTATTATCCTGAAAAACCAGGTTAGCGTTAGCAAGGTTAAGCTTAAAAACGGCAACGTTAAAACCGGTTTTACCCAATTTTAACCGCGCCGGCACTAATAAATCCTGAAGATTAAAACTCTTATCCGGACGACGTTCGAGAAAAATATAGGGAGCGGTAAGATTCAAACTGGGAATAATAATTTGTTTTTTAAAGATCGGCCAGATAAAAATGGCGCAGGTTGCCTGCTTTGTGCTTAAAATTATATTCTGGCCGTCGGAAATTACTAAATCCCGCAACACTAATCCCTTAAAGATATTAAACTCCAAGGAGTCTAAACTAACCTGTTTACCGGTCTGTTGGGCTAAAACAGAGATAACTAAAGCTTTAATTTTTTTAGGTAAGAATATTTGATTAAGATATAGGCTGGCGCCAAAAATAAAAAATAACAAAATCGCAATGATCAGGACGACTTTTTTCATAGCCGGGTTCAGATTAAACTTGCAGCTAACTGCCAGGCCTCTTTTTTATTTTTAATCTTTCCGATTGCCTGGGCCTCTTGCAGTTCTGCCAGTAACTCACCGATCAAAGGCGAAGCCGGTAATTTAAATCTGGCCATCAGGTCATTGCCATTTAAAAAACGCACCAGCTTCTTTTCATCTTGCTGTTTGAATAATTTACGCATCAGTAACTTAACGGTCTTTTCATGCCGCAGCCGCGAATCTGCGGTAGCTAAGGGGCCCAAAGTGGCGCGTTGATCGGCTAAAGACAATAAAAGCACCGCTAAAGCTTCATTACCAGTATCGCGAAAATAGCGGTAAATCGCCCGGGCCGTCGGCTGCACGTTAAGCGCCAGATACCCCGGCCTTAAATGCCAGAGCACAATCTTTTCTAAAATTCTTGCTTCTTGATTAGCTAACTTTAATCTGCGCGAGATTAACCGGGTTAAACCCAAGCCGATCCTTTCATGACCATGAAAAATAACCTTGGTTTGTTCCCGACGCAAGGCAGCGGGCTTGCCTATATCATGTAAAATACAAGCTAACTTTAACAGGCTAGATCTTTTACGTAAACCAGCTATTTTCTCCTGCAAATAAGTCTCGGTGGGAGAATTTTCTTTTATTCCTTGTATAATTATTTCAAATTGACGCAAAGTTTCTAAGCTATGCTGCCAAACATCCAGGTGATGATACGGCCCCTGCCCAATCCGCCGCATCGGTTTGATCTCCGGAAAGATGATTTCTAGAATCTTCAGCTTATCCAGATTAACTAAACAAGCATAAGCTGAAGTACTATCCAAAATTTTAAATAACTCTTCGCGTACCCGCTCTTTGGATACTGAACTAATCCTATGCTTTTCTTTTTTCGCCGAAACTAGAGTCTCTGGATCCAGGCTAAACCCTAATAAACAACTAAAACTGAATGCCCGCAGAATTCTTAAAGCATCCTCCCTAAAGGAACCCGGGCCGGTAATCTTAATAATTCTAGCTTGCAGATCCGCCCTCCCACCATAAGGATCAATAATTAAAGACTCTAAATCCTGCTGGCTAAAAACATCTCCTAAGCTTAAAGCCATAGAATTAATTGTAAAATCCCGATGGCGTAAATCTTTTTCTAAGCTTGCCGCGCGGAAATCTGTAAAATCAAAAGTATAAATTTTTTGGCCAATCTTCTTAACCAATCGAGCGGCGGCGTTTTTTTGATCTAACACCACAAACGCACACTTGAGCCGAGCGGCCAGTTGAGCCCCAAAACGCAAAGCCCCGGATTTTAAACAAAAATCAAAATCCGGATTATCTCGAAAGCGGCCTAAGATCAGGTCCCGCAGTGCCCCGCCAACAAGATATAGCTTTAATTTCTTGGATTTAGCGAAATCATAAACCGGATTTAGAACATTCTGTTCTATTTTAGTAAATTTAAGCATTAGTATAATCAGCTAGCAGTGCTATTAAAGGCAGGGCGCGCAGGAGCCGTTTTAAAGCTGCTCCTTATTATTAAAGCTTTCGTATTGCTTGATAATTTCATCATCCACCAAGATCGGAGCGTGGCTCCGGACGGCCAAGGCAATACTATCGCTGGGCCGGGCATCGATCGTCTTGAGCGCACCGCCGCCGGTTTTGATGATAATTTTGGCATGAAAAGTATTCTCTTCCAATTTATCGATGATCACTCTCTCCACGCTAGCCTCCAGATCATGAATAATCGTAAAAATTAAATCATGCGTCAACGGGCGAGGAGGATTAAAACCGCTGATTTTTAATTTTATGGCAGAAGCTTCATTTAAGCCAATGACAATCGGTAACATTCGGTTGCCATTCTTTTCCTTTAAAGCGATCAATTGATCATGCCTCTTCTCATCAATGACAATTTTACTTAACTCCATCTCGATCATTCCCGCTCCTTTTATATCCACAGGACAATTATCAATCTAGATTACTGACGAATATTTATTATAGGGCTTAGCGGCTAAATTTACAAGACAATCTAATATGTAACCTCGGTAGTAACTTGGCCGGATTGGTCATAACAAACCCAATTTTTTACCGTCTTACCGTTATCGAATAAAGATTCCGCGCTCAGCTTGCCATCTTCATAAAAGAATCTCCATCTTCCGTTTGTTTCCCCGTTAGTATAAGGCCTGATTTCCTTTAATTTTCCACTGGGATAATAGGATTTCTTCTCCCCATGCACAAGATCATTATAATAAGGCTGCTCCGATGTTAAAACTCCCTCTTCGGAATAATTTTTAGCGATCCCCTGGCGCTTGTTTTCGATAAACAATACCTGGCTACTCAGTTGCCCATTTTGATAATAATATTTGGCCGGGCCGTGTTGCTGGCCATTTACGTAAGATTCTTCAGATTTAAGCCTGCCATCGTTATAATAATTCCGACAGATACCATTAAGCATATTCTCTTTAAATTCTTGCTCATAAACCACTTTGCCAGCATTAGAATAGTACTTAGTCAAACCTTCCCGTTTATCAGCCAAATATGCCACTTCCATAATCAGTTGTCCGGTAAGATACGCTTCTTGAGCGCGTAATTGCTCCATAAATTGACTGTCCAGCTTAACCGGAGTAAAACCTTGATAATATCTAGTTATACCTTCTTTTAAATCATTTTTATACTCTTGCTCAAGGTACAAAGTCCCCTGGGTGTCATAAAACCTACAAATTCCTTCTTTTTTACCGTTTTTATAAGGCAATTCATTTCTCAATGCGCCATTTTCATAATAAAATTTAGTTAACCCATCTCGATTGCCGTCTTTATATGTTTGCTCACTAGCTAAGCGGCTATTTTCATAATATTTAGCGACCCCATCAAGCTGGCCGTTTTTATACATTTTTCGCGCCTGCAATGAACCGTCCGGCCAAAATACAGTTTCTGCCCCGTCTTTCAGATCATCCTTATATGTAGATACCGCTTGGATGGACTTATCCGGACCATAAATTACCTTTTCCCCTTCTTTTTTACCGCCGCGCATAGACAACTCGATAAATACCGAACCGTCCGGACGGTGTATAGTTGTAGTTTCAGTGAAACCTACAGCCGGGTAAAATATTCCTAGAGCTAAAATCGCTATTAAAGGCTGCTTATTCATCTTCGACTTTTAAATAAAAAATGGAGAGTGGCTATTTTTCCGGACACAAAAAATAGAACGCTCTCCTCCTTTCATTACTTTCTTTATTTTTTCTTTTTATCTTTCCCTAGAATATCCTTTAACTCCACCATAAATTGGCCGACATCCTTAAACTGCCGGTAAACGGAAGCAAAACGCACATAAGCAACATCATCAATCGACTTTAGTTTTTCCATTACTAACTCGCCAATCCGGCTAGCCATTACCTCCCGGTCACTTTTTTTCTGGATAGACCGTTCAACTTGAGTAACCACCTCTTCCATTTTTTCCACACTCACCGGTCTTTTTTCGCAAGCCCGGATAATTCCGGCTAAAACTTTTTTGCGGTCCCAAGCTTCCCGGCGGCCGTCTTTCTTAATTACTAAAAGTGAAACCTCTTCCACATACTCATAAGTGGTAAACCGCTTGCCGCACTTTAAACATTCTCTACGCCGCCTAACAGCCGACTCCTCCGCGGTAGCACGGGAATCAACCACCTTATCTTCCTTAAAACCGCAAAAAGGGCATCTCATGGTTTCCTTATTTTAATCTTGGCCTGCTTTAAAAATTCCATCGCCATTTTATCCGGATAACCTTCGGCAATAACAATCTCTCTGATTCCGGCGTTTATCAGCATTTTAGCACAAATCACGCAGGGCTGTGTGGTAGAATACAAAGTAGCGCCCTTGACGCTGATGCCATGCAAAGATGCCTGGATTAAAGCATTTTGTTCAGCATGTAAAGCGCGGCATAATTCATGACGCTGACCCGAAGGTATCTTCAATCTCAAACGCAGACAACCGACTTCAAAGCAATGATCTAAACCACTGGGGGCGCCATTATATCCGGTAGCGAGAATTCTTTTCTCTCTGACCAAAACTGCCCCTACGCTACGGCGCAGACAGGTGGAACGTTTAGCTACTAATCCGGCCATCTCTAAAAAATATTCATCCCAGCTCGGCCGCTGATGCACAGCGGTTTTATTTTTCTTTTTCATTCTATTTAAATAATTCCGCATATAATGGAAATTCTTTAGTTAACCGCATAACCTCATTTTGAATCTGGGTTAATTTCTCCGGGCTGCCTGAGTTTCCCAGAGCAGCCTCGATGAATTGGGCAATCTGTTCCATTTGTGCCGTTTGCATTTTACGCGTAGTAACTGCCGCCGTTCCCAGCCGAATTCCGCTGGTTACCGCCGGGCTCTTTAAGTCAAAAGGAATCAGGTTCTTATTCACGGTAATATTAACTTCTCCGAGGATTTTTGAGGCATCGGCTCCGGTAACTTCTTTAGCATTCAAATCTACCAACATAAGATGCGTATCAGTGCCTGCGGAGACAATCCGGAAGCCTTTTTTTTCTAAAGCTTGAGCTAATGCTCGGGCATTTTTCATTAATTGCCCCTGATATTGCTTAAATTCTTGGGTCAGCGCTTCGCCAAAAGCTACGGCCTTGGCGGCAATTACATGCATCAAGGGGCCGCCTTGAATTCCGGGAAAGATCTGGCTATCAATTTTTTTAGCAAATTCTTTTTTGCATAAAATAAACCCGCCGCGTGGCCCGCGCAAAGTCTTATGTGTAGTCGAACTGACAAATTCCGCATAGGGTACCGGCGAAGGATGTAATCCGGATGCCACTAAACCGGCAATATGAGCCATATCCACGAATAAATAAGCGCCCACGCTATCGGCAATTTGTCGAAATTTTTTAAAATCAATAGTCCGCGGGTAGGCGGAAGCCCCGGCTAAAATCATCTTCGGTTTATGCTGTTTAGCTAGCTCCAAAATCAAGTCATAATCCAAACTTTCGGTCTTACGGTCTACCCCATAACCGACCATGTTAAAAAACCGGCCGGAAAAATTATGCGGATGTCCGTGCGTAAGATGACCGCCGGCAGATAAATCCATAGCTAAAACCGTATCCTGCGGGTTAAGCACCGCAAAATATACAGCCATATTCGCCTGCGAACCGGAATGCGGCTGAACGTTAACATGCTCGGCGCCAAAAAGGCTTTTGGCCCGTTCAATCGCTAAATTCTCAACGATATCCACATATTCGCATCCTCCGTACCAACGCCGGCCTGGGTATCCTTCAGCATATTTATTCGTTAACACCGAACCCTGTGCTTCCAAAACGGCTAAAGAAGCAAAATTTTCCGAGGCAATCAACTCTAAGTTATCATTCTGACGTGCTAATTCCTTCTGGATCGCAGCAAAAATTTCCGGGTCCTGTTGTTTTAAATTTTTCACTTTTACACCACTCCTTATCTACCTAGACAACACTAGCGCAACTTTTTTTAGCCTCAAGCTTTATTCTTTTATCTATCTGAGAAATTAATTTAACTCTTCTTAAATGCCTCCCTCCTAAAAACTTGGTATTCAGCCAAGCTAAAATCATCTTTTTAGCTAAATCCGCCTTGACAAATCCGGAGCCTAAAACTAAAACATTGCTGTTATTGTGCTCCCGGCTCAATTTAGCAATCCTCAGGTTATGGCAAAGTGCGGCGCGCACTCCCGGCAGTCGATTAGCTACAATAGCCGTACCCACTCCGCTTTTACAGATCAATATCCCGCGTTTAAATTTACCGTTGGAAATATTTTTGGCCAGCTCATAAGCATAAAACGGATAATCACAGCGGTCTTTAGAATAAGTACCTAAATCTTTCACCCCCCAGCCGTTATTTTCTAGAACAGTTTTTAATTTTTCTTTGAGAATAAATCCGGCGTGATCAGAAGCAATTAATAGCTTATTCATATTATCTTACTTATCCTTTCTACAGCATCCTTAATGATCGAAAAAGTTTCCTGGTAAAATTCTAATGATCCACCCGCAGGATCTGAGATATTTAAATTACTATCTTTTATTTTAGCAAATTCCTTTAATAAAAAAAGCCTATTCTTTGCCTCCGGGACAAGTTGCAGAATCTTATTTTCGTGTATATCTTCCATCACTAAAATGATATCCGCCTGGTTTATTAATTCCGGAGTTACCCTTTGGGCGCGGTGGGCTCTGACTTCAATGCCTTCTTTAGCCAACACCTCCTGAGTTTCCAAACTAGCACCCATACCAGCTAAAGCCATCATGCCGGCAGAGCTGACCTGGATGTCTCTACGTTGCTGCTCAGCTAAAAGTTTCTTCAAATAAGCCTCTGCCATCACCGAACGGCAAGAGTTCCCCGTACAAAGGAAAAGTACGCTCTTAGATTTTATCACCGACATAACTTCTTGATCCGTAACCGCTCCCTTACGGATTATACGCACTGGATCGGAACTCAAATCAACCACTGTAGATTCTAAGCCAATATTAGTCAAACCGCTATCAATCGCCAGATCCACCCGGCCGTCTAAATCTTTGAGCGCCTGCTCAAAATTAACCGGCGCTGGCTGACCTGAAATATTGGCAGATGGGCAAGCCAAAGGAATCCCAGATTGAGTAATAATCCCCAAGGCCACTAAATTATTCGGCATACGTAAACCTACTGTACCCTGGCCGGCGGAGTTTAATATTAAGGTCAAGGGGCCCGGCCAAAACTGATGCATCAATTTATAAGCAGCTACCGGAACTTGGCTGGCTAGTTCCTGCACTTTATGCTGCTGGGCGATCAGAAGCGTAAAAGGCTTGTTCTTAGGCCGATTTTTCAGTTGGCTCAACCGCGCCAAGGCCTTTTGATCCAGAGCATTAGCCGCCAGCCCATAAACCGTCTCAGTAGGAATAATAACTAATCCGCCGCCAACTAAAACCCGGCTAGCTTCTTGAATGGAGCTTGCTTCGGGAGACAAAGGATTAACTTTAATAATTTTAGTCAAACTCATAATTTAATCTTAGTTTTAAGAATTTTAATGCGCATCTTTTTTTTATAATTCATCAGCCTAACGCTGATCTTGGCGTCATTAATCCCTAAGATCGCTAAAGCCAAAAGCGCGGCATTCTTAGCTCCCGCCTGGCCGATAGACATACAGGCTACCGGAATACCCGGAGGCATCTGAGCAGTCGACAAAAGTGAGTCCAGCCCTTTTAAATTTTTTGTTTCAATCGGGATACCGATTACCGGTAGAATTGTATGCGCAGCGACTACCCCAGCCAAAGCCGCCGACATACCGGCGGCCGCGATAAAAACCCGGATCCCCTGTTTAGGTGCGGCTTGCACATAGCGGACCAATTCATCGGGTGTGCGATGCGCGGATAAAACTTTCAAATCAAAATCTACTTTAAATTCATTCAAAACATTAACTGCGTGGCTTACTGTCTCAAAATCTGACTGACTACCCATAAGAATACTGATCTGCTTGCCCATAAACTCCTCCTTATAAAATCTCACCAGCGCAGATAATAATCAACGGCCGGTATATTAAAAACCAGCATGCTCATTGCTATCGATTATTCATCCGCTATCGCTTTTCTGCCGATATCCCGACGATAATGCATCCCAGAAAAATTAATTTTCTCAACCGCCTGATAGGTCTTCTTGACTGCCTCTTGCATCGTTATACCTAGCCCGGTGACCCCTAAAACCCTCCCGCCGCTAGTTACAATTTTGTCTTTTTTTATTTGAGTACCGGCATGAAAAACCAAAACCTCATTGGATTTTGCCACTCTATCCAAACCACTGATCGGCTGCCCTAGAGAATAACTGCCCGGGTAACCGCCAGCAGCACAAACCACGCAAACACAAGCCCGGCTGTCCCATTCTAAATCTCCGATTTTAGAAAGCTGGCCTGAACTAGCCGCCATTAACAGTTCAACCAAGTCGGTTTTTAGTCTAGGTAAGATCACCTGGGTTTCCGGATCCCCGAAACGTACATTAAATTCTAAAGCCTGCGGCCCTTCTTTAGTCAACATCACGCCGGCATATAGTACTCCTCGGTAATCTATGCCTTCCTGGCCTAACCCAGCTAAGATAGGATAAATTATTCTATCCATGACCGCTTTAAAAATTTCTGCGCTCACTATTGAAGCCGGAGAGTAAGCCCCCATCCCTCCGGTATTTGCTCCCTGGTCATTATCAAATATTCTTTTATGATCTTGAGCACTGGCTAAGGCCAAAACTTTTTTAGAATCAGTGACCACTAAAATAGAAGCCTCCTGGCCAACCAGACACTCCTCGATAATTATGCGCTGACCGGCCACCCCGAAAACTTTATCCTGCATAAATGCCCTAACCGCTGCTTGAGCTTGCCCTAAGTTTTCCGCCACCACTACTCCTTTACCGGCAGCCAGACCATCGGCTTTTACTACGCAGGGAAAATTCTGAGTTTCGATATATTGTTTGGCTACCAGCGGGCTATCGAATACCTTAAACTTAGCAGTAGGTACTTTATATTTAGCCATCAACTGCTTAGAAAAAATTTTGCTGGCTTCTAAGTTTGCCGCCGATTTCTGCGGCCCGAAGATCATTAATCCTGCACGTTTAAATTCATCAACCAAGCCTAAAGCTAAAGGCTGTTCCGGCCCCACTACGGTAAGGTCAATTTTTTCTTTCCGAGAAAATTCCAGCAATCCGGCGATATTATCGGTTTTGATCTCCAGGCATTCGGCTAATTGGCTGATCCCGCCGTTACCTGGGGCGCAGAATAATTTAGTACACAGCCTAGATTGGGCAATCTTCCAAACCAAGGCGTGCTCTCGACCGCCTGAACCAATCACTAAAATTCGCATTGCCTACCCCTATCTCAATCTTAACCAAACACTCAAATCTAAAAGCGACTGAACTAAGAATGATTTTAGAAAAATTATTATCAGGAATACAATCACCGGCGAAATATCGATGCCGAATCTAAAATGCACAGGCAATCTCCTTCTAACCGGCTCCAGGATCGGCTCAGTAGTTTTATATAAAAACTGCACAATTGCATTATATGGATCGGGATTCACCCAGCTGAGTAAAGCCCGGATAATTACCAGCCAATAAATAATACTCAATAAAACATTCAGGATATAAGCTACAGCAGATATAAAATTAGATAAAATAAACATTATGTCAATCCCGGCAGGTTAATTCCGGTTACCTCCCGCATTTTTTGAGCACCCAGTTCCTGTGAACGTTTAATTGACCGGTTCAAAGTTTCTTTTAAGCAAGCTGCCAGGCGCGCTTGTTCAGCTGGGGTAAGATTATCTTTAAGCAGGATACTCTTGAGCTCCTGAGCACCATTCATGGTAATCTTCACCAGCCCATCAGGACTCTGAATATCAAAATTTGTATCTTCTAATACGCGCTTAACTTCCTGCATCTTCTTCTGCATTTCAAATAACCCCTTCATCTTATCAAACATCTTAAACCTTTCTTTTTGTATTAATAGTCAATTAAGCCTTAATCATCACTAAAAGCATCTTAAAGCGCTCTATCGCTTTTAAAGCATGCGGTTGATGAGCCGGCATAATAATAGCTTGACCGGCATTTAAGTGATGCGGCTGACCAGCAATAATAATTTCTGCCTGGCCATCACAAATATAGACCAAAGCCTCAAAAGGAGCAGTATGTTCGCTTAACCCCTGCCCCTGATCAAAAGCAAACAAAGAAACTGTGCCCTTATCTTTACGGATCAACTCCTTGCTAACAACTGCACCATCCTGATATTGGACTAAATTAATCAAATCAGCGGATTGACCGATAATATTCATTATTCTATCTTGCGCGGATAAATTATCTTAGCGCCATTAATCCCGCCTTTTTCTAAAGTATCAATCATCGAGCTAGCCCACAGTATAACTTCATTAATCGGCGGATCTACCGGCATCCCGGGCCGGACAGAATCAGCGCCAGCCAGAACTTTAGTGTTAATCCTGGTTTCATAACCATTCAAATCTTGATAAGCAATATAAATTGACGCGGCGGACTGGTTAGTGAATATATCTTCAAACCGCTTGTCCCATTGCTCGCCGCTTAAACATCCGCATCTGAGCTGATATTTACCCTTGAGCTGCTTTATCGGGAATAGAACTTTTGCACAAGCCTGCTGATCGGGAGTCCTGGTGATGGTATTCATAGTAAAAAACAGGCCTTCATCGTTCTTGATCAGAACTTCCACTAAAGCATAATAATTCTGGGCAAAACACAGTGTAGTAAGAAAAAAAATACCACAGAAAACTAATCCTAGTTTCTTCATCTTAATTCTTAATATCCCCGGACGATTATTCCTTTTTTTGCTTAAGCGGTAGAAATCCAGCCATTTCCCCGATTACATTGACTAATTCGGTATTTGCCGGGACAACAATCTTAGCATTATCCTGCAATGCCTTCTCTACCGCCTCTAATTTACGCAGGATTTGCGCATTACCGGTAAAATATTTCTCCGCCGCTTCGTTGACTAATTTTATCGCCTCGGCCTCTCCTTCAGCCTGCAGAATCCTGGCCCGCTTAATCCCTTCGGCTTTTTTAATTTCAGCGCGCTTCTGGCCGTCGGCAGCGGTTTCGGTAGCAGTGGCGTAATCTACCGCAGCAATTTTTTCATTTTCGGCTTTCACTACTTTATTCATTGTTTCCTGGACATCTTTAGGCGGATCAATTTCTTTTAACTCCGTCCGCACAATCTCTAAACCCCAGCTAGAGGTTTCTTCACAAAGAGTCTTATGCAGCTCAGCGTTAATTTTACCCCTCTCGCTATTGGCAGATTTCAAGGTTAACGTGCCAATAATATTCCTCAAGGTAGTGCGGGCTAAATTAACAATCTGCCACTGATAATTGTTTACGCTATATTGACAGTTTTTCACATCCGCTTCCGAAGCCTTGACCTTAAAATATACCTGAGCATCAACCTTAGCATTCAAATTATCGTTAGTGATAATTTCTTGCGGCTCAGCATCAACCATTTGCTCAGTAATATTAATTTGATAAAGATTTTCTACTATCGGAAAAACCCAGTTAAATCCCGGATTAGCAAAACGATTGTACTTACCGAATCTTTCGACTAAACCCCGGTGCGTAGGACGCACGATCCGGATACCCATGAAGAAAATCGCCAATCCCGCCAGAATAACTATTCCCAGTAAATCCATCGCTACCTCCTTGTTTAAATAATATTTACTTTCTGGTGACCTTTAACCGCCACGCCGATTGCCCAGGATTTCAGTTTAAGTTCGGCAAGTTTTTTCATTATCACTCCAGCCGCCTCTTTTTGCACCAGGAGCACCAATCCAATACCCATGTTTAAAGTATGATACATCTCTAAATCATCAAGCTGGCCTTTATACTGAATCAATCGGAATATCTCCGGGACCCGCCAAGAATTTTTTTCGATCTCCAGATTGATATCTTTAGGCAAAATCCGGCTCAATTTATCATAAAATGCCCCTCCGGTAATATGACTGATTCCGTGCACACTTTTGCCGTAATGGCGTAAAAGCTCCAAAATGGGTAAAACATAAATTTTTGTCGGACTAAGCAATTGGGCAGAGATACTCTTTTGCTCGGATAACCCTAAAACTTTTCTGACTAAAGAATAACCGTTAGAGTGTAAACCGCTGGAGGCAATACCAATGGCCACATCCCCAAGTTTAATCTTAGCCCCATTAATAATCCGATCTTTTTCCACTACCCCCACGCAGAAACCAGCAACATCGTATTCCCCTTGCCGATACATCCCGGGCATTTGCGCAGTTTCTCCGCCGATTAAAGAACAACCTGCCTGACGGCAGCCGTTATTTATTCCGCGGACAATATCCAACAACACTTCTGGCTTAACTTTAGTAAAAGCGATATAATCTAGAAAAAATAAAGGCTGGGCTCCGGTACATAGAATATCATTCACATTCATCGCCACTGCATCAATACCTATAGTATCGTGACGATTAGCTAATTTGGCGATCATCAGTTTAGTGCCCACCCCATCGCTGGAGGAGACTAAAACCGGGTCTTTATATTTATTTTTATCGAACTGAAAAAAACTCCCGAAGCCACCGATATCCGTTAGGACCTCCCTGCGGAATGAGCTACGCACTAAAGGCTTAATTTTAGATTTAAAAATACTGGCACTTTGGATATCCACTCCGGAAGTTTTATAGGTAATTTTTTTCACGCCGTTCTCCTTGGAGAAAATTATAATTTTAGTTATTTTGCTTTAGCCGGCGATTTTCCGGTCCAGCAATATAAACAAAGCTTGCTCTTATCCAAACCGATGGCCCGGATCATGTCCTCTAACTTTTGGAACTTAAGCGTAGTGGCGCCGATATCTTTGGCAATCCAGGCCACCATCTTTTTGTATTCTTTGGAATGTTCATCTAAATATTTACATACGCTTTTAGGCTCCCGGCCCTCGATATTCTTAATTGCGCGGCGAGCAGCTAATTCGTTAATGCTGCGGGTAGAATAATTGAATTTACAAGGAAACATTAAGGGCGGACAAGAAATACGCAAATGGATCTCCTTAGCCCCATGCTCTTTGAGTTTCTGAATAGTATAATTCTTAAGCTGGGTACCGCGCACGATTGAATCATCACAAAATACAATGCGCTTGCCCTGGATAATCTCCGGGATCGGAATAAGCTTCATCTTTGCCACTAAATCCCTGCGTGCCTGGGAAACCGGAGTATAGCTGCGGTCATAACCCGGAGTATACTTGACCAAAGGCCGGCGTAAAGGAACTTTTGACTCCATACTATAGCCAATAGCATGAGCGGTCCCGGAATCCGGTATTCCGGCAACCATATCAGCCTGGATATCATCATCTTTAGCCAACTGCGCTCCGCATCTTTCCCGGGAAGTTTCTACATTAATTGTTTCATAATTAGAAGCTGGAAAACCCGTATATACCCAAAGAAAAGAGCAAATCTGTTTAGCGCTGCCCCCTTTACGCTTAAGCTGCAATCCTTTAGGAGTAATTAAGACAATCTCTCCAGGCTCAAGATGCCTGACTAATTTATACCCTAGGTTAAGAAAAGCCGCCGATTCGGTAGAAACCGCCCAGTTATTTCCTTTTTTCCCGATCACTAAAGGGGTTAACCCCAAGCGATCTCGACAAGCATAAATCCCTTCTTTATTTAATAAAAGTAACGAACAAGAACCCTGAATTTTGGAAAAAAATTTCTCTACGCCGGCAATAATAGTTTTACCCGAAATAATAATTTTAGCCGCCATCTCGGTAAAATTTATTTTTCCTTCAGCTACCTCAGAAAACGATCTGCCTTTTTTAAATAGTTCTTTGGCTAATTTTTCGGCGTTATCGATAAAACCGTTAGTCACGATGGCAAAAGCCCCAAACTTAGAATTCATGACAATTGGCTGCTCATCGCGGGCGCTGATTACTCCAATGCCTTGATGGCCTTGTAACTTTAAATAATCCTCATCAAACTTAGCCTTAAACTGACTGCCTTTAATATCGTGGATCTTGCGAGTCAGCTCGCGGCCGTAAACCGCCAGCCCGGCGAATTGCGTGCCTAAATGCGAATGATAATCTGTACCGTAATATAAATCTTCATTGCAGGCCTTATTGGCCACCACCCCGAATATCCCGCTCATTTTAAACTCCTTATCTATTTAACTAATCTTATCTGCTCGAAATAAGATGCCTTGACTAAATTCGATCTAGCCGGCCGCTAACGCCTTAATCTTTAACCACACTAATTGAGCTGGTGCAGGCCCGCTATAGCTTAAGCTTAGAAATTTTTTTTAATAAATTCGACTCCGTTTTTAAAGATCTGCAAACCATCTTCTCCTTTTTTACGCCTATCTTTACGTGGATGCTGCGCTGCGTAAAGATGCCTTTCCGGATGGGGCATTAAACCAAAAACCCTGCCGGTGAAGTCACAGATGCCGGCAATATTCTGGCTTGAACCATTAGGATTATCCGGATAACCGGTCAGCTCGCCGGAGACATTAGAATATTGAAGAACAATCTGCCGATTAAGCTTAAGCTGTTTTAACAACTGTTGATCAGCAACTACAAACTTCCCTTCTCCATGGGCAACCGGAAGATAAATAATATTTTTTAAACCCTTAGTCCACAAACAAGTCGACCCAACGGGCTTCAAATACACCCAACGGGCTTCAAATTTAGCTGAATCATTAATAATTAAACTGGTATTTTGTTTTAAATCACTAGCGGCTATATCCCGGCCTGGCTTTGACGGCCGGCCGCCGGGTAAAAACCCGCTTTTAACTAAAATTTGAAAACCGTTACAAATACCAATTACCAGCTTGCCTGCGGCGATAAACTTCTGGAGCGCATCTACAAGTTTAAATCTTAACTCATTGGCCAGAATCTTTCCTGAGGCCACATCATCCCCATAACTAAACCCCCCAGGTAAAGCTAAAATATGAAAATTTTCCAGGTCAGCCGGATTACTCACTAGACGATTAATATGTACTAATTCACAAGCCGCCCCCGCTAGCTTAAACGCTAGGGCAGTTTCTTGATCGCAATTAGTTCCGGCACTTCTTAAAATGCAAACTTTAGGTTTGAGCATAAAATTTCTTAATCGCCTTAGCTACTTCTTGAGGCTTATCTACTAAGATAAATAGATCCAGATCATTACCGTCGACATTGCCGCAGGCATAAACTGTTTGCTTAAGCCAAGCTAACAACGGTCTCCAATATTGGCTATTAAAAAGAATGACTGGAAACTTCGAAATTCTTTCGGTCTGAATCAAGGTAATCGCTTCAAAGAATTCATCCAGAGTCCCGAAGCCGCCGGGCAAGATTACAAAAGCTTTAGCATATTTCACAAACATCACCTTACGTACAAAAAAGTAACGAAAACCTAAAACAGTATCCACATACTGATTAGGCTTTTGTTCGCAAGGTAGATGAATATTTAAACCGATAGATTTTCCCTGTGCCCGACGGGCGCCTTTGTTAGCAGCTTCCATCAACCCCGGCCCGCTTCCGGTAATTACCGCATATCCGGACTTAGCAATATAATAGGCCACCTCTTCAGCTAGTCTATAAATTTGAGTTCCCGGCTTACTGCGAGCCGAACCAAAAATCGAAACCGCCTTGCCAATTTTAGAAAGTACTTCAAATCCATCTACAAACTCCGACATAATTCTAAATATCCGCCAGGTATCTTCGCGTGTAAAATCCTCCTTACCCAACATATCCTTAACAGAAGCTCTTTTATTTACCATTTCAACGGTGCCCTCCAAGCTGTTTTTAACTGCCCCACCTTGGCATCGATACAAACTCCACCCTCAAGACCATAGACCTTAAAATCAGTTTTCTCGGTTAAACACCCCACCAAACCTAAGGCAACTCCCCGCAATTGCTGCTCAAAAGCACGCTGTTTATCTGGCTGCACCTCGACCACAAAACGTGAATTCGTTTCCGAGAATAGCACAGTTTCATTACTCATCTTTCCGGGTTTAACCCCAGGCACTTCGGCTAAGAATATATCCATCCCCAAGGATCCGCTAAAAGCCATTTCAGCCAAAGCTACCGCCAGACCTCCGTCAGAACAATCATGCATTGATCTAACCAAGCCTTTTTTCGCAGCTTTACTTAAAGCAATAAATCCCTGCCGGGCTTGCTGAGGGTAAACTTTAGGAACCTGATTGCCTATCGCTTGGTATAAATCAAAATAATGGCTGGCCCCTAATTCCGGACGGGTATTACCTACTACATAAATTAAATTACCAGCTGCTTTAGCATACATCGATATAGCTTTATTCACATCCTCCATCAGGCCGATCGCTGAAATAAGCAGCGTACCGGGAATCGGAGTAGATTTACCGCCTACATTAAATTCATTATAAAAACTATCTTTACCGGAAATAAAAGGCACCCCGAAAGCTTTGGCCATATCATAACAGCCAAAAGCCGCACGGACCAACCCCCCTAAACGATCCGGCTTATCCGGATTTCCCCAACAAAAATTATCTAAAATCGCCACTTGTTCTAAAGAACCGCCAACACTAATAATCTGCCGTAAGGCTTCATCGATACAACTGGCCGCCATCCAATAGGGATCAATAAACCCGAAACGGAAATTTATCCCGTTAGAAATAATCACCCCCCGGGAAGAATTAAATAGCGGCCGGATAACACTAGCATCACTGGGCCCGTCATTATTAGCCCCCATTAAAGGCTTAATAACCGAACCACCCTGTACTTCGTGATCATACTGCCGGATAACCCATTCTTTAGAACAGATATCAAAATGCCCCAACAACTTTAATAAAACCCCAGTAAGATTTTTTTTCTGCGCAATCCTAGGCTCTCGGTGTCGAGTTTGAACATAACATGCCTGTTTGGCAATTTGCGGTATCCCCTCATGTAAAAATTGCATATCTAAATCACAAACTAATTTATCTTGATAATAAAGTTCTAATCTCTTATTCCCGGTAAACTCTCCGATCACCGTAGCAGTAACATTTTCATTAGCAAATAGGCTAATTAATTTATGGATATTTTTTAGCGGTACGGACAAGACCATTCTTTCCTGAGATTCCGAAATCCAAATCTCCATATAATTTAACCCGGAATATTTTAAAGGCACCTTATCTAAATACACTCTGGCCCCGAGTTCCTGCCCCATCTCTCCGACAGCACTGGATAAACCGCCGGCTCCGCAATCGGTAATTGCGCTATATAAATTCTGATCGCGGGCCTGTAAAATTGTATCTAAGACCTTCTTTTCCTGAATCGGATTGCCAATCTGTACAGCGCCGCTGGAAACAGTTTCGGATTCATTGGTCAGCTCACCGCTGGAAAAAGTCGCTCCATGGATACCGTCGCGTCCGGTCGCCCCTCCGACGACTACAATCAAATCCCCCCGGTCAGTATGTTTAAAAGATTTATCTTTAGGCAGAATACCTGCTGTCCCGCAATAGACTAGAGGATTCCCGGCGAAATTTTCATGGAAGAGTATCGCCCCATTCACCGTGGGGATACCCATTTTATTTCCGTAATCACGCACCCCGCTGACCACCCCGCGCATAATCCGTTTAGGATGCAGCGCTCCAGGCGGAACCTTAGGCGCGGCTAAATCCGGAGGAGCAAAACAAAAAATATCGGTGTTTAAAATCGGCTTGGCGCCTAACCCGGTGCCGATAGCGTCGCGAATCACTCCTCCGATACCAGTATTGGCTCCGCCAAAAGGCTCCAGGGCTGAAGGATGATTGTGTGTTTCAACTTTAAAACAAATATTATTGTTCTGGTCGAATTTAACCACTCCGGAATTATCCTTAAACACGGAAACACACCAGCTTTTATTCAACTCTTTGGTGGCCTTCATAATCGTAGATTTAAGCAGATTTTTAATTCTCATATTACCCAGCCGGGGGGAAGCATTGCTTTCCCGATAAATGATATTGCCGCGGAAGGTTTTATGATAACAGTGTTCAGACCAGGTTTGAGCGATCGTTTCCAGTTCGCAATCCGTAGGATTACGCTTTTGCTTACGGAAAAAACTCCGGATCCGGCGCATTTCGTTTAAATTTAAGAAAAGCTGCCCGCGTTTACTAATCTCTAATAAGCGACGATCAGTAGCGTTCAACAAATCCACGTTAATTAAATTAAAATTGTAGTTAGGCAGATGTTGAGTATCCGTCTGAGCAACTTGCGGATTAACTATATGCTGGATGAGTTTATTATAAAGCAGTTTCTGGGCAATAGTGTTTAATTGCGTAGTCGAAAGCTTGCCGGAGATGATATATTTTTTAGCCGTTTTAACCGAATCAATTCCGGAAATACCCAAATCCTGGATGCCTTTTAAAACGGAAGCCTCAACCGGATCCATAACCCCCGGGTTATAGGCTACTTCGATAGTATGGCAGCCGGCAGCCGGCAGTGGCTTGGGTACAGTTAAAATTTTATAAAACTGCGTCACCTTATCCGTAAGTAATTCCTGGCAGATACTCGTAACTTGGCCGATAGCCAAGTCGCCTTCAAGAATATAAACTTGGGCAAACTTAACCCGCCTGACGCCTTTAATCCCTAAATCGACAATGTCCCTGCTTAGGCCCCGGCCGACAGCATCGAATATCCCAGGCTTATCCATAACTTCGATTTTGTACTGCATAATTAAAGAGATTTCTTGAAGGCAGGGTTAAATATTATAAACCAACCTTATGGAAAATTTTATCAACGTTGCGCAAATAATAATCTAGATCAAAAATCTTATCTAATTCCTTAATGCTTATAAATTTAGCTACCTCCGGGAGAACCAAAAGATTATCTTTAAAATTTCCCGCCCCTTTCCAGGTTTGCATCGCTGCCTTCTGCACTAAATCATAAGCTTGCGTCCTGGTTAAACCTTTGTTCATTAGGGCAATTAAAACCCGCTGTGAAAAGATCAAACCACGGGTCTTGGCTAAATTAGCCAGCATATTATCCGGGTAAACCTTCATCCCTATAACCACTTGGATGAATTTATTCAGCATATAATCTAAGGCTAAAGTAGAATCCGGAAAGATTACCCGCTCAACCGAAGAATGGCTGATATCCCGCTCATGCCAAAGCGCTACATTTTCTAAAGCTACTTGAGCATTGGCCCGTAAAAGGCGGGCTAAACCGCAGATGCGTTCACAAATTACCGGATTGCGTTTATGCGGCATAGCACTGGAACCCTTCTGCCCCTTAGCAAAAGGCTCTTCAGCTTCTAAGACTTCGGTTTTTTGTAAATGTCTGATTTCAGTAGCAAATTTTTCTAAAGATGAACCGATTACAGCCAGAGTAACCATATATTGTGCGTATACATCTCTTTGTATAACTTGAGTAGCAATATTTACGGGATTTAACCCGAGCTTCCGGCAAACGTAATCTTCCACAAAAGGTTCAATATTGGAATAAGTGCCCACAGCACCAGAAAGTTTTCCTAAACAAACTTCCTGCTTGGCTTGTTTAAGCCGGGATAGATTGCGTTTAGTTTCGTCAAACCAAAGCGCTAGCTTCAAGCCGAAAGTAGTTGGTTCAGCATGCACTCCATGTGTACGGCCAATACAAACCATATCTTTATAAAGACGGGCTTTTTGAGCGATCAGCTTAAGCAGCTTCTCCAGATCAGCAATCAATATTTCGGATGCACTCTTTAATTGTACGCCTAGGGTAGTATCTAAGATATCCGAAGAAGTCAGGCCTAAATGCAGATATTGTGCATCATTACCTATATATTGAGCTACATTACTGACAAAAGCCACAACATCATGTTGTGTTTTCTCTTCGATTTTCTGGATTTGGGCGAGGTTAAATTTAGCTTTTTGTTTAATTCGTTTGACAGCCTGCGGCGGGACAATCTTTTTGCTAGCATAAGCCTCAAGGGCCAATATTTCGATAGCCAGCATAGTCTGAAATTTGAATTCCTCCTGCCAGATACCCTTCATTTTAGCCAGACTATAACGCTCAATCATATAAAACTCCTTTAACCAAACAGGTATTAATTATAACAAAAAAAGGCATGCTTAGCAAATAAAATCGGAAATCAGAAGACAGGGTTAATGCAGATTAATTTATGATTTTTTACAAAGAAAGCCTGACCTTATCAAATAATTCTACAGCCTGGAAATCATTCTCGGAAACCGCCTTGGTTACAGTAAAGCTATCCGCTACTCTTTCTACTCTCAATTCAGCGATTTGTTTATCTTCGCGCAATACCTGAAGCCGCTGGCCTGGGGTTAAACCATCAGATTCCACTAAATCCACCAAAATTTCATTATTGAGCGTATCTTTTTCAATTACCGACCCGATAACTGCCGCCGCCAGAGCAGTTTGATTCTCGGCTAGTGCTAATTTTGTTTCGGCCAAAACAGGTTGCTCTTGCGGTACTTCCACAGCATTCGCATCTTTTAGCTGTAAAGTTGGCTCTGATTCCACAGCCTGATCTTGCCGCTCCTGCTCTCTACGCACCTGGTCAATTTCCAAACTGCGCAATTCTTCTTTTATGGTTTCTAATTCATTGTTCTGATCTTCAAGCGTAGCTAATTTCTCATCGCATTTAGCTTCTTGCATTTCCTGGCTTTGCATCAAAGTGGCCACTCTTAATTCAGCCAACTGCCGGTCTTTATCTAAATAATTAATCTGCTCCAAGTAAACCGGAGCTACCTTTTCTAACACCGCAATCCTATCTTGCAGCTCCTTAATTTTATTTTCTTTCTCAGTACCCACAGCAATTTCATTTTTCAGCAGATCCTCAGCTTCGACTCTGGCCTGCTCTGCCTGGCGCAGCGAACCTTTCAAGACTTCAATCTCGGCTTGTAATTCAGCCTGCGTTTGCGCATTACGATCATGCAAAGCATTAATTCTGGTATTTAAAACCGTCAATTGCTCCTCATAACCAGCCTGCAAAGCGGTTTCCTCCTTCTGTAAAACTATCATTCTCTCTTCAAGCTCCTTCTTGGCCTTGGTTAAAATTTCAATTTCAGATTTAAGATTAGCTTCAGTAATAGTCATCCCGGCAATTTTAGCCCATAACTTTTCTTCATTAGCTTTATTTTGCTTCTTTAGCTGCGCTAAATCTGTATTTAACCTGCTTTCAGAATCCAGCTTGGCTTTTTCTAAAGCGCTGATTTGCTTATTAAAAAAAAGAATCAAGTTATCCTTCTCCTCGGCAGCTTGCTTTAATAAAGTACCCTCTTGCTTTAAGGACTCCAGATTAACTTTCAATTTATTTTCGGAGGCTGACTTATCATTCTCTAAAATACCGATTTGTTCCCTAAAATCACATTTCTCCTTTTCTAATAAGGTGATTCTGGCCCCGGCTTCTTCTTGGTATTTAGTAGCTTGAGCCAACTGATCACTTAGTCTTGTCTCAGCAACCTTTAAATCATTAGTAACCTGCTCTAATTGTGCTTGTAAAGAAATTTTATTTTGTTTTAAAGTATCTAATTCCGATTTTAGTTTACTCTCGCCATCAGCTTTATACTCACCTAAAGTTGATAATTCCTTTTCTAAATTAAGTTTCTCTGCTTTTAATCTAGCTAATTCAGCTTTAAGCTGACTCTGGGAATCCGACAATGTTTTTTCTAAATTTCGCAGCTGGGCTTTAAGGGTAGAAATTTCTTTCTTCTGGAGGTTGATTTTTGCTTCCTGGTCGGCAAGTTTACGCTGGGTTTCCTGTTGAGGTTGGGTTAAAGCTAAGAACCTATTATTTAATTTGGTTTCGGCCTTGCTCAAAGCATCCTGGGATTGACGGAGCTGTTCTTTTAAAACTGCCCCCTCCTGCTCCAGGAGGTTAATCACCGCTTCAGCTTGGGCGAGCATAAAATCTAAACTTTGGTTAGAATTATCACCGGCGTAAACCAGATCGCTGGTCTGTGAAATCTCTAAAAAATTGCCTAACCGGCCAATACTTAACCATAAAAAGCTAAACAGCAGAACAATAAACAGCCTTTTACGGAAATGAACTTTGAAAAACCGATTTAGCATTAACCTAACTCCTTGTTTTTCAAGCTGTTTTATCAATCCGATCTAGCAAATAAACCATACTGAAGATATAAAATCAGTCTCTAGTAAATGATTATAGAGGTAATAATTCATTTTATCAAGAATATTCTTATTTACCAATAATTTTTCATTTATAACCGCCGCAGACAAAAACCCCGTAAACAGCATAAAAAATAATAAACTGTATTGCAATCCAGATATTTTATCTTATAATTAATGCATATAACGAAAGGACGAAAATGTTAAAATTCTTACGCCATAAGAAAACTGCAAAAAAAATCTGGATTGGGCTAGCCTTAATCATCATCCCGGCATTTGCTTTCTGGGGCTTCGGAGGAGCTGGAGACACACATAAAGATAATTCCAGCGCCGGCAAGATTTTCGGCAAGAATATCTCAAGCCTAGAATTTAAAGATTCCCTGGTTGCCGTAAGAACGATGGCAATTATGCAATTCGGCGATAAACTCCCAGAGATTGAAAAATATTTCAATTTTCAAGCCCAGGCCTGGGAAAGATTAATGCTGCTATATGAAGCCAAAAGGCGCCGCATCAGCGTAAAAGATCAAGAAGTGATTAAAGAGATCCGCAGTGCCCCGTATTTTCAGAACAAAGGTGTTTTCAGCAACAAAATTTACCAGGAAATCTTACGTTATGCATTGCGTTTACAGCCGCGCGCCTTCGAAGAGCAAACTCGACAGAATCTAATCTTAGCTAAACTGTACGATCAGATTACGCAGGATTTAAAACTCACCGATGAACAAATCCGGCAAGAATACTTAAAAATTAATCAGGAGATAAGTATTGATTATATTATTAGTCGATTCTCGGAATTTACCGATACGATTAGGCCCGAGGAAAAGGAAATCCGTAATTACTTCGAACAAAACAAAGCCATGTTCAAAGAACCGCCTTCAGGTAATCAACCGGCGCGAATTCCGGAATTAACTGAAATTCAAGATAAAGTTAAGTCGGCTTTCATTGACGCCGCCGCTAAAGCCGCCGCGCAAGAAAAAATTAACGCTTGTAGCGAAAAATTAAAACACATTAACTTCAGTCAGGCGGCCTCGGACTGCGGATTGCTTAGCGGGACAACCGAATTCTTTAAATCTAACGGAATAATTGAAAACCTGGGGCCAGCTGAAATATTTTGGAACCGAGCTAAAGAATTAAAAGGACAGGAAACCAGCGCAGCGTTCTTTAACGGTCAAGGCTACTACATTATCAGACTAAAATCCGTTAAACCTATTGATGAAAATCAATTCCTTCAAGAAAAAGATGATCTTTCCCTAAGTTTATTAAACTCCAAAAAAAATGAGCTATTTGCCGCATTCATCCAGCAGCTGAAGCAAAAGGCGCAATAAAATCTATTGCGCCTTTTAAAACTCCTGCTTAAATAACACCCACAGCCAGATTAGCTTATCTTAATCGAATTAACCGGACATGAATCCGCTACTTCCTGTAAATTACAGGTTGCACAAACTTGCGCTTTAACATGTGCGATTCCGTCTCCCTGAACTTCAAATACCTCTGGGCAAGACTGTTCACATAAACCACAACCCACGCATGTAGAAGCATCCACAGTAACTTTAGCCATGTTCCTCTCCTTTAAATAAGCAGTTGACTTACTCAAACTTTAGCAATTTAGCATGCCGGCCGGCTGCACATCAAATCAAAACTTTATTATCTCTCTAATAGATTCTCAAATATCTCTTCGTGATCAACTTCTTCGCTTAAAATATGGGTCACTAACTGGTAGGTAACATTATCTTTGCCCAATGTTTTCTTGGCCAATTTATTATAAACTTCAATCGCCCCGGCCTCTGCTTCTGCTACAATCCGAATAATGCGATTAATATCGGCAGTATTTTTCGGAGGCATTAAATACGGAGCATTGGCGCCTTTTTCTAAATCCATCGGATTAGCTACCGGCACATCCCCTAACTTGGTAATTAAGTCCGCTAATTCTTCAGCGTGCTCTAATTCGTCTTTAGCGATTTTTTCCAGCGCTTCTTTTACTCCGGCGTAGGTCCGCCCGGAAACAGTTTGTGCCATATACCAGTAGAGATAAAATGCTAACCACTCATCACAATATGCTTTATTTAAATCTTTAACCAAGTCTTTTAAACTTAAATCCGCAATGGCCCTTGCCTGTTTTCCCATTTTTTACCTCCTTGTGTATAAACACAACACCAACGCAATTATTCGCCACCAGGCGGATACCCGCGCAATACTTCGCCACCTGGCGAACACCGACGTAATACCATTAAACGTCGGGTGCAACCTTCAATCCATACTTCTTTATATTATTATCCGCAATATGCTGAATCTTCTCAATTTCTGCGGGATTATTAATAAGATGTTTAAACCTACCCTGGATTTTTAGATATTCCTGCACCAGCTTGGGAACAATTTGTTTACGATTAGCTAAAATCCCGTTTTCATATTCAAATAAAGGATAAAGCCCCGTTTCTACTGCTAGCTTAGCTACCGAAAGCATTTGATTTGTTTCATGGCGCCAACCTAAAGGACAAGGTACATGTATCTGAATATATTTAGGCCCCTTAATCGAGATAGCTTTCTTTACTTTGCGAGATAGATCCTGCGGAAAACCCGCAGAAGCTGTAGCGACATAAGGAATCCCATGCGCATTACAGATTTCCGGCACAGGTTTCTTTGGACGTATATTACCCGTTGAAAGCGCACCTGAAGGACTAGTGGTAGTATTAGTATCGAAAGGAGTCAGTCCGCTGCGCTGTACCCCGGTATTCATATAGGCTTCGTTATCATAACAAACATATAAAATATCATGTCCGCGTTCCAACATCCCGCTTAAGGCCTGCAAGCCAATATCTCCAGTTGAACCATCTCCTCCTTGAGCGATAACATTAGTGGTATCTTTTTTACCTAAATAGATTAACGCTGCCTCAATACCCGAAGCCACTGCCGCGGAATTCTCGAATAAAGAATGGATCCAAGGTACCCCCCAGGCAGTTTCCGGATATTTGGTAGAAAAAACCTCCAAACACCCGGTATTATTGGCAATAATCGTATTGGCGCCTGCGGCTTCGATTACTAAACGCGCAGCAATCGCCTGACCGCAACCAGCACAAGCAGTATGACCATATTTAAATAAAGGGCTATTTCCCATAATCTTCTTTAAGTAATTCTGGCTTTAAATCGATAAAATCCGAGTTAACTTCCTTGGCCGTTAACCTTCTAAATACTTCATATACAGACTCTAAAGTAATATCCCTTCCACCTAAACCGGCGACAAAACTACTGATGACCTTAGGGCCTTTCTTTTTTCCGTAAAACGCCGCTTTCATCTCCACGGCAATCGGCGCGTAAGCCCCTAAAGAGACGGCTTTATCTAAAACCGCAACCCGCGGCACTTCTTTTAATGCTTCATAGATCCTGGCATAAGGAAAAGGACGGTAGCTAATGATACGCAGTAGCCCGACTTTTTTACCTTTGGAACGCTGCTCATCCACCACCTCTTTAATCGTACCACAAACCGACCCCATCGCCACAATAACTTTTTCAGCATCTTTGGTCTGATATTCTTCCACTAATAAATCTCTATAATCCCTACCAAAAACGGCATTAAACTCACTACTAATCTCCGGTAAATACCCCAGGGAATCTTTCATCGTCTCCTGGATAGCAAACCTGGTTTCCATATAATAATCCGGGTCAGCTAAAAGCCCCATTGAGACCGGATCAGCCGTATCAAGCTTATATAAAGGCTTGTAATCAGGCAAAAATTTATTTACTTTGTCCTGTTCTGGCATATCCACAGTTTCCATGCCGTGGGTTAGAATAAAACCATCCATGCAGACCATTACCGGCAGCATGACTCTTTTGTCTTCAGCCAAACGATAAGCAATTAAATGAAAATCTATTGCTTCCTGATTATTCTCGGCGTAAATCTGGATCCATCCGGCATCCCGCAGCGAGATTGAATCCTGTTGGTCATTCCAGATATTAATCGGAGCACTGATCGCCCGATTAGCGCAGGTCATCACCACCGGTAGGCGCATCCCGGCAATATTAAAAACCACCTCCTGCATATAAAATAACCCCTGGGAGCTGGTAGCAGTATATACCCGCACCCCGGTAGCCGAACCCCCTAAAACTACGGAAGCGGCCGAATGCTCACTTTCTACATTGACAAACTGGCTCTTAAGTTCGCCGTTAGACACCATTTGCGCCAAATCTTCCACAATATGCGTCTGCGGGGTAATCGGGTAAGCCGAAATTACTCCCGGCTTAACAGCTTTGATAATTTCCGCAATCGCATGTGACCCTTCAACAAATTCTTTCACTTTTGGTCCCCTTCTTGCTCTTCTGGCTCCATTGCGATATCTTTTTTAGGGCAGATATCCGCACATACCCCACAGCCCTTGCAAAAAGTATAATCCACATTAAATGTATTCTTCTCTTTTCCGCTTACGCAGCCTTCCGGACAGATTAAAAGACACATCCGGCAGGCAATACAATCCTTTTGCAAATAACGCGGACGCACCAGCGTCCTCCAACTACCGGTTTTATCCCCTTTACTCTCTGATGGCCTGACGGTTAATGGTCCAAACATATCACACCTTTAGTTTATTCTTAACAAATTCAAAACCTTCTTTAACTGCGGCGATATTACCTTCTTGAGCTTTACCGCTAAAACGGTTTTTGACTACCGCGATAATATTATCCAACTTTAACTCCCCGGTGGCGGCGGCAAATGCCCCAATTAAAGTAGTATTCCCCAGTGGGCGGCCGATATTCCTCAAAGCGATTTCGTTAGCAGGGACTAAAAAGGTCCTCTGTTTGGCCTTGAGCTTAGGTAAAACTATATCTTCTTTACCGTTAATAATCGCTACTCCGTCTTCTTTCAAGCCGGAGAAACAATTAAATCCGCGTAAAAGTGTCGGATCAACGATGATTACATAATTAGGTTCGTAAATCTGGCTGCGTAAACGCACCGGATCACTATCTACCCGCACAAAAGCATTCATCGGAGCCCCCATCCTGGCTGCCCCGAAGTTGGGAAAAGCATAGGGAAATTTACCTTCATTAAAATAACTAAACCCTAATAATGCGGCAGTAGTAATCGCGCCTTGGCCGGCACGGGCATGAATTCTGATTTCTTTCATAACGCTCCTAAAAAATACAATCCAAAAGTTTTTTAATTATATAGTCTAAGCTCTATTTTGTCAAATAGTTTCTTTTTAGAGATTTTTACGGATAAACAGGCTGGTTTGATTGAGCAGACTTAAGATCCCCTCGGCCTTTTGCGCCTCTAAAGTACCTAAACCGCAAGCCGGGCTGATAAAGAGCCTTTCCAATAAGAGTTGACGATCAATCCCCTTTTTTGCTAGCGCATCCAGACCACTGCTGATCTTCTGCGCCAGCTCTAAAGGGGTCTGTTTCAGGTTAAATTCTTGAGTAGGCACTACCCCCCAACAGATAATCCCCCCTTTTTTCAGAAAACGGCCAAGATTACCAGCATAAAGTACAAATCTTTCCTGAAAATTAAAAGCATCAAAATTAATAATATCGATACCCGCTTCGGTAAACATAGACCAATCCGCATTACCGCAGCAATGTATACCGACTAAACTCCCCCGCTTCTTTAAAACCTCCGCCAGCTGGCTGTATACATCAATAACCGCGCTGCGCTCAACCGGTATATAAGCTGAGCCAATACCGGTTAAATACGGTTCATCAAAAAACATGATTATTTTCTTGCCGAACTCCTTAAAGTGCTCTATTTGCCAAAGCGCTTTCATCTCTAGGCCTTTAACCATCGCCTGCATCAGTATTTTATCATGCAGAATGATCTTACCAGGCACCTGGCTGATTCCAGCACAAAAAGTAAAAGGACCGGTCACCTGGCACTTGATAAAATCTATTTTTCCTAAATCCGCTCCTTTTAGACGTGCATAAAAAGCATGCAGGCCCCGGGCAAAATCCGGGCTGATTCTAAAATACTCCAGATCTCCGGCGATAAACCGCTCATAGAATAATTCCAGCTCCTTGTCTATTTCTAAAGCAGTAAATTGTAAATTGCCATTCTCCAGTCTAATACCGGGTAAATTTTCCGTAAACTGCGCCAGCATTCCTTCACGCAAATCAACTCTAGGCAATTGTGGCCAAAAAGGAGCTTGCGGAATATAACGCAAAACTAGATCTACCGCACTTTGAGCATCAGTTAGAGGAAGACTGCCGATACCGGTAGCTAGCCCTTTTAAATTCACTATACTTTCTCCCGATGTAATGAACCGCTGGGCTGCATCTGGACAATTTCTTCGACTTTCACTTTTAAAATTACAAATTGCTTAGAAGCCGCCATCTCATAAGCCTTATGCGCCTGCCCTTTGATCACCCCATCAATAATTCTGGTCGTAGCTAGATCGATTTCCTTGCGCTGCAGATCTTGGAGAGCAGCCAAATATTCCGGCCCTTGGTCGACAATTTCCACTTGGCCATTAATTTGATATCCAACCAGAGTATGGTTATCGAAGAACGAAATTGAGACTTGGGGATTAACTTTAAGATTATGAAAAGTCTTGCCAATAATATAATCTACCAGGTAGATGTAATTAGCTTCGACCTTTAACAAAAACTTAGGGGCGGCATTCGGGCGTGCCTCCAAATCCGATGAAGCCACGCTGATAAACTCCCGGCTTTCCAGCAGGGCTTTTACATTTTTATTAATCATGCTTTTTGTCTAATCCCCTCTAATACACTCTCTCTAAGTACATCGGAAAAGGCCAGCTTGAAATCATAAACTTCTTGGAAATCCGAAAGTGAATCTTCTTTAGTTTTAGCTAATAGTTTTTTTTCAATCAGGTTAAAAACAATATTACCGAAGTCCTGGGTCTGATTAATTCCCCAGTGAGCTAAAACTTTCGCGGCTAAAGCTCCGTACTGATTAATGGCAAAATCCCGCAGGCCGCCGGCTAACTCGACTCCAGAAATATGCGTAGCTTTCTTTAATTTTTTTTGAGTGAAACCCAAGCCCTTTATGACAAATTCATAGGCATCCGGCTTATAGCGCTTATCTTGCCGGCAGATCTTCTCGACTACAATATAGAATTCATCCATAAATTCAGCCCTTATTTATCCAGAAGATACTTATATCTTTCCGGAAAGTTGTTTGACCGAGAAATTAATTTTCCTGTTTTATCTAAACAAACATAAGTCGGTACGCCGATTAGATCGTATTGATCCGCCAGCTTCCCGGCTTTATCCAACAACATAGGAAAATTAAGCGAGTACCCCTTGAAGAACCTCTGCACTTTATAATCTGACTCGCTGACATTTACCCCCATAAGCACAATATCTGCTTTGACTATTTTAGAATAGTGTTGATTCAAAATCTTAATTTCCTGACGGCAATAAGGGCACCAGGTTGTCCAGAAAAAAAGAATTACTGGTTTACCCTGGTAGCTGGAGACGCTCACCGGCTGGCCGTCTAGATTATTCAAAATGATTTCCGCCGCCCGGCCCTCTCTAAACAAACCCAAACCTAAACAGATCAAGAGCGCGCAAAACAATATTTTAAATTTATTGATATTTTGCATTAAAATCTCCTAATCGCTATTATAATAAAATAGAGGCCGGCTAAAGAAACTGCGGTCGCGCAAATTTTTTTAACCACCACCATCCACCTGCCGCTTTTGGGTAAACCGGCTATCCGGGAACCAAAAGTTCCGATCAGAATAAAAATCAAACCCATCCCGTATGAAAAACAAAATAATAAAAATCCGCCATAAAATAAATTATTTTTCGTTGATAAATAGGCCAGAATCGCCCCTAGAATCGGCGTCAGACAAGGTGAAACCATTAAACCGGAGACCAAGCCCAACAATAAAGCCGCAGTAAAATTAACCTTACGGTAAACAGGAAGCTTAAGATTAGAGCGAAAATTAAAACTAAACAGGTCGAACATAAAAAGTCCGAAAATAAATATAAATATTCCGGAAACAAGGTTAACCAGCGGACTAGAACTGAATTTCCCAAACATGCTACCGGTTAATACCGCCAAAACCCCTAAAGCTGAATAAGTAATCGCAATACCTGTAACATAGAATAAGCTCAAGAAAAAAGCTCTTTTTTTAGAAGTCTGGGCATTGCCCAATAAGAATCCGACGCTGATGGGGATAAGCGGATAAATACAGGGGGTTAGGCTGGCTAAGAACCCAGCGCAGAAAGCAATAATAAAATCAAAGGGACTACCGGAGAGCTGCATCAATCCACCTTAAATATGGTTTATCTCCGGCAATAATCGGCAAGGCGATAATTTCCGGAACTTCATAACTGTGCAAGGACTTAATCAACTTGATAACTTGCGGTAATTTTTGTTGCCGGGACTTAATCAAAAGCAATGATTCTTCAGCCCGATCAATTTTTCCGGACCAAAAAAATATTGAATTTATCTTATCTATGATATTAACGCAAGCGGCTAACTTAGCTTTAATCAAACTTGCCGCGATTCTTTGTGCCTCTTTTTTATTTTTAGCGGTAACCAAAACAACCAGATACATCGCTTAAACCTACCTTTATGCTTAAAATAATCATTCCAGTTAATAATTTTATAGACTCATTATATAGGGATTAGTTTGAATTTCAAGCAAGATTATTCCTGAAACGGAACAAAAAAGAGGCGCTTGTTACATTAAGACCTTCATGCCGGTAGGCAAGAAAAGTTAAGCGCCCCTTTTTTATTCCGTAAGAACTAATTTTAATTCCCCAACGCTCCTTCCGGAACCCAAAACCACCAGGATATCT
>JBFZAT010000046.1:0-3151 GCA_041308845.1 Candidatus Omnitrophota bacterium | reverse complement strand
AACACCTCTCCACCTTGCCACATAATCGATTCCAGATACGGAAATAATTCCACAATCTGCTCAAGTTCGGCTTTAGGCAGGGTAAAATTGCTCTCTTTCCTTTCGCACATAATACAATCTATATTGCAGCGGCCGGTTAGGACCACCATTAGTCTGCGGACTTTTGATTCTAGAATAGTTTTTCTCTGCGCAATTTCAGACTGATTATGTTGTTTATTTTCTAAATATAAACGTTGGTCATACATTGATTTTAAGGGTGCGCTTGCTGGCAATAAAAAACTCGGATTCATCTTTGTTCCCGGTAGGCATCCGGAGGCACCGGCCAGTGCGCCAGCCAGTGGCTTTCATTACCAGTCAGCATGCATCTCCAACAAGGACAATCGATTTCTGAGCATAAAAATGGATTTTCCAACAAAGAAAAGCTGTCTTCCAGAATACTACCCAGATTTAAAGCATTTTTGGCGCAACAACTATAGGCCTGCCCGTCAGGATGAATCTTAGCGTACATCTGGCCCATGCGGCAAAACTTATGCTGGACCTTCCTTTTTTCTTTATCCAGCGCAAAATCCAAGGTTTTTTCTGTCCAACTGGAAGTCCCCAGCTTTCTTAAATACTCCTTTTCTTCAGGCGTATAACTATCCGGATACATTTGCTCTCCATATTTACCTTTAAAAGGTAAGATCGACATTAAAATACCTGCTTGCTCAAATGCCAGCTTATACCTGCCGATATGCTCTAAGGCCGTCGGATAAGCAACATAATTAGTCCAAACTTCAAAACCGGCTTTTTTTAATGTTAGGGCTTTAGAAAAAAAACTCTCAAAACTCACGAATTCAGGGTGAAAACTTACGCCAATACGCGCCCGGCCGGGATTAATCTTTTTTATAAATTGTTCGGGCTCCCAGAAAAGATTAGTGGAGAACTCCAGGGTATGAATATCGGAAAGCCGCTCAATTAACTCCATAAAATTCGGATAAAAAAATGGCTCTCCTCCGGCAAAGTGTATTTCGCAGCTACCGTATCTTTCGTAAAGTCGCGACCAAACTTGAATCCATTTCTCAATACCCGGATAGACTGTCGGCCGCGGTTCTTTAATTGCCCCCGGGGCCGCACCGAAAGAACAATAAGAACAATTGTAATTACATTTATAAGTGATCTCCCAATTAAAAAAAACCCGGTAAGGAGCAATGGTTTTTCTAAAATCTGGAGGGGGTTTAATCATTTTAGCTATAATCTTATTCCTTAAACTTTACATATAAAAGCATGCCTAAAACTATATTCTTCTAAACAATAAATTATATTTACTGTAAAATTAACCCTAGCCGAAAGATTATTAAATTTTATAATTCTGCTTTTCCGGAATAACCCAATGTTGCGCCCAGCTGGCCTCTTTCTCCACCAACATACACCGCCAGCAAAAACAAGGTTCACAATCGCAAGGCAGGGCTTCATCCAGAAGCTTAAAAGTGCCCTTGAAAATATTACCGATAGTTTCTTTATGCGGCCCGCAGCATCTATAGGCATCACCGTTAGGGTAAATCTTAGCGTACATCTGGCCCATGCGGCAGGGCTTACCTCTGGTTTTTTGATAATCCGTACCCGTCTTCCATTCTACAGTTTTAGTATTCACAATATCTTGGTTATCGTAACATCCTTTAAGATAGGCCAGTTCTTGAGCGTCATAGGCAGCCGGATATTCCTTATCATTAAAAAATCCCATATAAGGCTGCAGGTTAAGCGAAATGCCCATTTTGTCGAATTCCTGCTTTAACTCTGCCATTTTTGCCATTTGCGGCGGAAAAGCTACATAATTAGCCCAGGTTTCAAAACCGTTTTTACGTAAAATCAGATGTTTCTGTAAAAACTCATGCAGATCAACAAATTCCGGGTGGAAGGTGGTGCCAATGCGTACCCGGTCTGGAGTAACACTTTCCAAGATTGCCAAAACATCAGTAGAAAGATTAGTAATAATTTCTAAAGTGTGAATTTTAGAAAGAAAATGTATCAACTTTAAGAATGCAGGGTAAACAAATGGTTCTCCTCCGGTGATATGCACTTCACAACTACCATATTTATTATAGATTTCCTGCCAGATCTCCAATAGCTGATCAAGCGGCGGATAGATTATTTGATCCCGATTTTTATCCCACTTGCCGGGTGGATCCCAGGGTTTAGGGGTATTACAATAGCTGCATTGATAATTACAGCCATAATGAATATCCCAGGTTAAAAAAACCCGGTGCGGGATAATCGTCGTCCTATCAATTATGTTTGAAGCTCCCAGCGGGGGTGAAGCTTCGGGCAGGATAGTAGCTGAAGATAATTCTTCGCCAGCCGGAGAATCTGTAACCGTATTTTCAGTGGCTGCAATTAATTGCCCAGCCCACTCGTTGCAAGGACAGGTTTCTGATGCGCAAGGTAACGGTTGGTCCAACAATTTAAAATCCTCGCTGAAGAAATTGCCGATTGACTCCCCAGCACTACCTCCGCATCTATATACCGAACCATCAGCTTTAATATTGGCATACAACTGCCCAGCCCGACATAACCTCCCTTTTACCTGTTTGGGCTCTAATTGAAACTTTTCACCTTCCCGTTCTCCCAGATAAGGAAGGATCAGTGCTTTTTCTTCAGCGCTATAACCCTGCGGATAATCAATACCATTATATCTGCCCCAAAAACTTAAAACTGCAAATAGAATTCCGTGTTTTCTGAATTTTTCCTCAAAATACGGTATTAACGGAATCTGGGGTGGATACGCTACAAAAGATACCCGATTACCAAAACCTTTATCTTTAAGCACAATCGCCCGCTTAAGGAATTTATCGAAATCGGCGAATGCCGGATGGAAACTCCCGCTTAAATGAACACGCATAGGATCAATCTGGCTGATCAAATCATTTATTTCTATCGACAGATTGGTCGTAATCCCTAAACGGTGAAAAACAGATAAACCCTTGATTAACTGGATAATATTCGGATAGATTAACGGTTCCCCCCCGATTAACTCAATATGCGCCGATCCGTATTTATCGTAAACCTGTTGCCAAAGTCTTAATATCAACTCCAAAGGAGGGTATTTATTCTGGCCGGCGATTTCCTGCCACTGACCATAAAACCAGCAATAAGGACACCGGTAATTACAAGCGTA
>JBFZAT010000045.1:0-19404 GCA_041308845.1 Candidatus Omnitrophota bacterium | reverse complement strand
CGGGATAATCATCAAAATGCTGTTTTCTTCGAGTCCGAAAATAATTTCAATACGGTGATGGAAAAAAATGCTGATCAGCATAGCAAAAAATATGCCAATGCTGATTTTAGTTTTTAGATCGGTAGAGATGGTAATTAGGGAGATGAAGAAATAGTTGTTTTTTAGCGAGATGAGTTTTTCATTCATCTTTTTAATAATCTTTCTGTACCATAACAGAAGTATGATTAAGGTGACGCTAAAAACGATGACGGTAGTCGGGAAAGCATTTCGCATAAAATCTTCGAATCCCAGGTTTGCCCGGGCTGCAATCAAGATTCCTACGGGGTTGCCCAGTAATGTCCCGGAAGAACCGATATTGGTGGCTAGCACCGAGGCCATTATCAAAGGGATAGGATCGATATCGATCAGATAGGATATGTCCAGGATTATCTTGGACATGATAATGATTGCCGCTACTTCTCCCATCAGCCCGGATAATACCCCGGAGAGCAGCATAATTAATAAAAAAAGTTTTTTCCCGGTGATTTTCTTGATCCGGATTAGGCGGGTGACTAACCAGTAAAAAAAACCGGCATCATTGAGCATGCCTACCAGAATCATCGTCCCGATTAAAAACAAAATTACATCTAGGGAGGCAAAGTGAATGAAATTTTCCAGGTCAATGGAATGGGAAAGTAGCATAGCGCCTGCGCCTAAAAAAACAAAACTCAAGCGGAGTTCCCAGTAAATCAACACCCCCATAATTGAAACGCAGAATATCGCCGCAACTACGGACTGATGGCTGGAGAGCCCGATTTTTGGCCCTCCGAAAGCGATGAGTAATGCGGTGGCGATAATTGTCAGTAATTTCTTCATTTCAACCTGCTCTAAGGTAACGTGAATAAAACAATAAAAAGTGATTATATAGCTTAAGCTGCATAATAGCAAGAAAAATTTGACTGGGGCTACTCATTTAAAAGTTAAGAAAAATGTTTGACAAAAATATTTTTTGTGATAATATTCACAATATACCATTTATATTTTAAACCGATAAAAGTACCCTTCCTATGCAACAATTTGTTACCCTGCAGAAAAAAGAATTAAATACGTTTATTAGTGCGTTGGCGCAATCTCAAAAAGTAGTCGCTCCGGTTGCCCGCGGATATAATAATTTTTCATTCCAGGAGGTTACCTCTGGAAAGGAGATTGTCCTTAAATATATTCCTACTATTCTCCCGCCCAAAAAATATTTCCTTCCTGCCCAGGAGACCGTAATTTCTTATAATAAACGTGAAAACTCTGTAAATGCTATTCTGGAATACGAAAAGATGGTTATTTTCGGAGTGCATACCTGTGATCTAGCCGGGATTCAGTGTTTAAACATGGTCTTTGCGGATAAGCCCAGAGATATTAATTATATCCTACGGAAAAGCAAGATCGCGATCATCGGTTTAGAATGCAATGATTATTGTGATGAGTACGCTAGTTGTAATGTGGTGGATAACCACCTTCCTAATGGCGGATATGACCTGTTTTTTACCGACTTAGGCGATGTGTTTATGGTACACATTAATACTATGCTGGGGGATGAATTGGTAGGGAAGGTGCCGGTTTTTAAGCCCGCCGATGAGAAGGCGCTTAAAGCCTTGGAAGCGCTGCGCCAGAAGAAACGCGCTATCTTTAAAAATGAGGTGGATGTAAAACACGAAGACCTAAAACCGCTTTTTGACCGGTCATTTACCAGCAAGGTTTGGGAGGATTTGGATAAGCGTTGCCTTGCCTGCGGTAATTGCACTAATGTTTGTCCTACTTGTTATTGTTTTGATATTATTGATGAGCCCAGCCTGGATTTAAATACCGGGGCGCGCTATCGCCGCTGGGATTCATGTCAAACTGAACCGTTTGCTAAAGTAGCGGGTAACGAAAATTTCCGTAAAGAACGCTCGCAGCGGCAGCGTCACCGCTATATGCGTAAATTCAAATACCCGGTAGATAAATACAGCCGTTATTTTTGCACCGGTTGCGGCCGCTGTTCACGTACTTGTATGGCCGAAATTAAACTTAAAGAAACAATTAACGCCTTAGCCAAGGAAGCCAAGTGAAACAAGTCGAATTAAGAGAATCAGAATACATTACGATGCCCGCTAAAATCCTGGAAGCGCGGATGATGACCACCCAGGAGAAATATTTTAAGATTGCCCTTGAGTCAGGGGCCAGCCTGGACCATGATCCGGGTCAGTTTGTGATGGTTTCTCTTCTGGGGATCGGCGAAGCGCCGATCTCGATTTCTTCCTCACCGACTAAACGCAGCTATTTTGAATTGGTCGTGCGTAATGTCGGCAAAGTAACCAATGCTTTACATAAAATGGAGGCCGGGGATACTTTAGGGATCCGGGGGCCTTTTGGCCGCGGTTTTCCGGTACAAATCCTGGAAGGCAATGACCTGCTATTTGTTGCCGGAGGCTTAGGGGTTGTGCCTTTACGCTCGCTGATTAATTTTGTGATTGATAACCGCCGTGATTTTGGTAAAGTGCATATTCTTTTGGGTTGCAAGAAACCGGCGGACCTGCTTTTTGCCGATGAGATCAAGGATTGGGAGAAGAGGTTGGATGTTAATTTTCATTGTACGGTAGATAAGGCTGATCCGGATTGGAAAGGCAATATCGGCCTGATTACTTCATTGATCCCGGGGGTAAACCTTAACCCGGTGAGGACATTTGCGGTAGTGGTCGGCCCGCCGATCATGTACAAATTCGTTTTGATCGAAATTTTAAAGAAAGATATCCCGGAAAAGCAGATTTATGTGTCTTTAGAAAGGCACATGAAATGCGGAATCGGCAAATGCGGCCATTGTCAGATTGCGCAGTATTATTGCTGTAAGGATGGCCCGGTATTTTCCTATGACCAGATTAAAGGTAATGTTGAGGCCCTATAATGCGTAAACCTAAAGTGGCTTTTTTTGACTTTGCTTGTTGTGAAGGATGCCAGTTGCAAGTGGCTAATTTTGGCGAAGCGCTCCTGGATATCCTGGGCTTAATTGATGTCGTGATGTTCCGCGAGGCGATGTCGGAGAAAAGCGATGAGTATGATATCGCGATCGTTGAAGGCAGCATTACTACTTCTCACGATATTGAGCGGATAAAAAAGATCCGCGCAACGGCCAAGGTCCTGATTGCTTACGGCTCCTGCGCTACTATCGGCGGAATTAACGGGATGAAAAACAATTTTGATTTAGAAGACATCAGGAAATATGTTTATAAAAATGATGCTAAATATTTTGAAACTATTCCTACGCATCCGGTACATCAGATAGTTAAGGTCGATTATTACGTGCACGGCTGCCCGGTTTATCAGCCGGAATTCGTAAAAGTCTTAAAAGCCGCTTTAGCCGGACTGCCTTATAATGTCCCGGATTATTCGGTTTGCGTGGAGTGCCGTTTTAATGAAAATGTATGTATGTATGATAAAGGGATTACTTGCCTGGGGCCGGTGACGCGTGCCGGATGCAATTCTTGGTGTATTAATAACGGTAATATTTGTTACGGCTGCCGGGGATTGTTAAGTAACCCGGCTAAAGACGGGCAGATGGATATCTTAAAGAAGCATGATATTCCTTTAGAATGGGTTACCAATAAAATGAATATGTATAATAAGCCGCGGGAGCTGGAGATAGATGAGCAAAAACATAAAGGTTAATGTTGAATACCTGACCCGGGTGGAGGGGCACGGTAATATCGTGGTGAACGTTAAAAACGGCGTGCTTGAAGAATGCCGCTTGGAGATTATCGAGCCTCCGCGTTTTTTCGAAGGGATGCTGCGGGGACGATCGATCTTTGAGGCCCAGCATATTACTTCGCGTATTTGCGGTATCTGCGCTTGCGGCCATACCTTGGCTTCCATCCAGGCAGCGGAGGATGCTTTAGGATTTAGCCCTTCCGAGCAGACGATTAAATTACGCAAGTTCCTGCTGCATATGGAAAATTTAGATAGCCACATTCTACATATTTATTTACTGGTTGCTCCGGACCTTTTAGGGGTTAAAAGCTTTGTCCCTTTAATTGAAACTCATAATGCCGTGGTGCGCCGGGCCTTGCGCATGAAAAAGATTTGCAATGATGTTTGCGATATTCTGGTTGGCCGCCACGTGCATCCGATTTCCTGCATTGTCGGCGGGTTTACTAAGTTACCGCGTGAAAAAGATTTAGACCGCATGCTTAACCTGTTAATCGGCCTGCGTCCGGATATGGAGGCGACTTTAGAACTGGCCAAAACCTTAAAATTCCCGCAGTTTAACCGGGAAACCGAATACGTTGGCCTGGTAAATGATGATGGAGAGTATCCGATGCTTTCCGGGAATTTAGGCTCAACCGACGGATTACGGATGGATAAAAAAGAATACCGTAAGCTGACCAATGAATTTGTGGTGAGCCATTCCAGCGCTAAACATACTAAAGCCACCCGCGAGTCTTATGCCGTGGGAGCGCTGGCGCGTTTTAATCTTAACTATGATAAACTCCAGACTAAGGCTAAAGAAGCAGCAAAAGCCTTGGGGATGAAACCGATAGTTACCAATCCTTATCTGAATACCGTTGCTCAATTAATCGAATGCGTGCATTCCCTGGAGGATTCGATCCAAATCCTGCAAGAGCTTAAGGATAAAGGCTTAGATTATGCGCAGGAGATCGTCGTGGGTTTAAACGAACGGGGCAACATCCCGGTTAAGGCAGGTATTGGGTTTGGGGCTGTAGAGGTCCCCCGGGGGATCCTCTTCCATGAATATGAGATCGATGGTAAAGGCAAGATCGTTAACGCCAATTGCGTTATCCCTACCGGCCAGAATTGCAATAATATCGAACATGATATGAAGGCCTTGGTTCCTCAGATACTTGAAAAAAGCCAGGAAGAGATTACTCTTCTAATGGAGATGTTGGTGCGCGCTTATGATCCGTGCATCTCTTGCTCCGCGCATTTCCTGAATGTCAAATTTGTTGGCCGGTAATCTGGTAAATTTATTAACTCCTCAAGAATTTTCCCGTACCCTAATTATTACCGTAGGTAATGGTTTTCGCGCTGATGACGGGGCAGGGCCGTATATTGCCTCCGCTTTAAAACCAAGTTCCAAGCTTTTTGTGCTTGATGCCGGTTATAGCCCGGAAAATATCATTGATCAGGCAATTAAGTTATTGCCGGATAGGATTATCTTTATCGACGCAGCGGATTTTGGCGGTGTACCGGGAGAATTACGCCTGATCGATTCTGAGCATATTCCGCAAGTATCTTTAAGCACGCACAGTATGCCTTTGCCGGTAGTAAGCAAAATTTTGCAAGAGGATACTAAAGCCAAAGTTTATTTTATCGGTATTCAGCCTGAAAGCGTAGCGCATCAGGAAGGACTATCCCGCCAGGTGCAGCTTGCAGCCGAAGAATTGATTAAACAGATTAACGAACAATTTAAAGATGCATGAAATCCATTTTCTTGAGGATTTATTGAAGGACATTATCGCGCATGCCAGACGGCATGAAGCTAAAAACGTAACCCAGGTGTTTTTGGAATTAGGTGAATTTACCGAAATTAATGAAGAGTCACTGAGGTTCTTCTTTAAAGAAAAGACTAAGCATACGCCGCTTGAGAACGCTTCGCTTAATATAAAACACATCCCCCAACAGCGCGTTTTACGTCTGGTTTCATTTGATTGCGATTAATTTCTAACCTCCTTAACCTGTTAGTTAAATGTGCTACGCTATCCCGGGAAGAATAGAGTCAATTGAAAACAAGATGGTGGTCGTAGACTATTTCGGCGAGAAGAAGCGAGCCTATAATGAACTGGACGGGTTGGTTATCGGAGATTATATCTATGCCCAAGGGGGTTATGCCATTCAGAAGATCCCGCCTGATGAAGCCAAAAGTATTTTAGCGGTTTGGCGGGAAACATTCTTTGAACTGCAGGAAGTAGACCTGAAACTTTCCCGCCTTGACCTTAATCAAAAATTAGTTCCAGCTGGATTCTTAAAGGTGTTGGATAAGGCAGTAGAAGGTAGGAAGCTTAACAAAGAAGAGTTGTTGCTCTTGATGAAAGAGAAAAATAAGCCCGCCCTGGAGCTGCTCTTTAAAACGGCTAATTTCCTGCGCCAGAAATATCATAAAAATTCTTGTTGCGTGCATGGGATTATCGAAATTTCTAATCATTGCCGGTCAAGTTGCAGTTATTGCGGTATCGCCGCAGGCAACCAAAGGATTACCCGTTACCGTTTATCCCGTGATCAGATTTTAGAAGCGGCCCGCCAGGCGATACAAATACATGGTTTTAAGGCCCTGGTGTTACAGTCCGGAGAAGATAGCGGCTATTCGCCAGAGGAACTGGCCGAGATTATCCGTAAGATTAAAGCTAATTGGCCGGCTTTGGTCTTTGTTAGCTTTGGAGAAGTAGGGTTTGATAATTTAAAGATGCTTTATGATGCCGGCGCGCGGGGATTGCTTTTGCGGTTCGAAACATCTAATCCCAGGCTTTATCAACAGGTCACCGCGGGTAAAGAGCTGTCTAGCCGGATTGCGCACTTAAAGAAAGCTTATGAACTGGGGTACTTGGTGATTACCGGCGGTTTAATCGGCTTACCCGGACAAACTGAAGAAGATCTTTTAAATGATGTGCTCCTGACTAAAGAACTGCACGCTGAAATGTATAGTTTCGGCCCGTTTATTCCCCATCCGCAGACTCCGCTGGCTGGATACCCTCAAGCGTCAGTGGAAACGGTACTTAAAGTTAGCGCGATTTCGCGGATTGTGGATGCTGCCAATGCTAAGATTCTGGTGACTACGGCACTGGAGACCATTGATCCTAACGCCAGGAGGGAGGCGCTGCTTAGCGGAGCAAATTCTGTCATGCTTAATGTAACTCCACTTGAGTATAGGCCATTTTATAATATTTATCCTTCTCGTGCCCATGAGACTGAAAGCATTGAAACTCAAATTAGCGATACGATCGGGCTGCTTATGTCACTAGGCCGTTCTCCTACGGATTTGAGTATTTAGCACACTATAGGCCAGAAGTTTATTTATAGTGAAAAATATCACAAAAACTATTGACTTTACCAGTGGATGTGTTAATCTTTATATTATTATTGTGAATTAAGGAGCAATATGAAAACAAATAAACTCTGTATTATCAGGCTATCTAAGTACAAAAACGCGCTTTACCGTCTGAAATCGTTGGGTTTTGTGAGAGTTTTTTCGGATAACCTGGCCGATGCCATTGAGGCAACTGCTTCGCAGGTACGCAAAGACTTCTCGATCTTCGGTATCTCCGGGAACAAGCGCGGTGGGTATAAAATAGAAGAGTTGATTGAAAAACTCAACACTATCTTGGGTAAGGATGAAGTACAGAAAGTGATTATCGTTGGCCTGGGTAAACTGGGTAGTGCACTTTCCCATTATACCGGTTTTGAAAAAGAAGGGATCAGGATCGTAGCTGCTTTTGATATCGATTCGACAAAGCTGACTCATTCCGATACCCAATCGGCTAAACAGAAGGATAAAACTCCGGTTTTATCACTTGAGCATTTGCCGGAATTTGTGCGTAAAAATAGTATTAAGATCGGAATTATCACCGTGCCGGATATTGCCGCCCAGCAGGTAGTTGAAATTATGGTTTCCGCGGGAATCAAAGGTATCTTAAATTTCGCTCCCATACGCCTGCGCGCTAACGAAGACTGTATCGTTAATAATGTAAATTTGGAAGTGGAGCTGGAAAATCTTATTTATTTTGTTAATGTTTTGGCTAAAGCTAAGGGGAAATAAATGCAAGTTCGCACACTGAAAAACAGGATTTTGTTATCGCATTTAGCGATTATCCTGTTATTGGGTATTCTAATTAGCGCCTGGGGCCTTTATCAGAGGAAGATTAATATTATAGAGCGTGCTCAGGAACAGGTTACCCACGACTTGAAAGTGGCGCACACGGTATATTTTAACCAGTTGCAAAATATCAAAGAAATATTTAAGCTGGTTTCTTTGGATAAAGATGAAAAGGCAATCAGGGATTTAACCGGCTTGGATTATGTTGTGATTGTGGAGAGTAGTGATCAAAGTAAGATTGAGAGCGAAATAGCCCGGCAGGTTCTGCGTACCGGTAAAGAGGTCTCCGGCACCCGGATCGTCAATAAAGAGGAATTGTTTTCTCTCGGAGAGCAGATTTATCAGCAGTCCCAGATCGATATCCGTTTTACCCCTAAGGCGGAGCCGACGGATAAAAAAGTTATTGATAAAGCTTTGGCCATGGAATATGCGATGCCGATTTATGAGGGCGGTAATTTGACCAAGATTTTGTATGCCGGAAAGGTTCTTAACCGGGATTTTGAAATCGTCGACCGCATCCGGGATTTTGTTTTTGGCAATAAAATGTATAAATCCAAGCCGATGGGCACGGTAACCATCTTTCTGGACGACACCCGGATTACTACTAATGTCCTGGATCAGGATGGGCAGCGGGCAATCGGTACGCGGGTTTCCCGTACGGTATATGATAATGTTGTACGTAAGGGGAAGACTTGGCTGGACCGGGCTTTTGTCGTAACCAGCTGGTATGTTTCCGGGTATGAGCCGATCAGGGATATTCATGGAAAAATTATTGGCATCTTGTATGTTGGTTTGCTGGAGCAGCCTTTTGTCGACCTGCTTTGGAATATCAGCCTTATCTTTTTAGGCGTAATTGTGTTAGCTGCGGCATTAGCGGTAATCTTTTCATATGTATTAGCGGGCCGGATCTCCCGGCCGTTGGTGGATGTACTGCAAGCGACTAATAAGGTGTCTAGCGGCGACCTAGCTCACCGCTCCAGGAGCGAAACCAATATCGGCGAGCTCAACGCGTTAGTTAAGTCATTCAATAATATGGCCGATAAACTCCAGGAACGCGAAACAAACCTGCAGGTATCTAACGCTAAGCTGGAAACCTTGAATAAGAGTTATTTGGATTTAATCGGATTTGTCGCCCATGAATTAAAAGGGATTCTTTCTTCGGTAATTTTGAATGCTTACGCGGTAAGGGATGGTTTTTTGGGGATGATTAATTTTAAACAGCGCCGCGCGATGGACCTGGTGACGCGCAAGCTTGATTATCTATCAGCTACCGTAAAGAATTTCTTAAGTTTGAGCCGGATTGAAAAAGGGGAGCTCCTGATTCGGCCGCGGGAATTACTGATCAAAGAGGATATTTTTGACCAAGCGATTGAAGAATTCACTCAAGCTGCCGCTTTAAAGCAGATGGAAATCGTAAATAATTTACCGCCGGGGCTAAAAGCATATGCTGATTTAGACCTGTTAGTCATTGTTAGTAATAATTTAATCGGTAATGCGATTAAATACGGTTCCTCCGGAGGGAAAATCATGATTAATGCCTCAGAGCAAGCAGGGCGTTTAAGAGTTAACGTCTATAATGATGGTGAGTCTTTATCCGGCGAGCAGCAACTTCAGCTTTTTAAGCGTTTTTCGCGCCTGGCCTTGCCTCAGACCAAGACGGTTGCGGGTACGGGCCTGGGGCTTTTTATCACTAAAGAGATCATTGAAAAGCATAGCGGGCGGATTTGGGTAGAATCGAACGCAACCGGTAATACATTTTGCTTTGAGATCGGATTAGTTCCGGTTGCGAGTTATTCGGCAGCATAAATCCAAACCGCTATCGGCGGGTTTATTAAAAAGTAGGAGGCAGGTTATGGTAACACCATTGCAAAAAATCAGAAAAAAAAGGGCAGAGGCGATTAACCGGATAATCAGTAAAGGTTATCTTTCGAGCAAGCGGGTCTATGTGGGCATGGCTACTTGTGAGATTGCCGCCGGCTCCAAGGAAGTGATGCAGGTTTTTCAGGAGGCTAAAGCCGCCGGTTTAACCGATGTTTACTTAAGCCAAAAAGGCTGCGCTGGGCGTTGCAATTTAGAGCCTACGGTGGAAGTGGTTGAAGAAGGCAAAATTCCGGTTAAATACGGCAAGATTAACGCGGATCGTGCCAAAGAGATTATTGAAAAACATATTAAAAAAGGCCAGGTTATCCAGGAGTGGGTGATTAAATAGGCAAGGAAGGAAGGTAGGCAGCAGTGAAAAAGGAATATGTAATTACTTTATGTGATGGTCCAACTTGCATGCGTAACCGCTCTAAGGAGCTAGAGAGCGTTATCCAGCAGGAGTTACAACGGCATGATTTGCAAGAAGAGCGTGTGCGGATTATGCTTTCGGGATGTTTGGGGATGTGCAGCAAGGGGCCGGTGATGATTATTAATCCAGGCTATACTATTTATGGCAAGGTTGCAGAAAAAGATATCCCGGAGATTATCCAGCAGCATATTTTAAAAAACCAGCCGGTAGCCCGGCTGGCTATCCAGGAGGACCATCTTTATAACCGTTTTTTCCGTATTTTCGGAGATGTAAAATTCTTCGGTAAACAAATGCGGATTGCTTTACGTAATTGCGGGATTATCGATCCGGAGAAAATCGATGATTATTTATCCGTTAGAGGTTATGAGGCGCTGGCCAAAGTGCTTACCGAAATAACCCCTCAAGAGGTAATCGGCGTAGTTAAAAAATCCGGTTTGCGCGGCCGGGGCGGGGCAGGTTTTCCCACGGGCCTAAAATGGGAGTTAACGGCTAAAGAACAAAGCGATGAGAAGTTTGTCATTTGCAATGCCGATGAAGGTGATCCGGGAGCATTTATGGATAGAAGTACGATTGAAGGTGATCCGCATACGGTACTTGAGGGGATGTGTATCGGGGGTTACGCCATCGGGGCGAAAAAAGGTATTATTTATATCCGGGCGGAATATCCTTTAGCCATCGACCGGATTAAGAAAGCGATCGCGGCAGCTTATGAAAACGGATTTCTCGGGGCAAATATTCTGGATTCAAATTTTTCTTTTGATATCGAAATCCGGTTGGGGGCGGGGGCCTTTGTTTGCGGGGAAGAGACGGCATTAATCCATTCTATTGAAGGTTCACGCGGTATGCCGCGCCCGCGCCCGCCTTATCCTTCGGTGGCCGGCTTGTTCGGTAAGCCGACGCTGATTAATAACGTGGAAACCTGGGCGAATATTCCGGTGATTATTCTAGACGGCGCGGATTGGTTTAGTTCTATCGGTACCGAAAAAAGCAAGGGAACTAAAGTTTTTGCTTTAGCCGGTAAAATTAATAATACCGGCTTGGTCGAGGTTCCGATGGGGACAACTCTGCGCGAAATGATTTATGATATCGGCGAAGGCATTCCTAACGGGAAAAAGTTTAAGGCGGTGCAAACCGGAGGGCCAAGCGGAGGTTGTCTTTCCGAAGAGTATTTGGATACGCCCATTGATTATGAGTCTTTAGCTAAAGTCGGATCGATCATGGGGAGCGGCGGGATGATTGTAATTGATGAAGATTCCTGCATGGTGAATATGGCGAAATTTTTTCTGGAGTTTACCCAGAATGAATCATGCGGTAAATGTACTCCTTGCCGGGAAGGGACCAAGCGGATGCTTGAGATCCTCACCCGTATTTCAGCTGGCAAAGGGGTGCCGGCAGATCTGGATAAGCTTGAGCGCCTGGGGACAATGATTAAGAAAGCTTCTTTATGCGGCTTAGGGCAGTCGGCTCCGAATCCGGTTTTAAGTACCTTGAAAAACTTTCGTGATGAATATGAAGAGCACATACTTAAAAAACATTGCCGGGCGCATGTCTGTAAGCAACTGTTTAATTATGAGATTGTTGATAAATGTGTCGGCTGCGGGGCATGCAAGAAGGTTTGTCCGACCGAGGCAATCAGCGGAGAACTTAAGCAGCAGCACGTTATTACCCAGAGTAAGTGTATTCAATGCGGAAATTGTTTTAAGGCCTGTAAGTTTGAGGCAATTAAAAAAGTATAGATAGAAGGAGTATTGATCATGGCGAAAGATATCACAATTTATATAAACGGTAAACCCTATAAAACAACTGATGACTTAACGATCATGCAGGCAGCGGATAACCTGGGTTTTCGTATTCCGCGCTTATGTTATCATCCCCAACTTTCGATTGAAGGGGCTTGCCGTGTTTGTATCGTTGAGGTTGAAGGGATGAGGAATTATTGCGCATCTTGTGCTTATCCGGTAAGCGAGGGGATGAAGATCCACACGGACACCAAAGAACTGCGCCGTGCCAGAAGGGATATCGTGGAATTGATCCTGGATAACCATCCTCTGGACTGCCATACCTGTGAACGCGATTCAAATTGCGAGTTGCAACGCCTAGCCCATAGTATGGGCATTCGTAAGCGCCATTTCGAAGGAGAGGCCAAGCATTACGAAAAAGATTTATCCTCTACTTCGGTGGTCCGTGACCCGAATAAGTGTATTCTCTGTGGAAGATGCGTCAGGGTTTGTTCTGAGGTGCAGCGGGTAAATGCCCTGGGGCATGCTTACCGCGGATTTAAAACTGTAGTGATGCCGGCGTATAATGCTCCTTTTTCGGAAACGGTTTGCACGGCCTGCGGACAATGTATTAATGTTTGCCCGACTGCGGCGTTTGTGGAAAAGAACCATACCCAGGAGTTGTTCGAGAAACTTAACGATCCTGATTTGATCAAGATTGCCCAGATTGCCCCTTCGGTGCGTGCTGCCATCGGAGAAGCATTCGGCTTACCGGCTGGCCGGCAGATGGAGCAGGAAACGGTAGCAGCTTTACGCAGATTGGGTTTTGATTATGTTTTTGATACACAGTTTTCCGCGGATTTGACGATTATGGAAGAGGCCAGCGAGTTTTTAGAAAGGTTACAGGGCAAGGGTAAACTTCCGATGATTACTTCCTGTTCCAGCGCCTGGATGAAATGCGTGGAACAGTTTTACCCCGATCTTTTGCCCAATGTCTCCACCTGCAAATCTCCGATGTCGATGATGAGTGCAGTAATTAAGACCTATTTTGCGGATAAGATTAAGAAAGACCCTAAAAAAATCCTCAGTGTGGCGGTGATGTGCTGTACCGCTAAGAAATATGAAGCCGTGCGCCCGGAGTTAATGGTTGATGGCCTGCAAAGTACGGATTTAGTGGTGACCACCCGCGAGGTTGCCTGGATGATGAAATCGGCAGGGATTGATCTGGTACATATCAAGGGTGAGAAATTTGATGAACCGATGGGGCTTTCCAGCGGCGCCGGGGCGATCTTTGGTGCCACTGGAGGAGTTATGGAAGCGGCGATCCGCACGGCTTATGAGCTATATACCGGAGAAACTCTGTTGGATATCGAAATTAATGATATTCGCGGCCTGGCAGGAATAAAAGAAGGCCGGTTGATGATTGACGGCAAAGAGATCAGGGTGGCGGTTGCCCACGGGCTGGGAAACGCTTATGAGCTGCTATCGGCGGTGCGTAAAGACCCCGGCCGGTACCATTTTATTGAAATTATGGGTTGTCCGGGGGGATGTGTCGGCGGGGGAGGGCAACCTTACGCCGGAATTAATTCTATCCCGCTTGATGCAGAATGTTTAAAGCGCCGGGCAGAAGCGCTCTATGGCATCGACCGCAATAAAACCATTCGGCGTAGCCACGAGAATCCCGATATTCAAAGGATCTATAAGGAATTTTTGGGCCGCCCGTTGAGTGCGGTTTCTCATAAACTTTTACATACACATTACAGTGCCAAAGAACCGTTAGGGATTATTCCGGCAGAAATTCAGGCGCGTTAAATTATTGAAAGGGGTATAAGAAATGGATTGTGCTTGCGGCGGCGGTAAAAAAATCGAAGAATTAAGAGATTATATGAAGGACTTGAAGAAGCAGGAGCGCTCAGATTCACAGCTGATCGCCGTGTTGCACCGGGCACAGGAGCTTTACGGATATTTGCCCCAAGAGATTATGGATGAAGTGGCGGTTATGATGAATATTCCTACCGCCCATATTTGGGGGGTGGCAACGTTTTATCATTATTTTAACCTTAAGCCGAAAGGTAGATATACGGTTTCAGTATGCTTAGGCACTGCTTGTTATGTTAAAGGGGCAGAAGATATTCTGGATGCTTTGAAGCAGGAGCTTAAGTTGGGAGTAGGGGAAACCAGCGGCGATGAACTATTCTCTTTGCAGGAAACCCGCTGCCTGGGAGCATGCGGTTTGGCACCGGTAATGATGATCGGCGATAAAATTTATGGGACACTGACGCCGAAAAAAGCGGTGGAAGTGATTAAAATGTACCGTAAGCAAGCAGCCGGTAAATAGCTCTACCGGAAATCAGTTGCCAAAGCAGCGAACTGGCTGTATAATTTAATATAAACTTGGAGGTGATATGGCGTATAAAATATTGATTGTCGATGACGACCCGGATTTTGTGGAAGCAATTTCAACTCTTTTGGAAGCCCGAGATTATAAGGTGCTTTCTGCTTCTAACGGAACGGATGGTTTTAAGGAAGCTAAAAACCAGGTTCCTAATTTGATATTGTTGGATGTGATGATGACCAATAAAAGCGAAGGTTTTGATGTCGCTAGGGAATTAAAAGAAGATAAGGTTACTCAGGATATTCCGGTGGTATTAGTGACGGGTATCCGTAAGGATATGAATTTGCCTTTTGGTTTCGAGCCGGATGCCAACTGGTTGCCGGTGAAAGTGGTTTTAGAAAAACCGGTCAAGCCGGATCTTTTACTTAAGACGGTAGAAGAAAACTTGAAAAAATAAATTGTTAATCTAAATAAACATCCTGCGGCTAGGAGTCTTGATTAAGGCTCTAACCTTAGGGAGGATCAGGCATAGAACCCAGTCTTCTGCAGGAAAATATTGATGCAGGAGAGCTGGGTTTATTATTTATAACACCCGGCCTTATCGGAGAGGCCGATAACCTCTTAATGGGCAACACCTGGCGCTTATAGGAATTGCGCCAGTGCGCGCTTCGGCGCAGGGAGGAGACAGATGGAAAAGCGTTTAGGTTTTGTGGGGGTGATTATTCATAATCGCAAAAAGGCTGCGCCGCTGGTGAATAATGTTCTGACCGAATTCGGGGATTTGGTAGTCGGCCGCATGGGAATTCCCCATGTTAAAAGAGAATTAAGCGTAATTGTCCTGATCGTCAATGCTACTACCGATGAATTAGGGGCATTAACCGGCAAGCTGGGTAAAATTAACGGGGTGAGCGTAAAATCAGGGTTAAGTAAAGCCGAATAGGTTTATTTTCATGTTTTACGGAATAAGAATGTGAACCTATTCTTGAGATCAAAATCATGAAATATATTAAACAAGAAAAAATAAATAATTTACTGGCTGATGCAACCCCGCTTGCTGCTGAGCAGTTAGATATTATTCTCAATAAAGCCAAGTCGCTCCAACGCCTGAGTCTTAAAGAGTCCGCAGCTTTATTATCAGTAGAAGATGCGCAGGATATTCAAAAGATATTCGCCGCGGCTAGTCAGGTCAAAGATACTATCTATGGCCGGCGGGTGGTACTTTTTGCGCCACTTTATATCAGCAACCTTTGCGTTAACGCCTGTTTATACTGCGCATTTAAATCCGATAATAAATTAATTAAACGTAAAGCATTGTCTGTGGTTGAGATTAAGGAGCAGACGGAATGGTTACTTAAACGGGGTCATAAGCGGATACTGATGGTTTGCGGGGAAGAATCTTTAACCGGCCAAGCTAATGTTGATTATTACATTGACGGGGTTAAGGCGATTTATGCTGCTCAAGCAGGAAAGAATAAAATAAAAAGAGTTAATGTTAATTGTGCCCCGCTGAGTGTTAAGGAGTTTAAAAAACTTAAAGCCAGCGGTATCGGTACTTATCAGATATTTCAAGAGACCTATCATCAGCAAACTTATTTGTCCATGCACCCGCAAGGGCCCAAAAGCGATCCGGATAACCGGATGGATGCGATCGACCGCGCTTTTTGCGCCGGGATAGATGATTTGGGGATCGGTGCGCTTTATGGTTTATATGATTACAGGTTTGAGACTTTGGGGCTATTGAGCCATGTCGAACATATGGAAGAAAAGTTCAAGGTCGGGCCGCATACCATTTCTGTACCGAGAATCGAGCCGGCAGAAGGAGCAGACCTATCTTTTAACCCGCCGTATAAAATATCAGATGAGGAATTTAAAAAGATAGTGGCGATTTTGCGGTTATCTGTGCCCTATACCGGTATAATTATGTCGACGCGGGAAAATCCTCGTATGCGGGATGAGTTGCTCAGCCTGGGGGTTTCTCAGATTAGTGCTGAATCAAATACTTCTCCGGGAGGCTATTGCCGCCAAGCATCAGCTCAGGCCGGGGGTCAATTTTATCTGGGTGACCACCGAACTTTAGATGAGATTGTGGGGATGCTTATTCAGCATGATTATATTCCTTCTTTTTGCGCTGCCTGCTATCGCAAGGAAAGGACGGGGGAGGCATTTATGCAGTTGGCTAAACCCGGGACAATCAAGGGGAAATGCAGCATGAATGCCTTAATTACTTTGCAGGAATATTTAGATGATTTTGCTTCTGCATCTGTAAAAACTGCGGGCCATAAAATGATCAACCGTTATTTTAAACAACTTCCTCTGGCAGATCAGGAAAAGTTAGAAATTTTCTTTAAGCATGTCGCTCAAGGATTAAGAGATGAATACGTCTGAGTTTAACGCTATTTTAAATAAAATTTATATTTCTGATCTACCGCCAGCAGAAGATTTAGAGCAGGTTTTATCTCTGAACCAGGAGCCAGCAGTGGATACTTTATTTAACTTTGCTGATAAAGTGAGAAAAAAGTTCTGTGGAGATGGGATTCTGCTGCGCGGGATTGTCGAATTTTCTTCTTATTGCGATAAAAGTTGTTTTTATTGCGGTTTAAATAAGAATAACCATCAGCTTCCCCGTTACCGGATGAACAAAGAGGAATTAATTAAGAGTGTTGAGCATTTAGTTGCCTGTGATATTAAAACCGTAGTGCTGCAATCCGGAGATGATCCGGCTTTGGATGCTTTGTGGCTGGCGGATATAATTACTCAGATAAAATCCAGGTTTAAGTTGGCGATCACTCTTTCTGTCGGAGAGAGGGATGCAGCTGATTACCGGCTTTGGCGTCAAGCCGGCGCAGACCGTTACCTGCTAAAAATGGAAACGTTGAATAAAAATTTATATAATGCGCTGCATCCGCAGATGAGCTTTACCCGGCGTCTGGAGTGTCTGGATATACTGCGGGAATTAAATTATCAGGTTGGTTCGGGGAATATTATCGGCCTGCCCGGACAAAGCTTAAAAGATATCGCCCAAGATATCCAATTTTTTAAACAGGAAAATTTTGATATGATTGGCCTGGGTCCGTTTATTCCCCATCAGCAAACTGAGTTTTGCGCTCAAGATAAAGCTCAAGCGCTGCTGGTTTTAAAAGCTATTGCTTTGACCCGCATCGTTACTAAAAATGCACATTTGCCCGCGACTACCGCCTTAGGTAGCCTGGATAAAGATTACCGTTTGGAGGGGTTAAAATGCGGGGCGAATGTTTTGATGCCAAATTTTACCCCACAGCCTTACCGCAAACTTTATCAGATTTATCCGGGCAAGAAATGTGTTGATGAACCGGTAGGGGCGTGTAATTTCTGTATGCATGCTATGGCTGAGCAGCTGCACAGGTTTATAGATTACGGCCAAGGCGATTCTTTAAAATCCAGGGAGGTAGATTCAAATGTATAAAACTCCGGCCAGTAACAGGTTGCATATCGGGATATTCGGTAAAAGGAATACCGGTAAATCCAGCTTAATTAATGCGCTGACCGGTCAGCAGGCAGCGATTGTTTCGGAGGTGGCCGGAACTACTACCGATCCAGTTTATAAAGCTATGGAAATTCTACCGATTGGTCCCTGTATGCTTATTGATACCGCCGGTATTGACGATGCGGGAATTTTAGGAGCAGAGAGGATTAAGCGGAGTTTGGCGGTTTTGAGAAAAACAGATTTAGGTTTAATTGTGGTTGCTCCGGATAGCCCTTTGGATAATTTTGAAGAGGGGTTAATCGATACTTTCCGAAAGAAAAAATTACCGTTTTTAGTGGTGGTCAATAAAGGAGATTTAGGTGTAGATCAGGCTCAGGTTTACTTAGAAGCCAATCAGCTTCCTTTTATCAAGGTGAGTGCGAAAACCCACCAGGGGATTTTAGAGCTTAAACAAAAACTGATGGCGATGGTTCCTGGAGATTGGTCGCCGATTCCTTTGGTCGGAGATATTGTTAAGCCCCAGGATGTAATTGTCTTAGTTTGTCCGATTGATAGCGCCATGCCGGCCGGCCGGCTGATTTTGCCTCAAGTTCAGGTTATGCGGGATTGTTTGGATAACTATGCTGTGGCTTTAGTGACTAAAGAAACGGAATTATTAGCTACGCTTAAAGCCTTAAAAGAAAAACCGCGTTTGGTGATTACGGATTCGCAGGTCTTTGAGGATGTTTGCAGTGTGCTGCCGGCAGATATCCCTCTGACTTCGTTTTCTATTGTTTTTGCCAGGCATAAAGGCGATTTGAATACTTATTTGAACGGGGTAAAGATATTGGAGAAACTAAAAGATGGGGATGAAATTTTGATTGCCGAAGCCTGTACGCATCATGTGCAGCCGGAAGATATTGGGCGGACCAAGATTCCAACCTGGCTGTTGAATTATACTAAAAAAGACCTGCACTATGAGGTGACCGCCGGAGGAGATTTCCCGGAAGACCTGAGCCGCTATAAATTGATTATTTCTTGCGGAGGATGCATGGTTAACCGGGGTGAGATTATGCAGCGGATCAGCCGGGCCAAAGAGTCAAAGGTGGCGATTACCAATTATGGAGTGTTGATGGCGTATCTTTCCGGCATTCTAAAACGGGTTATTACTCCTTTTAAAGATGGTTTAGTCAAGTTGACTGCTGAGATTTAAATTGTAATATAAATCTTGACAAATATGTTAATCAGTAATAATATGCTAAGGATTTATTTTAAACACTTGGGACAAGGACGTCCGAACGGTGGTTTGGGCGTTCTTTTTTTATAATCTCTGCATAAAATTTAGGCAAAATTAGACATGAAAATACTCAATAAAAAGATAGTTAATGATGTCGGGGGAGTCAAAATTACGCAACTGGATATTCTGGCTGCGGATATTGCGGCTAAAGCTCAACCCGGACAGTTTGTGATGCTCATGGTTAGTGAACAAGGTGAACGTATTCCTTTAACCTTGGTAGATACGGATCAAGCTCAAGGAACGGTGACTTTAATTTTTCAAGAGGCAGGTTTTACTACTCAGTGTTTAGGTAGACTTAAGCCCGGGGATGTGCTCTATTCTTTAGTCGGGCCTTTAGGCCATCCTACGCAGATTAAGAAATTCGGTAAAGTTATTCTGGTAGGCGGCGGAGTGGGGATTGCTGAGATTCTACCGGTTGCCCGGGCATTGAAAAAAGCCGGCAATCAGATTACTACTATTTTAGGCTCGCGGAATAAAGATTTACTTATTTT
>JBFZAT010000044.1:0-55176 GCA_041308845.1 Candidatus Omnitrophota bacterium | reverse complement strand
AAAAACCGCAAAGGTTAGTTGTGGCCCTCCCTTAGCGGCATAAAAATCTTCTAATCTTTGTTTTATTATACTCTGTTTACCCAGTTTGTCAAATACAATTTAATCACTGTTTTTAAATTGTAACCGATGAATTCTGGGTCTTAATCTGGTTTGAAAGGTTTTCCCGCCAGTTCGGTAAGGAATTTGGCCTTGAGCAGCCCTTCATTCCATTCCCCTTGCGGAGTAGAATCCCATACAATCCCTCCTCCAATACCCATTTCGGCCGAATAACCAGATACAGGAATTAAAAGTGTACGGATCGGAATATTAAAGAACATGTCTTTATCCGGAGCGATAAAACCGATAGCTCCGGTATAAATTTTACGGTGATCTTGCTCTAGCTTATTGATTATCTCCATAGAACGGATTTTCGGAGCTCCGGTGACCGACCCCGAAGGAAAAATCCCGGCAAAAAGATCGTAGATCGAAATATCCGGCTTAACTTTAGCCGTTACCGTAGAAGTCATCTGACAAAGAGTTCTATATCTGGCTACCTCAAACAGCGTAGGAGCTTTGATCCCGGCACCAAACCTCCCTAAATCATTTCTTAAAAGATCAGCAATCATAACGTTTTCTGCCCGGTTTTTTCGGTCATACTTAAGGCGCAACGGCGCTAATAGATCGGAAACTAGATTATTACCCCGCGGCCAAGTGCCTTTCATCGGCTTAGTAATTAAATGCGTAGATTGTTTTTTAATAAATAATTCCGGAGATAAAGAAAGAATCCGGAATTTTTCAGTTTCCAGATAAGCAGGATAGGGCACCGGTTGCTGCTTTAAAAGTTGATAATACAGTGTAAGCGGATCGCCGTAAAATTCAAACAGCAGTTTCAGGCAATAGGTAATTTGATAAACCTCGCCCTGTGCAATATAATCACGGATAGTATTAATATTTGACGCATACTGTTTCTGATCCAAATTCAAACGCAGGTTAGCTATGCGGTACTCCCCTGCCGGTGCGCTGAGCTTATACCGGCCTACACTTTTATAGGCGCCCAGATGAATAAGCGGGAAATCATACTTACAGGCCTGAAATAATTTTTCCTCGAAACAATATCCTGCTTCATAAGATAAAAACCCGGCTAAGTAATACCCTCGACTAAGCGCCCGCTCGATATCTCCAAAGACAGATTTAAATAAAGCTGGGTCAGAACAAGAAATTATAAATTCCGGATCCTGGAATAAAAAAGGCTTATTTTCAAATTGAGTGTATACCTGCATGGATTTAATGCGGCTGCATATTATTCATATCGCCATGTTGCGATGAGCTCCAGCGCCGCCATATTTAGTTTACTTCCTAAATGTATTATAAAGCAACTTTATAAGATTGCTATAAAAGATTGCAGGAACATAAACCAGCATTTATAAAATAAGCTACTTAGACTAATTCTATGAAATTAGGCTTAACGAACAGAAGAATAGGAGTTGCTTTAATCAGAAGAGTTTTAAATTTGAGTTTCAGGAATTTAAAGCTGCCTGGGCGCCGGTAACCAGCTCGGTGATCAATTCTTTTACCGAAACTAACTTTTGAATGCGGTGAGCATTACTTCCACACATAGCAAAACCCTTATCTAATTGGCCGCGGGAAGCATTTAACAGGGCTTTAGCGATACAATAATTAACTTTTTTAGGATCACAAGTATATAAACAATGATACTGGCAATTAAAATCCATCCGTTCGCCCAGAATAATCCGTTTAACAAAATCATTGCGGATAACTCTGCCCGGCAACCCCACCGGACTCTGGATCACTACAATATCCTCGGGTTTAGCGGATAAATATGTTTCTTTATAGGCTAAATCCACGTCGCATTCATGCGTACAAACAAAACGCGTCCCCATTTGCACTCCACTGGCCCCTAAACGCATAAACTTAGCGATATCTTTACCGTCGAAAATTCCTCCGGCAGCAATCACCGGGATCTTAATGGTTTTGCTTTGGAAACCTTGCACGACATTAATTACTTCTACCAGGATATTTTCCAGAGAAAAATTTTCTTTATCTTCCAGTTCAGCTAAACTATATCCTAAATGCCCTCCGGCTAAAGGCCCTTCTACAATCAAGGCATCCGGAAGGCGCTTATATCTTCTCTGCCAAGTACTACAAATAATACGAGCCGCCCGGGCGCTGGAAACAATCGGAATCAATTTAGTTTTATTATTTTTGATCAAAGAAGGTAGTCTCAACGGTAATCCCGCCCCCGAAATAATTACGTCTACAGATTCCTGCTGGGCGACATTAACTAAGTCTTCATAATTAGTCAAAACACACATTATATTAACGCCAAAAGGATTTTTAGTTTTTTGCCGGGTGCGGCGGATACTCTCGGTAAAAGATAAACGGGAACGCTCAAGATACCCCAATTCTTTATTTTCTACCTCCTCTCCTAATCCCACAGCCGCAATTACTCCCAACGCACCTTCATTGGATACCGCAGCTACCAAGGATGAGTTAGAGACCCGCACCCCCATACCTCCTTGAATAATCGGCAGCCGGATCTTTAAATCTCCAATACATAAATTTTGTAATTCGGTTTTCATCAATATTCTTTCTGTCGGGAATTAGTTTACAAAAACCGGTGAGGTCAAATTCCTAAAATTAAGAAGAGTTAACTGATCTTTAATTATTATATATTAATCTGGGTTTATATCAAGGATATTCTAGCCTTACCAAGCTACCGGAAAATAGTCTTTCAAGAACTTACCGCACCAATGCTTGCCGGTATTGATCCCGTCAAAGAACGGATCGCAGACTCTAGCTGCCCCATCGACGATATCTAAGGGCGGCTGGAAATCATGCCATTGCTGTTTACGCAAAGAAAGGGCGGCTGGATCTTCATCCGTTACCCAGCCGGTATCCACCGAATTCATAAAAATTCCGCATTTAGCCAAATCGCTGGCTGAAGTATGTGTTAACATGTTCAAGGCCGCTTTAGCCATATTGGTGTGCGGATGGCGCTCAGTCTTAATATAGCGAGTGAACTTACCCTCCATGGCAGAAACATTAACAATATGTTTCTGCCCGGTATTTTGACGTTTCATTAAAGTCAATAATTTATTACATAGTACAAAAGGAGCGATGGCGTTAACTAACTGGATTTCAATCATTTCGGCAGTAGGAACTTGGCCTAAACAAAGCCTCCAACTATTGACTTGACGTAAATCTATCTGCTGTAAATCGGCATCTAACTTACCTTGAGGAAAAACTTTCTCCGCCGGTAAAGCATGGTCATAAACATAAGGGATCTGGGAAAGTCGTGCCGAAGCCAGCAGGCCAACACCCGGACCCCTTTGATGCCAACCGATAGGCAGCTGCAGGTCTGCCGATACGGCAGTGGCTGAATTACTACCCGCGCTTAAGATTTTTTGTTTACACTCCTGATACCCCTCTAATAATAAACGCGCCGCTGGCGGTAAATCAGCGAATTTTATATTCTCATTATCCATTAAATGCGCGTAGAATCCCGGTGGGCGCCTGACCGTCTGGGCGGCGTTATTGATTAAAATATCCAAACGCTCATATTTCTGGCTGATAAAATTGCAGAAAATTTCTACACTCGGGGTATGACGTAAATCCAGCCCATAGATATGCAGGCGCTTGCTCCATTGCTTAAAATCTGTTTCCCGGCTATAACGCAAGGCAGAATCCACCGGAAAACGCGTAGTAGCGATTACTCTGGCCCCGGCCCGCAACATCATCAGCGCTGCCTGATAACCGATCTTCAAGCGTGAACCGGTGATCAAAGCTACCTGTCCGTCAAGCGAAGCGGTTTGGAAGCGTTTTTGATAATTAAACTCTGCACAGCGCGGACATAAAGCATCATAAAAAAAATGCACCCTTTTAAATTCATCTTTACAGATATAACAAGCTCGGGGAATAAGCAACTCCGGCTGCGGCTGCGCATCCAGCTCAACACCGCTAATCTGTCCGGGAGCAGAGAATACCGTCGACAGTCGGGCGCTACGAATACCGGTAGAGGCGCGGATAATACGCTCATAACTATTAATCTTTTGTTTTTTAAGCCGCTGGCAATCCCTTTTACGCTTCCTAATCTCCTCCCGGTTGGGCCGGGAGAGTTGTCCGGTTACCGTGATCAGCTCAATCCTTTGCTCTCTGCTTAAAAAAGCCAACTGCTGGCTATCGGCGACTAAATCTTTCAATAAATTAATACATTCCTGGATTTCATGGGCAGAATATTTTAAATTATCGAGTTTTTCGATTTTATTGATCATTTAGATAAAAAATAAATGGTAAAAATAGAATACTTGTTATTCTGTTAATCAGTCCCCGTGCTCCGGTAGGGCAAAGTGGTATTGCCCGACAAAAGCGGAGCGGCTCCGAAGTTGTAAGTCAGACTAAGATAAGCCCCTCTTTTCTGGTAGGAACGCTGGCCATGATCTGGCCAGGTAGTAAAAAAATCACCAAAAGCAGAAATAAGCCAATTGCGCCCTAAGCGATAATTAAAGCTGGCCGCAATATAAGCAGTCGGATGGTCTGATTTTTTATGCTGATTATCTGGCTGGCGCTGAAATTCATAACCACCGGAAGCCTTGGCTTCAAAAAACAATCTTGGGGTAATTTCTAAACCGGTATAGGCGCCTAAACTATGTGCGCGCAGGCTACGCGGGTTGAAATATCCATGGTCCAACTCCGGCTCACTCCATCCTGAATAATAATAATTATAGTATAACTTAATAAACGGCTTATGTGAAAAGCGATATTCAATTTTAGTAAAAATTTGATCTTGGCGGTTATCATCGTTAAAATAGCTACGTTTATATTTTAAATTAAAGAACCAAAAACGGTTCGGCTTAAAATCCACGGAGATTGATGGACTATCAGTGATAATTTTATAAAATAAAGCATCATTATCCTGGAATGTTTCCCGTTCATAAGCTAAATCAAAACGCCAATAGTCATCGGGCCTGTAAGTAAGCCAGGTGTTTGTGGTTAATGGATGAAAATCGACTTTATTATATTGAGACTCGTAAAGAAAGACATGAAATTCATAAGCTGAACCAAAAACACTGTTTAAACCTAAACCCTGCCGATGCGCAGATAATCTGGAGACCAATGCCCCTTTTTTGTTTAAATCTTGATGTTCATAAAAAACATCAATCGAGGTCAAATTATTCAAATGCGCACCAGAGCGCCAAGATCCTGCTACTACGGTCTGCGGAGTGCTATCATTAGTGAAGCTGACGCTTTTTTTAACAAAAGGATGGCCAGAACCTTTAATCCGGGCGTACAATTCAGTAGCCGCTTGCCGACTAGGCTCAAACTCTAAAAGCTGATTAAGTTTATCCAAAGCATTCGCATCATTACCCAGCCAATGCCAAGCAAAAGCCATCCCTTCCAAAGCGTCGGGATTCCTGGGATCAAGATTAAGCACCTCTTCATACCGGCTAAGCCCCTGACGATGGTATCCCTGCCAAACTAAAATCTTAGCTTGAGCATTAAGTGCATTAAGATTTCCCGAATTTTTATCCAAGACCGATTGGTATAAAACATAAGCTTCTTCGAGTTTATCCTGAAAACTTAAAATTTCCGCCTTGCCCAGTAAAGCCTCGGTATTATCCGGTTCAAGTTTCAGCAGTTCCTTATAAATTTCCAGGGCTTTAAAAACCTGGCCGCTCCAGCGATACTGATCAGCCAATTCTCGTAATATTGGGCTAGCTTCTTGTGGATAAGCCTGGCGAATCTGCTCAAAAAGTTTAATCGCTTCTATATGCTGATTGTTGTAGGTATAAACACGGGCCCATTCAATAATCAAACCCGGGTCATTATACAGTTGCGAGCTAATACCGGAGTAAACCTGTAAAGCCGATGCGTAAGATTTTTGTTCTACTAAACTACGGGCCTGACTAAGTTGGAGATCAAAAGCTTCATCCGCAAAAGCAGTAACCGTAATCGATAAAACGGATAGAAATATAAGTGTAAATCGAAGGCAATATTTAATCATCTTTTTCTTGATGAAACTACCCACTCCCGCAGTCCCAACAACTCATCGCGAATAGCTACGACTTGGATTGAATTTTTAAACATCGTATAAGGAAAAGTAAAAAAAGCATAGAACAAAAAAGAACTAACCGGTGCCCGAGGTAAAAAAGAATTTTTATAGGCAACCGCCGCTTCAAAAGGGCCGCTGAGCAAAGTAAAAAATAAAGCAAACCAGATAAAGTTATTCATCGGTAGGACTATTCTGCCGCGAGAAATCCAAAAAGCAATCACAATCGGTAAGAGTAAATGCCCTAAAACATCATAAATTACCCGCCAAACCAGCAGCGTTGTCCACATAAATTTTTGATAAATATTAAGATATCTACTCCTAAATATCGGCCATTGATGCTGCATGGAACATTGAAACCAGCCCTGAGCCCAACGCTTGCGCTGAAACCAGAGGCCGCTCCAAGTCTGAGGAGCCAACTCAGAAGAAACAATCGAACGATCATGGACAATCCGATAACCGGCCAAAATCGCCCTTAAAGTTGCATCAATATCTTCAGTCAACCGATCTTCTTTAAACTGAATTTTTTTAATTACCGAACTACGCCAATAACCGTTAGTTCCACCGAAAAGCGCTGAGTCAAAAAGTTTAGATTTAGCATAATGGCTTACTCCGTAAATCGCTTCGAATTCTACCTCCACTAAAGCCGCGACCAGGCTATTTCTACCGTTGCGAATCTTACACCGGCCCTGAACAATATCATAACCTTCATCCAACCAACGCCAGGCGCAAGATAGACAACCGGCGGAAACTAAATGGTCGGCATCTAGCAAAACAATCATTTCGCCGCTGGCTACCTCAAGGGCATAATTTAAATTCTGGCTTTTACTCTTAGAACCGTAAGCATTGGCTAGAATAAGCTCCGGCCACTTGTAGGCCAGAGCCCGCAAACGCAGCTCCAACGGCTCCATCAGCGGAGTATTATAAGCTAAAATTACTTCGATCCCATCCGCTGGGCGTAAAACATTCTCTAGGATATTCACCAGGGTATCTTCAATAACTTCTGCTTCATTAGGAAGATAAGCGCTGACAACAAATGTAGTTTTCGGTACCCGCTCATGTTTAGCCGTAGGCAGAGACTTGAATCTTTTCCGCTTAAATGCGCTGGCAGAATAAATATAAGAAAGAGCAGCCTGACAAATAAAAAGAGACAATACGAAATAATACGAAAATTTCAAAAAAGCCGGATAATGTAACCCCAGGTAATAAAAAATTATACAGGGAATAACCAAAAGCAGGATATAAACTTCTATTAATTTAGACCATTCAATTAAGCGTTTTTGCCCAGCCACCCTTAACTCTCCAAAAGTATCAGCATCTCTTCATCCAGAACTGTATGATGCTTTTCTTCTTCAGCCAGGCCAAGAAATACCGCGCGCAATTTAGGCTCAGGAGCCAGGAGAGCTAATTCCGAATAAATCGCCCAGGCGTTCTTATCCGCAGTTAAAAGTTGGCGTAACCGAGCAGCAATCACTTTCCGGTCCATAGTCAGCTGCGCTCTCCAATGATTCCCGATAGAATTTTCTTGTGCCGTAACGTATCAGCCTTAATCCGTAAAAGAACCTGTTCTAAGCGTTTACGCTTTGATTCAGCTAAATCTGCAGGTAAATCTCCGGCCTGACATAAGTCGATAAACATTCCCGCCATTTCCTCTTCCATCATATAAGCCCGTTTCAATTTATCCAAGAATATTTGATTTTGCATAGTTAGAATTGGTCGGTTAACTTAAATAAAATCGGCCGAGCATGCAACAAGGCTAATCCCTGACGGTAATAAGCAAGTGCCCAGGGCTGTGTTTTACATAATCCGGTAAAAAATCTATTGTAATCATTGACCGCTGACACTAAATCTTTTTTCTGTAAAACATGGTGGCTATACTTAGCTTCTTCAAATTTCACCGTAAAATTCAAAAAATCGTTATCCGGCACTAAAAACTTGCGCTGGACCAATCCGGCAAAAAATAACGGAGAGGTATAAATATCGTAACGCAGTCCGAAAATAGCGATTAATTTCTTGGCATTTTCATTTAATTCCAAGATAAAAACCCGCGGGTCATCTTTCAATGAAATCAGCTTTTTGCGTTTTCGTTCTGCTATCAAATATAATATTAGAATAAATAATAATAACAACAAAAATAACGTAAAACTAATTTTTATTAATAACCAAAGTAACCAACCTAAAGTCAAAACCACCTGGACACTAGCCGGATTACTCCGAATCTTCGAATATTCTGCATAAACTTCGGCCCGGCCAAATTTTAGCGGTCTCAGTATTGCTTGGTCTATCCTCACTACCGCCGCCGGAGCAATCATCCAACTAACCTGTTCGGTTAAGTCGCGCTTTGACTGATCATAATAATTGCCTATTACTTTTAAGCGGGCTTTTTGATCCCGGGAAAGCCTCAGACTATCTGGAGTCAATAATAAAGAAACTAATCTGGGTTCGATTACAATTACACTGGCGTATTCACTACGTACACCTTTATACTCAACATAAGCGCTGGTCTGCCCCAGACTAATAGAAGAAACATTGCCTGCGGATACCCTGGCTACGTTTTGGTCTAGAGTGCCCCAGCTGCCCAGTACAGTTAAGTCACTTGTGCTGCCGTCATCATAAATTCCGGTAGCAGTAAAACTGGCTTGCTCGCCTAAGCTGATCTCTAATAAATTAGGTTCAATCTTAATTTCTTTCAGCTCTTTCTGCTTGATTAAGAAATCTTTTTTAAGTTTATCGACATTCTGCTTAATTTCCTCCAGCGGATTACGCTCGGGAGCTTCCGGGGGGATAGAATTAAAAATCGCAGCCGCATCCAGAAAATGTGCGCTTTTATTTACTACCGCTACCTTAATCGGTAGGCCTTCTAAACCATCCTTAGTGGCAACTACTTCGGTTACCCCTTCGCTCTTAGTGTAAAAACTCCCGTTTTTAAGTGAAGCTAATATCTCCGGGTCGGATATTTTCCATTTCACTTCCCGGGTTAATTCCGAAACGGTATTATCTTCATAGGTGCCAAAAACCCTGACCTTTATTTCATTATTCAGTAGGACTATCATGCTTTCCGGTAAAACAAGAATATGTTTTAATCTTTTAAAACCGGAATCAACCCTGTCTCTAATCTCTACGCGCTGATTAGAGCTTTCTATCTGCATATGTTTAGAAACAACATCTGCTAACCCCTGTTCTGAAAAATACACCCGGTAGCCATCTTGCCTATTCCAACCTAAACGCGGACGCAGGCGCATTAACCAGTCAACATCTTGGCTTATATCTCTGACTGAATATTCATTCAAATCATTACTATAAAATGTGCCTAGAGCGATAAAATCCACCGAACCTTCCAATGAGACTACCGGCCGATAAGGCAAAAGGTCAATGCTCAATAACTTCTCCTTCTCTAACTCTTTCTTTTCACTTTTTTCAGCTTCTTTTACCTGGAGCGAAAGCGGGTTACTCATAATCTTCTGATATACCGCTAACAAAGAATACTCTCCTGCTTTTTTGGGGACCACCACTCCAGGGGCGACTAAGCGGGCGGTCTCCGGACGTTCAAATATTAATTGCACCTCTGAAGTAATCTCCTTAATTTCAAAATCCGGCAAACTTAAGAAAGCTTTAAACTCCATAGGAATCCCCACCGTAGCCTGGTAAAAATTAGGATATAAAAGTATGCTCGGAGTTTCAGAGAAGCTGACAAAAAATGGAGATGGAGGCGTTGCATAATACCAAAGGCCAGCACTTTTAGAGGCCGGTGGACCGAACATCTCCAAAGCTTTTTCTTTATCTAAACCGACGATTACCTTGCCCCGACTGGTATCAATCTGCCGATATTGCTCAACCGTAGCAGCCTTGACCGGGTACAAATATATAATTGCCGCCAAAAAAATAATTACCGGGATTATTTTCTTCATAAGTTTATTGCCCAATCTCCCGCTTAATCGACTGGACAGTTTGGGAATCCAAGTCTTCGACGACGTGAACATCCGTGTCTTGGCTAACTGCCCTTTTGTAAACAACTTTAATCTTAGTTCTACCCAAAGCTAATGGGCGTAAAAAGTTAAAATCATCAACCCAGGCAACCTGGGGATTTGTTGAAAACCACTCCACATCCCTGCTTAATTCTTTAATATATCCGTTATTATAAATAGCGATTACCTTCAAGGGCACGGTTTTACCCGGTGCAACGATTAGCGGCGCAGCAATAATATAAATTTTAAACTCTGGCTGGTTTTCTTCATCCTTAGGTTTAACTTTATTCTTTTGCTCACTCTCTTTATTAATAATATTTTTTAAATCCGCGATTATCTTTTCTACTTCCTCGGGAGCTTTACTCTCACGCAACTGATCTAATTTATTCTGTAGCTCTTGAGCCTTTTTTTCATCCTGGGCACTTAAGGCTTCTATTCTCTCCAAAATTTCTGTTAAAAACTGGCTAGATAAAAACTGTCTTTTAATTTCAGCCACCTGATTAACTTTTTCGTTAATCCGGTTTACCTCTTTGAATTCTTCCGGAGTGAGCACCTTTTTCCCCAGCAGGGAACGGATGATTTCTTTTAATTTCTGCAGGTCCGCCAGCATTCTGGCCTGCTCCTGTTTATCTAAAGCCGGATTGGCGCCGATAGCCTGGGCGAACTCCTGAGCGATGTTTTCTAACTCGCGCAGATCCTTGGCCTGCTGCAGCCGGTTTAAATATCCCTGCAGCTGGCTGATCTGTGCGGCAGTCAGATTTTCTAAATTATCAATTCTTCTCTCCAGATTGGCCAAGAGGGTTTTAAGTTCATTTAATTGGTTCTTACGATTTTTATCAAAAGCCCCTTGCAAGGCTAAAGAAGAAACTTTATTATCTAATCCTTCTTTAACCTCTTCCAACTCGGATAAACTCTGAGATTGAATCAGCTGTTCGGATAAAGCCCTCAACGTTTCTTTGTTTTGATTATTTAAAGAGGACTCGGTAATCGCTTGCTGCAGTTGTTCGAAATAATCATATTTTTCCAGGCTGCTGTCCGTTTCTCTCCCGCTTTTTAGTTCTGCCTGGGCCTGTAGTTTCTCCTCCAGAAGATTTTTAAAATCTGTAGCGGCCTTCACTAAACCGGCGGCAATCGCAGGCGATACTTCACCTTTTTTTTCTAATCCTCTAACTTTATCGACTAATTCTCCCAACTGACTCTCTAAATCAGCGCTTTTCTCCTGCTCCTCTAAGATCTCTAAGGACTCAGTAACTTCTTGCTTTGCCTGGACAGGCACACCCTTCTCCATCCAATTATCTAAACGGTTTTTTTCTATCTGCTTGTGAACTTCGGTTTTTAAATCCAGCACCTGCTCTAAATCATCTGCTAAACCTAAATTATTATTCTTATTCTGTTGGCTAAGCCCGGAGAATTCTTGGATAAATTCCAGGTAAATCTGGGCATTTACCGCCCCATCCATTTTTTTATCGAACTCCTCCGTAAAAGCACCAACATCCTGCTTGCGTAACGCTGCACTCCTTACCTGCTCGGTTTTTTCCGCAAAAATTAAATCCAGCTTTAACCGCGCCGCTTCTTCTAAATCTTTAATCGCTTCTTTTCCAGTCGGCTGGCCGGAAATATTCTGGTCATTTTTTAGCTGACGGATTTCTTTAGCGGTCTGCTTAAAATCATTTAAACTTTGAGTATGCTTAAGGTCCTCAAAGGTGTCCATAATTTTTCTTTCGCTAGGTTGGCTCAAAGCAGGGATTCTTTGGTCTAATTTTTTAATCTTCCGCCGGTAAAATTCATAAGCTTTTGAATCCGCCAGCTTACGCCCAAAACTGCTCAGGTCTTTTTTTATATTTTTCCCTAACGCTGAATTCTGAATCGTATTCTGCAATGCCCGTCGGTTATCTTTCAATTGTTGATAAGAACTAGCTTGCTGAATTTTATTGGCCAAGCTGATAATTTTGATTTTATCGATCATGCCTAGAGGATGTTTCTTCAGCATATCCACAATACCCTCTTTATTCTGTTCCATCTGCCGAGAGTTTTTTTGATTCAAATACTCCTTAGCTAAGGTCATAGCTGCAGCGCTACCTTCTAACCCCGCCCCTTGACGTTTGAGAATATCGACTAAACCAATTTCGGCCTTATCTGTTTCCATGGTCTTCAAAGATTCTTTGATCAACTCTGAAAATAAATAAATAAGTTGGCGGCTTTTTTCATAAGAACCTAATTTTGCCGCTAAATCAATAATCTGGGCCTGCAGGTCATCTTGCAAACTATAAAATTTATCCGCTTGGTTAGAATCTTGACCACCGCTGGGGCCGCTGTCTTGCAAATCTTCATCAAGCAACACTCCTTGTTTAATCCTGCCTAAATAAACATTCGATGAGATAAACCAGGCCATAATTGCAACTAACAGAAAACAGGTCAGTGAAGTCATCCAGGAATAATAGCGCCCAGGCGCCTCTTCCGGAAAAGATTGCGCAAATCCTTTGAATTGAAAACGCAATATACCTAGCCAAACTAACAAATAAGCAAGCGCCAAGGGTATATTATAAATAAAGGCAAAAACTGGGGAAGTCATAAAAACTAATAGGCTTAAAATTCGGATAAAAGCTATTTTACCGGGTGAGCTGAAATTAAAACTAAAAATTATCTGCAGGATAATTATTCCCTGAGTGAGAATAGCGATAACTTCTTTGTACAGGAAAGTAGATCTATACACACGGTAGCCGATCCAGGCCACAGTAATCAGGATCGCTGCGTCGGTAAAATACTTCACCGCATTAATTTTTCCTTGACGATTATACCAGCCAAAAGCAAAACCAACGATTGTACCGAAAATTAAAAGCAGCTGATAGGGCCAGAAAATAGTAGTTTTTAGTAAAAATCCCGCTGTAATCACCGCCGCCCAAGTCAATCCCAGCTCTAAAAGTAATCTTTCGTCTTTCTGCTCCATCTGTATAATCACTTAAATAAATACCTCGGATAAATTATCGCCTTGGGAAAAAAACTTAGCCTGCATATTAACTAGGTTGGAAATCTTAATTTTTGTTTGACGGATTATTTTCACTTTGTCAAAAACCGGCAGAAAAGTATCCGCTACAACAATTAAAGGAATTAAAGAAACACCCCGGCTATATAAAGAGACCATCCGAGGTAGATCAGCATAATCCTGGTCAGACATCACCACGATCAAGCTGGAATTATTAGGAATGTAGCGGGCAAATTCTTCAAAAGCCTCCCTTAAACTAATCCGGCTTTCGGCTTGGGCAACAGCTAATACCTTAAGAATATCCTCCAGATGTTCCTGCCCTTTATTAAATGGCAAATGTACCATCTCCCCGATATGCGCCAACAGCTCAATAGAAACTCCCCTTTCGGTGAGATAATGCGCTACGCTGGCGGCAATTTTAATAATATATTCGGCTACGGATTCTTTGCCTTGGCCTAAATTCTTTTCTTTCTCCAGATTAAAAACGATCGTTGTCCCGAAAAAACTCTGCAGTTGGAATTGTTTTACGATAAGTTTATTTTTACGGGCGCTGGAGATCCAATGGATCTTTTTTACCGATTCGCCCTCTTTATACTCCCGCACTCCATAGAACTCATCCTCATCTCCGCTAGAACGCGCAGTCTCAATCCCAAACCAAGGCAGTACGCTTCTAGTCAAAGGAGGGAATTTCTCAATTCTGAATATTTTCGGATAAACGATGACTTTGGAATAAATCTGAAAAGATCGCTTAAAGAAAAATAAGTTTAGAGGGTCAAAGAAATAGACCACCAAAGGCCCAGTCCTGTATTCACCTCTTTGAGAGCAAAGGTAGTTATACTGAATTTCCCGGGAAGATTTGGCCCCCAGATAACCTAAAAAAAATCTTTTCTTTTCACGGTTAGGCTGCGGGCAGGAAAAGTTATCTTCCAGGACCAAATTAAAAACCGGTAGAAAACTATCGTTAAAGATCTGCGTGGAAACATCCAGAATGTCATCTTCAGTAACCCGGCTGATCATTTTTCTGGATAACTGCAGGTAAACCGAGAAATAAGTTAAAAGTAACCAGAGCAGGCTAATAACAACCGCGGAAAGCAAAAAATAAGCAAAGAAAAAGAAAAATTCCCGCGTAGTCTTTAATCCGATCAACAGGTTGGAAATAAAGAAAAATCCCAAAAGAAACCATTTCAATCGAAAAGTTTTTAACATATTTTAGGAAACCGGGATACTACGCACAATTTCAGTAATAATTGATGCGGGTGTCTTTTCGGCCACCAAAGCCTTAGGATGTAATATGATCCGGTGACCAAGCACCCAATACGCAAGTTTAATCACGTCTTCGGGGATCACATAATCCCGGCCTTCAATAAAAGCCCAGGCACAACTAGCTTTCATCAGCGCAATCGAAGCCCGCGGACTGGCACCTAAACGCACCTCTTCTTTTTTACGGGTAGCAGAAACCAAGCTGACGATATAATTAAGCACAGTAGTCGTAATTTCGACATTTTTTATCTTCTCCTGTAATCCTAAAACCGCATCTACGGTTAGAACCGGCTGTAGATTTTCAATCGGATGCTGCAACTTCTGACCAATAGTCACCCGCTTTTCTTCTTCTAAAGATAGGTAACCAACATTAATCTTCATTAAAAACCTGTCCAATTGGGCTTCCGGTAAAGGGTAAGTCCCCTGGTATTCGATCGGGTTTTGTGTGCCCACCACCATAAAAGGCTTAGGCAGAATAAAAGTCTTGCAATCAATAGAAACAGAACGCTCCTGCATACACTCCAAAAGCGCAGATTGCGTGCGGGGAGTCGTCCGGTTAATTTCATCAGCCAAAAGAATATTCGTAAAAACCGGGCCTTTTTTAAAATCAAATTCCCCGGTTTTAGGACTATAGATAAAACCACCGGTAACATCCGAAGGCAAAAGGTCAGGAGTAAACTGGATTCTTTTAAAATCGGCATTAATAGATTTGGCTAATGCCAAAGAAAGCATGGTTTTACCCATTCCGGGGACATCATCGATAAGAATATGGCCATTGGTGAGAATTCCTACCGTCAATAGCTTAACCACTTCCGTTTTACCCACGATAACTTTTTCAACATTCTCGATTAGTTTCTTTATCTCTTCGTTATACATAAAGCCTCCTTAGCTTAGATTATTAACCAATTAATTATATAAGGCTTGTTCACATATAACAAGAACAATCTACCGTTTATCTGTAAATAAAAACTGGGAAGTATAAATAAACTGATTAACCTTATGCCCTATTGAAGCTGCTTATAAGCGCTTAAAAACTCTTAAAATAAAAACCCAAGCTTCTGCATTATAACTAACTTGGGCCAACAAAATAATCATTCTAGAAATTAGCGACTGGTCTATTTACTTCACTTCCTTTTTTAATTACTCCATCCTCAGCTATGATTACATTATACTCAGGGGGCAAAAGCGGGTCAATAATTAAATCGGCATTATTTATCCCAGATATGCAGCTAGAGGACAAATAACCTTACTTGCGCTGATTGGAATACTGCATAATTATCTCAAGGATTCTTAACCCATCACTATCAGCTGTAACAGAATTATCAACATGCACCCAGAGGTTAGATTCAACATCGCTAATTTTAGAGATTGCCAGCTCCAGGATTCTACCGTCAGTATAAAATCCCTTTAACCTTACCAGATCTGGAGTGAAAATCGCATTTTCGAATCGAATTGGCTCTGCTTTTAGCGCCTCTTTAGCTAACAATAGGCCCTGGGCATAAGAAGCATTCAGGATGAGCTTCGGGCCTTTAGTTTCAGGATGTAAACCGGAGGTCCTAGCACACCCCCCGAGGCTTAAAATAATCAAAAATATTATAGAAATGCTCAAGATTTTTCTTATCACCTTTACCCTCCTGTTTGAACTAAATCATTGCCCCAGAACAACTTTAGCTCCAGCTCAATCTAACTGAATTTTATATAAGTTAACTGGACAATTAATATTATTCTTTTTAATTCTACTTGTGCAGAAATTGCATGATATGTATGGTTGAAATAGCAAAACCTATCCCGATGCGGATTGATTTCGTAATTTGTTTTTTCAAAGGATAATCGCAATAGCGAAAGATATCCAGGTACCCTTCTAATATTAAAAAAACAGCAAAAACCATGGCCCAGATATCCACAATAAGCGGATCAAGATAACTGCAAGAATTTACCGAATAACTGGCCTGAGACTGTATCATAAAAGCAACTATAACCCCCGCCAGCGAAAGTAGAACCGTAGATACAAGAGTTAGCCGAAGATTAATGCTTTTATGCACCGGTTAATTTCTCCAAAAATTCTTTATCCTGGCTATTTAACTCCAGAAATTCTATCCCGGCATCAAAAGAACTGATATTGCCTAAGCTGGGCCTAAGCAACAAGGCCCAAATTACTTTTCCTTTACAGCAGATATTCCGGCCATGGACTTGCATTTTAATTTCCAAAAAATCTCCGGGTTTAACTAGCCTGGCTACAATCACTCTTAAACCTAAACTACTGATGTCCTTAAGCGCTAGGACTGTGTCATTATCCTGTCCGCTGAAGCGCACCTTGATTTCTTGCAAACATTCATAACGCTTAGCTCTTCTTTTAATTTCGTCCGCAGCCATCTATTATTCTCTGTAAAAAATCTAAATATCAACCTTGCTGACTCTGAGCAATAATCTCTACGATTTCAATTTCCGGATGGCGGTAGCGTTTTTTGCCCAGGGTTGATTTTTTATATTGGATAGCTTCTACCGGACACCATTGTAAACATCCCAGGCAATGCTGACAGTGAGCCAACCAGACCGGCTGACCATTTTTTAAACGAATATTTCCTACTGGGCAAACCTGAGCGCAAATACCGCATTGGGTACATTTTTCAGTAATCCAGAAATCTCTGGCAGAAAACGGAATCTGCGCAGAACCTCGCCAATAGAGTATTTTATAAAGTAAAAGGTTCAAGAAAAAAGGCTTCTCTTCTATAAGGCCGGATTTTCTCTGACGCACTAAGTCTAAAATCAAACGGGTTTTTATTTTTTGCTGCTTAAACATCTCCGCCTGCCGCTCTTTTGAGAATGCTTCGTACAAAGGAACATAGTTACCCGGCATTTGCACCGAAAAACCACAGGCTAAATCCAAGCCGCGTTTTTTTAAAATTTTTTTAGCTAGACTGTGCGCTCTCCCCGCTAAACCTCCCAAAGTAGCCACGCTAAAAATATAAGCTTCGGGCTTTATGTTTAAGGTTCTTAAAAAATCCCTGACAATCAGGGGTAAACCGAACATATAAACCGGATAAACAAATCCAATTACATCATAGTTTCGGGCATCCGGATTTTTTAAAGCTTGGGTAATCGGAATAAGTTCTGCTTGAGCTAAACCGGAAACGAGTTCTTTTGCTACGACTAAAGAATTTCCCGTTGACGAAAAATAATAAATCGCAGTTTTCATATTATCTTTTTTTACTTTGTTTTTTTAAGATTAAAATTGTGAAGAATTATCAAAAACTGTTAAAACAAGTTCCAGGGGCACAACCCCAGAATTAGATGCTAAAAACAAGGATTTTACGTGAAAAAACCATAATATTTTAAAGCGCCCTGACAAGATTTTTTATCAGGGCGCTTTCCATATAAACAATAAACAGCAAAATTAAAAAACCGCAGCTCTTATTTCTTGTCCGTCAACACCAGCCAAAGCGCATGCAAAATCCCGGGCAGGTAGAAAAATAGGCAAAGTACGATATTGATCCAAAAATGGTTAGTTAAACCAACCTGCATGAATGCAGCTACCGGCGGAAAAACAATTGCCAAAATAATCTTGAGTATCTTCATCTCCCCTCCTTTTAGTTAGACTATCTGAAAGCAGGCCAAAACAAAGCAGCAATCTTTTTTAAAAAATTGCTGCTGATTTTTTTCTGACTAAATCTTGATGAACCATATAAGAATGATATAACCGACTAATAGAAAAGTCAAGATTTTTTTGAATCCAGAATCTTCTAAACACTCATTGGCTGTTTAACCCGATCCATTTTAATTTTTTTTCTATGTAAGTGCTTGACTTTAATAAACTCAATGATCTGGCTAATCAACTCCTGAGATATTGGTTCCGGTACCGGAAGACGGCTGCCTAAAACTCCTTCTAAGTTACTCTGGTCAAAAAAAGGCTCCTGCCAAAAATACTTTTCATAAATCTGCGTGGAACGGAAAAATTTTTTTTCTAGCGGCGAAAGGTTTTTAATCTCCTCTTTTGAGCAAAGCGTAATTTCTAGCCAGCCTAAGGCTTTCTGAATATAACCTTCCAGCAGTTTAAGTTTAAGCGGCCGCGGATGAGTCAAGTGGAAAGATTTTCCCCAGGCTTGGCTTTTTTCAATGAGCAGAGTAATCGAATTTGCCACGTAGTCAACCGGAACAAAATTCTTAGTAGTTTGGGGGTCTCCGGGGATTCGAAATCGATAATCCACTTTAAGCTTTAAAGCAGAAAGTTGCTTAAGAATAATTTTATGGATTAAGGAAAGCCGGAAGATAAAATCAAAAAAATGGTGCTCCTCGCACATCCACCCGTTTCTAGAACTGCCCACAATAATGCTCGGCCTAAAAATCATCGAACGGATTATGCCGCTAGAAGCAGCCAGACGTACCTCATTCTCGGAAATAGCTTTGCTTTTTTCATAGCCGTTGCGGAAACTACCGCCGGCGACCAACTCCTCCTCATAAACCCTGCCGCTTTGAGTTCCGGCGACATAAGCTGAACTAGTATAGGCCAAGCATCTGCTCGGGGTTAAAGCAGCAAACTCAATAGCCGTCTTAGTTCCTTTGATATTAACTGTCTCATAAATACTCCAATCAGCTTCTAGCTCGGTGCAAGCAGCATTATGAATAATCATATCTGCCTGGCTGGCATATTTAAGGAAAACTTGCTTATCTAACCCAAAATGTTCCTTAAACGAACCCTGTTCGGCAATGTGCAAGGAGCGTCCAATAACCTGAGCAAAATCAAATTCCGCATCGTAATCAAACAAGCGCCCCTTAATTCTATTTAAAGCGCTTACTCCATGTTTAGCCCGGGCCAAGGCGGTCACCGTATGCCCTTTAATAAGTAAATCTCGTAAAAGAACTGTGCCAAGAAATCCGGTTGCTCCGGTTAAAAAAATATGCATCGATGCTCCTCTTTTTTATAATTAATAACGCGTTCTTCTTTCCTTAACCGATTCCGCGGGGACGCCGGCATAAACACTGTGAGCAGCAACCTGTTTATTCTTGCCTAAAACCGCCCCGGCAGTAATAAATGCCCCGTCGCCAATCTCGGCTCCGCAGATTACCACGGAATTCAAACCAATAACCACATTCTTGCCGATTTTAACTTTACGCAGAATTAACCGGTTGCGCTCAAAAGTGTGGCACATAATTGTCGAGTATCCACCGATTACCGTATTGTCTCCGACTTCAAGTAAGGATAAATCAAAGCACTTTTTGGAATTGATTTGGACATTCTTGCCGATTTTAGCCCCCATTAAACGGAAAAATATAATCGAAAACGGAGTCAATAAAATAAAATCCATGAAAGTAATCGCGGCTACCATGTATAGCCCATTAATAAACATCCACCGGTATAATCCAAAAGAAGCAATGCGGTACTCCCCTTCCTGCAGCTGCAGCCTAAAGATTATTCTTAATAAACCTAATATCAAAATGAGGCTGAAACCGTAAATAAAAAAAGCTAACACTAAACTTAGAGCGATTAATCCAAATTTAAAGATTGCCGGAAAGCTAAAAACACTGCCCCAAACATAATGCATTAATAAAACACCCGGCCAGACAGCCAAAGCCATTACGCAGATGCCCACAAAATAGATACAAACTGAACAAAGAAACTGAGTTAAGCTGGCAAAAATAGATTTAGCCCTGGCAGAGTTCACTGCTTAAATCTCCTATTTTCGACCAAAGGCGGCACCGGCAGAATATCCGCATAAATATCAAAAATATCTATCTGCTCCATGTGTAGAAAATGCCCGACGTTTTTTATAATCCTCACCTGACAATTGGGAATTTGTGAAGCGAGGAATTTCACATCCTCTAAATCAATAATCGTATCCTTTTCTCCGTAAATCAAGAAGGTTTTTTCCCGGATATCCCCAAGCTTAATCAAATCTCCTATTTTTTTAGCCGAAACCACTGCTAACCCATGTTCATAAAAAGCATTGAGATTCTCCTGACTCATAGAATGAAACTGACTAATAATTTTATTCTTAATATGCTTAGGAAGATTCTGGCCGAAACTATCAATTAAGATATCTGCCATTTTTTTTCTGTTTTTCGGGTCAACGCTAAAACCTTTCTTAATTGTCCGGACCATCGCATCATTAGCTTTGGTTCCCAGGCTAGCCAAACAAAGCTGCTTTAACTGGTTAGGGTAGCGGGCGGCAAAGGCCAAGGCGATTATCCCTCCCCAGGAGGCAGCACATAAAGAGGCTCGGTTGTTAGTACCGGTGGCTTTAATCACCTCGCGTAAGATATCCACCTGTTCATCTAAACTAACTAAAGCCGGACCGGAAAGCACCTTGCCTCTGCCCTGATTTGGAAAATCAAACAGTACCAGCCGATAATGCGGAGTATAACGCTCCACCAGAGTATGCCACATACCCATCGACTGCTGGACCCCGTTAAGACAGATAATATGCGGACCCTCACTTTCATAAATCCGGTAAGGAATCAAAAATCTGCCCAGCTCAATCATGCCTTTAACAATAGCAGAACCGCTAGGCGAATATTTAGTAAAGCTGGAGGAATCAGACATAGACAACCTTTTACTAATAGCTACTCAGATGCTGCTGCTGGATATCCCTAAGGTATTTTTTTCTATCCTGAACGGCTTGCTTAACTTTCATCCCCACGCCGAAACCGCTTAAACCCTCTAATTCTGCTTTATGCGCTGCCTGCGAAGCAATCCTGGCGGCCTCCAGAGTATTATCTCCACTAGCCACCAGCTCAGCTACAGCTGCCAACGCATTCTTCAAGGCCCTGCCTTTTATTCCTTGACCCCATAGATCTAATAAAACGGTTTTTATATCAGCGGTTTCAGATGCCCAAGTAATCATCCGATTAACCGGATCCTCGGCGACCTTGATAAATTGATCCGATACTCCCGCAGATTGAAGTTCTTGCTTTAGTTGCTCAAATACGCCAGCCGCTGACCGACAATCACCCCCGGCAGCTGCTCCTAAAATAATTATGCTAATTAAGATAACCAGGCGCATCTGACCGATAGACATTCTGGATTACAAATAAAAAGAATTAAATTATAATTATACCACCAGTATAAAATATTGCCAAGTAAGATTAAGTCTTCGGCTCAAAAACTCAATCCCCAGGTTTAAAATTAAAAACCGGGTGGCTAACAATAAGTTGCAAAGCTTTCTTAAGCAGGAGTTTTCCCGGTTTCTGACGATGCCAAGGCGAAGCACCTGATGGATGAGGCAAAGGAATAAGATCAAAAGAAATTCCGTCCCGGTCTATTAAAAACTTTCTTCCGATCACCTGGTTTAATTTCTGCGGCGGCAGAAACTGGGCAATCGCTAATTTACCTACCGGAATCACTAATCTTGGCTGCAAAATAGCCAACTCACGCTTAAGCCAAACAGAGCAATTCAGTACTTCCTGCGGCGACGGCACCCGGTCTCCGCCTAAAGGATGTTTACCAGGGAAACACCGGCAGACTGCCGCCATATATACTGCGGAGCGAAACTGTTCCTCATTAATCCCTGCCGCATGATTAAACCAACTAAAAAGATTTTTCCCGGCGGTCCAGGCAAAAGGACGGCCCAACTTAGGCTCTTTATCCCCGGGAGCCTGACCAATCAATAAAATTTTACTGGCTACCGCAGCACCGCTAACTGGCGGCGGATACATCTGCGGGCACCGCCGGCAACCTCCTAAAGCCTTAACATGCGCGGTAATTTTCCTAGTAATACATTTATTCAATAATTCTTTCTTTGAACGATACATCTAAACCTTCTTGGTCTGCATAGCTTAACCGACGATTACTTTGGCTTTTGTCATACTTTTGGTAAAAAAGATTAGGCAGAAAATTATACAACCATCACGGGAACTCTGGGAGTAAAGAATGCGGGCGAGCGCAAAATTGTAACTGGGGCAATTTTAACAAATATTTTTAAAATTTAAATCCGCTGAACCCCATAAAAGCAATACTCATCACAGAAGCCACAATAAAAGCCAAAGGTAAACCTTGCAATGCCTTAGGCGCATTACAAAGCTCAAGTCGTTCCCGTATACCCGACATCAAAAGCATGGCTAAAGTGTATCCGATACCCACAGACAAACCCTGGAAGATTGAGAATATAAAACTGCCGGTCACCGCTTGATGATTAATAAAAAACATATCAATATTCAAAACCGCTATCCCCAATACAGCGCAATTTGTAGTAATCAAAACCAGATAAATACCAAAAGCTCGGTAAAGAGCCGGGCTGGACTTTCTGATAATCATCTCTACCAATTGCACAAAAGCAGCAATGATTAAAATAAAAACCAAAGTACGCAGATAAGTCAGCTTAAAAGGAACTAAAAGAAACCGGTAAACCAGCCAGGTGATCGCAGAAGATACTGTAGTGACAAAGGTCACCGCCATGCTCATCACTGCGGCCTGCCTGGTATTCTTGGATATCGCTACAAAAGGACACAATCCTAAAAAACGCGATAAAATAACATTGTTCACGAAAACTGCAGAAATAAAAATAGTTAAGAATTGCCCTGGGTTCATTTTTTGTAAAACCTCCCGCATTACTCTGCTATAATCTGTCTATATTCCTTATTTCTCTTGCCTATTAACCCCGGAGGATTGTTTGAATATTTTAGTAAAACAAAATATTGCCAATGCCATGATCGCCGCCCAAGAAAGAATCATAAAAATCCAACCGCTCAGTTTCATCTAATTTTTACCTATAAATAAACAACATCCTCTCGGTGATACAAAGAATGAAATAAGAGCAGGTAGCTCTTTAGATGCCGGGTAATCAAAAAATTGTTCCGGATATGTTCCCGCCCGTTTTCCCCTAAGCGCAGCGCATAGGCCGGGCTATTCAAAAGCTGCTTAATCGCAAAAGCCGCTCCTGAAACAGAATGACATAGCAGGCCGGAATATTTATGTTTAACCTGTAAGGGTATCCCCCCCACGTTAGAAGCAACTACCGGCTTAGCCTTCCATAAAGCCTCCGCAACGGTTAAACCAAAACCTTCCCGGATAGATTTTTGTATAATTACCGTAGAAGCTCTCTGCAAAGCGTTAATCTCAATATCATTCTGCGCCAGCAGTAAAATATGGATGTCTTTATCATTCTTGGCCTTTTCCATTGCTTGAGTAAAAATCATCGCCCCTTCCGGATCATCAGCAGCCCCACCTCCGGCTAAAACCAGCCGACAGTTAATATGTTTTTTAACTTCTTTATAAGCTTCAATTACACCTAAAGGATCCTTAAGGCGATCGAAACGCGATATCTGAGTAATAATCGGTTTATCCTGGGGAATCTGGTATTTTAACAATACCTTTTCGATTACCTCCTGCGGCAACTCCCTATTTTTATCGCTTAGAGGATCAATAGAAGGAGAAATCAAAAATTGGCGAATCGGCAATCTAGGCGAAAAACTCGGAGCAGAAAATACGGCTGCATCGTAACGCACAATATACTCCATAAGAAAATCCCAAACCTTAGCATTAGGATTAGAAACATCCACATGACAACGCCAAAGCCATTTATTATCCTGTTTTTTATTAATTAGCGCAATCGGCTGAGGGTCATGGACAAAAACAATATCATTGTCTGTATTCAGCTCATCGATATTGCGTTGGCTGGTTTCCAAAAAAGTATCAAAATCTTTTTTAGCTATCTCTTCCGGGTGGCCATGCAAAGCATTATGGAATTTTTTGGTCACTTCGAAGAATTGTTCGCCGCCTTTAATTAAATCCCAGCGTGTATTCACCCCTAATTCCTGAAGCAAGGGCACCATCCGGGTAAGAATCTCCGCCACTCCGCCTCCTACCGAAGTCGAATTGATATGCTGGATAGTTTTATTTTCTAAGCGCGTAGCGATCAACTTTAAATCGTCAATCACAGATTGCCCTACAATCGGTATATATTCTTCCAGTTTATTCATCGTTGTGTTAGTTTTTTCTCGATAATATTAATAATCGCCGCGCGTAAATCATCCAGGGTCCGGGTGTAAGGATCCAACGCGCTAATCTCATCGGCCAGCGCCTGGTCTCCTAGCGAATGATCTATCCAGTTAGAAAAATCATTATCTTTCTTTTCCAAGCGCAGACGCGCTTCGAAAATATGGAAATAAATTGAGTCAAAAGTAATCTTTTTCATTATTTCAACAAAATCTAGCAGGTTATCCACAATATAGTTTGTCGGAACGACAAAACTTACCGATTTTATGAAATGGAACTCCTCCCCTTCCCGGGCAAACTTAAGTTGGGCGAAACGCTCCTCTTTCAAATAACCTTCAATCACCGCAATAATTTTTTCCCGCAGATCATGAATTCTGGAAAATTCTATTATATCTATACTTGCCAGGCGTTCGCCAAGCTCGATTTCTCCTAATATTTCAGTCACCCAATAAGCGAAATCATTCGGCGGTTCAGGAGAAAAAAATTGATGCTGCTGCAGAAATCTATGCGTATGATGATAGATACAGGAACCGGGCACCTTTTTAATTAAGGCCAGAAGCTGGCTTAAAGTAGTTGCCCTTAACCCGGTTAATTCAGTCAAATGCAAGCGGGTATAAAATTTAAACGGTTCTTTAGCTTTTATAATCTCAGGCATAATTTTTACTGGTTGTGATATTAAGAATAAACTTTAAGCAATCCTTTACCTCCTGGACATCTTTAATATAATATTGCGCCTGAGAAGATCCAGGCAACCCTACTAAAACAGTCAAACCTTTATTTTTCAACGCCGCAAAAGCATCCTCATCGGTAAGGTCATCTCCGATATAAATCGGAAAAAATTTTTTATCTTTTAGGAAAATTTCCTGTCTAGCTAATAGCCACAGCACCGCCTTGCCTTTATCCCAGGGTAGCGGAGGCCTAACTTCCAAAACCTGTTTGCCGGATTTAACTTTAATCTGATCTCTGACTAAATAAACCGCAGTAATCTCATGGAAAACGGTTTTGACTAGCGGCAGCCGATGCTTATCCGCCAGCCTAAAATGCAAAGCCAAAGAAAACTTTTTATCCTCCAGCAGTATGCCTTTGATACCGCTAAGCTTTTTTTTAAGCTGAGCCTTAATCTGCGGCAATGCTTTTCTATAATCTAGCGGCAGTGGCAGTTCGTATTTTAACTTAGGTCCCTGAATCTGTAAACCATGGTTGCCTGAATAAATGATATTTCTCAGGTTAACCTTCTTCTTCAAATCCCCCAGCGATCTTCCGCTAATGATTGCCACCCGGCAGTTTTTACTTTTAGATAAAAGATTAAGTATTCTTTTTGTTTCTTTGGCAATCACCGCCTGATGGGGAAGATTAACAATCGGCGCCAGCGTGCCATCGCAATCTAAGAACAAAAATAAATAGTTATTCTCCAGAATCTTTTTTATTTTTTCCGCGTCCGTAAAGAAGTAACGCATTTTTAGCCTTAATCTGCCTTCTCCTGTTCATAATTTATCGCCCTGATCGGATAAGGAATATTTATCCCTTCTTGAAGATACCTCTTATGCAATCTTTTAATAAACTCGTGCTTGATCAAATATTGATCAACAAATTCTCTGGCTCTTAAAATTACAGTGAAATTAATACTGGAATCCGCAAAAGCATTATAGCGAATAAATGGCTCAAAATGTTCTACCCCACCGCTGACCTCGGTCATCACAGATTTAGCCACTGCACAGGTAACCCGCTCTACTTTTTCCAAATCGCTTTTATAATGCACCCCTAAGTTCACTAAAACCGCCATTTCTTTATCCGGCGCATAATAGTTTGTAACGATGGCTTTATTTAATTTATCATTCGGGATAAGCACCAGATTGTTCGGCAGCATTTTGATCATCGTCGAACGCCAGTTAATATCTACTACATAACCCTCTTCTCCTGACTCCAGCTTAATATAATCTCCGACCTTGATCTGCTTAGCCACCGTAATATGAAAACCGGCAAAAAGATTAGTCAGAGTGTCCTGCAAGGCTAACGCTACTGCTAAACCCCCCACCCCTAAAGTCGCTAATATCGGAGTAATAGAAATACCCAAACTGTTCAAAATAATCAGGATGCCGATGGAAAAAACAAAAATCCTGACGATGTTATGGGTAAGACTGTTGATCGGAAGAGGACAATCACCCCGGAAAGAATAAATCTTGATCAGCTCAGATAACAGATTAGTTAATGCCAAAACCACCGAAATGATCCCGAGGATAAGAATACTTTTATTTATAACTAATATAATATTTTCTGGTAGCTTGGAAAATTGCACCGCAAAATATAAAGCTAAAATCAAGCATAAAACTAAAGACGGCCCTTTAAGCACCTGGATAAATAAATCATCCAGCTGGGTGGAAGTTTTTTTAGCCCAAAGCAAGAAACGGCTAAAAATTATTTTTTTAACCATCAACCCTAGAAAGAAAACAACGAAAAAAATAATTACCGGGGTAAACATGCGCGCCCAGCTAGCCAATTTTAAAAATAAATCCTCATCCATTTCTACCTCGCAAATTAAACTTTTAAAGCAACTAATTCCGTGATAATATTAGCTGCCCAACGGTAAATATTGTTCTTAGTAATTATCTTACGCATACTCTCCATACGCTTGCGCTTCTCTTCTTTGGGCATCTCAATAGCCAATTTTATGCTATCGGCAAACTCCTCGATTGAATAGGGATTAACCAGGAGCGCATCGGTAAGTTCACGGGCGGCTCCGGTGAACTGGCTTAAGATCAAGCATCCGGATAAATCATCTTTCTCGGCAACATATTCTTTAGCCACAAGATTCATTCCATCATGTAAAGAGCTAACGATACAAATATCAGCCAGCTGATAATAAGGATGGATATCCTCTTGAGAAAAATGTTTCTTCAGGTAGACAATCGGCTTCCAACCTGCCTCCACATGCTTCCAGTTAATTTTCTCTACCCGCTCATCAATTTCTCCGATTAAATCATGGTAGCGCTTGATATGCGTACGGCTGGGGGCAGCCAGCTGGATAAAAACAAATTTCTTTTTGTACTCCGGATATTTATCCAGGAACCTGTCGATAGCTAAAATTCTTTCCACGATGCCTTTAGTGTAATCAATGCGGTCTACTCCGACTGCCACGATCTTATTTTCCAGCTCAAACTCCTGTTTTAACTTCTCGATCTGCCTGACCGGATCTCGCTTAAATGAATTGTCGTTGATCTGCGGATTAATACTGATCGGGAAAGCCCTAATAAAAGTCTCTTTACCCGCACGCACAATACTAAATTTTTCGGTATCTACGCGGGACTCCAGCAGGCGATTAGCGGTATCAAGAAAATTATTACAATGATTCTGAACATGAAAACCGATCAGATCGCTTCCCAGCATCCCCTCTAGAATCTCGCCCTGATAAGGACAAATCATAAAAGCTTCCGGCGTCGGCCAAGGAATATGCCAGAATAAAGCTACTTTGGCATCCGGGCGCTTGTCTTTTATCATCTTGGGCAAAAGTGTAAAATGATAATCTTGCACAAAGATAAACGGGCTGCTGGCCGGCAATTCTTCTAAAACACTGTCGGCAAACTTCTGGTTGACCTCTTTATACATCCTCCAATCAAATTCCTTAAAAACCGGTCGGGTATGCGTATTATGACAAAGCGGCCATAATCCTTCATTCGAAAAACCGTAATAATATCCCTGCTCCTGCTGCTTATCTAACCAGACTCTTTTAAGAATATAACGGTTATCTTCGCAAGGCACGCCCAGCTTATCTTTAGAGTTAACAAATTTTTTATCAGAATTACCGCTACCGTGAGCAACCCACGTGCCACCGCAGGCAGAAAGTATCGGATGAATAGCCGTAACCACCCCACTGGCCGGCCGGATACATACCGCTTTACCTAATTCTTCATCAAAAACATGCATAAATGGTTCCCGGTTGGAAACCACAAAAAAAGAATTATCTCCCAGTTTTGCATGGATCAGGTCCTTAAGTTTAGCTTCAGTCCAAATTTCTTCTTTCTGCATACGGACATGTGCTTCATCTGATATCGAGCGCCGCGCCACCCTAATACTTAAAGCCACCTGCTCTACTTCACTGGCCAGCTTACCTAAGTCTCCTTTTTCTTTAATCGGATGGGCTTTATCGATTTCTCCCCTTTGAAAATACTTAAACCAATCGGTTAGGCGTTGTATGGGAAGGGCAAAAATCTGCCGGTGCAGAACAATAGCAATAAGAAAAATTACTACAACCAGGATAACCAACGTTGAACTGATATGCTTCCAAAGCTCGGTGAGCCTGGCGAAAACATAAGAAGTGTCATGAATCACCTCCACCATACCCAAAAACTGCCCGTCGTCATTAACAATTGGAAGGATATAACTATAAACCTGGTAATCTTTAAATAACTCCAATTCTCCCCGGGGAGTTTTATTTTTCATGATATCGGCAATATAAGGCCTGTTTTTCTGCCTCCAATCGCTTAACCTTCTGGTCAAGGCTATTATATTGCCGTCTTTATCATAGATTGCGCAGCCTTGCAGCCTTTGCCGGCTTTCGAATTTCTCAGCCAGATAATCAGCGCTTTTTAAATCATCGGCTAAAAGGACATGGCGAACCGATAACTCCATACTTTCAGCAATGCTTTTGGCTTTACGTTTCAGATCATCAATCAGTTTCTCTTCTTCAAAACGCACCTGGAAGAAACCAAAAAGCGTAAAAGCTAAAGCCACTATAATGAGTATTGGTAGAATAAATAAAAGGACTCTTCTCATTTTATCAACACCTTTAGTGAATCTCTGGAAATATTACTTTACAGCATACCCATCAAGATGGTCTTAGAGGTAAAAAACGCTTGAGGCTATTATTTTAGCACAATTAAATGCAGATACAATATTTATCGAGATAGATTATTGCCCGCTCAACCCTCAAACCCATAAATTATGCTGAAAGAATAATAAAATCCCCTTTAATACTACTAAGAATATACCTGCTCACCCTGGCCTTATTGCTACCGAAACTAAAGTTAACTTTACTTAAAACCGCTCCGGTTTTTATTAATTCGGCAGCCTGCTGAGCCAATCGCTGACCTTTAGCCCCTGCGCCGGCAGCGATTTCTCGATAGAATCGAGACCTTATTTGAAGCGCTTTTCTAAAGCCAATCGCCCGCGGGTCGCTAAAACGGTAACGAAAAGAATTATTAAATAGCTCCAGATCATTACTTCTAATAATCTCTATCCCGAATTTTTTATGCTCGTTAAAAAAAACAGTGTTTTTCTCTAGCCTGAAGATCTCAATAATCGGCTGACAAATATTTATACGTTCTTTGAGAAAATTATAGGTTTGCATAGTTTCATGCTCTCTTTCAGTCGGTAATCCGAATATCGCATGGACGAGCGGAATAATTCCCGCCCGATGAGCATCATGAATAATTCTATCAATTTCTTCAATATTATTATAACCTTTGCAGATTAGGCTGGCTAAACGCGGGTTAACAGTTTCCAACCCGAAATTTATTGAATTAAAGCCGGCTCTAAAAGCCTGGGTTAACAACCGAGAAGAAAAACCTCTTTCTAATCTGCAAAAACAGCCCAATCTTACCTTCAACCCCCTGGAGATTATCCCATCGGACAATTGCTTAATCATTGCAGGAGAAACAGTAGTATCAGTAAAATAAAAACTGTTTAGCTGATGTCGTTTTTGCAAACTAGCGATATCTTCAACAACCAATCTGGGATTTCTGATTCTATATTTCGGATAAGCATTATTCAGGTGGACACAATAACGACATTTACCCCAATAACAAGACCTGGAAGCCTGAATATAAAGAAGGGCAGGCGGATTCCCTTGCGAATACGCCGGGTAGACCGGTGTAGGAAGTTTATCTATATTTTCCCAAGTAACAGCATTTGAAAATTTAGGCTCAAAGCTACCTTTTTGTTTATAGATTAAATTAGGAATACCGCTAAAATCCGCGCTCTTAGTTTTTTTTAAACACTTTAATAAAGCAACCAGCGGCGTTTCTCCTTCGCCCATAACTAAGTTATCCCAAAGTTTAGATATTGTACGCTGATAAGCAAATTCATCCCGGTAACCAGTAATATATGAACCGCCGAATATAATATGGCAGTGCGGCAAATATCTCCGTAAAAGTACAGCCAGCGTTAATGCGCTTAAGAATTGAGAAGGCGAAGTCAGGGATATTCCAACGGCGTAAGTACGATACACTCGGATGGCCGCAATGATCTTGATCCTTCGGTAGAAGAAATAGAACGGGTTATGGATTCGATCATTTAATAACTCGATAAATTTAGGGAAATTATTGCATAATAAAGAATGGTAGGTGGCAACTTCCGGATGGAATTGTTCGGCTTGCTGAAAGAGAGAATTTTCCGGATTAGTTTGGCTAATTCCATAATAACTAGCTTTAGGAAGGCTGCGCAGATAATCATTCAGAATCCTTAATCCCAGCTGCTTGGAATAAACTGGGCCCGGATGTTTTTTAAAATTAGCAGGTTTACTGATTTTTAAGCAGCTGCCGACAAATTGCCTAAAATCAAAATTCAAATCCAGATGCCTGGCCGACAGTCCATTCTTTTGCAATACCCCCAACAATAAAGGATTGGCCATTAAGAAGGTATCTGATGCAAATATAGGTGGAGTAATAAGCAAGATATCCATCATCACTAGAATTTTTTTAGCCCGACAAATTAATTATAGGCTTAATCGCCTTTAGGTTCAAGATTATTATGGTTCAAAATATTATGTCGCTATTATGACCTACGAAAAAGGGCTGGATTAATATCCAGCCCTTTTAGGCAAACAAACTTCAAGAATCAATTAATTTTATTTTCCCCATTCTTTCTGCAACGATTTCTTCCTGGCTTGGGCTTCCTTTTCAGCTTGCTTCTTTTTTTTCTCCAATTCCTTCTTTTTCTTGTCTGCTTCCTGCTGGGCTTTCTTTTGCTTCAGCTCAGCCTCTTTCTGCTTTTTCTTAGCTTCAAGCTCAGCCTGTTTTTTAGCTTTCTCCAGATCCTGTTCAGCCTGCTGGGTAGATTTTTTTGTCTCAATCTTCGCTTTTTTGGCGTCTTTTTCCAATCCCCCTAAAGCTAATCCTTTATCTGCGGCTAAAACCAATCTTGAAGAAAAAACAACAACTAATGCCAATGCTAATAAAACATTCCTTCTCATATCCCCCCCTTTCTCTGATAAATATTAATTTTACTTCTTATTATAGGCAACTTCCAGCACTAAGCAACTATTTTATCGTAACTGCTCAAAATAGTTATTCACCAACCAAGCAATCCGGGCGATAAATTCTTTAGAACTTAGGCCGCTAGAATTAACATTCCCAGTAAGAACTACAATGATAAAATCGCCATTGCGGCTAAACACTATCCCGGCATCATGACAAACATCCCGTTCAAGACCGGTTTTATGCGCTACTGTTAACTCTGCCGGTAAATATTTCGGCAGGCGGTCATTTAAACGGGTTAATTTTAAAGTGTTGATGCAACGATCTGAAACAACTTTATTCCCCAGTGTACGCCGGTAGATCTTTTCCAACAGTAAAGCCATGTCTTCAGCGGTAGTATAATTTTCAATCCCCTTATTGCGCAAGCGATAGTCGGCTATCTTACGCGAAAGCTCGGTATTCTTCAACCCGAAAGCCTTAAAAGTATGATTAAGATAATCAACGCCAACTAGATTGGTAATCATATTCGTGGCGGTATTATCGCTTTCATAAATCATTAAACCGATCAACCGTTCCAGGCTAAAAGTAGAATCCACGGGCATATTTTTTAATATCCCTGAACCAGCAAGTTTATCCGCTGGCTTTAATTTAAGATTATTCCCTAGTTTTATCCGGCCTTGCTCTGCGGCCAGAAACGCTGCTGCCATCAATGGAACCTTAGCCAGGCTGGCTGAAGGGAATAACCTGTTCTTCTCATAAGAAAGTTCCCAGCCGGTTTCTAAATCCTTAACCAATATTCCCACCTGCCCGTTAAACTGGCTGATCTGACTTTTGATGCTTTCTTGCAACCCTCGCCAGGCAGTTCTTCTGGCCTCACCTAGCCGGCGCTCCTGTTTAGCCTTTTGCAGATGCGTAAAATATCGCCGCTCAGAATATATCCCGGCACACAGAAACAAAACACAGACGACTAAAAATAAACTTTTATTAATTTTCATCCTTTAAAGTGTAAGGTATTTATTTAAAGCTGCAGTAGTCCTTTTGCCTACAATACCGTCAGGCTTAAGGCCATTGGCTTTCTGGAACTTGACAATAGCTTCTTTGGTCCTGGCTCCGATTCTACCATCAATTACCCCCTGATAAAATCCAGCGTTTTTTAATGCCCGCTGAATCTGCTTGAGGCTCAAATGCACAGCTACTCCGGAATAAGCTTTTTTAACCGGTTTCTCATAGTCTACTGCCGGCCAGCTCTCTTCATACCCCTGGGCAGAGATTACCTGCTGGTAGCTAGTAGACGGCTGTAATTGTACTTCCGTTTTCTTCGGGCTGCTAGCGCAACCAACAAGCAACATCAGCACCGATATTAAAGTTAATGATTTTAAGAACATTATTACCTCCTTTTTAATTTTTTAAATATTTGCTCAATTCTACCCAGGTTTTTTTACCGACTAATCCATCCGGTTTTAATTTTTTTGATTTCTGGAACGCCTTTATCGCGCTTTTTGTTTGCGGTCCGGTTTTACCATCAATCTTTCCTTTATAAAAACCGGCATTTTTCAAAGCCGTCTGAATTTTTCTCATCTGAGTTTTAGATTTAAAAGGATAACTCGCCACTTTATCCTGAAGATCCGGTTTTTTATTTTCTGGCTGTTGCGTAATTTTTACTTCAGGCTGAATAAATGCTGGCGGAGTTTTTTCATTATCCGGCCAAAACGGAGCCTCCATGCTTTCGGTAAAGACGGGATCTTCCTCTGCACCCCCTAAAGACCCTTCAGCCGTCTCTGTTCCGGAAAAATCTTTTATCTCCGGAGTTTTTTTCTGTTCGATTTGTTTTTTCCTCTGATCAAACGCTTGTTTAAAATACTTAAAAGAATGCGAAAAAAAAGGAACTAAAAAAAGAGCGATGATTAAAAAAAGAATAATCTTTTTAATTCGTCACCTCGCTTCAGCGCTCGGACTATAACTCTGCGCAGATTATCAAAACCTGATTAAACCTTATTTAATGCGGCTAACAACTGCTCAAACGGAAAATTAGTACCTGGGCATTCAGTGGCCCGGCCGGCGATATCTTTATGCCGTCTTATATTCCCTAGCGGCACATTATACTGTTGACGCAAAACCTTGATTAACTTTATCAAAGCCTCCAGTTGTTCAGGGCCTACTGTTTCCTGGCTGAAATTACCCACCAAACAAATTTGAATGTCCGCCAGACGGTTAGCCGCTTCCTGTTTTTGCCAACGCCACCCGGTTTCGATTTCTCCATTTCCAGAAAGCGTGCCGTTACCAATTACAAAATGATAAAAAAGACCGCCCAAATTGCGGGCCAGATGATTCCGGTCAAAACATTCCGCGTTGCCTTCCAGGGTTGCACTATGATGCAAAGTAATATAACGCCAATCAGAAGTGCTGCATTTTGGCCCAACTGTTTTTTGCACAGTCTCCAGCCCAGGAAAATTATCACTGCCAGGCCCCATAGATATCCTTAGGCATCCGGAAATCAAAACCGTAAAAAATAAAAGAACGACTCGAAAGTAGAAACTATTTTTTTTCAATTTTTTAAAATCGGAGCGATCGGCTGGGTATCGATGCGTAAACCCCCATCATGCTCAATTTTTATCGTATAAATAATTCCGGGAATAAACTTGGTTCCCGGGGCTTCAATCTGAACGTTCTTAATTCCCAATTTGGCTGCTTTCGCGGGATTAAGCGCGTATTCCCAGAACTTCTGCCAGATTTTCTTTTCAAAATTATTCCGGACACTAGGCAAATCATAACCGGAAGGAATTTCACTTACTTTAACAATATCAAAAGATTCTACCCCCTGCTCAGTCAACCTAAAAACTTTCATAAATAAATAGGCGCTTTTACCTTTTAAAGGATGCCCTTTTTTGACGTAAAAATCATCGAATCTTACTACCATGGACTGAAACTGAATGACATTCCCGGAAAAAGTGAAATATTTTGGTTCCAGAGGGTTAAGCTGAACATCGTATTCTAAAAACTTAATCGTTGTATAAATCTTTTTTGTTTTGACATCGGGCTTAACCTGAGTAACTACCACCTCAGCCACCCGGGAATCCGCGCTTAACCGCGCAATAATTTTATTCAACAGATAATGCTCTAACTGATTTTTAGCTAGGTAAAAAATAGCAGTCAAAATAAACGCCAGCAGTAAAACTGATTTTAATTTGGCCGCAATTAGTCTCATGGATTTTTATTGCCTAGCGAAATTTTCCTGGCTTGATATATCTCTTCCTGCCTTTGCAGGATCTGATCCAAAAATTCATTATCGCGCTGTTCATTTACTCCATAATATTTTGACTGATGTTCGCCTTTAATCATAAAGGTGCAACCGCTCAAAAACCAGAGCATCACATTGACCAAGGTAAAACTAATAATAACTATCCTTTTTATCATCATTATTCCTCCCTCAATTTGATAGTTTACTATCTTGCCTTGATTCCTGAAACACCCTTAACCGGTCAATAATCGGCTTAATTTCATCCCAGGTTTTTTTAGGGATAGAACGCTCTAAGTTTTCTAGTTGGATTTTATTTTCAAGCTTTGTAATAGATTCTTCGATTTCCACTAAAAACTCTTCTTTTTGAGCGCATTCCTTAGACAACCGCATTAATTCACTCTGCAGATCATCACTTCTTTGGCTATAGAATATAGCACTTTCTCTGGCGTTAGAAAATTCTTTTTGCAAATTATAAACGCTTAATCCTAGGATTATAACTAATATCCCAAGCAATGAAGTCAATATAAATTTCATTTTATTTAAGCCTGCTATATATTATAAGTACGTATAAAAAAACCACCCTGCATTTATATGCAAGATGGCGGCCCGACCATCAAAATCCTCCAGAAATACTTGCGCATCTCCAGACCACTTAAAATCACTTTAATTTATTCATTGTTACTCTAACATAAAAAATCCCAATTGCAATAAATTTCTTCCTTATAAGACGTTGTACGCAAATTGATTAGATTCAGTTAGTTATAAAACAAATACTTATTAAATTTTAATCGCAGTTATCATGTACCCTAACCTGCGTAATGCCACCGCGACTTTTTCACACTGCTGCCCTTGCAATTCAATAGTATAATCCTTTACTGCGCCGCCGGTACCCAAGGTACTCTTTAATTTTTTAGCTAATCTCTCTAAATCTTCCTGACTTAAAGGCAAACCGGAAATTATGGTCATACCTTTATTCCTTCTGCCGGCAGTCTCATGGCGTATGATTATTTTACCTCCGGATTCAGGCAAAACATTTCTTTTGATTTGACGGCAAATACACTCACTAACTGCCTGAGAACAATCCGGGCAAATCGCCCCCCGGTCAGTAGAATAGATCAACGAAGCATCGGAATCGTTCTTCATATTTTAAGGCCTGAAAACTCCACCAGAAATGATAATTCTAAAAGCGTCAGCAATTGAGATATCAGGAAACTTCAAATTTTCTTGTGCGACGAAAATAACCATTCCGGTAAACGGACCAGGCGAAGTCGGTACAAAAACTGAAACCATCGGCTTATTGGTAACTTGGTTAATTTTCTGCAATTCCTCATTAGTCAAGAAACCTAATGACCATATGCCAGCGGAGGGATATTCTACCAGGACCACTTTTTTAAACCCAAATTCTTTTTGTATCAGAACAAATGAAATAACCTGTTTAAAAGCAGGATAAATATTCCTGATTAAAGGCAAATCAGAGAACCATTTATCGATTAAAGGAAAAATTCTTTTACCAATGTAACGGTTCGCCAATAATCCAGCTAAGAGTATAACTAAAATAAACAAAAGAATACCCAAGCCGGGGATATAAAATCCTAAGGTATTTTCTAGGTAAACATTCAGAAATCGACCTAGGATATTGTCAGTAAAGCGGAATAAAGCGGCCAGAACGAAAATCGTCAACAGCACCGGTACCACTACCACCAAACCGGTGATAAAATATTTTCTTAACTTATTCATCGTAAACTCCGGTTTAGATAATTTTAATCTACTCATTTTACAGTCTCCATAGTAACATAAATTAACCAACCTACCAGACAAATTCTAATCCATAGATTTCGAAAGTAAAAAGATACAAATGGCCTCAAAATTTAATATTTAACCTTGCAATAATGCCGTTCTGTATATTTAATTATACTGTTCATCATGGACACTGCTTCTACCGGGTATCTACCCACTGCAGACTCAGCCGAAAGCATAACAAAATCAGTACCGTCAATTATGGCATTAGCCACATCAGTTACTTCGGCCCGGGTAGGCCGTAGGTTTTCGGTCATACTCTCGAGCATTTGGGTTGCGGTAATAACGAATTTTCCAGCCCGGTTGCATTTTTTTATAATCATTTTCTGAATAATCGGGATTTCGTACACGGGCAAAGATACGCCCATATCCCCTCGAGCAATCATAATACCGTCGGCTAACTTAATTATATCATCAATATTTTTAATACCTTCCCGGCATTCAATTTTAGCAATAATCTGGCAGGGTGAATTTTGTCCCAACACTTTTTTTACATCTAAAATGTCTTTCTTACTGCGTACAAATGACTGCGCAATATACTCAATACCATTAGCTGCGCAAAAAAGTATATCCTTTACATCTTTCTGACTAATCCCCCCGAAATCAAGCTTGGTCTGGGGACTATTAATTCCCTTGTATGACTTCAATAAACCGCCGATGATTACCTTTACCTTTAAACTATTTTTACTCCGACCGATTACTTCCAGGCAAAGATTGCCATCGTCAATAAATATATGTTGTCCATTCTTTATTCCCCGCAGCGACCCCTGATAATCAAAAGAAATTTTTTCTGAAGTACCCTTTAATCTTTGTTGAGTAAGCCATAAAGTCCTGCGTTGTTTGAGTTCAAGCGGCAGACTAAGCTCCCCGACCCTGATACGATGCCCCTGCAGGTCTCCCAGAATTTTTAAGCGCCGTCGATATTTTAAATTTAAAAGCCGAATCAACTCTATCCTGCGAACTAATTCCTGGGGTTTACCATGAGAAAAGTTCAGACGTCCAACATCCATGCCGCCAAGCATCATCTTCCTGATCACCGTTTCATTGGAAGACGCCGGCCCCAGCGTACAAATTATCTTAGCCCTAACCAAATGACCATTTTTTTTTATAGTCTTCATTGATAAAAAATAGTTGAATTTACAGTTGTTGTGATTGTTTCGTAAACTATTACAAAATAAAAGATTAGATAAAACGTCTTATTAGGCTTGCGTGACTAAGCGCACTCGCGGCAGGCATTCCGGAAACTTTTTCTGTAAAAATTCCAAAAGTTTCTCTCTGACTTCACAACGTAAATCCCATAATATTGAAGCATCTTCTGCGCTCATCAACGCCCGCAACTGAATTGCCTTTTCATTCATATCTGTAAGCTGTAATACATTAACTTTTCTATCCCAAAGCGGGCTGTTTTTAAGTATATTGGTTAATTCAATACGAATTTCTTTTACCGGTACGGTATAATCTGCAAAAATCATCACTGACCCCAGTAAATCTGCCGAAGTACGCGTCCAGTTCTGGAAAGGTTTCTCCAGAAAATAACCAATCGGCACGATCAAACGCCGTAAATCCCAAACCCGCACTACTACGTAAGTAAGTGTTATCTCTTCAATTTTACCCCATTCATTTTCCACGATCACAACATCATCGATTCTAATCGGCTGAGTGATCGCGATCTGAATACCAGCAATCAAATTACCCAGTGTTTTTTGGGCAGCAAACCCAATAACTATACCGATAATTCCAGCCGAAGCCAAAATAGTCAACCCGACCTGCCTGACTTCCGGAAAAGTCATCAGAATAAGGGCGACAGTAAAAATAATAACCAAGATAATAATTATGTTGGCCATTAAGCGTATCTGCGTATGCATACCGCGGGCCCGGGCATTGTCTTTGACGTTAATATTATAACGCTCTAACCCTGAGTCGCGTAGAATATGGATAATCTTTACCGCCGCCCAACCGAAAGAAGCAATTAAAACTATGTGGATCAAATGGCTAAATAAAAAAACGGACTTCGGCGGCAGGAGCAATGAAGAAAACACCGCGGAAACAAAGAAGACAGGAATCAATAGACGTAAAGGAGGCTTGAGATACTCTAGATGAAGCTTAAAACCTTTTAAATATATAAAACGTAATCCGCGTTTAAGCAGAATGGCAATAGAAACATACAAAAACCATCCGGCAGCTAGCGCACTCAATAATAAAACTCCAGAGAATAAATAATCGTTCATTAATTATTTCCTTTTTGAATTGGGCTACCAAAAAAATCAAAAGCCATCCTGCATCTACATGCAAGATGGCGGCCCGACCATCGATACCCTCTGGATATGCTAAACATCTCCAGACCTCTTATCCTCTTATTTACTTAACGATTACTATAACAGAACTTAATTCCAACACAACAACTTTATTAATTAAACTCCGTTGCCAACAAGTTGAAGTATTAAAACAATCTTATCTTTATTTATTTTCTTTCGCCCAATTGATGATCAAGCATAAATAATCCATTTGCCGAATCCTTGATCAGCTTAAGCTTATCTACAATCTGCTTAGCATGCGTCTCCTCTTCAACTTGCTCGTCAATAAACCACTTCAGCATAGACTCCGTAGCAGCGTCATCTTCCTGACGCGCTAACTTCAGCAGATCATTAATTAAAGCGGTCACTTTTAATTCGTGCTCATAAACCGCCTCAAAAACTTCTAGCGGTGATTTCCACTCCGCATCTTCAGCCTTAATATCCTCCAGTTTTATTTCCCCGCCGCGCTCTAAAACATAATCGTAGAACTTCATAGCGTGGATATTCTCTTCTTGAGCCTGTAACCTCATCCAATGAGCAAAACCCGACCAATTCCTGGATTCGAAATAAGCCGCCATCGCCAAATACAAATACGACGAATAAAGTTCAGCATTAATCTGTTTATTAATCGCCTTTGTTATCTTATCCTTTATTTCCATTTACCACTCCTTTCAGCAATAACAGACGTTTTATATAAACCATTAAAAATCAATGACTAACGAAACAAATACTTCTTTTAATATATTAACATTTGTTTCATAAGCCAATAAAGGTTAAGTATTTACATAAAGCGTCTTATGTTTGCTTATGTTTGCTTATGTTTGATTAATCTTTAATTTGGTTAATAGAACGAAATATAAATGCGCCGATTATTGCGCCGATTATTGGGGCTACCCAAAATAACCACAGTTGAGCAACTGCCCAATCACCAACAAACAAAGCCACGCCAGTACTACGCGCCGGATTAACCGACGTATTGGTAACAGGAATACTGATTAGATGTATTAAAGTCAGGCACAAGCCAATCGCTAGTGGAGCAAAACCTTGAGGTGCTCTTTTATCGGTAGCTCCTAATATTACAAATAAGAAAAACATAGTCATCACTATCTCTGTAATTAACGCCGCCAACAAAGAATAACCTCCCGGGGAATGAAGACCATAACCATTGGAAGCAAAACCCGAAGCCAGGCTGAAGCCGGACTGACCGGAAGCAATAAGATAAAGCACTCCCCCGGCAACAATCCCACCTAAAACCTGAGCAATAATATAAGGAGTCAATTTTTTAGCCGGGAAACGACCGCTAGCCCACAGGCCAATGGAAACAGCAGGATTAAGATGGCAACCAGAAATATGGCCAATGGCATAAGCCATGGTTAAGACCGTTAAACCAAAAGCCAAAGACACTCCCAAAAGTCCTATACCTAAACCAGGGAAAGCCGCCGCCAGAACCGCGCTGCCACAACCACCTAAAACTAACCAAAACGTTCCGCAAAACTCAGCACAATATGCTTTCATCACTCCCCCTTTCGATTAAAACTAACGACATCACTTTAAATATCTTTAAGGAAAAGATTAGCCGAAGACTTTTGAATTAATTCGCTGAAAGCCTGCAAAGACCCACTGATCTTGGCGATCTCTTTAGTCTGGGGCACAGGGATATTATCAGAGCCATTTTCATCAATCCTATCTAAAACAAACTTAATCGTCATAAGATTTATATCACATCCCGGATTATAAGCTAAAGCTTTACCTTCTTCCGTTTTAATCTCTGCGACAATTTTTGCCTTTAAGAGTTCATTTAATATATCCCGCAACAGCCTGACCGGAATTTCCAATTCATGGGATATTTGAGCCGCAGTTAAAGGATTCTCTCCTTTAGCAAAATTCTTAACCAGTAAACTAGACACCCTTAAAGTAAGTAATTTTCTAAAAGATTGGCTAACACTTAAACTATCCGGCTCAAATTCATACGTATCGACATTCTGGTGGGCAAAAGAAACCTCCGCTCCGAATAATACTATACGCCAAGAAAGCTGTAGCCAAACTAAAAAAAGCGGCAAGGCCGCAAAACTGCCATATATCGCATTATACTTAGCCGCCCCAATTTGAAAATTAACATAAAGCAACTGTACAAACTGGTAAATAGTCCCCGCCAGAATACCGGCGATCAACCCGGATTTCCAATTCACTTTAGTATTAGGAATAAAGATATAAATAAAGGTGAATACCGCCCACATCACCGTATAAGGAAGAAACTCTAAAAGAAAATAAATTAGTTGGCTGACCGGACCCAAGAATGATATTTTTTCAAGGATCATCACCGTTTGCGACCGCACAAAAACAGTCAAACCACTGGAAACAATTAAAAAAATCGGGCAAATCAGCATAACCGAAAGATAATCACTCAGCCGGCGCCCCAAATCCCGCATCTTTTTTACCCCCCAAATGTCATTAAAAGACTTCTCGATATTACTCAAAACCTTGATCACTGCCCAGAATAAAACTATAACTCCGATACCGGCAATCAAACCACCTTTGGTGTTTTCCAGCATGGTATTAGCAAAATTTATTACGTTGACAATAACATCATTTTGGGTGGGAAAATTTTCCAGAATATGTTTTTCTAATAATTTTTCGAAACCAAAACCTTTAGCCACCCCGAAAGCCATGGCAAAAATCGGCACGATCGATAAAAGGGTATAAAAAGTTAAAGCCGAAGAACGTAAAGAACATTTGTCTTCATTAAAACCGCGCAGCGCAAGAATCGCGATTCTTGCATTCTTAATTAAGAAAAACTGTTTACGCGGAATTTTAGCAGTTTTAATCCGCCAGATATCCCGTTTTATAAAATCGACAATTTTTTGTTTCATTCTCTTCACCTTAGGCTAGCTAGACTAGCTAAAAAACTTTCTGACTTTATCTACCCGGTAAATTTATTGTGTAAATATATTCTTTAAACTGTCTTTTGCTTCTCCTACGGATAACTTACTTACACCGGAAACATCAAATTTGGCTAAATCTGAAATGCCTACCCGCGCAAGAATCTTTTTAAGAATATCGCTGGCTAATTGCGAGGGGTTAGTCACATCTTTAAATGTTTCTTCAATGTTAGCATTAAACTCCATTTGCTTAGTCCCGGCCAGCCGCAAATAGCTCTTATACCATACTTTCCCGATTTTTAGGTAAAGTTCATTAATTTTTACTTCCGGAGATTTACCGCCGCCGGTTTTAGGCATCAACATGGCTAAAGAATTATAATTAAGTTTCCCCTGTTCATTGATAATAACCGCAAGCTCTTTAATTTCAATTTTGATTTTATTAAGCTGCACCCGATTCTTAAAAAATCCACCTAAACTATAGTCAACGTAAACTAAAGGTATATCCACCATAATCTTATCCGTAAAGCCTACGGGATTATAAACTTTTAACGAATTAATCTCCAGCGTAGAACTCCACAGTCCGATATCAATTTTCTGGATTTCAACTTTCAACCCGGTTAATGCCGTAACTGCTTTGGTAACCGCGGTTTTAACTATAAAATTCCTGGCCACCAAAACAAAAATCACTAAGCATAGAGAAAACGTAATAATCCCGATAATGATTTTTTTCATTACTGTTCCTATCCTTTCTTTTGTTCTGGAATTAAACCGTCTTTTTCTTCAATGCCGTGATAGCCCTGACTACCACAAAAATAGATGCCGCAACGATCGTAAAATCTATAACATTATTAATAAAAGCTCCATACCTAATGGCTACCATAGGAGTTGTATCTGTTGCTACCTTAAGCGTAATAACTAAATTTTTAAAATCAACTCCTCCAATTAACATCCCAATGGGGGGCATAATGATATCATTCACCAGAGAATTTATTATTTTACCAAACGCTGCACCGATAATAATACCTACCGCCATATCAACAGCATTCCCCTTAATTGCAAAATCCTTAAATTCCTTAATAATGGACATCTCCACCCCCTTTTAGTTATATTAAAATCAAAGGCAATCAATAGATTTCTAAAATTGCCTAGTTTTGATTTAGACGGTTATTAATGCTTTGACTGGAGCTTCTACGTATGTTTTTATTTTACGTATTTAATGCAGGTTAGTCAAGCGGTTTGTTATCGCAGGCCGGAAATAAAATAGTAGAATAAAGGGAGGCTTATCTAAAAGCCTCCCTTACTGTTTAACGCAGAGAACTCTACCGATTTTTAACCGGACGTTTATATTGCTTAATCGCTCCACGCATTTTTTCAGCACGCTCTTCCATCAACCCCTGGAATTTAACATACTGCTCTGTCGTTAAAATTTCTTTTACCGAAAATATGCCATCTAACCTAAGATCAGTCTGCTTGGCCTGGAGCGCCTTAATATCATCGGCAATCTCCCGTACGCTAGAGCGGGTAGTTGAAGGATTCTTCAAAATTTCCTGGAGATTTTTACGCTTATCTTTCAGGGTAGCGATGACCTCTTGCGCCTGCTGCCGCTGTGCCTGGCGATTATCTTCTAATCTTTGCTTCTGTTCAGGAGTAAGATTAAGCTGTTCGAAAATCGTTTCTTCTTGCCGCGGTTGCCCGGAACGGCCCTGCCTTTTAGTTTCCTTGTTTTCTTGAGCATAAGCCACAGCGGTCACCAACAAAAAACTTACTGTTACTAACATTAGGTATCCCATTTTCTTTTTCATATTTCACCCCTTTCATTAACTTAGACAATAAAACTTCTGCAAAAGTTCCTTATAAAAAATACTCTTCGATATCTGTCCCCAGATCAACCCTAGAAGCATATTCCTGGTAGTCATTGTAATATAAAAAGACGGTTTCTTCGCCGTTATCCTGGATCACCACTTTTCGACGGAAACTAGTGAAGTTTAAAGCCGCCATTACCAACATGACCGCCATGATGGTCGCCGCTGCTAAAACCGGCTTAGGCCTCAATAACCGTTCAAGCCACCCAAGGAAACTTACTTTCGGCTGAGAAACCCGGCTTAATTCTTCTTGCAATATTTTTGATTGAATATTCTCCCAAATTTCTGCCGGAGGCTCCAAGCGAAGGCTATTCTTTAGAATAACACGTGTTTTAACCAGCGCCTGCTCTGTCTGCCGGCATAAAGCACAAACGCCAAGGTGATCCTTTATGGCCTGAAGGGTTTTCTGATCAGCTAAACCGTCCAAATAATCAGTGCTTAAAAGTTTTTTTACCTGAGCGCATCTCATAATATCTGCTCTCCCTTCCTACCTTCTTCAATCAATGCTTGGCGCCCGCGCTTTAAGCGGGAGCGTACGGTATTCATCGGGATTTTTAAGGCAGCGGCAATCTCCTGATAACTTAACCCCTCAATCTCTCTCAAGATCAAACATACCCTATGCTCCGGGCTTAACTTGGATAATAAATCATTCAACCTGGCTTCATGGTCACTTTGCGTTAAACTTGCAGAAGCTGAACTAGTACCCGGCAGCGACTCGATAAGAAGATCATTCGCTACCCGGTTTTTTAATTCCCGCGCAGACCTACGGTAACGATTAATCGCTGTATTCACCGTAATTCTGTATACCCAAGTTTTAAAAGCTGAACGGAATTGAAAATCTTTCAAGCTATGGTATAACTTCAAGAAAACATCTTGAGTCACCTCTTGGGCATCTGCGTTATTACGAGTAATCCTTAGGGCAACATTATAAACAAACCCACTCATTGCCTTATACACCTGCTCAAAAGCAGCCGGATCACCTGCAACTACAAGTTTTAATGTTTCTAAAACCACCTCTGGCATGCCTTTATTATATCCTGAATGATGCAATTAACCAAAACAAAACTTATCTTCCATAAAGAGCCGCTAATTGATAAACCGTAGGATAACCAGGATAATATTCTCCTTGGGGCCCAAGATAACCATAACTATGCTTTACCAACCGCACAGCAGTATACCCACCATAAATATTAGGTACATTTATAATAATTGATCCAGCATAATATGGTTGCGGTTGGACAACTACCGGTTCCCGAACAATAAAGCTGCTATAATAGCCAGGCACAGTGTTCAGTACTACTCTCTGGGAGGGGAAAAACAAGGAAAGCGCAAAACTAAATGCACCCTTTTGATGCGGCCTGGCATGACGATCATGATGCCTCTGAGCGGCAGAAGCTGGTGAAGTAAAAAACACAGTTATTGCACAAAAACCTGCAATTAAACAACTTTTGTTTACCCAATTTTTTTTACACATATTTCTCTCCTTTCTAACTATTAGACAATAACAAAGGAAAGAAAGTTCCTTGATTTAAACAATGTTTAATAAACTATTGGGAAATAAAAGTTTGGATAAAACGTCTTACTGGGAAAGGTTAAACTTGATAAGTATGGATTGGTTTTCTTTAAGCTTGGTCAGCGACTCTTTGTCCGCCGTAGAGGCCAAGAGCTTTTTAAACCTGTCTAATTCTGCATTTAATTCTCTCTGCAGTTCAGCATTGCGGTTATCCCGATCAATCGCTACCTGTTCCCTTTTTATGCTATCTTCCTCATATCGGGTAATCGGATCAAGAGCTTGCGCAAAAATAACTTGCCAGGGAAATAATAATATCAAACAAATCAAAATCCATTTCCGCAGCCCAATCATTACCCCCCCCCCAACACAAGACGTTTTATATAACCTGATAATAATCAGATACTTAAGAAACAATTACTTATCCGATTAATACTACACCTCAATAATTCTTCTGCGATACTAAGTTTCTGAGATCTTAACCGTAGAACCACTACAAATTTAACAATAAATACACCCCTTCTACAAAATACCTGAATGGACTAATTTTATTTGGCTAAATGGTACTTACTAAAAAACGGACAGACTGCCCTCTCCTAATCACAGAATTAAAACAAAATCTATTTCGGAAACTCAAATTTAATATCCACATCCTTACGGTCTTCATCGCTCACTTTAAATAATTCTTTATCCGTATAATTCAGCATTCCGGCTACAAACATATCCGGGATTTGATGTATTCTTATATTGTAGCTATTTACTGAATCATTATAAAATTCTCTGCGGTCAGAGATTTGACTTTCCAGATAACTGACCCGCTGCTGTAATTGCATAAAATTTTGATTTGTTTTCAAATCAGGGTAATTCTCCGCCACAGCAAACAGTTTAGTTAATAAACCACTTAGCTCCCCTTCTTTTTGTGCAGATTCAGCCACCCCTTTGGCCTGCATACAAGCAGTACGAGCAGCAGTAATCCGTTCCAGTGTTTCCCGCTCATACTTCATATACCCTTCGCAAATACTGATTAATTTAGGTATTTCATCACGACGCTGCTTAAGTAGGACATCGATATTGGCCCAGGCTTTGGCGATATTACGAGCCAGCACCACTAAACCGTTGTAGATAGAAACAAAATACATAATCAGACCAATAACGACAAAAAACAATACGCCAAAAACAATAATTCCGATCATCAACTGCCTCCTTTCATTTAAAATCTTAAAATATTTAATCTAAATAATAAATAAACCAATGCCGCCAAACTAAGCGCCGGTCCTCCGTAAATACCCCAAAAACACCTTCTGCTTAATGACCCAACTAATTCCTTTTCGCTATGATCAGAAATCATAAAAACCTTTTCCACTTCTCCCTTGCCAATTATAACATCAACACTATTATCCACCTGATTATTTTCCCATACCTTATTAAGTAAACCCTGCTCCAGCCTATTCACAGCCAGATCCCATTCTTCCAGACTGACCTTGCCGTCTTTATTTAAATCTATCTCCAACATTTGCCCGGGGTTTGATTTTAATTCATCAATCCGGCGCATCAACTCATCCTTAGGAAGAACTTGAGGAATGTCTTTTTTAATCGCTGAACCTAAAATGTAAACTGTTTCCTGTGGCCGGATAAACCACTCCTGAAAACGTAATCTGCGTTGGCCCAACCAATCCTTATAAGATATTCCATGTTGTTTCATAAAATGTATTAGATTCTCAGGCATCGTCTTGCCGTATCCAGTTTTAAACTGATAGTCTAAGGGAATAATTAATTCCGCCCCTTGCGGAAAGACCATAACTTTGCCTGTTCCATCATTAAGAGAAAAAGGCGAATAAAAACTATCTCCTGCCGCAAGTTTAACCCACTCTCCGGATCTACCGCTACTACGATATACTTCAATTAAATATTTATATAATACGCACTCATTATCAGTAAGTGGACTACGAAAAACAATATCGCTATCGACTTTTCCAGTTAACTCAACCAAACCAATTGCCATACCCCTAATTGTCGAGGTGGGAATATTCTGGATCAATCTTTTCTTGCGTAAACGCTTAAAACCATCGAAAAAAGACCATATCCCGAAGAAAAAACCTCCAATTGCCATTACAATATCTTTATCATCACTCATGTTTTAAAAATACAAGACGTTTTACCTAACTATCTCAAATAAGGAAAATTACGAAACAATTATTTATAAATGCACTATTAGTATTTCTTTCATATAGCTAAATCTTGCAATCTGTTATGTAAAACGTCTTACTAGTCTAGAATAGGGCGGAGAAAGCATCTATTTTCTGATCCAGAATTTCCGGAGCAAGCTCACGTTCGCGTAACGGCAGAGTAGGTATTTTATTAACAATGCCTTCAGCTATCAAATCCTCCGCCTGCCGGATTGCTTCTTCTACGCCAGTAAGATGACAAAGCCCAAATAAACCGATTTTCTTGCCGGTTAAATCATTCTGCATAATAAATGTTCGGACCGCGGGAGTAACATTACCAAACCAAGAAGGCCCTCCGATCAATATCATATCATAATCTTTAGGATTATGTTTAAGCCGGCCAAGAACCGTAACTTTTTTAGTAACTGCGTCTTTGCCTGCGGCGGTAAATCCCGCCGGCCCAGTCCTTTTTTTCTGATCAACTAGCCGCTCGAGGTCCGCATTATGTTTTTTAGCCAGCTTTTCAGCAACTAGCTGAGTGTGGCCGGTCCGGGAATAATAAACTACCAATACCTTCTGCTGATTTTGCCCGGCAGTTTCCGAGCAAATCGAGCCGGGAATAAACAAACAGAATAAAAATAAAGATACTTTTAAAATAGTTAGTTTCATCGCAACCTCCTTATATTTACTTCTAGCCTGCCAAAATTCGGATAAAACCGCAAACAGCTTACTTGATATTTTTATGTAAATCTTTATAAAGCTTTTTTACGGCTAACTCTTTAGCCTTGGCCTCTACTTCAACGGTAATCGTCAACTTTCTCCATTCCACGGGAAAATCATTAAAATCAATATAATCATGATGCCAACCGGGATGGGCTTGACCCCAACCACACTTGGGGCTGGAAAGATGGAATAACGGCTCTCGATTCCAGGTTTTTAAAGCCTGCCGGCTGGCCTGGGCAACACTCAAACTATCAGGTAAACACCGGTGATGATGCAGATCATAAACTAAAGGAATGCCGTATTCTTTACAAAACGGTAATAAGTCAGCTGGGGTATACACCCGATCATCATTCTCAAGAGTAAGCCGGGCCCGGATCCGCTGATTTAATTTTGAAAAGTTCTTCCCCAGGCGCTTCAAAGCAGTTATTTTATCACCATAGGCGCCTCCGCCATGAATATTAATTACATCCGCGCCAATCAATTCACTTACCTGGGCTTGATAATCAAGCTCGGCTATTGAATTTTGTACAATATCAGTACCGGCAGAACTTAAAAGTATAAATTGATCAGGATGAAAAGTTAACCGCACATTTAGCTTGAACGCTGCTTCTTTACACCTAGAAAATACCTGCTTAATTTGCTGACAGGCAGCTAGATCAGTTATCTGGTATCCGATATCCGGATGAGTCTTTAAAGGTAAAATTTGGCTGTTGACCCGAAAACAGCCGATATTATTCCGGCCACAATACTCAATGGCCTGCAGCAGAGCCTCAGCGTTAGCTAAACATAGTCCGGAGATCTTTTCTTTCTGCACCAAACGGCTAAAACCCTTCAGATACCTGGCAGTCGAAGTACGGAAACGAATAGGTTCTTTATAAAATTTACAACACAATCCTAATCTTAACATTAAGGCTAAGAATATATTATGCTAATTTTATACAATAAAGATATTTTGAGTATATTAGACCTGTTTTAGAACCAATAAAGAATAAAAAGGCTACGACTGACTCAGCAATCATAGCCAAACTGAGTGAATTTATTTATTGCGATTTAAATTTTCCTCAGCAAATTCCCAATTAATCAACTTATCGATTATTACCTTTAAATAATCTAATCTTCTATTCTGATAATCTAAATAATAAGCATGCTCCCATACATCCAGCACCAAAATCGCCCTGCCTTTTTTTTGAGAAATCGGATTTTCAGCATTGCTGGTTCTAATTATCTTCAGCACCCCATCTTCTTCTACCAGCCAAACCCAACCACTGCCAAACTGGGCCGCACCCATTTCAGAGAATTGTTTTACAAAATTTTCAAAGCTGCCGAAATCAGCAACGATCCGCTTAGCTATGCTTCCAGCTGGCTGACCACCTCCTGCCGGCCTTAAGCTATTCCAATAGAAAGTATGGTTCCAGACCTGGGCAGCATTATTAAAGATGGCGGCTTGATCAGCTTTATTAGCCGTTTTTTCGATCAACTCTTCAATCCCAACCTCAGCCAATTCAGTGCCCTCAACAAGTTCGTTTAATTTATTCAAATACCCGCGATGATGTTTACCGTAATGAAAACTTAAAGTTCTTTCAGAAATAACCGGTTCCAAAGCATTTTCTTTATAAGGAAGCGCCGGCAATACAAAAGGTTCTGCTTTAGCTTGGTTCATCAGTTGGCTCCTTTCCGGATTAGCTTGAGCTGAAGCCACCGCTAGCGGATAAGAAATGACAGATGTTAGAACAAAAAAAGCTAATAAAGTAATTTTTGTTTTCATGTTAAAACAAGATTGCTGCGGCCAAAGACTAATTAGCAACTACAGCTTTTTCCTGCACCATCTTGATTAGCCCAGCCTGGGCGTCAGCGATGATTGTATTTACATCTAAAGATTTTGAATTAAATAATGTCTTAACGTAATTAGCTAAATCCAAAGCGGTCTGATAATTACCCGCGGCCAGATATTCTTTAGCCTTGGCAATAATAAAATTCTCCTGCTTAGCGGAAGTTTCCAGATTCTTAGCCTGATCAACGGTCTGTTGAGCTTCCGGGGTTATCTTTTGGACTGCTCCCTCTGCGGCTTTCTGCACCGCAGATTTAAAAGTCGTTCCCCAAGATGTATCTTGCGCCAGAACAATAGAAACTGCACTTAATATAACAATAGTATTTATAAAAACCATGCAACTTTTAAACATAATCCACCTCCTCTATTCTATAGTTAAAATTCCATTCTTAAAAACTGGCAGAATTGTTACCTAGTTCAGATGTCCACCGAAAAGACTTCTCTCTATTATCCATCTAATTATAAATACAACACCTCAATATATCAAGAAAATATATCAAGAATATTCTAAAAGAAAATACTTGTACTGACCGAAAAATAGCTTTCCTTATCATTAGCCGAAGTAGAATAGGCTTTGCCGGGTAGAAAATAACCGTAACGGAGGGTAAAATTAAAGTCGGAAAAAATATCCCAATCAATCGTAACATCAACTTCATCTCCGATATCCCGATACGCATTGACCGCTTGGCTATCGTACACACTCCCGCTTTTTTTAGCTTTATAGTACCGGTAATAATCCACTCCGAATGAACAGCGCTTAAAAAATCTGATTTTTTCTAACGGCTTGACAGTAAATCCGGTTTTAAAAAAATACAAATTAGACAACCGCGGAGCTAAAGCATACCCGGCCGGGATATAGCCGAAATAAAGAAAATTCCGGTCTTTGCCTGAAGCATTTCCGCCGAAAGTATCCGTCACGCTGGCTCTATCTTTATCTCCGGAGCCATAAGCGTATTTGAAAAAAACCGAAGGATGGCCATAGATATCCGGGTCATAAGAGAGGGCAAAAACTCCTGCCCAGGCATCAATATCTTGTTTGCTGTTACCTTCATAGATAAAACTATTTCCGCTCTCTTTAATCCCCTCTAGCCAGTATGAAACTCGAAAAGGAAAACTCCCCCTGGCCCCGATTCCTATATATTGGGAATCGTAAGCGTAATCATGTTCGGCATCCTGCGGTCGTTCCTTGCTTAAATCCTGTTGCACAACTATAAAACTATAGAAATTATGGCTGGCGATCCCGGTATAGTTATACTCTAAGCCATAGAAGTTGCGCTCGCTTGACTTATCGTATCCGGGAACAGATGTATCAATATTTTCCTGATGCGCAAGGGTACGGGCAAAAAATCCTTTTATCTTGGCTTGCGGCAAAAATAATATTGCTTCCAAGCCGTCATTAACATCGCTATAGGCAAGGCCCTGCCCGATAGTAAAATATTGCCTGCCTGCCCTTATCTTAAGCGGGGTAAAATCCAAAGAAAAATACCCATAATCCAAATGCGGCCCGTCATGGTCCCTACCTTCGGCTGTCTCTTTAGGCCTGGAAGATGAGTGTAAATTCTTTATCCGCGCATACAAAGTATGTTGCCGCTGGTCGCTTTCAGTAAAAGTTACCTTAATCCATGGCCGCAGATCCCAATATGTAACGTAATCAATGGTATCGGCAAGCGCAGCATTATTATCGTCATCCTTATAATCAATAAAAAGAAAATTAACCCACCCGCCGTAATCAAAACCCCAAGGGTATTGGCTCAGAGTATTCGAAGTTTCTGTAGATAGCAGCTTCTCCCTAGCCTCCTCTTGAATACGCCGGGAGGTTTCATCAGCAAAAACTAAACTCAAAAAACCAAAAAACAATAAAATGCAGACACTGCACAACATTCCCCTAGGCATAGAATAATTATTTATCATCAGTACCGGTCAGATAATCGGCTGTTTGAGTTAAAGTAATCATTAATTCCCTGCCGCTCATAAAATCATGTATATTCCCCGGAAACATAATCCCTTCATACACTAATTCTCTTAGTGCATAACGCTGCTTTAAACCCAATAACCGCAGCCACAACCCGCCTTTTATATTAAGCGCTTTACACAGCATATAAGCAACTTGACCTTTACGTAACGGATTTTGATAATCGGATTTTTCTTTTATTATTATATAGGAAGGCAAAAAATTTTCTTGCACAAACTGCTCTTCAGTACCCAAAACTATACTGATAGACCGGCAAGCATCGCCAATGCTACTCACTTTTTTATTATAGAGCCCAGAAAGAAAGGCGTAATTCTCTCTATCTAGTTTTGGCTCATAGATTGCTGCAGCAGGATATTGCTGGGCTTCAGTAGGAACTAAGCTTTTTCTTTTTTCCTCCTCTATCCCCCTGACATCTTCAGCAGAGGCGGCAAAAGCAGAAACACGCATCAAGAGGATACAGAAAAAAATAAAGGCTATTTTTTTCATTAAGTTAATCTTACTCCATACTATACCAAAGTCAAGTAAAATGAACTACTTATGCTATTAGAGGCTTAACCGTTCGGAGCTAACCAAATAAATCTTATAACTTTATATCTTCCAGCATGTTATAGGACAACCACTTATGCTAATAAACATGGTTTTCTGCCGGATTATATGTTATAATTAAATAGGAACAAAGGGGTTTCGATAAAGGCAAACTCTTCGTAAGAAGGGGACGCAAAGCTATAGGGTCCTATAAATAGGATAGCCTGGCTTCCGAAGAACTTCCAGCAATGATCCACCTGGACGGTAAATGCGTCTTTTAAAACCTACTTCTTAGAAGAAGTAGGTTTTTTTTGGAGATACGGCGATGAAATTATCAAAAACATGCTTAATTTTACTTATGCTCCCTTTGATTATATCCGGAACCTATCTGGCCGCCGAAGCCAAAGATACCGATAACAAGGGGCAATCTAAAAAAGAAGAAATGCAATCACAACCGAAAATTTCACATAAGCCAGAAAGAAACTCTATAATGAATATGCGGCATCTTGGAAAACAAACCTTTACTGAACGGGAAGTTCAAAACGAAAGGGAGAAACAACAGGCACTATACAGAATAGAAAATTCACTGAATAAAACTGAACACTCCCGTTGGGCTTATAACCCTAAAGACATCCGCGGCCAAGGAAATATGGCCAAAGTCATTATGCTTGCCCCATATGGCCAAGATAAAGATCCTGCCCGCAAAGCATTATATGGGAATAACGGGAGAGTAATCCGTCCGATCGAGCCTGAGCCTGATCCGGTACCGGAACCGACACCTGAGCCTATTCCGGAACCCGCTCCAGAGCCAACTCCGATACCAGAACCGACACCGGAACCGGAACCGACACCCGAACCGCCTCCTATTCCGCCTGACTATCCTCCTTTTTAACCAAAAGATAACCATCAGTTAAAATAAATTTACTATTAACATGCTTCTTTAAATATTCTTTATTTTTAAAAAAGGATTTTCAGGCTTGCCTGGATGGAATAATATTTGTCTTGCGATTTAAATTCTTTGGGCTGGCCTTCTATCTGTAGTAAAGTAGTATAGCGGGGGACAAAATACCCACCCAGAGAAAAAACGCTGTTCTCTGTCAGGCGGGCGTCCATCCCTAAGCCAAAAAAATAAAAAGGCTGAAATTTATAAGCTCTGTTCCTCAAGTAAAACGATGAAGCAGGATCCCCCAGTACGAAATGCTCCAGCCGGCTGGCTGAGCGATAACCAATCTTTCCTCTCAGATTCAACTTATCGGTTGTTCCATAGTTAAGACTGATTTGGTAAAAATTAAAATTCTGCGGAGAAACTCCGGCCGCCTGGGCCGAAGAGTTACCAGTAAAGTAGGCCCCATATTCGGTGCCAGCCACAAAATAATCAAGTGGGTAAATAAACACATTATAAGGATCAATTATATTTTGCTTAAGTTCATTGTTGTTTCTATCCAAATATGTCAGGTCACGGTAATAGATAGCTTCTGCGAAAAATTGCCCCTGACTTAACAGTTTTTTTGTTGCCCGGGATAACCGGTCATCTTCTATGGGCTTATTGTTATCATACAAATAAGCAAGGCTTATACCCGGAGTGGCATTGATATATGTCAACCCCTGCGGTTCATACTCGGTAATTCCCCCTGCCGTATCTACTTTCCGGTAAGCAAGCTCTTGGTTAATAAATTTAAAATTGGAAAATACGCAGACTTCCCCGCTTTTGGAAGGCCTGTAGCGCAGACGTAGGGGGAACTGGAAATTATTGTCTATTTTATATTCACCATAGAGCTGGGAAATTCCAGTTACAGTTTGCTGCCTAAAATTAAAATTGTAATCAAATGGCCAGGTATAGGCCAGGCCCGATTCGATTTCTAAATTATCGCCTAGCCCGAAACGCACAATCAGCCCAGGAGTATAATGAGGCTCTAGGCGGTGGTAATAATTCAAATAAACAAGATTGGCCCCTCCATAATAAGGGGTATTCCTGCGCATAAGGCCATTACGGTATTCCAGCTGAGTTTCGATGTTAAGCTGTTGAGCATCCAGTAACGGTTGAGTAAAAGCGCTGAGACCGGACAAATCTTTTTTACTCTTCTCAAAAGAAAGATAGCGTAGACCCAGCGTAAAATCTTCGAAGTGCGCCCGAATATAGCTAAAATAATTAGCCGCTGCCGGATAAGGCGCGCTTGTCCAAGCGGTCTTTTGATTTCTTTGCGAAAAAGATGCAGTTATCTCAAAAGGGTCATTTCTAAAACGCATGGCCAAGGAATAATCACGAAAATAATTTATTTTGTAATGCTGAATAACGGCAAGTTCACCGGCGGCGTTAAAAGTATAACGTTTAAACCGGGTCGATAAAGACTGGTCGAAAGCCAACTCAAATTCTGCTTTTTCAGCGATAAAAAATTTTAATTTTGAATCAAGGGCGGGGTAATGCAGGTGAGAATTAAAATCACTATACAAGGCTGATCCGTGAAGCCCGGATTCTTCAACATCCAAATAAGTGAAGTTTTCTTCCCAAAGAATCCCATCTTGAAGGATAGGTCGATAACGGCCGCTTAAGTCAGCTGCCTGTAGATGACTATAAACCAGAAACGTTAATCCCACAATTAACGATAAGCGCATCTTTTGCATACTGTCAAACATTATAGCACGGATGACAAAAGATGTAAAAATTAATACTCTAAGCAGGGAATACCACTGGAATTTTTATTGATTTCTCGGGTAGTTATTAGTATTCTTAAGAATGCAGTTTAGGCATTAAAACATTCGACAGAATGCCTCTATAAAATGAGAAACCTTTGCCTACAGACTCTAACTGCAGACAAAGGTTTCTCATCATTCTCTAACCCAGACTAACTTTAATAACTAATTTTGATTCCCTTGGGCGTCAATATTCTCCCGGTTAACTTCTCCAAGTCCTTTTTCGCCACGCACCTTACCCCCGCCTGCCCATGCCGGAGCGACAGCTACAGCTAAAATCGCTAACATTATAAAACCTGCAAATACGCGCTTCATGATAC
>JBFZAT010000043.1:0-12686 GCA_041308845.1 Candidatus Omnitrophota bacterium | reverse complement strand
AATATCTATGTTGTTTCGGATAAAGAAAGCCACCCGGGGCTAAAAAATTTTTTCACTGAATTTTCGATCCCCGCAAAATTTGTCGATACTCAGAAAGTTTTGGGTAAGACTACAGCATATTCTTCGGTGTTAGTTAAAAGTTTTGCTGCGGCATTATTTAAGATTGCGCCTTTGAAACTTAAGATAAATTTAGTCGGTTCGCGGTTGAAGGCGGCGCGGGCCGCCGCCTCTGCCGGCAGTCCATTTGCTTTCTTTGAGGGGGTTAAGTTAGATTTAAAGTATCTTTTTCTGGGCGCGGTAGTCTGTGTAGCTGTTTTTGGTTACGGGTCGATGCATATGCAAACGGCACAGCGGGAATTGGAAGAAATTAGAAGTAAGCGTTTAAAGATTAGTTCGGTAGCCAGTAGCGCTAATCTGGATGATTTATTTGCGGCCAGCTCAAGATATAAAAAAAGAATTACGGCTTTGGATAAATTAGTCAGAGAGCAAATGTACGTGACTCCTTTGTTAAGTAGTATTCCCCGGGCTTTGCCCAGAGGAGTTTGGCTGGAGTCTTTTAGCCTCATCCAAACCAAAGACGCATCCCTAGAGTTAGTGCTTAATGGCCAGGTTTACCTTAAAGATGGTGAGCAAGAGTTCGAATCAGTAAATATTTTTCTAGCTAATTTAAAAAAAGATCCTGTTTTTTCCCGGTATTTCAACGAAATTGTCATTAGTTTTATCGATCGGCGGAATGTCCGGGAGCATAATGTGGCGGTTTTTAAAATAACCGGCAAAAAACAGGCGGAGAAGAAATAACATGATAACCCATGATGCCCTGGAAAGAAATAAGAATGTAATTTTGAATTTTGCGGTAATTATCCTGTCTTTGGTGATCGCTTTGCAGCTTTATCGCTCTGCTAACAGTCAGATTAGCACTTTGACTCAGCAGAAAAATGATGAATTAGAAAAAAATAAAGTGGTTGAAGATATTGCCGGTCTTGAGCGTAAAGCTGAGGCATATAAGAAAGTCTTCGTAAAGAGGGATCTGGCTTCGGTAATGGATGTGATTAGCGGTATCGCCAAAGAAAGCTCGGTAAAAATTATTTCCGTCAAGCCTTTCGGAGAAGACAGCTTAGGCAATTATCTTAATTCCGCTTTTCTAATTAATTTTAGCGCTTCTAGTTATCATGTTTTGGGTGATTTTATTAGTAGAATTGAAAATCACAAAGATATTTACCAGGTGAGTGAAGTTAATATTAATTCTATTGTTACTAATGAAGATTCGCCAACGCCTAGCCTGGAATTAAACGTGAGTTTAAAAATTAACACCATAGCTTATTTATAAAGATGAATCAAGCAGGTAAATATATACTAGGTATTCTTATTACGTTTTCAGTTATCCAACTGAGGGGCTTAGCTCAAGCAGTGGAAACTGTAAGCGAAGAAGTAATTGTGCGTCCGATAGTTGAATACAAATCTGGCAAATTGCGCGATCCTTTCAAGACCTATTTGGTGAAGGAAGAGCCTCGGCCGCTTCCGCAGGAGGAATTAAATTTAGCTCTACCGGTATTAGACTTAAATCAGTTCCAGGTCCAGGGTATGATTTGGGGAGTCAAGATACCCCAGGCGATTATTAACAATAAAGTTCTAACCATCGGAGATTCAATTGAGGGAGCAGAAATTTTAAGCATAGAAAAGAAGGGTATAACTTTAAGTTATGGTGGATCGATTTTTGATCTAGGCGCTCCCGGTTCGAATCTTAGTAATACTAAAATTAAATAGGAGGTTACATGAAAAAAACGATTATTCCTAGTTTAGCTATCTTTTTCTTAATATTTGCTTTTTTTATTCCTCGGGCTGACGCTGAAGATAAATTCCCGCTTTTGGATGAAGAAGCGGCGATCTCTATGGATTTTCAGAATGCTGAACTTAAAGACTTGCTGAAGGTTTTTTCTATCCAGGCCGGGATGAATTTTATCGCTTCCGAAGCAGTTCAGGATAGAAAAATTACCTTGTATTTGGATAAAGTCCCTTTGAGCCAGGCGATGGATAAGATCTTTAGCGCTAATAATCTCTCTTATGAATTAGACAGCGATGCGAATATTTTTATCGTTAAAGAGTGGGGAAAGATGGAAACTGAAACCGTGACTAAAATTTTCTATTTAAAGCATGCTACGGTTTCTGTTTCGTCTTTAAAGGAGGAAATGGCTAAAAGTATCGGTAGCCCTAGCGTTAATTCCAGCTCCCGCAGTAAGTTCAGGGAGGAGGGGGAGGGTGGAATTACCAGCGCGATAAAAAAGATACTTTCTAGCTCTGGAACACTGATTGAGGATTTCCGGACCAATAGCATTATTGTTACGGATACTCCGATGAAAATGAAGGTAATCAGCCAGGTAGTCGAAGCACTGGATGTGCCTGTACCGCAGGTTATGCTTGAGGTAGAAATGTTAGATGTCAGTAAAAACACGGTGGACAGAATGGGGATTGAATTTGGCGACTCTCCTTTTACGGCGGTATTTAGCGGCGCCGCTGCCGCGACAGGTTTTCCTTATGCAAAAATGGCGAAACTTATTAATACTAGTGAAGGTGTTTTAACCATGGATTACGATATGCAGCTGGATTTTATAAGAACACAAACGGATACTAAATATCTGGCTAGGCCTAAACTGCTTACTTTAAACAATGAAACTGCTGAATTGTTCATTACTAAAGATGAAATTGTCGGTAAGGTGGAAACCCCAGGTACTCAAACTAGCGCTCCTACTGTTAATTATACCCGTTCAACCGATCTAGTTCTTACTAAAGAAGGGACGGGAATTTATCTGCGGGTGACTCCCCAGATAAATCTTGATACGAATGAAATTACAATGGTGATTAATCCTAAATCTAGCGTTTCCAACGTTAGTTCGGTGAGTACTACGGAAAATCCTCAATCGGATGTTGAAATCCGCAGCACCAAATCGATTGTTAAAGTTAAAGACGGAGAGACTGTAATTTTAGGTGGGTTGATTCATCAGGATAGAAATGTGTCTCTGAAAAAATTACCGATATTAGGAGATATTCCTATTTTAGGCGCACTCTTTAGGCATAAAGATAAAACAGTAGATCGGGAACGCGAATTGATTGTTTTTATCACTCCGCATATCATTAGGGAGAAAGCAGATATTAAATTCGGTCAGGTTCCTAATGTTCAGCTACCTGTCCGCGAGCAGGGTATCGCCAGCGGCGCAAACCGTGATTTTATTATAAATGCTAATATGAATAAGTTCGAAAAGAGCATAAATGGCCAAAGATAATTATTTACGATTAGGTGATTTTTTATTAAGAGAAGGTATTATTACTGCCAGCCAGCTGGAAAAAGCGGTTACCGCTCAAAGACAGGAAGGCGGCCGTCTGGGAGAAATCCTGGTCAAATTGGGGATTGTCAAAGAAGAGCAGGTGCTGGCGGCTTTGTGCAAACAGTTGAACATGCCTTATTTTTCTCTGGGCACCGGAATGCTCAAGCCGGCAATGGACCAGGGCTTAGAGAATCTGATTCCGCATGAATTTGCTTTTAAAAACGCTGTTTTGCCACTTTCGCGTATGCTGAGGTCTTTGACTGTGGCTTTATCTGATCCGCTGGATATTCTCCTGATTGACAGTTTAAGAAAATTAACCGGCAGCGAGATTAATCCGGTTATTGCTACGCGTTCGGATATCTTAAAAGCGGTTGAAGAGTTTTATGGTAAGTCTTCGATGCTCAAGGATGTGGTTGATTCAAGTTATGATATGGACTCTGCATTTACTCAAAGAAGTGAAGAGTTAGGGCAAGAGTTGAGTTTAGACAAGTTAATTGCCCGGGCAGAAGAAGCCCCGGTAGTTAAATTGGTAGATTTAATCATTCGCCAGGCCATCGGAGAGCGGGCCTCGGATATCCATATTGAACCCTTTAAAGATAGGATCTCGTTACGTTATAGAATTGATGGGAAACTTTATGAAATTCCCCCCCCGGCTAAACATTTACATTTGCCTTTGGTTTCTCGTGTTAAAATTCTAGCAAAGTTAGATATTGCTGAAAAAAGATTACCTCAAGACGGTGCAATTCTAGTCAGGATCGACGAACGTCCGATAGATATCCGTGTTTCGATTATTCCTACTATCTACGGAGAAAAAGCCGTGTTAAGGATTTTGGATCGCGGCGGAGTAATACTCAACTTAAATTATCTGGGATTCGATCCGAATCAGCTTGAACACGTACGAAAGGCGATTTTTTCCCCCTACGGATTAGTTTTAATTACTGGACCGACCGGTAGCGGGAAATCTACATCACTTTATGCTATTTTGAACGAAATCAAAAGTCCCTCTAAAAATATCGTTTCTGTTGAAGACCCGGTTGAATATAAAATGGATGAGATTAATCAGGTACAGGTTAAGCCGGAAATCGGCCTTACTTTTGCCGCTGCTTTGCGTAGTTTCTTACGTCAGGATCCGGATATTATGCTAGTTGGAGAAATTAGAGATTTGGAAACTGCGCAAATTTGTATTCGTTCAGCGCTGACTGGGCATTTAGTTTTAAGTACCTTGCATACCAATGACGCTCCTTCTGCAGTAAGCCGCTTGATGGATATCGGAATTGAGCCATATATGTTGGCTCCTTCACTATTGGCGATTATTGCCCAGAGATTGATCCGTAAATTGTGCCCGGATTGTAAGGTTGCTTATGAGCCTACTCCGGCTCAACTTAAAGGCACTGCGATTAAAGCAGAGTTAATCTATGGGCCTAAAGGATGCGCTAAATGTAATAATGCCGGATATAAAGGCCGGACTTGTATTGTGGAGGTGCTTCCCATTACTCTAGAGATACAAGATTTAATTAACCAAAGAGCATCTTTTCAGAAGATTCGCGAAATTGCCCGGGCTTCGGGTATGCAAACACTTTATGAATCGGGAATCAAAAAAGTAGAGAGCGGAGAGACTTCTTTGGAAGAAGTGCTTTCTACTACCTTGGGAGCTGAATAATGCCAAAGTTTTATTATATTGCCCGAAATCGCGCCGGAGGTAAGGAAACAGGGATTGAGGAGGCCTCCAATCAAGAAGACGCGGTAGTCAGGGTGCAGTCTAAAGGGTTAATCGTTGTTAACATTATTCCCGAAGGCTCAGAGGCGTTCGGGAATTCTTCTGCTAATAATTTTGTGAAAGTCCGCTTAAAAGCTAAGCACGGAAGAGTGACCAGGGCTGACCTTATGCTTTTCTGTCGGCAGCTATCTACTTTAATCGGGGCCGGAGTCACGATTTTAATGAGCCTGGAAATTATTTCTAAACAGGTGGCCAGCCGTAAACTTTATGATATTTGTATTGATTTAAGGAAAAATATGGAAGCGGGTTTAAGTTTCCATGAAGCCTTGGCAGTGCATCCCAAAGTTTTTTCTGATCTTTGGATTAATCTGGTAGAAAGCGGAGAAGCCAGCGGAAATCTGGCCGTGGTCTTAAGCCGCCTGGCCGCTTATTTAGAAAAAGAAGCAGAATTTAGAAATAAAATTGTTTCAGCGTTAGTTTATCCGATCATTTTGACGGTAGTGGGGGCGGGTGCGCTATTATTCCTATCTTTAAAAATTATTCCTTCATTTGCCGAAATCTTTAAAAGTTTCGAAATTAATCTGCCCTGGCTTACTCAGGTTTTAGTAGGAGTGAGTGATTTTTTAAGGAAGAATATAATTTTATTAATTTTTCTTGGGGGGGCAGGCTTTTTTCTTTTTCGGAAGTATATCCAAACCCGGACGGGTAGATTAAATTTTGAAAAATTTCAATTTAAGTTACCGGTGTTTGGTGAGTTTTTCCTAGCTTTTAATATCGAAAAATTTTCTTCAGAAATGGCCACGCTTTTAGAATCCGGGGTGCCGATTCTTTATTCTTTAGAAATTTCCGGCCGCAGCGTGAATAACTTGATTATGTCGGATATTATCCGTAAAATTAAGGATGATGTGCGTGAGGGTAAAGCTATGCGTGATTCACTTGAACGCAGCGGTTTTTTCGAACCGATGGTTGTGCAGATGGTGAGCATCGGTGAAGAAATCGGTGAGCTACCGCAAATGTTTAAAAGAATTAATTCTTTTTATCAAGAATATTGTGATACATTCCTTGCGCGTTTTGTTTCTATGTTTGAGCCTTTTGTTCTAGTGTTTATCGGTGGCTTAATCGGAGTGATGGTTATCGGGATGTTTTTACCTATTTTTGAATTGGCAAAAATTAACGGATAATTATTGACAATTAGCAAATTTAAGTGTTATAATTTAAATGTTATTATTTATATAAATCAGTGTAAACAAGGAGGATGTAAATGAGAAAAGGCTTTACGCTTGTAGAGTTAATTATCGTAGTTATCATCGTAGGTATACTGGCAGCTATCGGCCTGACTCAGTATAATAAAGTTGTAGAGAAAAGCCGGGCTTCAGAAGCCAGGATGATCTTGGGTACCTTAAGAAGCGCGCAGGTGGCAGAAAATCATGAAAGCGGCACTTATAAGGATGTGGCGGGTTTAGGCGTAGATGCTCCAACCACTTGTCAGAGCTCACATTATTTTTCTTATTCTTGCGCTACAGCTACCGGTGCTTGTACTGCCACCCGCTGTACTACTGGCGGTAAGCCTCAGCAGGGGGCAACGGCTTGGACTAAATCTCTGACAATTGATGGTGTTTGGTCAGGGACTGCGGGGTATTAACCTATGAGAAGAGCCTTTACGCTTGTAGAGTTAATTATTGTAGTAATAATCGTAGGTATACTGGCAGCTATCGGCCTGACCCAGTATAATAAGGTTGTAGAGAAAAGCCGGGCTGCAGAAGCCAGGATGATCTTGGGTACTTTAAGAAGCGCGCAGATCTCAGAGGATTATGAGAGCGGTACTTATAAAGATGTATCGGGGTTAGGCGTAGATGCTCCAACCACTTGTCAGAGTTCGCATTATTTTTCTTATGCTTGCGCTACAGCTACCGGTACTTGTACTGCCACCCGCTGTACTACTGGCGGTAAGCCGCAGCAGGGGACAACGGCTTGGACTAAATCTCTGACAGTTGGTGGTTCTTGGTCAGGGACTACGGGGTATTAAAGGGTTGGCTTAAACTATCTTAAATTATATTGAAGAAAAAAAGTTACACGGTAATAGAGATACTTGTTGTCTTGGTGATAATTGCTACATTAGCGGCTTTGGCTTGGCCCAATTATATGCGGATCAAGGAAAAGACCATGAATCGGGAAGCCAAAGCTACTTTAGCGCTTATCCGGGCCGCTGAAAAAATTTATAGATTGGAACAAGGATATTATTATCCGTATCCTTATTTGGTTCCTCCTACCGTGGATAATGCCGCTGATATTAATAGTTATTTGAAATTAAGCTTGCCTGAAAGTGCCAGTGTAACTTGGGCAGTTAGTATTGACGGCAGCGAAGGAACTGAATTTTCTCGAGCTACGCGTTCTGGGCCGGGTGCTGACGGAAGGTATTGGCAGATTAATTTCCGAGACGATAATGAGCCCGCCTGTTCCCCTCCGGGCCCGAATTGTCCTTAATCAATGCGGACGGAAAAAAGTTTTACATTGGTAGAAATAGTGGTAGTGCTTGTAGCTACGGGCTTAATCGCAGCTATTGGTTTGGTGTCCTATACTGAAGTCATTAAAAAGGCAGCTGACCGTGAAGCTAAAGCCAGCCTGATGCTAATCCAGACAGCACAAGCAGGCTACCATATGGAGCATTTATGCTTTTATCCCTGCGCCTCCAGTACATCGAATCTAAATAATATTAATAATAATCTGAGATTAAGCCTTCCTACAAGCACTCAATGGACATATACCTTGTATTGTACTAGTGCGCCTGAATATGCTACTGCCACTCGGGAAGGAAGGACCTGGAGAATTAATTTTCCGGCTGGTTCAGATGAAAATCCGATTTGCACTGCCGGATGCCCTTGATGAATATGGATAAGCATAGCGGTTTTACTTTAGTGGAAATCATTGTTTCTATGGTGGTATTTGCTTTGATTGTCATCGGTCTGTCGAGTGTTTTTATTTCCGCCAGCAAACTGATCGTACATAACCGTGAGCGGATGACCAGTGCCCAGCTAGGCAAATTTTTTCTAGATCCTTTGCAGGCTGATGTGCGCTATGATACTTGGGATCAGTCTAGTAATGAATTGCGTGTCGGCAGCCGTTCTGGAGCCGGGCAGACTATTAACAACCGGAATTTTTCTGAAGCGCATGTTGTCTCTATTGTTTCAGGTACAGATTTACGCCGGGCAGTTTCAACTATATCTTGGACTGAACCTACTTCTTAATTTTTAGCAAGATCTTAAAAGAAAAAGTGAAAAATAACTTTAAAAATTTTTGGAGTTCCCGGGAGGAAAAATCTGTTTCACTAGTAGAATTAATCACTAGCATTATGGTGGTTGGTACGATGTTCCTAAGTTTTTTTAGCCTGCAGAACTATAGCCATAAACAGGTACTTAATGCTGATAGAAGAGTAAAGGTCCAAAGCAGTTTGGCATATTGTCTGGAGCATATGGCTAAATATGTCCAGAAAGGGGTGGGTAATGCCAGTAATCCGGCTATCACTCTGTATCCCGGAGGGACTAATACTGGTTTTCAGGTACGGGTAGATTTTAATAATCCCCAGACACCCCTGGATTTTTCCGATGATGGTCTAGTTTATTATTCCCTTTCCGGAAATACATTGTCCACCAGCTGTACAGGGACCTGCGGCTTCTATTCATTAGAAACTTTAAGTAGTAAAATCGTGGCTAATTTTAATGAGGGTCTTTTGCCGACTGATCCCACAGATGGTTTTTATGTTGTGGTTGATCCTAAGGGGAATTTTGTGGATATCGGCCTAGTTGGCCGTTATGACCCTACCCAAGTTCCTACTGCGGAAACCCGCCTGACTAATCCTCAGGTAGCAATTAAAACCAGGTTGATCTGTAATAATTCTTCTACTTCTTGGCCATAAACCATCTTTTTCTAAAAATCTTCAGGATTAAACAGCTATTTGTTAAGGTTTAGTTGGTTGATATTCTACCAATTTTGCCTAAATTCCAATAAATTTAAAATCCGCATGTCATGGTTTAAATATGAGCTTATTCATCCCCAAGTTATTTCAAGCTAATAATGAACAGATAGAGTAGGTCGGTCGGGGTTGTTCAATTTGGAATACGAAAAGGAGTAAATTGAAAGCCGTCAATATTACAAAATTGGGTTTAATTATCAACTGTTGTTTAGGGGTATTGATTTATTCCAATGTTTTTACGGGTTCATTTCACCTCGATGATTTCCATTCTATTACTACTAATACCGCTATAACTGAAATTTTTAATTTTAGCAAAATTTGGAGGTTTTGGCCAACACGTTTTGTTACCTATTTTTCTCTGGCATTAAACTACTATTTTCACCAGCTCCATCTGTTCGGCTATCATTTTATTAACTTGTTGGTTCATCTGGGGTCGGGCATTTTAGTTTGGTGGATTACTGTGCTTACTTTTTCTACTCCGGCGATCAAAGGTCAGAAGCTTTTACAGCGGGCTGGCATGATTCCTTTTTTAGTGGGTTTAGTTTTTATTGTCCATCCCCTCCAAACTCAAGGAGTATCTTATATAATTCAACGCGCAGCTTCCCTGGCTACCTTTTTTTATTTAACTACTTTATGGCTTTATATAAAATCCAGATTGTTGCAACAAACGGGGTCAGCCCCCAAAGAAACAAGCTATTTCTATGGCTTTGCGCTTTTAGCCTCAGTGATAGCCATGTTTACTAAGGAGATGGTTATCAGCCTTCCTTTAATGCTTTGTCTGTATGAATTTAGCTTCTTGAGGGTCGGGAGAAAATTTAATTGGAAGTATCCAGCGCCGTTTTTAGCAATTGCGTTTATTGTTCCTTTAACTATGCTATTTACTAGGTCTTCGGCCTTGCCGCATGCAGTTGGGGCGCGGGCGGGTATTTCTCCCTGGCATTACCTTTTGACTCAATTCCGGGTGATGGTCACCTATATAAGATTAGCTTTTCTGCTGATTAACCAGAATCTGGATTATGATTATCCGATCCTAACAACCTGGTTGGATTTATCCTTTCTTGGTAGTTTATTTATTCTAGGGGGTATTTTAATCTTAGCTTTTAAGCTGTTCCGTGCTTACCGGCTAAGCGCGTTTGGAATATTTTGGTTTTTTCTGGCACTTTTACCTGAATCCAGCGTTATACCGGTAAAAGATGTGATCTTTGAACATCGCGCTTATTTAGCTATAGTTGGTTACGGCTTTTTTTTAGTCAGCGGGTTATATTATTTATTTAATGGGAAAAGGGTTAAATTCTTTGTTTTGATTTTATCTATATTGCTTAGTTTGTATTCAGTTGCGACCTATAAAAGAAACCGGGTTTGGAAAGATGAATTTAGTTTGTGGAATGATGTTATTGCTAAATCCCCTGGTAAGGCCAGGCCTTATTATAATCGAGCTAATGCCTATAGCGCCCAAGGCAACTTCGATCAAGCTATTTTAGATTACTCCCGGGCGATTGCCCTAATGCCAGATGTGGTTTATGCTTATTTTAACCGGGGGAAAGCTTATAGTTCTCAAGCTAAATTTGATTTATCCATTTTAGATTACTCCCGGGCAATCGCATTAGATCCTGATTTTGCGCAAGCCTATAATGAACGCGCTCTGGTCTATGCGTCTAAAAGCAACTATGATCAAGCTGTTTTAGATTATACTCAAGCCTTAGAATTAAACCCTGCTTTGGCTGAAGTTTATAATAACCGGGCAGTAGCGTATTATTTTAAGCAAGAATATGAACAGGCCTGGGCTGATCTGCGTAAAGCCGGCGCGTTAGGATTATCTTTACATCCTGGTTTTCTTGAGGCATTAAAGAAAAAATCGGGAGTTACCGGTGACTAAAGTAAGAATAGGGTGATGTCTTTATATTGGAGATTTAAAATTTGGCTGGAAAGCCTGCTTTAGCCTATCAGAATTCGGATATAATTGTTAATGGATTAAAGCTGTATTTCCCATCTGGCAGAGCACTTCGTTTGTAAAGTAACTAAAGCTAGATTGTAATTGAAAGGCTTGTTTTAATACATATTCTGCTAATTGCTTACGGAGTTTTTAATTGGTGGCAATTAATAGCTACTGGTGGGTATAAGGTTTTGAGGAATGCTGTTTGGGGTCAAGCCTGTTTATTCAGCCACTTTTTGTTGTAGCCATAAGCTTATTTCAAAATTATCAGATTTTAGGATAATTATGTTGTTTTTTAGGTTTTGATTACCTGCGTCAACATTGTTTCTTTTAACCAAACAATATTTAACATTTAAGAAGAGTATGTTTTTTCTTTAAGTTACTGGCAGAATTGTGGTTATAATAATTAATTAGAAATTAAGAGATCCAGTATAAAATTGGCATGGATTATGCTTATATTATAATGATAAGTTGTAATTTTTCTAAAAAGGTGTAATGTGAAATTAAAAGTTTTAAGAAGAACAGATAAGTGCATTGGTAGGATACTTATTGAATTACATGCTATCGATGAAAACCGGCTCAACATGGCATTGCGTATTCATAAAATTGAAAAAAGCAGCACCTCGCTTGGAAGTATTCTTGTAAAATTAGATTTTGTGAGTGAAGTTGATATCTTGCGCGCATTTCTTATTCAGTATAGTTTTCCTTATTTGCCTGCTGATGGCTATAATATTGATAAGAGAGTTATTAATTTAATTCCAGAAGAATTTAGCCGCAAACATACGTTGGTTCCGCTTGAAAGAATAGGTAATACTCTTACTGTAGCGATGTCTAATCCTTTAAATATCGCAGCACTTACAGAAGTAAAAAAAATGAGTCAATGTAACGTGCAGGTAGTTATTTCTTTATCTGCTGAGATACATAGGGCAATTAATAGATATTACAATAACCTAGAACCTTTGGAGCCGCCGCTTACGGGGAGTTGTCAGGTTTCTGCATTGAATTAATAAGGTTAGAGTCGATAAGAAAAAACCAGATAAATTTTCCCACCTACAGTTTCACAAAAGGGCTGGACATCAAGTTTAGCCCTTTTTCTTTTTAAATTGTCAATTAACGTAAAATGTGTTAAATTATAAGCACTTTGGGGCTGTAGCTCAGTTGGGAGAGCACCTCGTTCGCAACGAGGGGGCCAGGAGTTCGATCCTCCTCAGCTCCACTTAAATTTTTGCGACAAGCAAAAATTTAAGTGGCACTCAAGCCAGCGTAGCGAGGCGACAAGCTACTGCCATTCACTGCAAATTTTTCGGGGCTAAACTGCAAGGTTACTATATTTTAATAATTTTAAATCCGTCCTGATGTCTAAAAAAACTATTTTCCTAATTTTAGTTACTTGGTGCGTATTAATTATTAACTGTTTTGCTGGGTCAGTTAAATGGCCGGATTTCGGAGATCAGTTCTATCCATCGCCTCGGGGGAAGTTATCAGCGATGATAGATACTTTTTTAGAAAATGCCCCGTCTGCTCAACACCCAGGGGAGATTTTTTTACTGATCAGTCCGCATGCAGGTTATGGGTATTCCGGGCAGGTTGCCGCTTTTGGCTATAAGCTGATTAAAGAAAAGCAGTATAGAACGGTAATCATCATCGGCACTAGCCACCGGAAACTTTTTAACGGAGCCGCACTTTATGGCCCAGGGGCTTTTGTTACCAGTTTGGGGCAGGTTGAGGTGGATAATGAATTTCTCA
>JBFZAT010000042.1:0-2982 GCA_041308845.1 Candidatus Omnitrophota bacterium | reverse complement strand
ATATTAGTAAGCCTAACCTGCATAACCTCCAAAGCTGTTTTCCCGCTGGGAATAAATGAAAGTATTTCGGATTTCAAGCCTAATTTGTTATTCTGGCGGCTAATGCGCTGCCAAAGTTGGCCAGCCTCCAAAATAAATTCATCCTGGCTGATCTGCTTATAATCTTTAGACACCCCGGTAGCCGACCAGATTTGATCCGGATTAAGATAAACCCAGAAATTCCTCGAGGATTTAGACAGAGCAAGATCAACCCGACTGGCTGGCTCCAGTAAAAAACTGCTTTGACTACTTTTTATATCTCCATGTAAATCCGCAGTTATCGCCGACATTAACGTTGCGTTACATAATGGTAAATACAAACTCTTTATGCTTTGAGCAGAAGATGATTTAAAACTTCCTGCATCATCAGTAAATTCATATGAATAGTTTTTCATGGGGAGCGCAATATTCTTAAACATTAAATCTTACACCGGTAACCGGAATCGGCTTAAAAATTAAATTCTTTCTTAGAGAGTAACCGGTTCGGTGTTTTCTTTTAATTTAGCCGTCTTTTTATTTAGTTTTAACAACCTTTTCTCTTCCTGTTTTTTCTTTCTCGCCTGCTCTTTAAGATTTTTCTGGAATGAATAATTAACGGCCATAAATCCTCCTAAATTTAAGCTTAAACCCTACACAGAAAATCGTCTGAAATGAGTTTTATTATACCTCTGATCAGATCCTAAAACAATCAAAAAAACCCGCGGGCTTAATTCCCGCGGGCTTAAGAATTAGCGGATTATACATAAGCTACTAGTATTAAAAAATCCTAAATGTTGCTTATAGCTATTTAAATTTTCCCGGATTTATTTTTTTAATACTCCGATAATTATAAGAATTGTAGCAATTAATGCTAAAGACGAAAGTATTAATAAATACAGGAACAGCGGAACCGCCGGTTTGGGTTTTGTATCAGACAAAAAATCCGCCAAACTGGCTTCTTGCGCAGATGGTTTAGTTTTCTTAGGCGGCGGGTTAGCCGGAGCAGGAGGCATTACGTTACCCACCCGATAATCATGCGCAACCGGAAAAGAAAGAGTTTGGATATTTTGAGCAGGATACTGAATTTGAGACTGGTAATAAGAACTATTCACTTCTCCGGGAGCGGTGGAAATCCCGGATTGATTATAGGCGCTACTGATATTCTTTGCAGAATACTGATCGTAATGATTGGTCACCGATTGGAAATCATAATCTTGGGCCTGAACGCTAACCCTCAGCAATGCCAGCAGCATCATCCCGGTTAGAATAAAATTATTCTTTATTGGCATTTTATAACTCCGGTCCTGTTTCTATTTCATATTGAGATTTTAATAAAGGATATTCAACGACCACCCCGCTTGAGCCAGCAACCTCCGCCGGCATCTTCCTTCGGGTCCAAATATCAAAATAATCCTGGCCATAAATTTGCTTATACCGGTTATCTAGGGCAATTAAATAGATAACGCCTGCAGAAAATAGCAGTAAAGTAATCACCAGCGAAACAATCTTTTTGATCGCTATCATTTTAAATCTTCAGCCTTTATTTTAAAAAATACCGCCCCTTCTGATTCAGGTTTATCTGATCCTGGGTATCCCAAATAATATTACATTTTTCACAAGGAAATTGAATTTGCAGCCAAATTCCTTTTTCATCCTCCATAAATTTATGCCCGGGAAAACATTTAGTCTTACATTTCGGACAACGTACCCCAGAGCTGAAAAAATTCGCATAAATAAACAGGATAGTGAAATAAAGAATTACCAGTGACATGCCCAACCAGGATATGCTATGGTCCTGGGCATAATCTTTGGTCAATAAAAATACGCCAGAAAATAGAATTACCAAAAATAAACCTTGGATTAAATTCCCCAGCTGCTTATATTGTCTAAACGGCCTGATTTCCAAAACTATCTATTCTCCTTTTTTCGCTTCGGCCTCACAAAGATCTAAAAAATACTTTTGAAAATATTATAACATCAGATCAGCCTAAAACAATAAAAAAACCCGCCTTTTACAGCGGGTTTTTTAAGTTATTTATGGAGTACTTTAACCTTAAAATTTTATTTACCGGATTTTTCCATTAGTTTCATAATATTATTATTCATCCTGCGTATATTGTAGGAGATATCAATAACAAAAAAAAGCATGAAACTAGACATAATTGCCATCAATACGAACAAAAGAAACATTGCCGCCTCCTTTCTATGTTTATACTTTATTTTACCATAAATTGCAAAATTGGGAATAATTAATTAAGCGGTTCTCACTCCGGTTAACTGTGAAATGACCAACCCACTAGTTACGCTGATAGATTAATTGACAACTAGGTTTCTACTAGTGGAACCGCACTAAAAAAGGCCAGCAAATATTACTGGCCTTTTTTATATTTAATTGCGGGGGCCCGATTTGAACGGACGACCTCAAGGTTATGAGCCTTGCGAGCTACCAGGCTGCTCCACCCCGCGAAAATTACCAAAGCCGGTTTTCCGGCTTCTTTCCAGAAAAAATCTTGATGGGAATTTCACCTTTCCTGACCACCCCCATCTTATCCCGAGCGATCTTTTCTTGATACAACGGATCATTTTCCACCCGGCGGAGCTCTTCCTGCAAAAGAGAATTCTCGATCGCCAACTTGCGGAACTCCTCCTCTAGCTGACGATTCTTAACCCGAGATTCCTGCAACTTCGCATAACCCGGTAGGAATAAAATCAAAAGTAAAACCGCAAAACTAAAAAGCCAAAGCGATTTTCTTAACGTAAAGAACATTTATTTCTTCCAAGCTTTCCCCGCATAAACTGCCTTTTTGCCTAACTCTTCTTGAACCCTAAGCAGTTCGTTATATTTACAAATCCTATCGGTACGGGATAAAGACCCGGTCTTAATCTGCCCTACTCCGGTAGCCACCGCTAAATGCGCAATAGTCGTATCTTCAGTTTCCCCGGAACGGTGCGAAATTATAGCGT
>JBFZAT010000041.1:0-15417 GCA_041308845.1 Candidatus Omnitrophota bacterium | reverse complement strand
ATAAATAGAATACCTTGATTATCAAATAGAACTTTCAAAACAGATTTCTCTAAAAATATCCCGGATGTAGCTAAACAAACTTTTACCTTTAAATCTCGGCTTAGCCAGAGAATCATCTGTTTTAAGAATTTATTGGGCTCAGCAGCTTCTCGATCCCAAAGCGTGGGCTCGCGGCCGTAAATAGTTACAAACTCCATACCCATTTTTTTCAGTTTGCCCAGAAAAGATTGAAAAAGTTTAAATTCGCGGCTAAGTTCACGGGAGCTCTTGAATGCTCTCTCCTCCGGATAAGCTAACGGGGTCGGACAGCTAATACAGCCGGCTTGGCATCTACCGGTGATATTAAATTCTACATATTTAATCAGGGCTGGGCTGCTGCTGACGGCATTACCGACAGTTTTGAATATTCCCCAAGGAGCAGTCCGGGTAGGTAGAGGCGGATTTTTCATAATCAATATCTTTGGGCTTTAATTTTTAAGAATGATCGATAATTATCGGACATCACTTTGGATGAACGCGGAGAGATTGAATTTGCCTGATTAAATGAAAGAGTGGGGCTCCAATGCTGATTAAGAAGATAGTGTTTTAAACCTTCCTGATCAGAATAAACCGGGCATTCCCCGGAATATTTAACCCGGCACCAGTCCGCGGTAGAATCTTTAATCAATTGTTCGACATTTCCTTGAGCAATATTATACTTAGAATAATGGAAAAAAGGGCAGCATTTTATATTCCCATCCACATCAAAAAATACCAAACCTAAACATTTCTTCTGGAGTGTCTCCTGCATATATATTTCATAGTTCTTGATTATTTCTTTCTTTCTCTTTTCCATCAGAAAATAGGTTGCGGCCGAAGGCACCAGCCGAATTTGCGCATCAGGCCCTACCGGGATATACTCCAGATACCTGCCTAAAATCGCTCCTTTTTTCTTCATAGTTTTAACAAATTTTTTGCTCAGCACCTGCCGGGCATTCATATTAGTAACCATGGAAAGATACCCCCAAGGTATGGCGGAGGCATTTAATACTTTAATCGCCCGCTCTAGCTTCTGGAAACTACCTTGCCCTTTGAAATAATCATGCTGTTGAGACGAATATCCGTCAATGCTTAAAAGCGGTATCAGATTGCCGATGGTCGCAAGCTTTTCGGCATATAAACGGTCAATCGGGCCTGCATTGGTAAACATAAAAAACATGATGTCTGGGTTAGCTTGGGCGATAGAAAAAACCCGTTTATCCAAAGTCGGTTCTCCCCCGGTAATAAAAATATGCTTATAGTTATTACGCACTAAATTTATTACCCGGCTGATAGTTTTAGAATCCATACTTTTATTGCGCTGAGTGCGGGAATAACAATGCCGACAATGCTGATTACAGCGCTTGGTTATTTCCATAACTACAGAACCGTGCCGGCCATCTTTATTAATCTTTTTAACATAAATTCTAAGATAAGCCCGGAAAAAACTTAAACGCAGGCGCGAATTCGCAATCATAGACATAATTTTAAGCATCTGGGCGAGAAATCGCTGTTGGGCAAAAGGGTCTGCGGCCAACTGGCTTAATCTGGCCTTGCTCAAAACTGCCTCTTGCGGGAAATGTTTATTTAACAATGCGGATAATTCCGGACTTAGTTTTTTCCTGGAAATAATTTTATGCACCATAAACTCCCGCTATCTTTAAAGAAAATTAATTCAACTCGAAAAACTCTTTTTCGATATCTATCCGGTGCCGCCGAATATTAATAACCCCCAAAGTAAGCGACTCCATAAATTTGATTAAATCATCCGGATTAGGCGCCAAGCACAGTATCTGCTGACGGCACAGCTGGAACTGACCCCAGATTACTTTTTCCGGATCCTGGACCATGCTCATATAAGTTATCTGGTTTTTCTTCCTATCATGCTCTAAATCCGTTAATTCATCCAACATGTATAACCATTTACCCACCGGTTTCAAAATTTCTTCCAGGCCAAGCGGTACTTCCGGAACCATAATATAAATAAATAACCGGGCAACAAACGGGGCAATCTGATCCAGAATTCTCTCAGCTTTATCTGAGGTATGTTCAAAAAAACTACAATCATTTAACCGCTGCATTAGCTGATAATACTTACCGAAACGGTCAGGGGGAATAAGCTTCTGCTGTGTCTGTATCAATCGCCTTAATAAAGTCAATTGCTTAGGTATAACCGCCTGGTAATTAAAAACCTCTGTCAATTGAGCAAAAGTATACCCTTGATTATCGAAAAGATCGTTCCATTCCCGGTGTCTAAAAGCAAACAAAACACAACTATCTTTAGCTGGCTGATCATAATTAAGATTAAACGCCTCAAGCATCTTACTCCAGATTAATAAACTAATCCAGCCATAAGTAACAAATCTAGGATACATGGCTTTTTTATCCCGCCCTAATTCAACACACAGCTGATCTTGAACCTGAAGATTAAATATTTTATCACAAAGCTGGAAAGACTTGATTAAATAGAGGCTTTTCCGTAGATCTAGGAAAAACGGCTGTTTTATTGTTTTGTTCAACTGGCGGGACTTTTTAAAGGATTTCTGTAAGAATCGTTTACCGATTTTACTCAGTGACAAATAGGCGGCTAAAATCTGAAAAATTATACCAAAATTAATCATCCGTTCCCCTGATAAAAAACTAATCTTGATAAGTTATTGCACTTTGCCGTCTGATAATTTAATCCAACGATCACTAAACTCTAACGCCTTTTCCTCGTGAGTAACCATAACAATAGTCACTCTGCTTTGTTTATTCAACATACGGAAAAGATTCATAATGTTTTCAGCAGTCTTGGAATCAAGATTACCAGTAGGCTCATCTGCCAAGATCAACTGCGGCCCCATAACTAAAGCCCGGGCAATCGCCACCCTCTGTCTTTGGCCGGTTGAAAGGTTATTTACGGAAGAATACATTTTATCTTGTAAATCGACTAAACCAATAGCTTCTTTTGCTTTCTGCAATTTCTCTTGCTGCTTCAGAGACGCCTCCATTAAAGGCAACAAAACATTCTCTAAAACATTCAACATCGGCCACAGATAAAAAGCCTGAAAAACAAAGCCTAGATGATTAAGTCTAAAACCTCTTCTCCGATAAACCTCTTTAATAGTTTTATCTTTAAAATAAATTGCTCCGCGGGTGGGTAAATCTAAGCCGCCGATTAAATGCAGTAAAGTTGACTTTCCGCTTCCACTAGGACCTTTGATCACCAAAAACTCCCCTTGGGTTATTTCCAAGTTCACTCGGTCTAAAGCTAACACCCGGCCGTCCTGGTAATACCTGGAGAGGTCAACTACCCGGATTAACGGCTGTTCATTCATAGCGTAATGCCTCAATCGGTTTTATCGAGATAGCCCTGATCGCCGGATATATCCCCGATAAAAAGCCCACTAATAATGATACGAGGATTACTTTAATCATAAATATAAAATTGTAATTAACCCGGCTGATGTTCTGTAGTTGCGGTGAGAGCATAAGCACATTCATTATCCCATACCCCAGGATTAAACCGAAAATCCCCCCCAGTAAACCTAAAAATATAGATTCGTCGAGCACCAGAAGAAGAATTCTGCTTTTCCGCCAACCAATAGCCAACAGAATACCCAGCTTACTGGTCTGCTCCAATACAGAAGTAACCATGGTATTAATAATCCCCAAGATCGCCGCAATAAAGGCAACAGTAGATACCGCCCAGGCGAAATTCAGAAAAGAAGCTAAAGAGTTATCGACAGAAATAATCTCTTCAGCCCCCCTAACGTCAATATCCGGCAGGAGCTTAGTAATTAAAGAGCGGACACGTTCGATTTGCTCTTTACCGCTTACCGGCCGGCCAGCAGAAAAACCATGCTTTTGTATTGTTAAATTAAATAAAGTAACTTTACCGGGTACTTTTTTGATTTTCTGCAATTTATCTAGTGCAATAATAACACTGCCCTCTTCGAACATGCTCTTGCTTTCAAAAACACCGACAATCGTAAACCAAGCGCCTTTAACTTCAATGCTATCGCCGACTTGTTTCTTTAGTTTTTTAACCAGCGCCGCTCCAACTAAAGCTTCATTATCCCTCTGCAAAGTTCTGCCTACAATCCTTAGTTTTGAAAATAACCCAGAGTCCTGCTCCCAGCCTAATACTAAAAAATAATTTTTTGAGTTAGCTGCTGAAAAATCAATAAGTATCTTACTTATACTAAGAACCTCCGGAATTTGTTGAATACGCTCCACGTATTTTTCATCGATCCCGCTAGATAAAAAATCAAAATTTCCTTTTTCACGGACTACTAAATCGGTTTGCCGTAACTTATACATCTGCCGGAAGGCATCAGTAAAAATACTCGCCAAACCGACTAAAGAAACAAAAACAGCAATACTTGTCCCCACTCCTAAAATAGTCAAGCCCGTACGTATTTTTCTATGCCAAAGGTTCTTAAAAGCTAATGCCGGTAAGTTCATATAACAACCATTCTTTTTCCTGAATCAATCACCGGGTGGATAAATTTAACCACGCGATAATTCAACAATTTTATTTTCAATTAACTTTTTATGTTTCTGCTCCTCGGTGACCAAAAAAGAAAGTAAATCTTGCAAAGCCGGGTAGCTAATTAACATTTCCTGGTAGGATTTAATCGCCGACTCTTCTTTAGCTAATGCGAGTTTTAAAACTTCAATTTCTACCATGGCTACTCTCCTGTTTAGCTGATACTAAATAAAAACCCCCCGCAGATATATTTTATCACGGAGGGATAGAAAGTCAATTTTGCCCAAGAATAAGTACCGACCACCCTGTTACAAAACCGGGAAAATTTTAATAATAAATATCTCCGATCACTTCACTTAAAGAAGAGGTCCTTCTGAGAACCAAAAACATGGTCACAGAGTAAATTATACAAAACAGGCCAATCAAAGTATGCTTTTTCATGCACCACTCATGGAAAGAATAAATATTCGCCTCCAGTTTAGGCAGAATCCGCTTGCGTAAGCCAAACTCCCGGCTCATTAAATTTTCAAAATTTCTGTAATTGCTATACATTAATAGTGTAACGCCCATCAGAAAAACTACCGGACTGGTCCAGAAAATAATATCACGGAGTACATCGAAAAAAGTCCAATCCTGAAATAAAGTCAGTTCCATTTCTATTTCCTCCTTTTTTCATCTCAAATTCAAACAGTATCAACTTAATCTTTGACGGGACAAACCGGGAAACAAAATTCAACCCTACTAAGCAATTATAACTAATAATCAACGTTATTGCAACCCTTTTGCTTATAAATTAAAAATTCCTAAAGCCGGCTTAAACCGGCACATTCGACTCTTTACGCCGACCTTTAGATACTTAAGAAAATTTTTATAAATGCTTACCTAGGAAATAATAATCTAGGATTTTAAGCTAAGTTTAAAATTGCCAGAGTAAATTACTATTCAACCGCTAACTTAGGCACCCGAACCTGATAAAATAACGGTTTTTCACCATATTTCTTAATTACGGGTTCTAATGAATCCGCTATGAATTCCATGTAAAAAATATATCCGACCAAAATAATTAGCATAAGAATCATTATGTTTCTTATCATATTTATCGATACTCCTTTTGCTTCGGAATTGATTGACTACTGGTTAAATAAACAACTGCTATTATTTTAGCTCCCAGATCCTTAAATAAATAATACCGCTAGGATAAAAAGAAGTCAATCTAAATTCTTGGGCAAGTTTTACAACAGTTATAATCTAATTAAAAAGGCCTCACCAGCGGATAAACCTTTGCCAGAGGATTATTAAACCTAAATAAACCAGGGTTAATCCGGAAATAACCCGGATTAGAATCTTGATCTTGATATTAGCCGCTAAAACTCCAGCTAGCCTAGCGGACAACCCGACCATTAAAATAACTGGAGAAATAGATGTAGCTAACCCGAAAATTAAAGCATAGACTGCGCCTTCCAACGCTGAACGCGAAATTATTATTATATAATTTAAAATGGCTAAAAGCGGTAGGCAGGGAGAAAAACCGGTCAACAGACCTAAGATACCAGCATTGGTTAAATTTCCGCGAAAAAGAAATGCGCAATATTTATTATTTAAAGGCTGTTTAAAGATCAGCGTAATAATTCCGATTAGTAAAACAAAAAACCCTAAGGCTAGGTTAATAATATTAAGATAGCCAATCAGAAACCCGCTTTTTAAAACACCAGAGAAGGCTCCGCACAATGCCCCTAAAACTATATAACTAAATACCTTAGTTAAGGAAAAAAATAAATAAGCAATAAGCGCTTTTGACCAAGCTGGCCTATAAGCAGCGACAAAACCAGCTAGAATCGGAGCACAAAAACCTAGGCATGGCCCGGAACCTAAAATTAGCCCGCTAAAAAATAAATAATATAGACTTTCTAACATCCCAGGATTAATATAATAATGCGGAAAGGAATTGTCCATGGTTATTTTTATATCGCTCGGGATAATTGCCTCACTATTCCAGCTGATAATTTTGCGCGAATTCAGTTTTTCTATCGCTAAACACGAATTAAACCTAGTTTTAGGCGCCGGGTTTTGGGTTATTTTCTGCTCTTTCGGCAGTATCGTTAAAGTCCCCAAAAAAATTCCAGCTACCGGATTGCCCGCTTTAGCTGCTTTTTCCTTCGCATTTTCTATCTACCTAATTCATTCAGCTAAAACCTTAACCGGATTAAAATATTACGAAACAGCCAGGCTGGGGTCGGTCATCGGGTTAAGCCTGTTCTTAATCGGGCCGACAGCTTTTATTATAGGTTCGCTATTCAAACAGTTTGTGCAGAATTACTTCCGGAACAATCCACTTATTAAAACACATAATGTAAGATTCTTTGCCTTTGAAGCAATTGGCTTCTTTTTAGGAGGCCTAGCGTTCAGCTTATTCTTTAGTGACTATACCAACCCCCTGATCTTCACTTTACTGCCGTTAATTTTATTACCCAGCCTAAATAAACTTTGGCGTAAAATTTATTACGCAATATTAATAGTTAGCTTTTCGTTAATCTCAGTCCTGGGGTTTAATTTTATTTTAGAACAAGAATTCGGTAAGGCGGACATCTTAATAAACCAGGGATCTGCTTATGGGCCAATAACCGTCATCCGCAAAGCAGGAATAACAAACTTATTTTCTGCAGGTTCTCTTTTAGCTACCAGCGAAGATCAATTACCAGTCGAAGAATTTATCCATATGAGCTTATCAGCAATAGATCCTGAGGTTAGCCTAGAAGTCCTTTTTATCGGAGCACCACTCTCTGGACAAATTTCAGAGATAACCAAATACAAATTGCAATCATTGGATTGCCTGCAAATAAACCCCCTGCTCTGGCGACTAATTCCTGATCTGCCGGCGGGGATTGAACAAAAAGATAAAATCAATTTTATTACTCAAGACCCCCGGATCTATTTGAGAAAAACGCAGAAAAAATATGACGTTATTTTAATGCATACTCCACCCCCCGCCAATCTGGCATTAAACCGCTACTTTACTGAAGATTTCTTCCGGTTAATCGCCAAAAACCTGAAAGCCGAAGGCATCTTTTCCTTTAACATCCCCTCCAAACGGGAGATTTTAAGTCCTCAATTTATAAATTTCAATTCTAGTATTATAAACGCTATCGATAAAATTTTCTTATACAGATTAATTTCGCCTTCCGATACAATGCTAATCATTGCATCTAACCAAAAAGAAATCGCAGATCAATATTTATTTAACAATTTTTCTATAACTAAACCTGAAACCAAATTCTTCACTATCTACCACTTTAAAGACAACCTTAACCAACAAATGCGTAATTATACTGAAAGTATGCTAGATAAAAATATACCCCCAAACACCGACCTTCACCCTACAGGTTTTCTCAACTATTTTCAATTAGAACAGACGAAATTTTATCCAAACCTTAAGCTGGATATTAAAAAAACACGGTCGGGCATAGTTAAATTCCTGGCTGGCTTAGGTATATTGATAATAATTATTAGTTATCTATCCCGGAAATTTTCCTGCCTACTGGACATCGCAGGAATCGGTTTTACTTCTATCAGTCTCAGTTCAATAATTTTTATACTCTTTCAACTTTTCTGCGCAGGACTCTATTGGAAACTAGGTTTACTGATTGGTTTATTTATGGTCGCGGTTACCGCTGGAGTATTATCAGTAGAAACCTTCCAGACTAAGCACATTCCCCGGCTCTTTAGTCTCTATCTTTGCTGGATAATCATAATCTCAATCTTACTTTTGAACCTTAAGAGCATCGGACAGTCTAACCATGCGGAATATATTTTTTATCTCTACGCCTTAATCTGCGGATTCCTTACCGGTAGCGCTTACCCGCTTTTAAGCCAAAACCTACTTAAGCATCAAATACCTAAACAAGAGATTCCAATAATTATCTATTCAGCAGACTTAAGCGGGGCGTTTTTAGGCACCTTAGCTTGTGGTTTATTACTAATTCCTTTTTTAGGGATACCCAATACTCTCTTAACTTTAATATTCTTAAACGCGCTGCTCGCCTTAAAAAATCTAAACAATTAATCCCATACCCCGGGAATTTTAGCGCCGCAAAATTTACATCTATCTTCGATGATATTATTCTCTAACACCGCATAGCCTGTACGTTTAATCAAAAACTTACCGCAGACCGGACAAACTGTATCCTCACCGGCATTTTGGGGGACATTACCTATATATACATAGCGCAGCCCTGTCTTGCGAGCAATTTCTCTGGCCTGGATCAAAGTTTTAAGCGGAGTAGGTGATAAATCCGACAGTTTATACATCGGAAAAAATCTAGAAAAATGTACCGGCGTATCCGCACCTAAATTATTCTTTATCCAAACACAAAGATTTTCGATATCTGCTTGGGTGTCATTGGCCGTAGGAATAATAAGGTTGGTTATTTCTAACCAAATTTTTTCTTGTTTTAAAACTTTAAGCGCATTTAAAACATCACTTAGATTCCCCTGGCAAAACGAAGCATAATATTCCTGGCTAAAACCTTTTAAGTCAATATTTGCTGCGGTTAAATATTTAGCCAGCTGGCCTAAGGGATCCGGATTAATAAAACCCGAAGAGTGCATAACACAAGCAATACCGTGATCTTTGGCTAATTTTGCAATATCCAGCATGTATTCATAAAAAATCGTAGGTTCGGTATAAGTAAAAGCGATGGTTTTAGAACCGGTTTCCTTGGCCGCTTTAACGATTTCTGCGGCCGAGACAAAAGCCACCTTCACAGAGTCAGGGTCCAACTGAGAAATCCCCCAATTTTGACAGAACTTACATTTTAGATTACAACCGGCAGTAGCTATGGAAAATGATTTTGACCCGGGGTAAACATGAAAAAGCGGTTTTTTCTCAATGGGGTCAACATGCATGGCTACCGGTTGGCCATAAGTAAGACAATAAAGTTTACCTTGAATATTTTTCCGCGCCCGGCAGAAACCCCTTTGATTAAGCGGAATCAAACAATGTCTCGGGCATAAAAGACAACGCACCCGGCCTTCTGTGGTAGATTGCCAATATAATGCTTCTTTCAGTTCTAGCGGGACAAACCGATCTTGAGCTAAAAGATTTGATAATTTAAGGTAAATTTGCTGTGTAGCTAATAATGATAGGGTGATAAGAACTGCGGAAATTATAAAAAAGAATAATTTTTTAGGAATTAATTTCAAAAATTACTCCTGTGCTTAACTTTTGGTTTTACTGCCCGTAAACTTTCTTTTCCATGCCAGCAGCTAAGCCGCTGTAAGCATCCCTTACTTTCGGCCTAAACCCCCGGGCGACAATAATCAGTGCGCCGACAATAACAGCAAAAACAATCACATATTCAATCATGCTCTGGGCAAGACTAGTTTTTTTCATAACACCTCCTTGGAGACACTGACTAAGCAAGCGGCCCGTTTTGTTCTTTCTTAATGCCCTCTCTTATGCTTTCGATGGTAGCAAGCCACTCCTGCTTGATGTTCTGTTCCCAAGCTAAATATTCTGCTTGCCGTTTTTCATCAATATGCACATAGCCAATATCACCGGCAACAAAATTTTCTACTTTCCCACCCGGCTCTAAAAAATCTTCGACCTTGGCAAACACTAATTCAGCAGCTAAATTAATATCTTCTTTTAAAATAGCCTCAATCTTCCTTAAAATGCTAATCTTGGTAGTTTTACCTTCTCTTTTGGACATGTTTTCCTCCTTAAATAATTATAACTTAAAACACTTACGAATACTTACCGAAACAACCAGGAAAATTTTCCTTCATCATCTGGTAGATTTTCTCCCGGTCTGCATCGCGAACCTTAAGGAAGCTTACTCCGTAAACTTGTTTACCGTCTATTTCTTTATGCCAAGTAACCGCAAACTCAATATCAAAGAAATACTTTTCGTTAAAGTAAAGTTCGGCATGTAAATTATATTCTGGCAGGCTCTCACCTAGCGCCAGGCAAAGCCCCCGCATATTTAAATCCTTGATTTCACAGGCTACATAATCTTTAGCCCCCGGCCATTTTATCTTAGCCGCAGCCGCTATCTTCCAGCGCGGCAACAGTCTTTTCTCAATAAAAGCAGGTTTCTGAAGCGGAATTTCTTTTTTCTTAAAAAGATTAAATAAACCCATAGTTTTAGCTCTTTCTGGATATATTATACTACTTTTAATACTTAACTGTAAATGAAGAAAATATGTGTTATTTTGAAAGTAAGGAATCCACTCTGGCGTGAGCGATCTGACAAAAATATTCAACTGGTTGATCTAATTTACCTGTTTCCAGATATGCGTGAGCCGGACACCAAAAACAAAGATTGATCAACCCGCATTTGCTACAACGATCAAGGTATATTTTTTTGTCTGAACACAGCTGTTTAATTTTAGGAACAAATTCTTGCAAGGCCTGGCGAAGAGTACCGTTTTTTAAATCATAAACACATTTAGGATGTGTTAGTGCAAAGCAGAGCCGGAAAAACCCATTATAACCTATAGTAAATGTCCCGCTACCAGCACTACAACGAAAAAGATAACGACAATCTTTATGAGAAAATTGCGGCTGAATTAATTTTTTACAACTCTTCTCCAGAGCACCAAACCTTTCTAAATCTGCACGCTCAATAGCCACAATTTCAGCTAAATTTAATCGCTCCGATCTTATTTCATCGTTTCTTTTAAGATCCCGATCTAAACGAAGCCGCAAAAACGGATCAAAACGAAAATAATCCTTGGTTTTCTTTTTGCAAAACTTGGTAATCTGAACTGATTCCTCAAGGTTCGAACGTAAAATCATAGCTTTAAAACGGACCTTGATACCGTTTTCTAATAACAGCTCTAGCCCCTGCTTGAATCGTTGGAAAGACCCTGGAAGCCTAGTTACCTTTTCGTAAGTTTTAGCAGTTACACCATACACAGTAACTTCGATATCCCGAGGTGGATATTGTTTAAAAAGATCAATATGTTTATTAGTGATCAAGGTAGCATTAGTGAATACTGAAACCATTAATCCTCTTTTTTTTAAATATAAATAAATATCAAAGAAATCTTTTCTTAATAAAGGCTCACCGCCGGTAATCAAACACCACAACGCTCCTAAATCTACAGCTTCATCGACTATGTTCTGAATTTTTGTAAATGACAGTTCTTTTTGCTGTGCACCTCTATCATTAGCCGGTAAATTAATATAACAATGTCGACAGTTATTATTGCAACGTGCGGTGATTTCCAGATTAAAAGAAGAGGAAAGGTTTTCCTTCCTAATCTTTTTCCAAAGATTAAACTCAGGCAATGGGATGCTACTTAGGTAGACTTTGGAGTTACTAGATTTAGAATTCATATTCTAAAAGTTTTGAGTTGTCTAAAAAAAATGGGTATCTTCGAGAACTTAGACAGGAGAGATAATATTCCTATCCTACTAAACAATGCAATAAGTAGTCGGCTCTTCCCTAAGCCAAATGAAATATTCCTACCGTTTCTTTCTATTTTGGTTATATAACCTAAGATGTTTTCTCCGGCGATCCAACCGTCTGGCTTAAAATTATTATCGCCTTTTACTAAAAAAAACTTTCTTTTTAAACCAACTACTCTATGGATAATTGGCTTTCCCGCTTTCAAATCAATAAAAGCTACTATTCTGCCGATACCTAAAGAACCAACAAGTCTTGAGACAATAACAACATCATTATTTCTAATAAAAGGAGACATGCTATAACCGCCTACCCTTATTCTAAAACAACCGTCTTTAGACAATACCGATTGGATAAGCCCAGCCAGCTCTATACCAGATATAACCAGCTCTTTACTGGTGAGTAACGTAAATTCTGATTTAACTTCCTTTAACTTGGACAAATATTCCTTTCTTTAAAAGCTCTTTAGTCAGACCGGTGATGTCCTTCTCTATTTCTTGAAGAGAACCTGTAAAATCACAGGTTAATTCTTTGGCAATCTCCTTTAAGTTTTTCTTACCGTCCATTCTTGACCAGAGAGCTTTACCGGTAGCGTTAAGTGTAAAAATTTCGTTTCCCATATCTCCGATACCCGAAGTTATGGGAATAATAATAAACTCACCTTGCACCTCTCTTGCTACCACGTTTTCTGAAGGTTTATAAACCGACTCTAAACTGACTTTTGATTTCATCGCTGGCTCCTTTTTTAATGTTTTAGTATATTATTTATGCATACAACTAAGAATTAATGAAATTATTTATCCGGCTTGGCCAATCTAATACCTCCCACCCCATCTCCTTCTGGCTCAATAATCCTAAAAATCTAGCCTGGACATGAGCAATGTCACATAGATAATCTACCGGGGTATCCAGGGTTCCATGTTCCAACCAGGATTCTGCTGGACATTGGCTACAAAAACCCATTAAAAAACATTTAGCGCAACGCTTAAGATAAACAGGATTTTTGACTTTTCCCTCTTTTATCTTATGGTAAAAACTCTTTAATCCATCTTTCAGTGAACCTTGTTTTAAATTATAAACGTAATTTGGATGCCGTAAGGTTAGGCAGGGTTGAAAATAACCATGGGCATCAACGCAACCTGAATTCATACCTGCTCCGCAAGAAAACAGTTTATCGCCGACCGGACGCATAAATTTAGCACAAAACTTTTTCATTTCTTTGATATACCCTATTTTATCACGCGTTAAGATTTTTAAACCGTCTTGAGCAGAAATACGTAAATTTTTAATCTCTATATTTTTCATTTCATCCCGGAGATAACGTAAGTGAAAAAACATAGAATATGCAGGTAGATAACCATGCATACCGGAAATTTTCTTAGCCCATTGAGTAAAATCGTTAACTTCATTTTTATTGGAAGGCAAGAGAGCATTTTTGACCACAAAAGGAATTTTTTTTTCTAATAAAAGGTTGATTCCCCGCCAGGCTGCAGCAAAGGAACCTTTCACTCTACTCACTCCTTCATATGAAGACTTTTTCATGCCATAAACCGAGATTTCGATTTTTTCCAATGGTGGCACTTTCATAAATAATTCAGCTAAATTAGGAGTAATCAGGGTGGCATTGGTGAAAACTATAACTTTTAAACCAAGCCTTCTGGCAAATATATATATTTGCTGAAAATCTTCTCTCAGAAGCGGCTCTCCTCCGGTGAAACGAACCGTCAAACACCCCAAAGCTACAGCCTGCTTAAGAATATCTTGTATTTGTTGTGTGGAAAGCTCTTTCTTTTTTGCCGCTAAATCATCGGCAGCTAAGTTAATCCCGCAATGAATACAATTATTATTACAACGTTCAGTAAGCTCGATATCAAGTTTTAATAAAATCGAAGACGAGACATGCGCAACCAAATTATTTGCTTTTAATTGTTTGCTAACAATATAAGACTTTGTCCGAATCACTGATAAAATACTCCAAACTGAAACGAATATTTTAAATACTACTTACAGCTTTTTAAGTAAACTGATAACCTCGCCGCTTTTATTAAAATAAAGGTCGTAGCAAGGAACTTCATTACTTAAGCCTTCTAAAAAAATCAGGGTTTTTTCCCACCAATCTATGGTTACAAAGGGACGGATCAAATGCGTTAGAAGTTTACGGGTGATGACTTTTTTATCTTTTAAAAGTTCCAGATAATTCTTCTCGGATTTATGTAAGAATAAAATCGCGGCTAAAGGCGCAGAACCTGCAGATATCTCTGGCACTTCACCATGGCTCCAGGTGCCGTAAATTTTAAAAACTCCGGCATGCTTCCTAACAATAATCCGATCATCACAAAGTATTTCTGCCCGATCTTTAAACATAGTAGCAATGGTAGATTTGCCTGCTTCCGAATGCCCGACGAAGAGCAAACCACGATTTTTGAAGTTAATACCAGAAGAATGCAGATAACAACCGTTGCGATCAGCTAATATCCGCGCCAACAGCACCTGGTCGGTAGTAAATAAAGTTAGAGCGAGTAAATTACCGCTTAAGAATGCTTCGGCGGTATCCCGATAAATTATCGCACGGCTATGATCAGCGTGAAAAACTGCAATACGATGTAAGCTTTTATCTTCCGGTATCGGAGAAATTCCCCGGTAAACCCAGAAGTTATTGTTTTTGTATATGGCCCAGGGACGCCGACGATAAACTTCCTGCCCTAAAGACTTCCCCTCTAAATCGGGAAGGGAAAAATAATGCCGGATAACAATATTATCTTCTCCCGGGCCTTTAACCTGAAATCGCTTAAATTTTGGATGGAATGTTTGCTCATTAATCGGTAAATCAAACTCCACCTGTAAAGTAATATCCGCAATTTTAAAGTAACACCGGTGGTTTCTACGCCAATTTTCTTTAAATTTGTGGCTCTCATTAGCTAAAGCACAAAGATATTCAATTTTTCTATTAAAATTCCCATTATTTTCTAAATACCCATAAACAGGGCAAAAATAACAATCTTGTTTAATTTTACACGAACCACAATTTTTTTTATATTCTTTTGTAATCTTGATACTTTTGGCTAAAGAAGGTATAAATTTATCCCAACCATCTTTAAATGTCCCCCCCCTTAAATCATAACGCAGATCTGGATCTTTAATAAAGGAACAGAAAGACATTTTACCGTAAGGATCAATATGGAATTCACGTCTGTTTTTTATACATTCAGAAAAATGATACCGACTATTAATACTTACCTGACAGTGAGTTTTTTTATCGTGAAACCATTCATCGAAAGCTAGGCTCGGCTTAGCCAACTTGATCACTTCTTCAGGCGGCAGCCGCTGACGAATTATTTCTTTGTTTCTTTGCGAATCAGCGCTGGCTGAAAAATGCAGCCAATCTGCTCCGATACTATAGTTCTTACTTAAAGTTTTGGCTAAATCCACCATCGCGTTAAACTCATAATAATTATCTTTCATCGGGACTAGCTGCACTAGAAAGCCTGCTTTAGCTTCTTTTAAATATTTTAACCC
>JBFZAT010000040.1:0-3710 GCA_041308845.1 Candidatus Omnitrophota bacterium | reverse complement strand
TATCTGTCTTATGGGTTAGAAAGCGGGTCACAAAAAGTAATCGACCGGATGGGTAAGGGTTTTAAAATAGAAGATGCCCAGAGATTAATCCGTGATACAGCTAATGCCGGAATCGAGGTGCTTTTAAATATTATTATCGGTTTTCCGGATGAAAATGAGCATGATTTTTTACAAACTATGGATTTTATTAAAAGAAACCGGGATTATATCGCTACCATTGCTATTCCCAGTGAATGCAGCATTGGAAGGCAGACTTATTTATTTAGCCATCCTGAAGAATTTAATCTTGAACTTAACCCGCGGGCAGAATGGCAGACCCGGGATGGAAAGAATACCCATGAGTTAAGGCAGCGGCGCTTAAAGATCTTTAACTATTTTGTTAACTCTATCGGAGTGAAGCTCCAAACTAGTAAACTGCCTGGTGAAAAACAGCAGTTTAAAGATTTGGCCGGAGGCCTGAAGGAAGGTTTAAATAATTAATTATGAAAATTGTTTTGATTTTATGCCCCAGTTGGGGAATTGAAACGCCACATTTAGGTATCGCTCTTTTGACAGCATCTTTACGTAAGCGCGGATTTTCAGTTTCAGTATTGGATTTTAATATCCGGGTACAGAACCGTTATAAAGCAAAAGAACTCTGGAAAGGGGAAGAGGATCTACAGTGGGAGGATGATCATGCGGTAGCTAAATTTATAAATGAAAATAATGAACTGCTAGATGGGTTTGTGAAGGATATCTTAGCCGAGGATGCCGAAATCATTGGTTTTTCTGTTTATAATACTACCCGCAGATTAAGTGTTGAAATAGCCAAGAGGATTAAGGGGGCAGGTAAGAATAAGTTTATAGTTTTCGGTGGCCAACAGTCTTTTCCTGTTGCATCGGCCGAAGGGTTAATTAATAACGACGCAGTAGATGCGGTAGTGATGGGCGAAGGGGAGGAAGTATTTCCGGAGCTGGCTAGCAAGATTGAAAAATTAAAACGGATAGAGTTTTGTCCTGGTTTGCTCTATAAAAAAGATGGCCAGGTCATTAATTGCGGTTTACGTCCTCCGATTGCCAATATTAATAGCCTGGCTTTTGCGGATTTCAGCGATTTTAAACTTACCGACTACGCTAATCCGTCTCAGCTTCCCATATTGGCTAGCCGAGGATGTCCCTATCCTTGCGTATTCTGTAGCACAAAATTATTCTGGGGCAGGTTTCGTTCAATGAATGGTTTAAGAATATTCCGGGAAATAGATTATCAACTGCAGCGTTATCAAGAGGTGCATTTTTTTACCTTCAATGACCATGTGCTTAATGCTGATTTAGCAGCTTTAGCGGATTTTTGTGATTTAGTGCTACAGGCTAAATTAAGTCGCAGCCAAGATAGTTCGCTTTGGGAAAGGTTACTCTGGAGAGGAGCAGTGGTGATCCGCCAGGAAATGGATCAAAATTTTCTGCGTAAAATGAAATCTGCTGGTTGTGTCGAGCTGGAGTATGGCGTTGAGAGCGCTGCGCTGGGCATCAGAAGATTGATGAATAAACTTCCGTATGATTTAGATACTCTGGGCCGGGTGATTAATGATACACACAATGCCGGTATAGACGCTAGGGTAAACTTCATGTTTGGTTTTCCCGGAGAAACCCGCGAAGACTTCCAGCAAACATTAGATTTTCTTAAGCAGAACCGCTTTGCATTCTCACAGGTGCACGCCAGTGAGACCTTTTGCCATATTGATCCGGGGACATATTTGTCCGGGCATCTGGATGAATTGGGCGTATCGACTACAAGGTTTCATCCTCTTTATTGGGAATCCCAAGACGGGAAAAATACTTATCCGGAGCGGTTACGTCGGCACCAGGAATTCTGTCAATTGGCTGTTTCTTTGGGTATTCCCTTGAGTTCCGGGGGGCATAAAATTATGCTGCATAAAGAATATTTTTTGAAACAATACGAAGAGCACTTAGACCGTATTAACCATTGAAGCGAAGAATAAAATTCAAGAATTTTGACGGTAACTAGCTTCATTTTAAATAACATATTTATAAATCTGTATTATGATATACGCAGTCATGCTTTTCCTGCGGCAATCTGGCCGGCTGATTTTTATAAAGGCCATGAAAAATTTTAGCTTCAAGGGTAAAATTATCGCTAACCGTGAGCTTGGGCTGAGATTTTAATTGCACGTGGATACAATGAAGGTGTAGTTATGCAGATCAAAGATTGGCTAAAAAAAGAAAAATCTAGACTCTTTACTTTAAAAGAATTTTTTGTTTTTTTATGGCAGAATAAGATTTGGTGGATGGCACCGATTGTCCTGATTTTTTTACTTTCGGGTTTATTGATTATTTTTACTCAAAGCGCAGCAGTGGTTCCGTTTATTTATGCCTTATTCTAAAATGACAAAAGTATTGAAGGTAATAAATAAATCTATCCGCAGCCTGATAAATACTGTAGTCAGGATATTTTTATATCTGGTTTATTTGATCTTATTCCTGCCGTTTGCTTTGCTGGTCAGATTATTTACTGATTATTTAGGGATTAAATCTAAAGATTCAAGTTGGATACCTTTGGAAAAAGTTGACAATATAAAAGAGTCATTAACTGGGCAATAAAATGTATATTTTGGGGATTAGCTGCTACTATCATGATGCTGCCGCCTGTTTGTTAAAAGACGGACAGGTTATTGCTGCTGCTCAGGAAGAAAGATTCAGCCGGTTAAAACATGACGCTAATTTTCCTGCCCAGGCGATTCAATTTTGCCTTGATTTTGCCGGGATTAAAGGTAGCCAATTGGAATATGCGGTTTTTAACGAAAAGCCATTCTTAAAATTCGAACGGATCATTAAGACTATTTTGGCCACTTACCCTTTTTCCGGGGGGATCTTTCAGGAAACGGCTATCAGTTGGATGGGGAATAAATTATGGATTAAGAGTTTGATTCAGGAGCGGTTGGGTTTACCGGCAGAGAAAGTATTGTTTTGCCAGCATCATCTTTCTCACGCTGCCGCTGCCTTTTTTTGCTCCCCTTTTTCACAGGCTGCTATCCTTACCATGGATGGCGTAGGGGAATGGACTACTACTGCTCGCGGAAAGGCTCAGGGCGACTGGGGTTCTGGCCAGGGAAACCAGTTGCGTTTAACTGAAGAAATTAGGTTCCCTCATTCTTTGGGGCTTTTGTATTCTGTTTTTACCGCTTTTTTAGGCTTTGAGGTTAATGAAGGTGAATATAAAGTAATGGGGATGAGTGCCTTTGGCCAGCCTAAATATACCGATAAGATTATGAAATTGATAAAGATTAGCGCAGATGGTAGCTTCCGGTTAAACATGCAGTATTTTGCTTATCATTATAACCCCCGGTGCAGTTTTAATAAGCGGTTTATAAAATTGTTTGGTCAGCCTAAAGCCCCTAAGAGTCGTTTTGTTACTGAACGTACCTCTGTTGACGATGCTCAGCCGATTCCGACTGAAGAGGAGATAAAAATAAATCAGTATTATGCGGATATCGCCGCTAGCTTGCAGAAGATTACAGAGGATATTTTAATCAAGGCGGCCAACAGCCTTTATGTAAAATCCGGGCAAAAACAACTTTGCCTATCCGGGGGAGTGGCTTTAAATTGTCTGGCCAATTCCCGGATTATGAAAGAAACCCAGTTTGATGAAATATTTATCCAGCCGGCCAGCGGGGACAGTGGTTCAGCCATGGGGGCGGCATTATATGTTTACC
>JBFZAT010000039.1:0-7326 GCA_041308845.1 Candidatus Omnitrophota bacterium | reverse complement strand
TGGCTACTTCTATGTCTACCTTAAAAAACAAAAAAGCCAGGATTTGCGTAACCGCTTATCCTAGCTTTAGTTGTGATGGTTGCGGGGGCCCGATTTGAACGGACGACCTCAAGGTTATGAGCCTTGCGAGCTACCAGGCTGCTCCACCCCGCGAATTTAATGAGCGCTTAACTTACGAACACGCTAGTGTGAGTAAGTTAATGCGCGAATTAATCCTTGACCGCTTTGGCGGTCAAGGATCTTTGCTCACATTTAATAAATTACCAAAACCGGTTTTCTTGCTGTTTGTCAGAAAAAATCTTAACCGGGATCTCGCCTTTTCTAACCACTCCCATTTTATCCCGAGCCAGCTTCTCTTGATAAAGCGGATCATTCTCCACTCGTCTCAATTCCTCCTGCAACAAGGAATTTTCGATCACTAGTCTACGGAATTTGTCTTCTAACTGACGATTCTTAACCCGGGATTCCTGTAATTTAGCATAACCGGGAAGAAACAAAATCAAAAGTAAGACAACAAAACTAAAAAGCCAAAGCGACTTTCTTAACGTGGAGAGCATTTATCTCTTCCAAGCTTTCCCCGCATAAACAGCTTTTTTACCTAGCTGCTCTTGAATCCTCAGCAATTCATTATATTTACAAATCCGGTCGGTGCGCGACAGAGATCCGGTTTTTATCTGTCCAGCTCCGCAAGCCACCGCTAGATGGGCAATAGTTGTATCTTCGGTTTCCCCAGAACGGTGCGAAATGATCACCCGGTATTTATTCTTTTTAGCAATTGCGATAGCTTCTAGAGTTTCCGATAACGAACCAATCTGATTCACCTTAATCAGTATAGCATTGCCTATTTTTTCTGCAATCCCTTTTTTAAATATCTTAGGATTAGTAACAAAAATATCATCCCCTACTAACTGCACTTTATCGCCGATTCTTCTGGTCATCTCCTGCCAACCGCTCCAATCATGCTCTGATAGCCCGTCTTCAATAGATAAAATCGGATAACGATTAAGCCACCCTTGGTAAATAGCAATCAAGTCCGCCGAGGTTTTAGTCGCCCCTTCGAAGGTATACTGATTATTTTTACAAAAAGAGCTGGCGGCGCAATCCAAGGCTAAAGAGATATCCTGACCCGGAATATACCCGGCGGCTTTAATCGCGTCCATAATTAAACTTAAGGCCTCTTCGTTGGAATTAAGATTGGGCGCAAACCCCCCCTCGTCACCAACAGAAGTGGAAAGTTTCTTAGATTTAAGGATAGCTTTTAGTTTATGAAAAACTTCAGTGGCCATACGTAAAGCTTCTGAGAATTTCGCTGCACCCTGCGGCATGATCATAAATTCCTGGATATCTAAATTATTGTCCGCATGCATACCGCCATTTAAAATATTCATTAGCGGAATAGGCAGAAGCCTGGCCTTTTCTGTACCCAGGAACCGATAAAGCGGCTGCTTTTTGGCCAGCGCGGCGGCCTGGGCCACAGCTAGGGAAACTCCTAAAATAGCATTCGCCCCAAGCTGAGATTTGAATTCCGTGCCGTCGAGTTCAATCAAGATTTTATCGATTTTAATAAAATCTGCACTGCGCCCCTTGATTGCTGCGTTAATCAATCCGTTTACATTACCTACGGCTTTTAACACCCCTTTACCTAAATACCTGGCCGGGTCATTATCCCTTAATTCCAAAGCCTCTTTATCTCCGGTAGATGCCCCTGAAGGAACAATCGCCCGCCCTAGAATACCATTCGTCAACAAACAATCTACTTCGATTGTAGGATTACCGCGTGAATCCAGAACCTCCCGCGCCGAAACACGTTTAATCTGTGCCATTCTAAACTCCTTGATTAATATTTTTATTTAACTTTATAATTATACACACAAAAGAATCTAAGTCAAGGAAGAAAAGGTTTGACTTAAAAGCCCGGATATGTTATTTTCTATATATTCTAATCTAAAAAACGGAGCAAACAATGACCTGGAAAAAGTTTAGATTTTACGTCAAACTACACTGGCTAAAAGCCCTGTTGATCACTTTTCTGGTAGGTTTAGCCGTTTCACTGGGAATTTTAGTTATTATCGGCTTGCGCGCCTGGAATGAAGCTGAATCCTACCTGCGGCAATCACAGTTGGCAATGATCCCGCTGCAATTGTATCTACAGATTATTATGGCGCTGATTTTCGGATTTGTATACACCTTCCTGATGTACTGGCTTTACTTCAAACGCGGGGCCTCATCTTTCTCTCAAACAAGTAAAAAAGCGATCGCCGGAGGGGAAATCGGGATCACTTGGGCAGATGTAATCGGCATGGACGAAGCCAAACAGGAAGCTTTAGAAATCGTGAGGTTAATTACCGATCGGGCCAGCCTACAGCGCATCGGTGGAAAAATACTAAAAGGCATCCTGATGTTGGGTCCTCCCGGCTGCGGAAAAACTTATTTAGCCAAAGCCATTGCTACCGAAGCCAAACTTCCTTTTATTTCGATGTCCGGATCAGAATTCGTTGAGATGTTCGTCGGCGTAGGGGCCGGCCGGGTACGTTCTCTTTTTAAAAGAGCGCAACAATTAGCGGAACTAGAAGGCGGCTGTATTATTTTTATCGATGAAATTGATGCCGTAGGAGCCCAACGTTCAATGGACCGCGGTTTTGGCGGAAGCACCGAACACAACACTACCTTAAATCAATTACTAGTAGAAATGGACGGCCTAAAAGATAAAGATTACAATATTGTTTTAATCGGGGCGACTAATGCTCCGGAAACTTATCTTGACCCGGCATTATTGCGACCGGGAAGATTCGACCGTAAAATAATCGTAGATAAACCTAATCTAGAGGATCGCCAGAAACTTTTCGCTTATTACTTAAATAAAGTTAAATATGACTCAGCTAATGTGAAAATTGACCGCTTAGCCCGGATTACCGTTGGGCAGAATCCGGCAGATATCGCTAATATCGTACGCGAAGCAGCGCTGATCACTGTACGCAATCAGAGCGCGTTAATCTCGATGAAAGAAATCGATGAAGCGCGGGAAAGAATCGCGCTGGGTATAAAACGCCGGGTTAAATTAAGCGAAAAGGAAAAATGGCAAACCGCCTATCATGAAAGCGGCCACGCAATTATTACTTACCTGCTTGCTCCTTCCAAAGACGTCTTTAAAATAACCATCACTCCCCGCGGCCCTACCGGCGGAGCAACCTGGATCCCAGAAAGAGAAGATACTTTCATCGAAGATTCTAATAATCTGCTCAGTAAAATAAAAATCAGCCTGGGTTCGTATGCGGCCGAAAAAATAAAATACAACGCTACCACTACCGGCGTATACGGAGATTTTTCCAGTGCCATGCACCATGCCCATAATATGGTCTGGGTCTGCGGCATGGGTAAAAGCGGATTTTTGGGCAATTGGGAGATCGCCGAAAAGATCTCCGAAGAAATTAAGGCCAAGCTCGATTACGATGTTCAAGATATACTCAATTCCTGCCTGACCGAAGTAACTGGATTATTAAAAAAAGAAGAGGCCCTGATGGACCGTTTGGCTAAAGAACTGGTCGCCAAAGATGAACTTAATTATGACGAAATCGAAGCTATCTTCAAAGAATTTGGTAAAAGCCGGCCTTAAAATCATCCCTTTTATTTTATTCTTATCCGCTTGCAGCTCCTCAGTAACTCCGTCATTTTTAAAGGATGATATCACTCAAGCCGTAGTCGAAATCTGTCGAGAAGAATACGCTCTGGAGACCGTTGCCACCCTAGCCGGAAACACTCTTTGGGTTTATATCCCTCTGGAAAATATCATTTCTAGACCCGAAAAACCGGAAAAATACATCGAACGGTTTTTATTAGAAGACCAGGAAAGTTCATTAGAAGAAAAGATCCTTACGGTTAACTATCTTGTCCAGCCAACTGCCGAACAAGAAAAACAGCAAGAGATGGCCCTGGATAAATCGGTTAACGAGAAAATTTTTAACGTATTACAGGTAATTCGCCGCGTGCTGTTTAGCATGGGGAATGCTAAAGAAGATATCCCCCAATTTTTCTGTATTGTTACCGCAGACATCAAAAACGGTTTCGAAATAAAACAAATTTTCTATTTCCCCGATTTAAAAAAGCTCTCTTATAGTTTTATCTCTCAAACTGAATATCAGCACCGGATTATCCAAGATACGGCAATTTCAGTCCAGATTATCGGAGACCGAACAGGCAGCCACTTAGATTACCGGGATATTACTCTAGAAGAATTCATCACTGACCAGATCCAAAACCGGATTAAACTTAAATTCCAAAAACCCGAAGTGGAAGCTAACGCGGATATTGATAAGGAAGTTTTAAAAATAGTTACTTATACCTTAGATGCTTACCAGTTTACGAATTTTTCACTTTTGGAAATGAACAACCTGAATACCGGAAAACAGATAATCTTAAACCAAACAGCGCTTTCAGCCCACTCTCCAGAACAACTCTAAGCTTGCCGAAAAGATTTTAACTTACCACGAATAAATAATTTAATCGCCTGAGGATAAAGCTGATGTTCCACCCGGTGAATTTTCCTTTCTAAAGAAGCCAGGGTGTCTTTGGCGCTAATCTTAATTTTCTGCTGCAGAATAATCGGGCCATGATCGATTTTTCGATCAACGAAATGCACCGTTACACCCGTAACCGCTGCCTGGGCGGCAAAAGCATCCTGGATAGCCCGGGCCCCTTTAAAAGATGGTAACAAGGAGGGATGAATATTCATAATCCGGTTAGCATAACGCTTAACAAAAGGCGGGCTAAGTACACGCATAAAACCCGCCAAAACAATTAAATCTATTTTATAATCTTTTAACCTCTGAAGAATCGCTTCCTCAAAATCAAGCCGACTGGCAAAATCTTCACGCCGGACTAAAACTACCCGTACTTTGGCGCTCTGGGCGCGCTTAATTACTGAAGCCTGAGGTTGATCACAGACTAAAATCCGTAAATTAGCCTTAATCTTTTTCTGCCTGATAACTTTGGCAATCGCGGAAAAATTACTGCCGCGTCCGGAAGCAAATACTGCAATATTCATTCTTTAACCCTGATAGTCTGAGCCGGACAAACTTTTACACAATCCTGGCAAGAAGTACACTTATGGTAATCGATTACTGCTAGATTATCTACAACGTGTATAGCATCGAATTTGCAGGTTTTCTCACATAGTCTACAAGCAACACAACCCACCGGGCAGACGTTTTTAACCTCTTTACCAAAATCGTGTGAGCTGCAGGCGATGTAAACAGTATTGGTTACAGAAACCAGTGAAAATAATCTTTTTGGGCAGGCCAAAACACATTTATTGCAAGATCGGCATTTAATTTTATCCACTACCGGCAGGCCTTGAGCAGAGATCTGAATGGCTCCGAATGGACAGGCTTTCACGCAAGTTCCCAGCCCCAAACAAGCAAAAACGCAAGACTTCTGTCCGCCCAGCACTAAATTCGCACTGATACAATCATTGATTCCGTTATATAAATATCTATCTTTAACCCTTAAACCGCCGTTACAATGCAAAGTGGCAATCTTTTTATTTTGCTTAACCAAAGCTAAACCCAGAAGCTTAGCAATCTTTGCCTTAGATTCATCATTGCAAACCCGGCAGCTTTCAAGCTGACCTTTGCCACTGACCAAATTCTCAGCAAAACCGAAACACCCTGGATTTCCGCAAGCTCCGCAATTTGAGCCAGGCAATAACTGCTGCACCTCTTCCAATTTAGGATTAACCTGAACCGCAAATTTCTTAGAGGCAACAGCCAGACCTAAACCAAAAACTAAACCCAAAAGCCCTAAAATTAAAATAGCAATTAAAATTTCCATTTTTTATAATTTTAATCAGAACTGCTCGATATACGCAATAATAAAAATAAAACCTAACGCTACAGGTATTCAGACTTTTTTATTTTTAAGAAGATTAAACAATCCTAACAGCAAACCGATAACTAACAATGCCCCGGAAGGCATGCCGAATACAAAAACCGGTTCAAAACCTTTAATCAGAGTATATCCTAGAATCTGGCCAGAACTTAAAAGTTCCCTAATCGCTGAAATTAGAATAAGCGCTAAAGTAAAACCTACTCCCATGCCTAAACCATCGAAGAACGAACGGGCCAGATTATTCTTGCAAGCGAATGCCTCCGCCCGGCCTAAAACTATACAATTAACTACGATTAACGGGACATAAATACCTAAAGAACGATTAAGCGCCGGGCTATAAGCCTTCATACACAGTTCAGCGATCGTAACAAAAGTAGCGATAATCACAATATAGCAGGGTATGCGAATCTTACCCGGGATAAAATTGCGGATCAATGAAATGATTAAACTCGAACCCAAAAGCACAAAAGTCGCTGCCACTCCCATGCCGATAGCATTGACTACCGACACCGAAACCGCCAGCGTTGGGCATAACCCCAAAGCCAGAACAAAAGTCGGATTTTCCTTAATTAAACCTTTAGTAAATTCTTTGATCAAATTTTTCATTTAACCCCGTAAATCTTATTTTTGGTGTACCGGTCAATAAATGGCGTAGCGGCATTCATCATTAATATCGCATAAGAAACACCTTCCGGATAACCGCCCCAAATCCGGATCACCCCGGTCAATAAACCACAACCAATCCCGAAAATTAATTGCCCTCTGGTAGTCAAAGGAGTAGCCACGTAATCCGTAGCCATAAATAATGCCCCAAGGACTAACCCCCCGCTTAATATATGCAATAACCAATCCCCGCTGAAAAGTTGTTGCCCGGCAAAAACATAAGCAAACAAACCGGTAGTAAAAATATACGTAACTGGAATATGCCAAGAAATGTACCCCTTAATAAAAAGCAACGCAGCGCCAATCAGTAGAGCCAGAATACATACTTCACCGATACAGCCTGCGTGTTTACCCAAGAATAGATCCAAATATGAAACCTGCTCTAAAGCCCCACCCTCTTTAAGTAAGGCTAAAGGAGTAGCGCTAGATATAGCATCAAACTTAAACGGCGCGGTAAAAGTAGTCATGTATTTGGGCCAAGAAGCCATTAAAAAAACTCTGCCCACTAAAGCCGGATTAAAAATATTCTGTCCGATACCACCAAAAACTTGTTTACCGACCAAAATCGAAAATACCGCACCCACCACTGGTAACCACCAAGGAACTCCGGAGGGCAGATTAAACGACAATAAAATTCCGGTAATTACCGCTGAACCGTATAAAACCGTAACTTTCTTTTGAGTTGATATTGCACAGATCCACTCTGTGACCACTGCCGCTAACACTGCCGTTAAAGTTACCCATAAAGCACTCCATCCAAAAATAATTATACCGGCAATC
>JBFZAT010000038.1:0-8130 GCA_041308845.1 Candidatus Omnitrophota bacterium | reverse complement strand
GTGTTTTTTCCCTCCTGTACCGATAATTAAAACAGATTTATCGACTTCTATTTTTGCCATTTAAAACTGCCTTTTTATTTTGTATTTGGGCGATTCTCATCCTAATTTATGCTGACTCCCAACTTAACCCTGAATAAAACTTTGCTTATTTCCTAGATACATAGCCGTAATCTTTCAGGGCTGATTCTGTTTAGGCCCTTAAATTTTTTCTATCAAAGCAATATATAAAACCAGTACAGATTGCAGATGTAATCTACTATTTAATGGGAACATAATAGCTAGATCTTATGAACCCGGCAAAACTACGGGCCGCTTTATCTCTTATTTTGTCTTTAGCGAAATCTCCGAAAGTTTTTCCCAGTGAAGGATTCTGGCTAATGATATCATCGATATAATTTTTACGTTCTTGCTCGCTCATAAAGTTATCGCGGATTACCCGTAATTCTCCGGAATCTAGAAAAAACCCTCCACACTGATAGCACTCATCAACTTCTACTTCTTTTTGAGATTCATATTTATGCCTAGTCATACCGATTCCACATTTAGGACAATTAATCTGGAACCGATTTTCATCATTAAAGCGAGGATATTCCAATGCTTCTTTTAAAGCTTGACCTAAGCCCTCATTTTTTTGATCAAGTTTGCCCAGTTCCACCCAATCAAACCAAATCCCCTTACAACCATCTTTGCATACATCTACTTTTACCCCTCCGAAATCCTGTTGAATTAACTCTTTCTGACAAACTGGACACTGCATGACCACCTCCTCATCTTTTCGCACGCGCTTATCGATATCGGCTTTGCGTTTATTTTATCACGAATAATAAAAGATTTACTAGTATTTTCAGTACTCAGATTAACTATCATTTCACCGATATACTATACTAGAATACTTTTCCTTGCCAGCTATATTTAAGCTTAAATTCAGGCTACTGTTTATTTTATCAGCCTATATAATTAACTGAGATCGAGATATTACAGACATAGTTTAACTTTCTTTTTTCGATACTATTTTTCTCAGACAATATCCAATGCTACAATCCAAATAAAATCGGAATAAACCTAACCCACGGTAACTCCGCTTTAAAAGAGCATAAACTGCCTTTTCTAATTCCGGCCCTAAACCACCTTTATAAACAAATGACCTATTATATATGCATATCAGATGTTTTCCTAAAGCAGGTAGACCCTTAATATAATCTAATAAGTTGTTTTTTAGCGGGAAGGTTTCAAAATAATCTAATTTTCCGGATTGCTGCAAACTCAGCATGGTACGTATGCACTTTTCACATTGACAACAGTTCATAAATTCATTCTTATGTTCCCAGCATACCCGTAAATATTTACGCACCAACGGCTCATCAATCAGGCTACGTATTTTCTGGCTCCTCCAGGCAAAGGCCCCCTCATGTATAATGTCTACACTGGAAGAAGAAAACAACGGATCGGTTTTTAAGCGAGAATCAACCACAGACTTATCCTTGTAAAAATAAGAAGCAGAAACGATAAATTTCCCTATCTGGGGGATAAAATGACTTATTCCTGCCATAACGCTCCCGTAAGAACGTATCCAGGAAACAGAACGGAAAGATTCAAGCTCTCGAATGTTTGTCCTGATTACAATCAATTGCGCAGCTGTTTTTTCAGCGATAACTTTTAAAGCCGGCAAATAGGCCTGGAATTGTCCTGCGTCTCTTAATGGAATATCGAATCCGTGAATAAAAACTAAATAATCAATACGGTGGCCGCAGCATAAAAGGCTATAAAATGAATCCACTCCTCCTGAAAAACTCAAAGCGGTTTTTGTGCCTTTATTAACCGCAATATTCATCCCTTGCGTAGTTGTAATAGAAATCCAACGGTATTTTTTCCAACTTTTCCTGAATTCTTTTATAACGCGATGAATATTTAAAAACCACTGCCTATCTAATGCAGACTCTATGACCATGTCTGTTCCTTGGCGTAATGCTGGCACAAGCATAGCGCTAACAAAACCTTCAGCAGCCGGTTTTAACCTTATATCGCTAGATTCAAACCATAAAAGTTCACCCCCCACATCTGCTGATATCCGGCTTATACGGTTTATAAAAGTCTGCGAAATATTTTTTATTGTAATAAAATCTTTCATATTTATAAACTTTTCTACAAATTAACGAAAAGCATCTGCGGCCAGAACAGCAGTAATTATGGAACGCAAGGTATTCCCTAGGATAATATGGTCATCGGCCACAGGCAATGGTTGCTTAAAAATTTCCCTGGCCTGAGCAAGGTCTAAAATGCCTTCCAGACAATCCAGTCGAGAGAAAGCAGCCTCTTTTATTTTTTGAAAACCCTGATTTTTTAAAGAAAATACTTGGAGGTAAAACTGGGTAGTCGCCGAAAGCGGATTAGAGATCTTCAATAATGGTAATTTTAATGCGCACACGTAATAGTGCCAGGCCCTAAACCTTGCCTCCTGCTTAAGCGAAAAAAGTAAAGCTTTGCATTTCCGTGAATTTTGAGATAAATGGATAGCTCCCAGTTTTTTAGCCCTTTGCTGTAAAAAAATATCCAGAAGATAGCGTTGATTTAAAAAATGCTGCGGTAAAGAAAAAATAAAATCCATAAGATCGACATCCAAAACCGGGGCGCGCAGAGGAAAAGCAGAATTTATATTTCTTAAGATACAACCGATCTTAGACCGATTATTAGTACGTAATTCATAACCGATGAGCATCTGGAAAGGAGAATTACCCGAGTCCTTAAAAATCTCGAAAGCCTCCTGCTGATAATCCGCGATCCAATCTTCGGCTTCTTGGGGGAACAGTTTCTTTAACTGTTCATTAGAGAAAAAACCGCTTCTTGAAAAGTTAAAAAAGTTTTTAAAAGCGCTAAGGCAATCGTTTTTCTCTTCCAACCTCCCAAATTGAATAAAGTAGCCAAAAACCGGATCTCCGGAAAGAGTAGAGGTGATGCAATCGAAATCTGGTGAAAGTTTATGAATTATTTCTGCTACCCAAGTTTCAAAAATCCTACATGAAAAACTATCAATCGCTAATATTTTCTCGGCCAGCTCCGGATAAAAATCCAGTCCGGCTGATATTCTCTGCCAAGGAAAACCTAAAGTCTTACTTACAATTTTAGCTAAATACACATCAGCATGATGATTCAATCCAGCGGAAAAACATTGCGGGATAACACCAGCTTGCTTAAGAAAATAACTAAAAACACGGCTATCCTTGCCACCTGACTGCAAAAAAACAACTTTCTCTTGGGATCGAAAATGACGCTTTACTGCCTGCAGATAATAATGCTCAAATTCATTCAATATATTATCGGCATTATCCTTCCAGCGTAGATCAGAAAAAAATAGCCTATGCTTATCTACAACTGTTAATTTATTACCGAAAATGCGGTATCCGGTATTCGGCAAAAGTCTTTCTACATTTTCAAGTATGCTGCGAGTTTCAAAGGCCACCCCCATATAAAGCATATCGAAAATACCACGCCGGCTAATCTTAGCTCGATAGTTAGGCAAATGCTTCAAAATAAGAATATCAGTTGTCAAAACAAATGCTCCGTCACCAACGGGAGTAAAGAATAATTGTAATATCCCCAGCCGATCTCCGGCGATTTCTAAAGACCTGTTTTTTCTATCCCAAATAATCAGGTTATATATTCCATTAAGACCAATACATGAGGCTATACCTTTTGCGGTATAGCGTCTAATAATCTGGTTTTCCAGTGAATTTTCAGCAAAATCTGGTCTGGGAGATGATAATCCGTTTACAGATTCAAAGATGTTACCTTGAATAAAAAAAGTAAAATTATTATCCTGATCATTAAAAATCCGGATATTTTCACGATACGGGGAGGAGCAAATTAATTGCAGATGATTATCGGAATATTCATTAATCTGGGTATAGCTAAAGTGTAGCAACTGTTCTTTAATGCTTTTTCTAACCGCTGGTTGCAATTTCTCTGATTCCTGGCCATAAATATAAAGAAATAAGCTCATTTAACGTTGTCCCAATCTTCCAAGAACAATTATTGACGTTACCGGACCTATTGAAATTGATCTTGGCTCTTCACCTATTTAAACATATCTCAACTGCCCTTAAATATCAATCACCCCATCCATCTGACATTAGGGAATTTCCCCTCTAAAGAATACCGGTAAACAGCTTCATTTTTATAATAACTATTCCTGTAGAAATCTACATCTTTGCCCAATAATGCTGCGGCAATCGCAACGTGCAAACGATTAGTTGCGATTTTATTATATTGGTTAATAAAACGCAGCATTTGGTTGGAAACCCAGAGCGCGATCGATTCGTGGAGCTGCTCTTTAAATTTACCATATGCTAATATAAGAGATATATCTATGTTCCCGGTACAAAGCTCCATTCCTGTTTTTTCCGCTTGAGTTCTGAAACAAGTTAAAATACTGCTTTCATTTTGTTTAAACAACTTGAACATTTTTATCTCCCGCCTTAGAAAACGGTTTAATTCTTTCAGCCCTGGCATATGCCCATAGTTATTTTTAAATAAAAAAACCAGCTCACATAAAAATGCCTTAATTAAAGAATCCCCGTTATTCGATAAAACATTTTTTGTTTCTAAATGGAAAGCCATATCACTAGAGAGCATTACGTGCGCCCGGGAAGCGATTTTTTTCACATGGTTAAAAGAAACCGGCTCCCTACAGATAATATCTACATTTGTCCCCAGGTCCTGAAGAAGATCGTCATTATTGCTGATAGTATGCGGGAGAATAACCGTTTTTTTCGCTAGTTTGTGGATGCGCTGAACGGCCTTTCTTGCATGATCATAGTAGGGAACTAAATTCCCCCCACCACCATAAAATACAGTCTTGCCCCGGGCATCAAATCTATCGCTGTCAACAATACAATATTTCATTTTCAGCTGATTGAAAACTTGAAAAGTTGCGCAGGAAATTAATATATCTCCAGAATTGCCAGGATTAGGAATAAAGTAAATTGGCTCATACTTAGAAAAATTATTTAGATATTCTTTAATGTTTATTTCTTCCATTTAACTTAAAAAAGCAATAATTCCGATCATTAGCACAGAAATATGTTATCTGGGTTTATTGTATATTAATGCTAAACTATTGCCTAGAAAATTAAAATGCCTGCTTGAATATTAAATTAACTGATCCCTTGAATATCTCTCCCCTAGATTTATCCATTTGTGCACTACTTTTCTGTTTTTATGAAAAACGACTATCCAGTGGCCTAGAATAATCCAGCGACCAGCAATAAAAATAGGTATTTTATCCTTGAGCCTAATCCATTTGATGATCAGATACGGTGAAAGTAGGCGCCAGCAATCAATACCATCATAAGCAAATAACCCCATTACTTTAGAATAAGCGAGTTTTATCGAACCAGTAGCAATTATTGGCTGTAAACTCATGGTTTTTTATTTAGATGTCAAATTAATTAAAATCTTACTGCTCAAACCAAACAAGCCACTTGCCAGTATCAAAATCTGTCCTTAATTCCTCTAGGCCGGGGAATTCTTGTTTTATTAATTTAAGATTGGAAATAGAATCAGTTCGCCCAATAAAAACAGCCCTTCTTTTAGTTCTATCTAGAACATTCTTTAACCGTATGATTTGTTCTTTTTTTTCTAACGGTTCCATATAAAGTACACACTGGTCTCTTCCTCCGTACAATGCTTTTAAATGATACATGCCTTTATCAATTACAATAAAAACATATTGACCAGAAAATTTCTTATTAACTAAATTATTAATTTTCTGTTTTGAAGGATGGTTCCATTCTTCGAACTTCTGGCGCCCTAAATCCGAATAAAGACTAAGATTAACCATAATAGCCAAGCTGATTAACACAAGACTCAACCTATTCATGCGTAATTTAGAATAGAGATAGCTTAATGCCAATATAAGAAAGGGCAAGGTCAACACAACATGATGCATCGCCCATACCTTTCGGCAAAAGCTCATTAATAATAATGTTATAAAAAATAACGCCAGATTTAAAATAACAAAACCAATCCTTTCCTTCTTTGACCGTAATTGATTTACTCCCCAAAGGATCAAAGCTAAAATCACTGAACAGAGAAACAAACCTTTTGGCGTAATACTATTTTTAATTAAGAATACCTGGTGGGCTGAGCGCAAGGGATTAAGAAAAAACGTGGCAAGATATTTGATTTCAGTAACCCAAAAATTAAGTTTAGAAAAATTGATTTTTCTTGTATCAAAAAGTACCTCATAATATCTTGAACCATTGGGCTGCCGAGCAAAAAATAAAAAGAAGCTGAGAACTGCTACTATTCCAAATACGATTAATAAATCGCGTATTAAAGTCTTAGAAATTGGCTTCTTTCTAGATATAATTCCACTATCAATGATATGATAAGTAATTAAAATAATAATCGCGGGCAATATAAAAAAATAAGTTACTTTTGCCAAAATTCCTAGAAATAAAGTCAACCCTATCCCCAACGAGTATCTCCAGCTATAACAGCTACCATTTTGAACATGGGTTAACCAACGACGTGTAAGATAATCCAGGAAAAAAATAGAAGTAGTTTGGAAAGATACCGGCCCGGTATCAACCAAATGCGGAAATACATAGGGCATACAAGAAAATAAGAAAATAAAAGAAATTAAAAAATCGAGTTTAAAAATTTTATGGATAAAATAGGCTTGAACTACTAACATTATCAAGCCTAGTAATCGAGCAGAATACGGTGACGGCCATAATTTAAATAAGGGATAATAAATCATGTCATGAACTACCCCTATATAATAATATGATCTCAGAGGAAGATATTCACAGAAAAAAGGAGCCAGGTAGTATTCATACGTACCTTCTAAAAATGTATTTAGCTTATTAAACTGGTAATAATGAGAAGCCAGGGTATGGTATGCAATAAATTCATAAGTATGTAAGGGGACTTGATATAAAAAAATAAAAATAATTAATACTAAAAGAAGCAGGGCCAATGCGATCTTTGTAATCCAGGCACATTTTATCCTTTTGAAAACACTAAACATCGCTATTACTGATTTCATTAATAACCTGCGACACGAACAAAAGTTGCGGAACTAAGAACTTAATTATAAATCTTTAGCTATTTCTTTTCGATATAAGGCAGAGCCATTTCATCACTAAAAAATCCAATATAAGAAAATATAAAGAATGTAACTATAAAAAATTGGCCTAAGTTTATACTCCTTAATGTTTTAAAGAAAATCAAATAAAAAAAGCAAATTAATACTATTGCTTTAAACCCATAGATCATATAATTAAAAATAATTGTTTCCATCTCTGGTCTTGTAAGCTCTTTATCCTGGCCAGTTTTAAATAAACCATAGTATACCGCTGCCTTAAAACCTAACCCCAGACAGGCGAAACTTAAACATAATAAAGCTCGCGTTATACCTGAATTGATAATACTAATATTCTTGATAATCACCGCGTACATAATAAAATAAACTGCACCAACTATTTGCTTTAAATCTTTAGACTTCATAGCTCCCTCCTTAGCTTTATATAAAATTCGGTTTTACCTCTGGATCTAAGTATTTAACTATATAAATAAGAATAAACCATCGCTATCCGATATTTATATTATACTAGGAAACATATTTAAGCCATAATTCTTGAATTTCTGCCCGATGTCTTTTAGTATCCTGATCTATTTTTGAAAATGCATTTTTAACATTAGTAGGATCAGCCGGAATGATCTTAAAGAAATCCTTTTCAATTAAACTATTCTCGATATCCCTAGCCATAGACAAAGCATTTATCAAAGAAAAGCTTTCAGCTTTTTCTATTAATTCTCTAATAAAGACTATCGAGGTGTTAATAGCTTCCGCACTGAATCTATCTTCTTTCACAATATACGAAGGAGCATTCTCAATTATTGATTGTATACCTATTAATAATTGAACATGGGAGTTTTCTTCGTTTACTTTTTTTAACCAAAACTCTTTTTCTTCAGGAAATTTACGAGCGTAAATATTATACAAGCTACTGACTAATTGCTCATTTAAAATTAATAATTCTATATTTTGCATTTATTTGCCCTTCTGATATGCATTATAACACAACTATCCTAAATAGGCTTATTTTTATAAAACAGACGAGATTC
>JBFZAT010000037.1:0-26945 GCA_041308845.1 Candidatus Omnitrophota bacterium | reverse complement strand
TAAGTATAATAACAGCAAAAAGTTACGATGTCAAGAAATAATTGAGCACCTTATAGGTTTTATCCAGCGAAATACTTACGAGCGTAAGCGAGTAAGTATGGGCACCGCTTGTGGTTTTATCCAGCGAAATACTTACGAGCGTAAGCGAGTAAGTATGGGCACCGTTTAACGTAAGCGAGTAAGTATGTTTTAAATTACCAGTGACAGATGCTCCTGACCTAAAAGTTCATCCAAGTCCTGAATAAGTTGCTCGCTGGGTTCAACATACAGCCCTTCTCCCACAATTAACTGTACCCGGGATTTAGCCGGAGTATCCAGGCGTAAATACACCGGGACGTTACCCCGGTGAGCCCCCAATAAAGTTTTTAAAGACTCGAAGATATTTTCTCTGATTCCGGACAAATTAATGTTAATCGCAGTGATCAGCTTATAAATTGCTTCAAATGGGAAAAGATCCTCAGCAATGATTTTTGGAGTTTCTTCTTTAAGGTCAAGCACGCCGCGGATATGCACAATCGTATTCGGCTGAATATGAGCGCTGATTTTGGCAAAAGCGCGCGGGAAAACTAAAATTTCTACCGCTCCCTCTAAATCTTCCAGCTTTAAGATAGCCATTTTTTCCTGTTTGGCCCGGGTCAGGGTATGTTTAATCTTAACAATTAAACCCACAATCTTGATTACATCTTGATCCTGATGTTCATGCAGGCTAGCGGTGGAGCAAGAAACAAAGCGCTTCAACTGATTAGCATAGCGGGCTAAAGGGTGGCCGCTGACATAGAACCCAAGCATATCTTTTTCAAAAGCTAAAAGCTGGGGTTCCGGCCACTCTTTGCAATCAACCAAATTATGAGTAGTCTTTCCAAAACCGTTAGTTTTAATAACTTGATCAAAGAAAGAAAGCTGTCCGCTGGATTTTTCTTTTTGGATTCTTTGTGCGCCCTCTAAAATCATATCTAAACTAGCAAACATTTTAGCCCGGGCCAGGCCAAAATAATCCAAAGCCCCGCATTTTATCAGGCTTTCCAGGACTTTGCGGTTAGCCAGGCGTAAATCAACACGTTGACAAAGGTCTTCTAAAGAAATAAATTTTCCTTTCTGCCGCTGCTCAACAATTGACTCGGCTGCCCCCCGGCCAACATTTTTTATGGCCAACAGCCCGAAACGGATTGTAGATTCATTTTCTACCTTAAATAATGCCTCACTTTCATTGATGTCCGGAGGCTGGACTTTAAGCCCCATGCGTAGAGATTCATTGACGTATTCAACAATTTTATCGGTATTATCGCGTTCAGAGGTCAGTAATGCCGTCATGAATTCTACCGGATAATTTGCTTTTAGGTATGCTGTGCGGTAAGAAATTAAAGCATAAGCGGTAGAATGTGATTTGTTGAAACCGTAACCGGAGAAATACTCAATCAAATCGAATATTTTGCTGGCAGTAGATTCTTTAATCCCATTTTTAATGCAACCGGAAAGGAAGTTTTTACGTTCTTTCTCCATAACTTCCGGGATTTTTTTACCCATGGCTTTACGTAAAATATCTGCCTGGGCCAGAGTAAATCCGGCTAAAACTGAGGCGATCTGCATAATCTGTTCCTGATAAACCATAATCCCGTAAGTTTCTTTAAGGATTGATTCCAGTTTAGGGTGTTCGTACTTTATCGGGACAACGCCATGTTTACGTTTCATGAAATCATCAAGCATGCCGGATCCGATGGGGCCGGGACGATAAAGTGCTAAGAGTGCAATTAAGTCTTCAAAACGCTCAGGGATAAGTTTTTTCAATAAATCGCGCATCCCGGAGCTTTCCACCTGAAAAATACCAATGGTGTGGCTGGAGGCTAAAAGTTTATAGGTATTTCGATCATCTAACGGTAGGTTTTCCAGATCGATCTTGATCCCGCGGATTTTTTTGATTAATTTTAGTGTCTCATCGATTACGGTCAGCGTTCTTAACCCCAAAAAATCAACTTTGAGCAATCCGATCTTTTCCAAGGTACCCATACTGTATCCGGTAGTAATCTGATCATCAGCGGTTTTAAATACCGGCATATAATTGTTTAACGGTTTGTCAGAAATAATTACTCCGGCAGCATGCACCGAAGCGTGGCGGTTTAGACCTTCCAAAGATAAAGCGGTATTAATCAGCTTGGTGATTTGCGGGTCATTTTTATAAAGGTTGTTTAGCTCGGCTTCACTCTCCAAAGCTTTTTTCAAGGTCATATCTAATTCTGCCGGGATCATCTTGGCAATCCGATCGACCTCGGCATAGGGAATCGCCATCACCCGGCCAACATCCCGGATAACCGCGCGGGCCTGCATTGTCCCAAAGGTAATAATTTGGGCAACGTTCTCCTGACCGTATTTTTTAGTAACATAATCAATTACTTCCTGCCGCCGTTCATAACAAAAATCAATGTCGATATCCGGCAACCCCAGTCGTTCAGGATTTAAGAATCTTTCAAAAAGTAACCCGTATTTTAGTGGATTCAGATCAGTAATCCCTAAAAGGTAACTGACCAGGCTGCCGGCGGCTGAACCGCGGCCCGGGCCGACCGGGATATTCTGGCTTTTAGCGTAAGCGATAAAATCCCAAACAATTAAAAAATAACTAATAAAACCCATATGTTTGATTATTTTTAATTCATGCTCTAAGCGTTTCTGTACCTCGGGATTATCTTTTAAATGTTTTTCCGCTAACCCTTTTTCACACAGTTTTAATAAGAACTCTTCCTTATCCTCTCCGCCCGGAGGGGAATATTTGGGTAAGTGCATCTGTTTAAAATCAAGCTCTAAATTACAGCGGGAGGCAATTTCTAAAGTATTGGCTAAAGCCTGCGGGCAGTCACCAAACATTTTTTTCATCTCATCCGGAGAAGTAAAATAAAATTCTTCGGTTTGAAAACGCATGTGTTTAGGATCATCTAAAGTAGTCTGGGTTTGAATACAAAGCAGGGCCTCATGGGCGCTGGCTCGCTCCTGGGAAGGATAATGCACGTCATTAGTAGCTACTAATGGAATACCCAGCTGGGCAGAGATTTTCATCATTCCCTGGTTAACAATTTTTTGCTCGGGGATAGAGTTGCCCTGAATTTCCAGATAGAAATTTCCTTTTTGGAAGATATTCTGATAGGTATCGGCGGCTTTTAAAGCATCATTAAAACGCTTCTGGAGCAATAAACAGGCGATTTCTCCCTTCAGGCAGGCAGAGGAACCGATCAAACCTGCAGCATGCTGTGTTAATATTTCCTTATCTATACGCGGCCGGTAATAAAATCCTTCCAGATAGCTGATCGATACCAGCTTCATTAAGTTATGATACCCTTCTTCATTCCGGGCTAAGAGGATCAGGTGGTTAGCGGCATCTTCAATCCCCCCGCTTTTTTCAAAGCGGCTTTGCGGAGCAACATAAACTTCACAGCCGATAATCGGCTTAATTCCGGCTTTTTGGGCTTCTAGGTAAAATTCGATTGCCCCGAACATATTACCATGATCGGTAATCGCCAGGGAATCCATTTTAAAACTTTTAGCGATAGCCAGTATTTCGGATATACGGCAGGCCCCGTCGAGTAAGCTGTATTGGGTGTGCAGATGAAGGTGGACAAAATCAGAACCAGGCATGATATTAAACTCAAAACCTTAAATCCAAACTAAATTATTCCCACTCTATTGTTGCCGGAGGCTTAGAGCTGATGTCGTAAACTACCCGGTTGATCCCTTTGACTTCATTAATAATCCGGTTGGAGATTCTTTCCATTACTTCGTAGGGCAGTTTGACCCAATCGGCGGTCATTCCGTCGAAACTGGAAACACAACGTAGGGCAGCCACATTTTCGTAGGTCCGTTCATCTCCCATAATTCCCACGCTCTTCACCGGAAGCAATACGGCAAAAGACTGCCAGATTTGGTCGTATAATCCGGCTTTAGAAATTTCTTCAATAACCCGCTTATCCGCTTCGCGTAATAAATCAAGCCGGGCGATGTTAATCTCTCCGATAATTCTTACTGCCAGTCCCGGCCCCGGGAAAGGCTGTCGCTGGATAATATTTTCCGGCAACCCGAGCTGACTGCCAATCTGCCTGGCTTCATCTTTAAAAATTTCCTTCAACGGCTCGATCAGCTTAAGCTTCATTTGCGCCGGCAAACCGCCGACGTTGTGGTGGCTTTTTATTTTCCGGCTGGGACCACCGGTAGGAGAAACTGATTCAATCACATCCGGATAAAGAGTTCCCTGGCCCAAGAATTTTACCCCTTTGGTTTTTTTAGCCTCTTCTTCAAAAACCTTAATAAACTCATCCCCGATGATTTTCCTTTTTTCTTCCGGATCAGTAACCCCTTTTAAACGGTCAAGAAATCTCTTGCTGCGGTCGACATAGCTTAAATTAAGATGGTACATATCTTTAAAAACGCTGCGAACCTGTTCGGCTTCGCCTTTTCTTAATAATCCGTTATCAATAAAAATACAGCGCAAATTTTTACCAATCGCCTTGTGAATCAATAAAGCAGCCACTGATGAATCCACTCCTCCGCTTAAACCCAACACTACTTTATCTTTACCGATGATTTTCTTAATATTAATAATTGATTCTTTAATAAAAGACTGCATCGTCCAGCGGCTGGAAGCCCCGCAGGCCTTAAATAAGAAATTGCTTAGAATCTGATTGCCTTTTTCTGTGTGGGTTACTTCTGGATGAAACTGTACAGCAAAGATTTTTCTTTTGCGGTTGGAAATAGCCGCAATCGGAGTATTCGTAGTATGACCGATAGTATGGAAGCCGGCCGGCATCTTAGTAACATAGTCGCCGTGGCTGGCCCAACAAGTAAAATTTCCCGGTAAATGGCTGAACAAGTCGCTATTGTCATCAACAAACAATTCTACTTTCCCATATTCGCGTTCCCGGGTATGCCGGACCTTGCCGCCTAAAAGTTCGCAAATCACCTGCATACCATAACAAATGCCTAATACCGGAACTCCTAGTTTAAAAATACCCGGATCAGGATAAGGTGATTTCTTTTCGACAACCGAAGCCGGGCCGCCGGAGAGAATAATCCCCTTGGGATTTAAAGCAGCAATCTCTTTGGCCGGAGTGTTATAGGGAATAATTATCGAGAAAACTTTATTCTCTCTTACCCTTCGGGCAATCAATTGGGTATATTGAGAACCAAAATCCAAGATTAATATGGTTTGCCTGGCCAACCTGCTGTTTTTTTCCGGTAATTTCTTTAGTCTGCTTTTCTTTTTCAATTTATTTACCCATCCCTACTCTTTGGCCGACCTGGAAAATCTTGCCTTCGGTTTGAATAGAAGGCGCAATAATTATTTCCACATCGTGCATTTCTTTTAAATTGGATGCCCCTAAAGAACCCATCGAGGTTTTTAAAGCCCCTAAAAGATTCTGTGAACCGTCATCCACCTTGGCCGGTCCGAGTAAAATATCTTTGAGCGCTCCGGTTGTCCCCACTTGAATGCGGGTTCCGCGGGGCAGATTAACATGCGATGTAGCCATCCCCCAATGGAATCCTCTTCCAGGAGCCTCCTTAGCCCGGGCAAAGCTTGAACCGATCATCACCGCATCTGCACCACAGGCAAAAGCCTTACAAATATCTCCGCCGCGGTTCATTCCGCCGTCAGTGATAATAGAAACATATTTTCCTGTACGTTTAAAATAAAAATCTCTGGCTCCGGATGCATCTACGGTGGCGGTCACCTGGGGAACCCCGATTCCTAAAACGCCCCGGGTAGTGCAGGCGGCCCCCGGCCCCACGCCGATCAGTAAACCACTGGCCCCAGTTCCCATCAACTCCAGAGTAGTTTCATAGGTCACACAATTACCGATAATAACCGGAATTTTAATGGATTTACAGAATTTAACCAGATCCAAAGTTTTATATTCCCTGGAGATATGCTTTAAGGTAGCCACCGTAGACTGAATAACAAAAATATCTACGCCGGCTTCGATAGCTAATTTAGAAAATCTTTCGGCGTTAGCCGGAATACAACTAACCACTGCCATCGCTTTGGCTTTCTTAATTTCAGCAACCCGCTTAGAGACTAATCTTTCTTTAATTGGGGTAGTATAAACTGCTTGGATTAATTCTGTAGCTTTTTGGGGGGTGGCTTTGGCAATTTCTTCAAGCACGAGATCGGGATTTTCATAACGAGTCTGTATTCCGTCCAGGTTTAATACCGCGATCCCTCCCAAACGGGACATTTCAATGGCGAATTTAACATCCACTACTCCATCCATCGCCGCAGCCAGGATGGGAATTTTGAACTTTTTTCCATTAAATTTAAAACTGGTGTCTACCTCGTTTGGATTTACGGTTTGAGCTCCAGGCACTAACGCCACTTCATCAAAACCGTAACACCTTCTTGCGCGTCTATTTATGCCAATCCACTCTGCCATCTTAAACTCTCCTTATTATAATATTAAGCCGTTGTTCTGCAATAAGTTATGAATATTTCGTCCCGCTTAGAGATTACGACTGAAAGGATTAATCATTTTATATTATTCGACATTTTTTGTCAATATATATTTTAACGTATAAATAATCACAGCCAGAATTAAACCTTGCCAGGACCGTCAAGTATTGTAAATAAAAACGGCTGGACTTTATTCAAGACCAGCCGTTTTATGTTTGAGCTTAGTTAAACCTTATTGCTTAAGGTTTAATACATTCCTCCACCCATTCCACCCATTCCACCCATTCCACCGGCAGGCATTGGAGGCATCTTATCATCTTTTTCCGGTTTATCCGCAATCAAGGCTTCAGTGGTCAGTAACAACGCAGCAATACTAGAAGCATTCTGTAAAGCTGAACGGGTTACTTTAGTCGGGTCAATTACCCCGGCTTCTATCATATCCACATAAGCATCCTGACTGACATCATAACCGATATTGGTCTTTTCAGTCTTAATTCTTTGAACAACTACTGAACCTTCTAACCCGGCGTTTTGGGCAATCTGTCTTAACGGTTCCTCGATAGAACGTTTTACAATATCTGCGCCGATTTTTTCGTCACCTTCCAGCTTGAGTTTATCCAAAGCGGCAATAGTACGAATAAGCGCCACTCCGCCTCCGGGAACAATACCTTCCTGGGTAGCCGCGCGTGTAGCATGTAAAGCATCTTCTACGCGGGCCTTCTTTTCTTTCATTTCTGTTTCTGTAGCCGCTCCGACATTGATCACCGCTACTCCACCAGCTAATTTAGCCAAGCGTTCCTGCAGTTTTTCTTTATCGTAATCTGAATCTGTATCTTCAATCTGCTTCTTCAGCTGGCCGATCCGGGCATTAATCGCTGCATTCTTACCTGCGCCTTCGACAATCGTAGAATTTTCTTTGTCGATTTTGATTTTCTTGGCGCGGCCTAAATCTTCGATATCAACATTTTCCAGCTTGATCCCCAGATCTTCGGTTAAAGCTTTCCCACCGGTTAAAATCGCGATATCTTCGAGCATCGCCTTACGCCGATCACCATAACCGGGAGCTTTTACTGCGCAAGCAACAAAAGTACCCCGGATTTTATTAACCACCAAGGTGGCTAAAGCTTCGCCATCAACTTCTTCGGCGATAATCAAAAGCGGCTTACCGGCCCGGGCGATTTTTTCCAATAAAGGCAGTATATCTTTAATCGAAGATATTTTTTTCTCATAAATCAGAATGTAAGCATCTTCTAAAAGCACTTCCATTCTTTCGGTATCAGTCACAAAATAGGGTGATAGATAGCCTTGGTCAAACTGCATACCTTCCACCACCTCTAAAGTCGTCGCAGTAGACTTTGCTTCTTCTACGGTAATTACTCCATCTTTACCGACTTTGTCCATGGCTTCGGCGATTAACTCCCCAATGTTATTGTCAGAATTAGCCGCAATACTAGCAACCTGAGCAATTTCTTTCTTATCTTTAATCGGTGTAGAAAGTTTACCCAATTCTTCAACCACCTTGACCACGGCTTTTTCGATCCCGCGTTTTAAAGCCATCGGATTCGATCCGGCAGTTACATTCTTGAGCCCCTCACGATAAATTGCTTCGGCTAAAACCGTAGCGGTAGTAGTACCGTCTCCGGCGTTATCAGAAGTTTTTTCGGCTACTTCTTTAACCATCTGGGCGCCCATATTTTCAAAAGCGTCTTCTAAGTCGATTTCTTTGGCTACGGTTACCCCGTCTTTAGTGATAGTCGGAGAGCCAAACTTTTTATCAATTACTACGTTACGTCCCTTGGGGCCTAAGGTCACTTTTACGGCCGCGGCCAGTTGTTCAACGCCCCGGAGAATCTTGCGCCGGGCATCATCACTGTACAATAATTGCTTTGCCATGAATTCCTCCTATTATTTGATAATTGCTAAAATATCTTCTTCGCGAAGAATTAACAGCTCTTCGCCTTCTTTAGTAGTGATTTCATTACCAGAATATTTTCCGAATAATACCTTATCCCCGACCTTGACCTCCGGAGCTGCCACTGTTCCATTTTCCAGGGTCTTACCTTTACCTACAGCCACTACCTTAGCCTCTTGCGGTTTCTCTTTGGCAGTATCAGGTAAAAGAATTCCACCTTTACTCTTACTCTCAGCCTCTAAAGGCTTAACGACAATGCGATCTCCCAATGGTTTGATCTCCATCTTGTCACCTCCTTAAATATTAGGTTAGCTTAAAACTAGCACTCTTTTTCCTAGAGTGCTAATTATAGATAAAAAAAAATTCTTGTCAAGAGTTTTTTTAATCAATCTTAAATTTCGTTAGCTCTCTGGCGAAAGAAAAGAATCCCGGTAGAGCAAATGCAGACCGGTTAAAGTCAGATTCCGATTAACGGTAATTTTCATTCCGGAATATTTTTTGATTAAAGCGATATTTCCTCCGGTACCGATAATGCGGATATTGCTCCCCAGTCCTAGCCTGATTCGGGCAACTAGCCCCTGGGTTAAAGCCGCCGTACCAAAAACCACTCCGCTTAGCATACTATTTTTGGTATCCCGGCCGACTAAAGTTTGCGGCAGGGTTAATTTAACTTTCGGCAATAGTGCGGTTTTTTCGTTTAAGGCGGCTAAAGACATACTCATACCCGGAAAGATCAATCCCCCCAGGTAAGCCGGTTGCTTTGAAATTACATCAAAAGTGATAGCGGTACCGGAATCAATAACGATTAAAGGGGCAGAATAAAGCTTAATTGCTGCGTAAGCATTAACCAGCCGGTCCTGGCCGACCTGTCGGGGAAAGCGGTAGAGGTTTTTGATCGGTACAATTAAATCTTTACCTATTATATAGGGAGTCTTCCCAGTCACAAGTTTCAACTGGCGATAAATCACCGGTGTTAATTTAGGTACCACGCTACAAACAATACTGGCAGATACCTGGCCGCAACTCCGAATTTCTTTAGATAATTGATACTGCCGGAATTCACGCGTTGGAATATCAAATTGGTATTTTAGCCTTCCATTTTTAAATACCCCGGCGGTTATATTGGTATTGCCGATATCAACGGTTAGTAGCATCACTAAGCTCCTTAATTTTGTCTCTGATGGCAGCTGCCTTTTCAAATTGCAGGTTGCGCGCCGCCAGATCCATTTCATATTCTAGCTCAGTAATATATTTATGCAACTGGTATTGCTCAAGCGGTTCACCGGTCAGCCCCTGCAGGAATTCTTGAGCGTCCTGGGCTTCTTCAATGCCTTGTTTTATAGCTTTATCGATAGAACGGGGAGAAATATGGTGTTTACGGTTAAACTCTATCTGTTTAATCCGGCGCCGCTGGCTTTCCTGGATCGCTTTTTGCATTGACCCAGTAATGGTATCGGCGTACATAATTACCGTTCCGTTTAGGTTCCGGGCGGCGCGGCCGCCAACCTGGATGAGAGCGGTACTACTACGTAAAAACCCTTCCTGATCAGCATCCAAAATCGCTACTAATGAAACTTCCGGCAGGTCTAATCCTTCACGCAAAAGATTAATCCCCACCAAGCAGTCAAACTTCTTTGCTCTTAATTCTTTAAGTATCACTGAACGCTGGATCGTTTGAATTTCAGAATGTAGATATTTTACCCGGATACCTCGCTGGCTCAAGTAATGCGTTAGGTCTTCAGAGATTCTTTTGGTCAGGGTGGTCACCAGGACTCTTTGGTTACTTTGCGCACGCTGTTTTATCTGCTGGATCAAATCTTCGATCTGTCCGCTAGTCGGTTTGACAATAATCTGCGGATCGATTAATCCGGTTGGCCGGATTATCTGCTCTACCACTTGATTACCGCTTAGGGATAATTCGTACTCTTCCGGAGTAGCCGAAACAAAAATCGATTGTTTGATTAACTGGTTAAATTCTACGAATTTTAACGGCCGGTTATCCAGGCAAGAAGGCAAACGGAACCCATACTCAACCAGCGTCTCTTTTCTGGCCCGGTCACCGGCATACATCCCCCTAATTTGCGGTATAGTAGCATGGGATTCATCGATAATCGTCAAGAAATCTCCGGGGAAATAATCAATCATTGACCAGGGGCGGGTTCCGGGCAAAGATCCGTTTAAGTGGCGGGAATAATTTTCTATGCCGTGGCAATATCCGATTTCCTTAAGCATTTCCAGATCATAATTAGTGCGTGACTCAAGCCGTTGCGCCTCCAATAGTTTATTAGCGGCCCGCAGTAATTTTAGCTGAGCAGCTAATTCCCCCCGGATTGATTCACTGGCCGAACTTATCCTGCTGGCAGAGGCCATAAAATGTTTAGCCGGATAAATCGCCACTTTATCTAAGCGGCTAATTATCTTTGCTGAAACCGGATCAATAATAGAAATTTGTGACAATTTATCTTGGGCAAACTCTAAACGGATCGCCTGCTGGCTATAAGCAGGATATACTTCGACCACCTCACCGCGCACCCTGATTTTTCCGCGCTTAAATTCGTAATCATTACGTTCGTATTGAATCTGGATTAACCTGGCGATAAGATCGTCGCGCGGAATAATAGAATTTTTATTTAAGATTACCAGCATTTCTTGGTAATCCTGGGGAGAACCTAAATTGTAAATACAGGAAACCGAAGCTACCACGATTACATCCGGCCGGCTGATTAAAGAAGTAGTCGCCGATAAACGTAAACGGTCCAGGCGTTCATTAATCGAAGAATCCTTTTCAATATAAGTATCCGTGGCCGGAATATAAGCTTCCGGCTGGTAATAATCATAATAACTTACGAAATATTCAACGGCATTGTGGGGGAAGAATTCTTTAAATTCGGAATAAAGTTGCGCGGCTAAAGTTTTATTATGCGAAATCACCAAAGTCGGCAAATTTACTTTGGCAATGACATTGGCTAAAGTAAAAGTTTTACCGCTGCCGGTAACCCCTAAAAGCGTAAGATAACGCTGCTTGGCCTGAATTAAAGCAGTAAGTTTTCTGATCGCCTGAGGTTGATCACCGGCAGGCTTAAGCTGAGTTTTTAATTTAAAACTCCGCTCAGACATTATAGCCCGATGCGATTATAAAGGTTGATCAATTCGATCACCGCTTCTTTATCTCTAAATTGGCCTAAAACATAGGCAGCGTTGGCAACAATCTCTGGATTATTCTGCCGGAGCGCTCTGCGCAAAGCCGGTAAGCTAGCTTCTTCCCGGAGCTCTCCGAGAATAAATACAGAATCCAGATGCAGCGGGTTTGTTTCATCTTCCAGCGCCTGAATAATAAAACTCAACAGGCTCTGGCCGTTAACTTTATAATTTAACTCAAAATCTGACGAAGATATATCCGCAGGTTCAGCTAAGCGATTAAAGAATTCTATAACATAAGGCTTGAGAATCCATAGAGCTCTGGCGGCACCTTTTTTTATTAATGTAGAATTTTCCGGCAGGATAACTTCCTTAAGAAGCAACGGAAATACCGATACCTGCTTAAGGTTAGCCAAACCCAGGAACGAACTTACTTTTAATGAAGGATCCTTACTTCCCAATTCTTTTTTAAGTAAAATAAGAAACTTGTCTTCCCCGGGCAGGCCCGTGCCTTCCGGCCCAAGCATCTCTTGCGGTTTCACCGGATCGAATAAAGCTGTCGCTTCCTTGGCTGCTGCGCGCACAATTGGTTTTTCATCAGCTAACTTGGCCATAATAAAGGGGAGCGTTTCCGGATCCCGGATCCGGCCTAAAGCAATACAGGCAGCCTGGCGAATGCGAGGATCCGGATCATTTAAAGCCTGCTTTAACATCCCAATCGCCGGATGATAACGGTTAATGCCCAACTGTTGAATCGCCCGCATTCTTACTAAATTACTTTTATCCTGTGAGAGTAGGTCTACCAACCGGGGTAAATATCGGTAATCAAGTTGGCCTAGTTGCTCAACAGCGGCTGCCCGGGCTGATTCCTGCTCACTACCAAGAAACTCCAATAGCCTACTTTCCATTCCCGGCTGGCCTAAATTCCATAAGGCTTTAACCGCTAAAATTCTAATCAAATAGCTTTCATCATCCAGGGCATTTTCAAGCAAAGGAATGATTTGCGGATCATTTAACATATTTAAGGCTTCGGTAGCCGCTACCCGGACAAGAAAATCCTGGCTCCTAAACCCTTTAATAAAAACCTCCTTGGCCGCAGGGTCACCGATTGCACCTAAAGCCTGGATAACCTTGGCGCAGATTACGACTTTAGAGGATTTAGTGCTAAGTTGGAATTTAGCCGATTTATTTTGCTTTAAGGCGAAAACACTGCGGTAGCAGGATAACAAACAAAAAACGCTGATTAGGCATATCACTAATCTTTTTTTCATTTGTGCCTCCCTTGGTAATGATAAAACTGAATTAAGCTTCTAAACTAATATCAACCGAGCTAATAGAATCAGTCAGCTCTCCAATAGAAATTAAATCTACTCCGCTGGCAGCATATTTCTTTACATTCCCCAGGTTTATCCCTCCGCTGGCTTCCAGATAAGTCCGGCAACCGCGGCTAAACTTAAAACCATCTCTGATCTTAACTGCCTGCAAGATATCCGGAATGCGCATATTATCCAGCATAATAACATCCGGCTGAAAGCTTAAAGCACGCATAAATTCTTTAAGGTTTTGTGCTTCGATTTCGATTTTATACCCTTTAGGCACCTTGATCGGCTTAAGATAAGCACCCATAATCTTTAAATGATTATCTTTAATCAAAACCATTTCATCCAGGCGCATCCGGTGATTATAACCGCCCCCGATTCTCACCGCATATTTCTGTAACGGCCTTAAACCGATCAGAGTTTTACGGGTATCGGTAATTTTGGTTTTATAAGGCTTGATTTTTTCAACAAATGCAGAGGTTTTAGTGGCTACCCCGGAAAGAAAAGACAAGAGATTCAAAGCTACTCGTTCGGCAGTAAGAATACTGCTGGCCCGCCCGGAGACGACAGCCAGGAGATCCCCTTTGGCCACTCTACTGGCTTCCCGAAATTTAGCTACAAACTTTAAACTTGGATCCAAAATCTTAAATACCCGGCCAGCAAAATCTAAACCACAAAGTAAAAAATTTTCCTTAGCGATAATCTTAGCTTTAATGGTTGCTTGCCGGGGAATACACAAACCGGTAGTAATATCCTCGCGGCCGATATCCTCGGCCAATGCGGATTTAATTACAGAGGCAATGATGGCCGGGGGAATTTCCGGATGTTTTTTAGATAAAAAATAGTTAGCGCAATCCATTTTTAATCACCTCCAGCTTTTTAAGCTGTTCTCGCATTAAGACTAACTTATCTTTTTCCCCCTGGATAATCTCAGCCGGAGCCCGGTTGGTAAAATTTTTATTAGACAGCATATTTTCCTTGTTTTTAATCTCGGATAATATCTTAGCAGTTTTTAAATCAATTTTTGCTAGCAAAGCGGCAGTATCCACAATGCCTTCCAGCGGCATAGCAATATGTAAATCTTTCAACACGGTGACATACTGATTCTTCTGAACAATATAATTTTCGAGAAAAATTAAGTTATCAATTCTGGCTAAGTGCTTAATATATCCGGCAAGCGGCATTAAAGCCAAACGCAGAGCTTGGTCACTAACCGTCAATTGAATGTCCGAGCGGCTAGCCGGGTCGATCTCTAGTTCTGAACGCATATTTCTGATGGCATTAATCAAATTAAAAACCAGTTCCATTTGCGCTTCATCCTGTTTACTGATCCATTGTTTTTGCAACTGCGGCCAACTCTGACGCATAATCGAACCTTGAGCTCCCGGCAGGCGCTGCCAGATTTCTTCAGAGATAAAAGGCATAAAAGGATGGATCAACTTTAAGTATTTTTCTAAAATTTTATACATCACTACCTGGGTATTTTTTTGATCAATTTGAGGCTTAATCAATTCCAAGTACCAATCGCAAAATTCATGCCAGAAAAATGCATAGAGCCGGTTAGCCGCCTCATTAAATTTATATCCCTCTAGTTCCTGAGTGACTTTTTCCAGGGTGGTATAAAAACGGCTAAGAATCCAGCGGTTAACAATGTCTAGCTTTTCATTTTTTGTATTTTTAGTATCTGCAGATGAATCTATATTTAAGTTTTCAGTTTTAAGATTGGTCAGGATAAACCGCGAGGCGTTCCAAATCTTATTCGCGAAATTTCTCCCCTGCTCAAATCTGTCTTTAGATAAATATACATCCTGGCCCTGGGTAGTAATAGAAACCAGGCTAAAACGTAAAGCATCTGTGCCGTATTCGGAGATAATTTCCAAGGGATCGATAGCATTGCCTAAGGATTTAGACATTTTTTTCCCCTGGCTATCCCGGATAGTGCCATGCAAATAAACATCCTTAAAAGGGGCCTGTTGGGTAAACTCAAATCCGGCCATGATCATCCGGGCGACCCAAAAAAAGATAATATCCGGGCCAGTGACTAAAGTTGAAGTGGGATAAAAATATTTTAGCTCAGCATTTTCTTTGGGCCAATAAAAGATAGCAAACGGCCAAAGCCAACTGGAAAACCAGGTATCCAGCACATCCTGCTCTTGCACCAAGTCTTCTAAGCCGCACTTAGGGCATTGTAAAGGTTTAATCCTGGAAACAATCACCCCGGATTGAGGGTCATGTTTTTGACAATTTTTACAGTAATAAACCGGCATCCGGTGGCCCCACCAGATTTGCCTGGAAATACACCAATCCTGAATATTTTCTACCCAGTTTAAATAAACTTTGGTCCAACGCGCAGGGTGGAATTTTATTTTTCCCTTTTTTACCGCAGCAATCGCCGGCTTAGCTAACGGTTTCATCTTTACAAACCACTGTTGAGATAAATAAGGCTCCACCAGAGTATGGCAACGATAGCAATGTCCGGCAGAAAGCGTATGTGGCGTAACTTTTTCTAATAAACCCGCTGCCGCTAAATCATCTAAAATTGCCGCCCGAGCTTTAAAACGGTCCAAACCGGAATATTTCCCAGCCAACTCATTCATCGAACCGTCTGGATGCATAACCTGGATAAATTCCAGTCCATGTTTTTTCCCCAGCGCATAATCATTAGGATCATGGGCCGGAGTGACTTTCACCGCACCGCTGCCAAACTGCATGTCAATAAGATGATCGGCAATAATTTTAATCGGGCGGTTAATCAACGGCAGGATTAAAAATTTGCCGATATATTTTTTATAGCGCTTATCTTTAGGATTTACCGCTACCGCAGTATCCCCGAGCATAGTTTCCGGTCGGGTGGTAGCTACGCAAATAAATTCTTGAGGGTTATCTTTGAACGGATATTTAAGATAATAGAGATTTCCCTGCAGCTCCAAATGGCTGGCTTCTTCATCGCTGAGCGCAGTTTGACAACGCGGACACCAGTTGATAATATAATTCCCCTGATAAATTAATTTTTTTTCATAAAGCCGGACAAAAACTTCAATCACCGCTGCAGAATAATCCGGGTCCATGGTAAAACGTAACCGCTCCCAATCGCAGGCACAACCGAGTTTTTTAAGCTGATTAATTATGGTTGAGCCGTAAAGTTGTTTCCATTCCCAGGCCCGGGCCACAAATTTCTCCCGGCCCAGATCCTGGCGCTTAATCCCTTCCTTAGCTAAGGCTTTTTCTACAACATTCTGGGTGGCAATTCCGGCATGATCAGTACCCGGCATCCAGAGTGCGGAGAATCCGCGCAGGGTTTTATAACGGATTAGAATATCCTGGATGGTATTATTTAGGGCATGGCCCATATGTAAAATACCAGTGATATTAGGCGGGGGGATAACAATAGAATAGGCTAATCGGTCCGGCCGGACTTGAGCGGAAAAAAGATTCTCTGCTTCCCAGGTTCTGTACCACTTGGTTTCGGTAGTTTGGGGGTTATACTGTTTACTCAGCTCTTCAGTCATTTAAGGTTTAGGTGTTTTTTGGTCTTTGAGGAGTTTATATTCGACACTATCCACCAATGCCTGCCAGCTGGCCTCAATAATATTTTCATGCACCCCGATTGTGCTCCAAATATCGCTTTCATCCTGAGATTGAATTAAAACCCGCACGCGAGCAGCGGTGCCGGCTTTTTCTTCCAGCACCCGCACTTTAAAATCCGATAAATGCATTTTAGCTAAAGCTGGATAAAAATCTTTCAGCGCTTTGCGTAATGCATTATCCAGGGCATTAATCGGACCGTCTCCTTCGGCGGCAGTATGCTCTTTGACCCCGTTAACTTTTAGCTTAATAATTGCCTCCGAGGTAATTTTTTTATTGCGCCCTTTTTCGATAACCACCTTAAAACCTTCTAATTCAAAAAATCTCTTAAATTTTTTTAATGCCCGTTCCATTAATAACCGGAAAGAAGCTTCGGCGGCCTCAAATTGGAAACCTTTATGCTCTAAGGCTTGCACCAACTCCAGTATTTTTTTAGTTTGCGGGTCAGTCTTGCTTAAATCATAGCTAAGATCTTTGGCTCTGAGTAAAATTCCGGTTTTGCCGCCTAACTCCGAAACCAGTACCCGGCGCCGATTACCCACTAAAAGCGGGTCCACATGCTCATAGGTTAAAGGATTCTTCATAATTGCATTGATGTGCATCCCGCCTTTATGCGCAAAAGCTGAATCACCGACAAAGGGTTGCTCATTTTTTAAACGCATGTTACTGATCTCGCTGACAAAATGCGACAGATGAGTAAGCTGTTTTAATTGGTTATCAGGAATACAATCAATCTTGAGCTTAATTTTTAAATTAGCAATAATCGGAATTAAGTCCGCATTCCCGCAACGCTCACCGTATCCATTCACCGTACCCTGGACCATATCGGCGCCCGCTTCTACCGCCGCTAAAGAGTTGGCAATGGCTACTCCGGCATCATTATGGCAGTGAATCCCCAGGCTGACTTTAACTTTACCCCTGATTTCTTTTACTACAGAGCTGATTTGACTGGTTAAGGACCCTCCGTTAGTATCACAAAGGCAAACTGCCGCGCAACCAGCATCGCCAGCTGCAGTTAGAGTTTTTAATGCATAACCGCGGTTAGCCTGATAAGCATCGAAAAAATGCTCTGCGTCATAAAAAACGGTAAAACCTTTTTTTACCAAAAAATTCACGCTGTCAAAAATCATTGCCAAATTTTCGTCCAAAGTGGTTTTTAAAACATCTGTCACGTGAAAATCCCAAGTTTTCCCTACAATAGTAATCACCTGGGCCTGAGATTTAAGTAAAGCGGCTAAATTGCTGTCCTGACTAGCTGAAATATCCGGCCGGCGCGTCATACTGAAAGCGGCTACCTGTGAATTTTCAAGCTTAGCCCGGCTGATTTTTTCAAAAAATTCCCGGTCTTTAGGATTAGAGCCCGGCCAACCGCCTTCGATAAAATGAATCCCCAGTTTATCCAGCTCTTCGGCAATACGAATTTTATCCATTACCGAATAAGATATCCCTTCCGCTTGTGAACCATCCCGCAAGGTAGTATCATAAATTTTTACCGTGCTCATCAGCGCCCCTTATTTGTTTAAACCGAAATCCGCGTGTAATTTTTTTACGGCAATCTCGGCGTCTTTCTTTTTAATAATACAAGAAATACTGATATCCGAAGTAGAGATCATTTCAATATTAATTTTATTGTCCGCTAAAACCCCAAACATCTTGGCGGCTACGCCATGATGCGATTTCATGCCTACTCCCACGATGGAAACGCGGGCGATATCTTGATCCAACAGAACTTCTCCGGCGCCGATCTTTTTGGCCACTCTTTTGGCTATGCGGGTAGCCTTAGCGCAATCAGCTTTAGCAATAGTAAAAGATATATCCGTCTGGCGAGTATGGCTGACGTTTTGCACAATCATGTCCACGCTTACCCCAGAGGTAGCTAAGTCCTGGAATAATTTTACCGCTACACCCGGTTTATCCGGAACGCTACATAGTGTAATCTTGGATTCATTTCTATTCAGCGTAATCCCGCTAACCAAAACATCTTCCATTTTCTTAACCTCCTTAACGATCATCGTTCCGGTTTTAGTATTAAATGAAGAACGCACATGCAGGGGGACATTAAATTTTTTCGCCACTTCAATCGAACGCGGTTGCATTACCTGAGCGCCTAAAGAAGCCATCTCTAACATTTCATCATAGGTAATCGCTTTAATTTTTCTGGCCCGGGGTTCAATCCGCGGATCCGTTGTATAAATCCCCATTACGTCAGTATAAATCTCGCAAGCATCAGCCTGAAGCTCTTTGGCTAAAGCTACTGCCGTTAAATCCGAACCACCCCGGCCTAAAGTAGTAATATCCTGATTTAAGGCAACACCCTGGAAACCAGCGACAATAACAATCCTGCCCTTTTTTAACTCTTCTTTAATCTTATCCGCGTTGATTTTTATAATTCTGGCCCGAGTGTGGCTATTATCCGTAAGAATCCCGACTTGGGCCCCGGTAAATGAAATCGCTTGAGATCCCAGCTTATGAATAGCCATAGCTAAGAGCGCTACGGAGATCTGTTCTCCGGTTGATAACAGCATGTCCATCTCCCGCTCAGAAGGATCAGGATCAATTTTATCTGCCAGTTCAATTAATTCATCAGTAGTATCCCCGAGCGCTGACACCACTACTACCAAAGCATAACCTTTTTTACTGTAATCAACTACGCGTTGGGCTACCCGGCGGATGCGTTCGACATTAGCGACGCTAGAACCTCCATACTTTTGCACCACCAAACCTTTAGACATTCTAAACTCTCCTTGAAATAAAATGTTCCATCAGTTGATACCCTTGTTCGAAAAACATCGATGATTTTTGCGCTTCTTTTTCGCTATAATTAAGAAAACTTCCCGCGGGAATATCTTTACCATAAAGGGCAAAGGGGATAGCATCAGCAGTATGTGTTTTTAAAGTTAACGGGGTAGCATGATCCGGTAGAACCATAATCCGGAAATCATCCTTATTCCGGCAATATTCTAAAAATAGCCCCACCACTAATTGATCGAAACGCTCGATAGCAGTAACTTTTTCCCGTAAATCTCCATTATGGCCGGCTTCATCCGGAGCCTCCAGATGAACAAAAACAAAATCATGATTTTGCAGCGATTTAATTGCTGCCTGAGCCTTAGCCTGATAATCCGTATCATAATATCCGGTGGCCCCGGGAACATTAATCACTTCCAGCCCTAAGATTCTCCCTAGCCCTTTGATTAAATCGACCGCAGAAATTACACTACCGGTTAAACCAAATTTGTCAAAAAATTTAGGCATGCTCGGTTTTAAGCCCTGTCCCCAAAGCCAGATCATATTAGCCGGATTTTCTTTTAAATCTAAACGCACATGGTTAATCTCATGACTCTCTAAAACTTCCCGAGAATCCAACATCAACTTAACGAGCAAATCAGCATTATCGCCTTTGGGTAGATGCCGTTTAATACTTAACCCGGCAATATCGTGCGGGGCCCAGCATTTTAAGTTTTGCAGCCTTAATTCCGCGCCGCGTTTAACCAATACCAGATGCCGATAGCTGACACCCGGGAAAAATCGTATTCTATTACTACCTAGTTTTTTATCCAGAAATTTAATGAGGTTGTGCGCCTCCAGAGATTTAATGTGCCCGGCGCTATAATCCAATAAGATATCGCCGCCGGCAGTAATCAGGTTGCAGCGGAAAGCCACATCGTCATCTTCCAGTTTAATGCCTAGGTTAGCTGCTTCCAGTGGCGCCCGGCCGGAATAATATTTTTTTGGGTCATAACCCAGAATCGAAAGATTAGCCACATCCGATGCCGGGGTCATTTTATCCGGAATGGTTTTGGCTTGGCCTAACGTTCCGTTCTGCGCGATAAAATCCATATTCGGCGTACGGGCTGCCTCCAAGGGAGTGCGTTGCCCCAGCTCCTCCAAAGGATAATCTGCCATGCCGTCGCCGACCAATACAATATATTTTGTCATTTTAAGCTTTACCTTCCGATTTTATCCTACTGATAATTAATTTCGCTAAATGCTGGGCCATTACTGATTTAGTTGAAAATGGCCCCTCAATATTAGAGTTACTCAAAATATAGGCTTGGTAGCCTTGTTCCCGGTCAGAATTTGCAACCACAAAATCTAAGTTTTTTACGCTGCTTAACAACCCCCTGGCTTTACTAATTAGATGTTGTTTTGTAGCCTGCGGTTGAAATTTAAAACCTACTGCTAAAACCTCTGGCTGGTATTTTTTTAATTTTTTAATCAGCTTTTCAGTAGGCACTAAATTCAGCTTCCAGGCCTTGCGCTGGGAGCTGGCCTTTCCCGGGATAATTTTTTCCGGGCGGAAATCGGCAACCGCTGCCGCCTGAATTACCGCCGCATAGCCTCCTGTTTTTAATTCTTGGTCCAAAAGCTTGGCCAGCTGGGAAAAATATTTAAAACGTTTAATTTTAATGCCCTGGCTGGGAGCGGAGAAATTACCCGGACCAAGTAAAAGCGTAACCGCCATCCCCAGCTTTCTGAATTTATCTGCCAGGACAAATCCAGTCTCCCCGGTAGCCAAGTTAGTGATTACCCGCACCCGGTCAATCGCCACCCAGCTGGGGCCAGCAGTAATTAAAACCTTTATTTTAATAGCCGATCTCCTTAATAATTCTTTTTAAATCCGGCCGCATCAATTTAGGCGGTTTAATCGACTTAATCGCCCGCTCAGGATCCTTTAAACCATGACCGGTTAAAATACAAACAATCGAAAACTTTTTATTTTTTAAATTTGATTTTTTAAAATAGCCTCTGTTTATCAATTTTAGCAAGCCAGCCACCGAAGCCGCAGAAGCCGGTTCTGCGAAGACTCCCTCTTTTTCCGCCAATATTTTATAAGCGCTAAGTATTTGGGCATCCGATACCATATCGATTAATCCACCGGATTCCCGGCCGGCTTCTACCGCGCTCTGCCAACTGGCCGGATTGCCAATGCGGATTGCCGTAGCAATTGTTTCTGGATTAACAATCGGCCTATTCCTAACGATCGGTGCAGCTCCCTGGGCCTGAAACCCTACCATTACCGGAAGTTTTTTGCTTAAACCCCGGGATTGATATTCTTTATAGCCTTTCCAGTAAGCAGTAATATTACCCGCATTGCCTACCGGCATAATCTGGAAATCCGGAGCATCCCCTAAAAAATCACAAATTTCAAAACTGCCGGTTTTCTGTCCCTGAATACGATAAGGATTTAAAGAATTGACCAGCGTAATCGGATAAACCTTGGCGATCTCTTTAACTAACTCCAAGGCTTGGTCAAAATTACCCTGAATCGCTAAAACTTTAGCCCCGTGGATTAAAGCCTGGCTAAGTTTGCCTAAGGCAATTGCCCCGCTGGGGATAAGTACAATGCATTTTATTCCAGCTACAGCCGCATAAGCTGCTGCCGAAGCTGAGGTATTACCCGTAGAGGCGCAAATTACTGCGGTCGACTTTTCCTCGCAAGCCTTAGAAATCGCTAAAGTCATCCCGCGGTCTTTAAAAGAACCAGTCGGGTTTAAGCCTTCATATTTTAAATAAACTTCGCATTTTTTACCAATTAAACGGCTTAAGTAGCCAGCATAAATCAAAGGGGTATTCCCTTCGTTTAAGGTAATAACCGGGGTTTTATCATTCACCGGTAAAAACCTCCGGTATTTACGGATTATGCCTTGATATTTCTGATTAAACATTAAACCCCCTCAATTCTAATCGCCACGGACTTATCTTTAATCTCCGGTAATTTATCGATTAATTTCAAGGCAGCTCTTAGATTTTTTTCTTTCACCTCGTGGGTGACCATAACTACCGGCACAACATGAGATTTTAATTTTTCCTTTTGATTGACCGAGGCAATACTAATCCCGAATTTAGCCAGAATACCGGCGATCCTAGCTAAAACTCCCGGTTTATCTACAGCGGTAATACGGATATAATATTTATTTTCGAATTCGTCAATTTTACGTAAACCCTTAATAGAAGTATCTTCCCGGGAATTCAAAGTTGGCCTGAATAAACCGGCTTTAATATCTTGGGCTAAATCAACAATATCTGAAACCACCGCCGAAGCTGCGGGTAATTGCCCTGCTCCCGGACCGTAAAACATCAGCTCGCCAGCCAAGTCGCTAGCCACATAAATCGCATTAAACACACCGTCTACCGAAGCCAACAAGTGCTCGCTCGGCAACAGAGTCGGATGCACGCGTACCTCTAATTCCTGAAGTTCTTTTTTGGCGATTGCTAATAATTTAATAGTATACCCTAACTCCTGGGCATAAGCGATATCGGCGGCTGAAACATGAGTAATGCCTTCGATAAAAATATCTTTAAGATCCACAATCTTTCCGAAAGCCAGATAGGTAAGCAGGACCAGCTTGTGCGCCGAATCTATGCCCTGGATATCGAAAGTCGGGTCCTTTTCGGCAAAACCTTTCAGCTTGGCATCGGCTAAGGCATTAATAAAAGAACATTTTTCTTTAGACATTTGTGTCAGCACGTAATTTGAGGTGCCGTTTACAATACCGAAAATACTATTGAATTTATTCGCCACCAAGCCTTCTTTAATAGACTTAATGATCGGAATACCCGCCCCGGCTGAAGCTTCAAAATAAATATTTTTTCCCCGTTCGGCGGCTTCCCGGAATAATTCATTGCCATGCTCAGCTAATAATGCTTTATTAGCAGTAACCAGGTGTTTACCTTTTTTTAGCGCTGCTAAGATAAATTCTTTGGCTGGATTAATTCCCCCCATTAATTCCACAACAATATCGATACCCGGATCATTAATAATTTCATAGGCATCAGTAGTCAAAATGGCCTTATCCACCTGAACATCCCGTTTACGAGCCAGATCCTTATCACATATTTTCTTGATTAAAATTTCTGTCTCGATCTTTTGCGCCAGAAGCGACTTACGGGAATTTAAAATTTTAACCACTCCGCAACCGATATTTCCAAAACCGATAATTCCAACATTAATCTTTCTCATAAATTAACCTTTCTTAAGGTAATAGCCTACCGTTTCTCCGATTACTTTACGGTGTTTTTCGTCAATCGCCAGAAAGGTAAGCCGCGTATCGTAAATCACCCCTTTGGTGATTTCCGTAGATTCCAACACCTTAGCAATAGTCATAATCGGATCCGGATCAAATGGCAGGCGGATTTCCAGGGCTAAATTCGTTCCCACTTCAAACTGACAATTAGTAGTTAAAAGCATCCCCCCTAAACTTAAATTTTTGGTCTGAGAGACATCGGCATTACTATTATTCGGGATGACCCGATAAGAAACGATAAATCTCCCGTTAGCGCGGGGATATTTTCTTTTTTCCGAACCTGTATATTCTTTGGACATAGATCCTCCCTCCCTAGTAGAGTTGAGTAATCAATCTTTATAAATCAATAAATTTAAGTCGGGGCGACAGGACTTGAACCTGTGACCTCTTGAACCCCATTCAAGCGCTCTACCAAACTGAGCCACGCCCCGGAAATCAGCTGTACTCCTCTTTTCTTTTTCTGGTCATTAAATCTTTAACCGCCTGCTGAGGCGATTTATTTAAATAAAGCAACTGATATATTTCTCTGATGATCGGCATTTCAATCTTATATTTTAAACTCAAAGCATAAGCGGATTTTGCCGTCGGCACACCTTCGGCAACCATCTCCATATGCCTACAAATTGCTTTTAAGCTGCGACCTTTCCCGATTAATTCTCCCAGGCTGCGGTTACGGCTCTGCTTGCTAATACAAGTAGTAACTAAATCACCCAGACCGCTTATTCCGCTAAAAGTTTCCGGCCGCGCCCCCAATACTTTCCCTAATCTAGTGATTTCGGCTAATCCCCGGGTAAGAATCGCCGCTTTGGTATTAGTGCCAAAACCCAAACCATCGGAAACACCGCAGGCAATAGCAATTACATTTTTTAAACTTCCCCCCAACTCCACTCCGATCACATCCGGGTTAGTGTATACGCGGAATCTTTCTGTGCTAAAAACCGACTGAATGATTTTACGCACCCGCATACTAGAGGCAGCCACCACCGCAGTAGTAGGAATTTCTTTAGCGACTTCGGCGGCAATCGTCGGCCCGGATAAAACTGCCAATTTAACCGGGCCTAATTCCTCGGGAATTATTTCTGACATCCGCTTGGATGAGCTTATCTCAATGCCTTTAGTTACGCTTAAAAAAATAGCTCCTTTGGTAAATTTACCAGCAATCTTTTTCAATACCTCCCGGGTATGCTGGGAAGGAGCAGCCAAAACAATAATGTCTTTACCGGTAACCGCATTTTTTATATCTCCGGTTATTTTCACCTGCAGCGGAATTTTGATCCCCGGCAGAAATTTAGGGTTCAGGCGGGTCCTGGCCATCTTTTCGGCATAATCAGTAAAAGCCCCCCAAAGCGTAACCGGATACCCCTTTTTTGCAAGTAAAACCGCTAAAGTCGTTCCCCATCCGCCATCACCGATTATCGCAATACGCAGCTTAAGCATGGTTAACCGTAAAATCCCGCTTTTTATTTGTTCTTAACATCGCTAACTCCCAGGCATAATCATAGAGATGCAAACCTTTGCTAACGGCAATAATTTCTCCATCACCAGCCCCGATTTCTTCAGCCATATACTGCTTAACCAACTGCAGCCCACCTAAATTAGAAGGAAAACCTCCCCAAAGATCCCAAGAACGAAAATATAAAATAAAATGTAATTTGCCATAACGTAGTCGCGTATCAATTAATCTCAAGCAAGGCGGATCGATTAATTTAATATCCGAAGGCATACCAATTTCCATAACGGCCTGGTTAGTACCTGGCCCCTTTTCTTTATACATCTTAATAACTTCTTCGACCTGATTAACATTTAAAGGCATATCTGTAATTAATTCTCTGCCATTTAAACTCTGTTTAATCTTAACCTTAGGGTCAACTAATCTTTCACCATAAGTATAGTCTTCAGTTTCGGTTTTGGCCCCGGTAAGCAGATAACTCAAATACCCTTGGATATATTCCATATCCGTCGGCGCAGGAATACTCATGCCCTCCGGAATAATCGGAATAATTTGATGGGCAGGCTTACGCACGCGCACGGAAACAAAATCAAACTCCAGCCTTCTTTGCCCTTCATAACTACCGCGGGTAATTGTATAAAGGTGGCCTTGATCTAAAATCGCAGATAAACATTGAAACCAAGCATCATCCAGATCAAAAGCATCGATAAAGACCGGTTTTAAAAATTCTTCGCTCATTAAAAATCGCCTTTAGTAAAAGCGGGAGAGGGGAATCGAACCCCCATTCATAGCTTGGAAGGCTATTGTTCTACCACTGAACTACTCCCGCAGTAAGTTGTAAAGAGCTTTGCGGGAGTATCCCGCGTTACTTAGCGTGCGCCAATAACTGTGGCAGATTTAATGGGCAGGAAAGGATTCGAACCTTTGAAGCACAGGTGCAACAGATTTACAGTCTGTCCCCTTTGGCCACTTGGGTACCTGCCCTAAATTTTTGTTGATAAAAACGTTATTTCCTAAAAATAAACTAATTTATTAAAGCCGACGAGAGGATTTGAACCCCCGACCCGCTGTTTACAAAACAGCCGCTCTACCAACTGAGCTACGTCGGCATCAACTACTTTCTTTTAGTGCATCCGGAATCCGGCTGATAATATCCGATGCAATTAACCCTGTTTGTGTTTTATCCAGAGCAGCAATATCCCCGGCTAGCCCGTGAATATATGTCGCATATTTGGCTGAACTAAAAACATCCAGACCCTGGCCTAAAAATGCGCCTGCAATACCACTAAGCACATCTCCGCTTCCGGCAGTGGCCATCCCGGGATTACCGGTGGCATTGATATAAAACTTTCTTGCGCCGTCAGTTACGATGCTTCGATGTCCCTTAAGGATAACTATACTATTATAATCTTTCGCGAACTTTTTCGCAACCAATTTCCTATTTTTCTTTATAAAATCAATGCTACTGCCAGAGAGCCTAGACATCTCTTGAGCGTGCGGGGTGAGGATAACTTTACCCGTGTGCTCTTTAAGTATTGTTAGATGCTGATTAAGAGCATTAAGCGCATCGGCATCGATTATCATAGGTAGACTTATTCTCTTAACTATTTTCCTTACCAAAGCAGAAGTCGATCGATGATTATCTAATCCCGGACCGATAATTAAGACGTCTACACTCTTTAAAAAAATTTTAATTTTAGAAAAAGCGGCTAAACTTAATGTTTGCGAGCGGGTCTGTGGCAAGGGCAAAACCATCACTTCTTTTGCTTTATTTTTTATTAATGCCAAACTAACACTCGCCGGTACTCCTACTGTAACTAACCCCGCCCCAGAACGTAAAGCTGCTTCAGCGCAAAGCAAAGCCGCACCGGAAAACCTATTTGAACCGGCCAAAATCAATATTTTTCCGTAGTCCCCTTTATGAGAATCGGCTTTTCTTCGTAACAACTGCGCTGGCAACCGCATAAGTTTTAACATGGGATATAGAAATATGCACGTTAATATCTTTACCTTTACCGTTTAAAAATGAACAAACCGGCTTACCTACCTGGTCGTTATGTATCTGGATATCTTGCCAAGAAAGTTGGTT
>JBFZAT010000036.1:0-7723 GCA_041308845.1 Candidatus Omnitrophota bacterium | reverse complement strand
CCCCAAAACGCAGCCAGGGCAAAACTGATACCCTCATTTTCAAAGCGTTTTCTTACCGCCTCAATCTGTCTCATTTGCGGAGGATAAGCTAAATAACAAACCCCTGCCTTAAAACCGGCTCTTTTCAATAACAAAACTTTTTTTATAAAAGTTTCCTGTTGAGAAAACAGCGGATGAAAATTAAGATCTAATACTACCTTCTGCGGATCAATCTGCTTAACAAAGCTTTCGATATCTCCGGACATATTCGTAGTTATTTTTACAGAATGCACTTGTGATAACTCGTTGACTAAGTGGATGAAATCCGGATAAAGAAACGGCTCGCCTCCGGTAATCGCAATCCGACATTTCCCGTAACAATTATAAATCCGTCTCCAATGACGCATCCATTCATCCACGGAAAGATAAACATTCCGTTTAGCCCCTTCGACCCATCCTTGATAGAACCAACAGTACGGACAACGAAAGTTACACTTGTAATGAATATCCCAAGTAAAATCTATGCTATTTATTTCAACCGCCGGCTGGGCTACTGGCTGACCTTGCGGCGAAACTTCTAAAATTGGCGCCTCTGAAACATCAGTTGTTTTATCCTCCGGAATTATTTTGTCTTCATCGCAAGGGCAAAATTCAGCCGCGCAGGGCAAAGGGGATTCTAATAATTTAAAATCCTGAGAAAAGAAATTTCCTAGAATCATCTCCTCCCCAACCTGCCCGCACCGGGCCACTTTGCCGTCAGGAAAAATAAGTGCGGTATTTAATCCAGCCTGGCAAATCTTCCCTCGGCGCTTAATTTGAGTAAACCAAGATGCATCAATCCCGATTATTTTTTGCTCATCCGGAGTATAGCTTTCCGGGTAGCTCTTGTCTTGATACTTGCCGATAAAAGGAATAACCTTTAACCGCTCATTAAGCGCAGAGAATCTTTGCTGATAATCAGTAATTTTTGTTAAAAAAGCAGGATAGGCCACCAGATTAATGCATCCGTTAAATTGATGTTGACGTATAAACAAAAGCCGTTTAATAAACTCTTCTAACTCATCAAACTGGGGGTGAAAAGAGAGTGATAAGGAAACCTTCTGTGCGCTGACCTCTTCCACGAAACTATTTAAATCTCCGGAAGAATTACTGGAGATATTGATATGGTGGCAAATATCCGAAAGCAATTTAATAATTTCAATAAAATTAGGATAAATAAAAGGCTCTCCCCCGGTAATGTTCAAATAAAGCGGCCCATATTTTTCATGAACCCTACCCCAAAATGCCTTTAACTCATCAACAGAAAGATAGATATTCTTTTTTCTGTATTCTTCCCACTTGCCTTCAAAAAAACAATACGTGCAACGATAATTGCAATCGTAAAGCATATTCCAGGTAAAACGTACTGCCGGAGTCATTTTAAACCATCCTTACGGAGAGCCTGATTCTGCTCCCGATCATAAACATATCCTAAACATTGCGGCGAACATATCTGACTAGCACAATTACCACTCAGTAGCCTGCGATAACGCTGCATACCCAGTCCATTCCAAATATCCCATAAATCCTCACCGCCCAATCGTCCTATTGCTACACTACACTGACAGGCCGGCGTCACTGCACCCTTCCAGTCAATATGCAGACGCGACCAAGGATGAGAACAAGGGATACTCCCAGCCTGATGTTTTTTTTCGGGATAATCGGTATGCTGCTCTTGCAAATACGAATCGAAAAAACACTCAACTTCGATACCATGTTCTTGACAATTCTGTTTTATTTCCGGAACAACTTTGCGTAAATAATCTAGCGCATCCGGATCAGCACGAACAATCACTTCCTGCTCAGGGGCAGTATCCGGTAATAGAAAATTAAGGTTCAGGTGTTGAAAATTATATTTCCGGCAAAAATCAACAAACAAGAACAAGCTTTTATAATTACATTTCATAACTACCACGCTTAATTCTAATCTGTTCTGGCTGTTAAATTTATTTCTATATTTATTTACCAAATCCAAGCTTTCCAGTAGTGTTTCAAATTTCGCACCACGCCGGATAAATTCATAGCTGTCCTTGGTTACCCCATCTATAGAATAAATTAAGCTTACTTTCGACTGCGCAAAAATCTTAGCCCAGTCTTCATCAATCAATAAGCCATTGGTAGCAATATGCTGTTCAATTTGAGGATATTTTGCCGCCTGCATAAAAAGCTCTTTAAAATAATCCACTAGAAATACTTCACCACCCTGCCAATCAATCCACTGCAAATAAGGGAACAGTTTATAGGTTTGCTTTAATAAATCCAGTGGCAATGTTTGGTTTTCATTCTTAACCCGCGAACACATTATGCAGTTTAAATTACACCGGTTAGTAATGATCGCGGTGAGAATAATCGGCTTAGATTCCAGGAGGATTTTTTTCTGATTAAATTCCGCCTGGTTAAGCTCTCGATTGACAATAAAGATATCCTGAGCCACTTGTTCCATATGCATTATCCGCTTAAAAATTATCTGCCCAAAATATGTCTATTTGTTCTTCTTGCCTTCCCCGCCGGATGACATGAGAGCGAAAATCATTCACGCAGGCCGGATTAGCTCGGAAGCAATATTTAAAACAGGTACTTGAGCCATCGATCAAAGACTTCCTTAATTCCTGGTAATACTGACCGTTCCAAACTTCCCCGAATAAAGCAACCTTCTCCAGGCTTTCAGAGCAATCCTCTGCGGCATCACAAGGTAAAATACGGCCGTTTAAATCAAACATTACCTGGCTCCAGGGTTCCGGGCAAACCCCGCGTAGCGGATACTGCTTTTGATTAAACCTCGGAGGTAATTCGATCTTGATATTTAAACCAGCGGCCAGCTGTTCGGCTTCATCAAATTTTTGGTTGGTTAGTTCCTGCTTAAAAAAACATGAAAGATATTTTTGCGCCGGAACATAAATATAATTGTAATAACAAATTACCTTATCTGCGCCTAATCTGTTGGCTAATAAGACGAAATTCGGCAGGTCTTCAATATTCAAAGTAGTCGCTACAAAAATTAGATTCAACGCTACATTGTGTGTCTGTTTACGTAATTCAAGTAAATATTTTATTTGCCCTAAAATTTTATGGAAGCTATCCAACCGCGTCATCACTTTATGCAGTTGACTATGGGAGGCATGCAATGAAACATGCAAGGTGTACCTGCTTTTAGCGTAGGCTATTTTTTGGCAAATTTCCGGGGTGAGTCCGGAACCATTAGTAGAAAACATTTTCTCTACGTGCGGAAAATAAGTATCGAAGTAGTCCAGAATTTTTACCGCCTCCGGCAATAAAAGATATTCGCCTGAACCGGTCAAAACAATCTGTTCTGCCCGATGGGGGGTATAAAATAATTTTTCTTCAAAGCGCTCCCGGAACAAATCCAAATTAAACATTTCATAATCAGCGCCACGGGAACAAAAAGCACAATGGGCATTACAAGGCCCGGCAACTTGTAAAAAGAATGCTTTGGGGGTGGATTTAAGGACGATCTTTTTTTCAGCACACTCGGCATCATTGAGCTTAGAATTATCCCTTTGTTCTGCCCGAGCCAAAGCAATACTTTTGGCTCGGCCGCCCCGGCCAAAACTATTAGTTACTAGAGCAAATTCACCTTTTATGGCATTAATCGAATCAACGGCCTGCTTAAGCCTAGACCATAAATCCGGTCCAATCTGCGCTTGGTTATTCGGATTAACTAAATATTCATAGTAACCCAAAAGTTTCTCTGTAGTTATTCTATCCTTGGGTTCCTGTTCGTAGTAATTCAGGTAATTTTCGAGTGCCCGGGCAGTATCTTGTTTACATTCATAATAATGCGCTAAATTAAACCAACGGTCAAGTTCCACTGAAGTTTGTACTCCGCTGGCCACTTCAATCCCCAGCTGATCAGCCAATACGCAAAACTCCTCACAACGACGCAATCTTTCTGGGTAAATATTTTTGCCATCTAGTGATTCCCAGTATAAGTGATTGGGAGCATTGGCTGCGATACCGAATTCTTCCTGGTGGCTATGTAAATAACTAGATTCTTCCAAGGCACAAAAAGTCCGGCTGGGATAAACTCGGTCCAGATATGGGGCATTTCTTTTGATAAACTCTAAAGTCTGCCTAAAATCTTCTTCCTGCTCTCCGGGAAAACCGAACATAAAATTAGCGGTAACCACAATCCCGGCTTCATGCGTTGAACGGATCACATTATCAGCATCCTCTAAGGCATATTTTTTCTTCATCAGCCCCAAGACTTTTTGTGAGCCGGATTCGATACCATAAATTAAGTGTTTACAGCCGGCTTTTTTCATTTTACCCAGTAGATCCGGGGTCATTTCCTTGCGGATAATAGCATTGGCCACCCAAGAAATAGTAATATCATCCTTAATTGCCCACGCCATCATTAAATCACAAAGAGAATTTAAAGTTTCAATATCGCCGTTAATCAATAAGTCTAGAAAGTCGATATGCCCTATTTCCTTATTCTTTTCTTTATGGAATTTAATTTCGGCAAATATCCTCTCACCGCTCATATGCCGGTAGCCAAACCAAAATTTTTTAGAGCTACAAAACACGCATTGTTGGATACACCCGCGGCTGGTCAAAATCGGCACATGATACCGGTCATCATATTTCTCCAGGGGCATATCGGAAAAATCCATAAACGGCAGTTCATCCAGATTTTTCAATAACGGCCGGGGAGAATTGCAAAAAACCTGACCTTGATCTTTATAAGCTATCCCTAAACAACCCTCAAGCGTTTTATTCTCCGCTATCCGTTGAGCTAACTCTTCTAAAGTAATCTCTCCTTCTCCGATTACCAAAATATCTACCGAGATTTCATCTAAGGTCCGGGATATCCAGGCCTCTTCTAGAAATAAAGTACCTCCGAAAATAATCAGCGTGTCTTGAGCTTCTTTTTTTATTCTTTTGGCTAACTCTAGGCTGGCTAGCCGCGATGAAGAACAAACAGAAAAACAGATAATTTTCGGATTATCGGAAATAATCTTTTTAATATAACCATCGATTAATTCTTTATTCTCGAGAAAAAATTGAGCGATATTCTCTGGCCTATACCAAAAATCACATTGTTCCCATGCCCACAACCCCTTATGATTCTCTTTACGGTGGAGATATAATTCAATATTCAGATCGAAAGCCCGAACCTGATGTCCGGCTTTCTTTAAGCAGGCTGAAAGCTGAGCTAAAGCCAGGGGTGGATCATATGTGCCCCAAACCGGTGACTGAATTAAAACAATTTTCATTAAAATACTCCCATTTCCGGATATAAACTTTTTAGAATTGTCTGCGCCATTAAAGCATAACCCTGGGCATTAGGATGGTTGCCGTCGGAAGAAAGTAAATTAATCTTCTCTCCACCGGAGGAAGCCGCAATAAACTGAGCGCCAATATCAATAAAACCAGCTTTATATTTATAAGCAATTTCTTCCCGCAACCCTTTAGATTCATAGGGATAATTTAATAAAAATATTTTTATATTATACGTGCGGCATAAATTAATAATCTGCCCTAGATTATAATCTAACAGTTTCCTAAAAACTTCCGCCTCCTTTTGAACCAGCGAAGAATTAGAGATAACCTTCTTCAACTGACTTAAAAATTGATCTTTCGGTCGTAAACTTAAACCCTGCGTTATCATTTTTTCCGCTAATTTATTCTCACCCTGATCAAAATATAATCTTGCCAGATATCTATAATTTTCTACTTTCAGCCATAAATTATCTGCATCAACACAGGATAATGACAGATTAAAAAAATCAACCGCCTGCTTAAAGCTTTCTTCCCGGGTGGCCGGATACTTACTGCCTTTTAGATAATAATTTTTCCCAAAATTAAAAATCGCAGTAGCATCCTGTAAGTGATATTTCAAATACTCTTGCATTAAAGCGGTTGCCAATGCATATTTATCTTGCTGCCAGTATAAATTAATTAAAAGCAAGCTCTCCTTTCGGTATTGAGGATTAACTCCGCCCGGGATAGCCTTTAAGGCATTTTCAGCCTCCGGGAATTTACTATTCAAATATAAAAACCCCGCATTCTTTAAGTATGCCTGAATTTCTTTTTCTCGGCTTAAATCCCGGTCGCTAGGTTCAGTCTTTTTCTTAAATAATTCATCTTGCTTCTTTTGGCTGATCATTTCCTCGAATATCGCGTAGTCAAATTTGTTTCTTAAATTCAGCGCAAGGATTTTAAATAATTTATAAGTTTTTAATTTGCTTAAGCAGATGTCTAGCTGCAAAGAAAAAAATAAAAATTTACTGAGCTTATGGGATTTAAAAAAATTATAATCCGTATCTTCCAAGGTTGTACTATCATTGGAACCGATTAAAAGCAACGCTATTTCCGGTTTATAGGTATTAATATCTACCCACAGCTTTTTCAGAACCATAGAAGAATTATTCCCGGGAATTCCCCGGTTGAAAACAATAAATTTTTTCTGCTCAGCTCCCTGGTTTAGCTGCTGTTCTAACTGGGCAGGATAACTCTCTTTATAACCCACCCCCTCCCCGTAAGTAAAAGAGTCTCCCAAACACAAAATTTTTGTAATCTGCTTACCCGGCTCAGAAGTAATCTTTTTATTTTCTAGCCTATAAACTCTATAAAGCAACCCTAAACTACGGGCGGAAATCTCAATGGACAACAAACTGATAACGAAACCTAACAACAAAAACAAAATTTTTTGTTTTTTAGTAGTCATTACTTAATACGCTCAATTTATCTTTAACCGGAATATTAACCGTCTTGGTCCGGCGACCTTCTTAAGGATAAGCAAATAAAGAATGGCAGGAGAGAATATCAATATTAGTCATCCCTGCATGCCGACATCCGACACAAATATTTTTCTGAGCATCATCGGGAGCAGATTTATATTTGATGTATCTGCGTGCTTGTTTATATAAACGGTTGTTCCAGATTTCTTTAAATGGCCGTTCAAAAATATTGCCGAAATCATCCTGCTCCTCTTCTACCGAACAACAAACAGAAACAGAACCATTAGCATTAATCACTATCTCCTCCCAGGGCCAATTACAATAAGCATGCTTAGCCGGCTTAAAACATTCCGCAGTAACTTTGGCTTTCCCCTTTGGTGCCCGGTAATTACTATACTTTTCATTCAAGGGGAACCAGTCTTGGTTACCGATAAAAGCCTTGGTAAAAGCTACCGCGTCTACCCCTAAATCTTTCCCCAACTTTTCGGCTTGGTTTATTTCATGCTCGTTATGCCGAAAAACCAGAAACTGCCAGCAGATATACGGATTAGTTTTACCCAATTCAATCTTTTTCCTAATCAATAGTTTCAAATTACTTATCGCTAGGTCGAAATTACCGCCCACCCGGTATTTTGAGTAAGTCTGCGCGCTAGCTCCGTCTATAGAAACAATAATCTTATCCAACCCGGATAAAATAATATCTTCGGCGATCTTTTCATTTAAATGATTAAGGTTTGAATCAACTTTGGTATCGATATGATATTGCTTGGCATATTTTATTAACTGTGGCAGTTCGGGATTCAAAAAAGGCTCTCCCCAATTGCAGAAATCTATATGTATTAAATAGGGGCCCAGTTCATCAGCAATTTTTTTAAAATTTTCGAAACTCATCAAACTTTTACTTCGACAGGCCCGTCTCTGCCCGGTAGGACAAAAAGGACACTGTAAATTACAAAAATTAGCCGGATCGATAGTCAGCCAATAAGGATAACCCGAAACAT
>JBFZAT010000035.1:0-52881 GCA_041308845.1 Candidatus Omnitrophota bacterium | reverse complement strand
CTGTTTTAGCTGTCAAACGCTTGGCTCTGGAGTCTACTAATTTAGAAACGCAGAGCCGATATGTAATTAGCGAAATAGAGGAATTATATATACCCTTAACTGACGCTTTTGGTTTAGATGTAATTATGGGTGACTTGGGTAATACCTTAGTGCAGCGTATCTACCCGGAAACTTATAATACTTTGAAGTCCGGTGCGCAAAAAGCATTGGGGATGGGTCATGCGCAGGCCATAAGATTTCTTAGCCATTTTATTGCTAGCTTGAAGTCAGAGCTAGATTCTTTAGGTATCCCTTATTTAAAAGTTATAGGCAGGGTAAAAAACACCTATTCTTGTTACCGTAAACTTATCGAAAGAAAAGATGCCTACAAAGACGCTAGTGAAATTATGGATCTTTTAGGGGTATTTGTAGTTTTATCTAACCGGGCTGCATATTTAAAGGCCAGTGAATTTATTCTTACTCAGGGAGAATCAATCCCGGGTCAGGTAGAAGAAAAAGATATTCCGGGCTCAGGTTATCAGGCTTATCATATCGGTAAGTGGGTTATGAAAGATCAGCAGCGCATTCCGGTAGAGTTTCAATTGTTTAGCTCGCTTGGAAATTTCCATAATTCCCGCTGGGGAAAAGCTGCGCATTGGATCCTTAAGGCTACTCGGGTAGCCCGCAGCGTAGGCAAGAAAAGCCAGTATCGATCTTTTCATGTGCCTTTGAGCGGTAAATTCGACCTTGATTTTTCCCGTACGGTAATTTATCTAAGCCAGCGTAATTTAATTTTTACGCCTCAACATAATTTTAAATTGAGCATGCAATTAGCAGCTAGAGTATTGTATGAAGCTTATTACCGTCAGGGACAGGATGAATTTAATCAATCACTACTGGCGCAGTTATCCGGATGGTTAGGGATCAATCCGGAACAATTTAATCCGGAGGTTCTAGAACAATTTAACCACCCGTATCCTTTAGCGATCAATAAGGAGGTTAATCAGAGATTCTTGCAGGAGTCAAAAGGTCTTGGCTGGTTTATAAATATTCCGGCCGCCGGATTTAATCTTTTAGCTATGCCACTTGATAACTTCAGGGATAATTATCAGATTTTACAAGGCTTATTAATTATTCTTAAACAGCTTCTGGGCCGGGCGCCTCCGGAATTGGCCCATTGGCGTTTAGTGATCACTTCGGACTTAACACTTACCCGGGGTAATGTCGCCGCCTGCGATATCGATAACTGTATTGTTTATATCCATCCTTACTTTTTTGAGCTCTCTTCGCCCAAGCAATTAGAAATTCTTTACCATGAGTTGATCAGCCATATTGCAAAAGGCATCCGCGATGAGGCAGAGGCCATGGCGGATACCGAAAGTTTCTTTGCTTCCAACCAGGCAAAAATCGCAATTCTATTAACTGATGTTGAGCGCCTGAATGATTGGGTAGTAGACCTGGGTACTTGTTTGCATGACATAAAGAATCTATTTAATCAACTTATTAATACGCTGGGTTTGATTAAGTATAGGCTGGAAATGCAAATTAAAGCTGAGCCTGGTGAGCAGGTGAGAGTTGCGGAATTAAAGGCGGCTTATGCGATAGTTGATACATTAGAAGAGGCGCTATTCTTAAACGTGCGAGCCAAGCAAGCATTATTAAAGCAAGGTTTTGCTGCTTTAAGCAAAACAGATGAATTAATTAACCGGGCCGATGAACTTATGGCTGCGATTGATGCCTTGATATCTCTGGCCGGTCAGTATGAGAATGAAATTTTAATGGCTTTGGGTTATTGTAATAATCCGGAGTGGGAACAAAAAACCCGTTTGGTCTTAGCCCGGATTATTACCAGTCGGCAACAAGTCAAGCTTACTCAGGAATTATTACCGCAAGAACCATTAGATCTTTATGAATTCTTCGATGATTTAATGGAGAAAATAAGCTATGTTGGCATAGATATAATTGTTCATTCTGATATTAGTCCTGTTATTGTTATTGTTGAGCGTCTCGCATTACAGAAAGTTTTGATTAACCTTTTGGCCAATGCCGCAGAAGCCATGCCCGTTGGCGGCCAAATAACGATTGCTCTGAGCAAAGGTTTTCTGTTTACTACCGAGGTAGTGGAAATAGCGATAACTGATACTGGAACTGGCATTGCTCCGGAAAATTTAGGGAGAATATTCGATCCGGGTTTTACTACCAAACAATCCGGGTCTAATCGAACGGTAGCCGGCACAGGTTTTGGTTTGTGGATTTGTAAAAAGATTATCGAATCCTGGGGCGGATCGATTACTGTTGAAAGTCAGTTAGGCAACGGTACGATTTTTAAGATTCTTCTGCCTGGGAAAATTCCGGTTAAATCAGAACATCCCTTAGCTATTACAGCTAAGGCCTTAAGCGTATTTGTCGCAAGTATCCGCAATAACCCGCCGCAGCAACTCAATCGACTTTTAGATTTTATCCATGGTTTAAGATTACTCGAACATTATATAAAACAAACAGCCAAAGAAAATATCCCGGTGGCCAGGTTCGATTTAGAAAGTAAGAAGATAATTTTTGCTTCTCCGCTGAGCTTGGGCGGGGATTTAGATGAGCATAAAATAATTGCATTATTGGTTGAGGCAGGATTTGGCCAGGCCCGGGCTGAAGAATTAATCAAATTCATCCGTCAACATGAGCAATTACATCAAAATAATCCTTTTCTGTCTGAAGCGCAAATTTTTAGAAAACAAATTGCTATTGATGCACTAGGAAAAGGCGATATTTCTATTATCAGTAATCGGGGCCCGGTGGGGTTAATATCAGAAAGTTTTCCGGATGGGGAATGGAGATTAAGATTAGGAAATCCTTTAGCTATCCGGGGGGCTCAGGTTCAGGTTGTTTATAGGATTGTAACCAGCGCAGATTTAGTCCGACTGGTGCTTTTTTTAGATATGTTGCGCCTTTATAAAGTAAAGTTAATTTTTGTTACACTCGTTTCGGATCAAACCTATAAAATGGACAATGGCCTGGCAGAGATTATTAATTTTTATTGCGATCAGCTCGATTATAGCGGGGGATCAGATAATTATAAAAATATTAACCAGGCTCTGGGAGCAGTACAGAAAGCCAGGCTTCCGCTATGGATTAACCGGGTTTTTTATCAACACAGCCGGTTGCAAGAGGACGCTGAGCAGGCAGCGATATCTATTAATGCGGTAGCCGAACCTATTAACATCCATAAACCGCAGGAGAATCCTTTGAGTTGGAGTATTGCGCTACCGGCGCATATTCAGGGAGAGAATATAGTATTGATTCATAGCACAGAGCATAATCTAGATTATGTCGAGCTTTGGTTGATGCTAGTGGCTTTGCGCCGCATCGCTGTCGGGAGCATCGCTTTTATTAATACCTATTCTGGTTATTCTAGACAGATGCGTATTTCCCGGGAGGGTGAGGGTATTAGTATGTTAACTATGCTCAAATTAATCGATAAATATGTAGATAACTATTTTGTTTTAGATTCGCATAGTCAGCAGAAAGGCGCGTATAATCTCACTGCTTTTGTTTATCTTGCCAGGTCGATGTTAGATTATTTAGTGCAGGGAATGAAAGCATTTAAAATTACTGATCTTCAAGAAGAATTCCTCCGGCATCCTATCTTACTGGTTAGCCCGGATGGGGCATTTAATTATCTGAAAGAAATTCCTGCTGGGTTAAAGAGTTATGCCCGTGATCTTTACGGTTTAGAGCTACAGGTGCACTGCGGTTATTTGAATATTTCTAGGGTTAGTTCAACGCAGGTGAAAACAAGCAGAACGATCAGGAATGAGCAAGGGCAAATAATTGATTTAGTCGGAGGGCATCCTTTAAGCGACGGTTATGTTTTCTTTATTGATGACGAAATTTCTTACGGGGAGACACTCCAGGCTTCAGTATATGCTTTAGTAAGATATCTGGGCATAAGTTGGAATAGATTATTTACAGCGGCAACGCATGGAAAATTCTCTAGGGGTATTTTGCCATTTGCTACCGGCATAGATCAGGCAAAGCTTTTTGCAGCGATTGCCCGGGGTATTAATATTGAGCCTGGCCGAAGATGTATTAATGATATTCAAGAAACTATGCCTCCTAGTCTGATTTTTGTTACAAAATCAGTAGAGCTGCCTCTTGGCTTTCCGGAAGATCAGCAGGTTTCTATCGGTCCGCTGGTTAGCTACGCAGTTAAACGTATCATCGGCAATAAATTTGCGGGAGGAGTAGTTTCGTTTATGAACCGTCTCATACCTAAAGTTTATAAGGCAGTATTGGCTGCGGTTAAGGTTACCGGGGTGATGCGTTATGATGTTTCGATTGTAGGCAGTGTTGCCCGCAGGCAGGAAGAAAGAGCGGATACTTTAGATTTAGATATTTATATTAAAGGCCCTTCAGGCCAAGAAGAGGTGCGGGTTCTGGCAGATAAAATAAAGGAACATTTAGTGCGTTTAGGGGTTACAATTCCTGTGCATTTTGTATACAGCGATACGTTTTTCGTGCTGGATGTAGCCCCGGAAGTAGATTATTTCGGCATGGCTGAGAGTGGCCGTAGTTTAACCGATATATTCCAGGGGATGGCTCATGCCAGGCTCGAACGCGAAAAACTTTTAATCCACAAAGGAGCTGACCGCCAGGCCAATTGGCAATACAGCATAAAAGAACAAGGTTGCACTGGCTGGGGAACTTCAACCCAGATCCAACGCCGCATTCAGGAGGCTAAGCTGCAAAACAGGATAAACCCCGCGGCCTTAGCTGAAGAATTATTAGTTGCCCAGGCAAAGATTAAGCCCTATTTAGGATTTTTAATTAAAAAAGGAATTTTAAGGGGGCCGCCGGTAATATCCCAGATCAGAATAATTGCTACCACTACCGTTACCTTTGGTGCTTATATACTGCAGGAAGATGCAGGATTGATTTTATACATTGAAGCGCCCTACCTTAGATTTAAAACCTTAGAAGAAATTTTAGTCCATGAACTGTCTGAAAATGGCGGTCTTTCCCATAAACAAGCCCTGGAGTTAGAAGATCAGTGGCGGATCTTTGCTGCGCTGACACAGATCTACGCTGAAGCTTTAGAAGATTTAAGCAGGATTATACCCGATTATCCAGGGTTAAATTATTTAAAAGTTTACCGCAGCGATTTAAGTTTCAGCCGGCATCAAGAAATACGTTCATTGCTGATCAGAGAGCTGGGTAATAATCATCGTCCTTTACAGAATGCCTTGGTAGCGTTGAGTTATTTATGGATGGTAGTTACCGGGTTAAAACACTTGGAAAAATCCGGGCCAGCAGGATTAAATAACTATTTGCGTAAAAAAGAAATTGCCGTGAAAAAAGTTATTTCCCGGTATTTAGATTTATCACTTGAGGATGAACAGCTTTATTTAGCCTCAGATACGCAAGTTATCCGCGCAGTTACTCAAAGCTTAAAGGATGCTCCGTTGACTCCCCAGGATTTAGAATTAATTTTTACTGCTGAGGGTGCGCGCCGGCACAGAAAGAATGAATTCAACCTGCTTGCTCATTTCCTACACGGGGAAAAGATTGAGCAACCAAATCAGGCCAGCTTAGCGATACGTAGGTTTTACGCCTCTGAAAGACTTATCAATAGATATAATGCCGGGCTGGGGAGTTTGAGCACAGCGGTGCCTGGGGTTACCCAGCCTCTTCAACCGCCGCTCTGGAGCGATAAAGACTTCGCCGCTCTGGAACAATTACAGAAAATCCAGGCAATTTTACGTCCTTTGGTCATATTTTCATTAAAGCAGTTAAAGGCAGGATTAGAAAAATTGATGGATGCTCTAAGTTACTATTGCCGCCAGCAATATCAAGAGTTTTCCCAGCAGTTTGATTTAGCGGATATCCGCTTGATTTTTACCAGTCAGGCTAACCTGAATCAAGAAAGACTTGCCAGGTTAGAAGCCTTGATCATTAAAACTCAGGCTTTGGCTAAAACTTTACCCTATCCTTACGTTTTAAATCATCCGGCGGCTGAAGTTAATTATCGTTTGGCCTTTTTGCGCAAAGCGATCACCGCTTTAAGATATCTAACTACTAAAGGCCCGCAAGTACTCAACAATTATTTAACGAAAAAATCTTCCCAGCTTGAGAATCGATCCAGTCAGGAATTAATCAAAGCTCTTGGGGCAACCGGGATGAATGCTATAGCCTGGTTGATTGAGCATGAAGTTAATCATCTGAAAGTTCAAAAGCTGGCACAACTAAGTGAGTTGATCAGGGATTATTATCCCCAGCAGTTTATAATCGCTGTGGAGTTGGCGGATAGCGCAGATATTTTAGTAAAGATTTTCCAGGATCAGTATCCGGTAGCCAGCACTTTTAATCTTGCTGGCGCCAGGCGTTTATCCGTATTGAATAGTTTCAAAGAGCAAACAATAGAGATACTGTTAATTTCTGCTAAAGCTCAAGCCGCCATATTAAAAGATTTATCCGGCAGCGAATTTATTTTGTTTACCGAGAAAGCTGATAGTTGGGGGTTCTTCAGGCATCCGCCAGGGGTTATTTCTGATCAGAATAAACCATCTGCGCCAGAAGCTCCTCGGCAGTTGCCTTTATTCTGTTCTGTTTTGCCCGGGTTGGCGATTTCTAGTTTTATTTTCGGACTGATTCCAGGATGGTTGGCGTTGATATTGGGGATCGCGGGTTTAGCAATGCCGCTGTTAATCTTTTCTGGAAAGAATAATCAAGCTGGAGAATCTCGGCATGTTTTAGGCAGGGTAGATTACGATCCGGCGAAGCCGACGGTTATAGTATATATCCGGCTAAATGATTTTACCTCTCGCTTGGGCCCGGTAGGCAATACCAGTAATATATTTAAAGGTCTTAAGCGCTCCCTCAGTGATCATAATGTTCTGGCTTATACGCCGCTTTCCCTAGAATCTTTTAATCTATCAAAAATTAATAAAGTCATTTTAATGTATGGAGACGATTTCGGGGTGGTAGATGCGGGATTTTTTGAGCAACTACCCCAGGCTGCCGATGTGGCGGCATTAGTGGTTCCGGAAAGCGGGTTTCAAGATTACAGAGATCCGGATCTAAACCGTTGGCCAGGAGCCCGGCTGTATTTAGTTACCAATTATCGTCAGAGCGCAGTGTTTGATGGTTTTATTTATGTGCCGATAGATATAGCAGAACGTTGTGAGCCGGTAGTGATTTCTTTGGCCGCAGAAGGCCGTTGGATTCTGCCTGCGGACATGCTTTTGAAGGCGCAACAATTATTTTCTGAGCCTGCAGTTCCTGAAATTTTAGCTGCGCGTAAAATAAATATTCTAAAACGCATCAGCCATTACGTTTTCTTAAACCCGGGAAATCCGGGGATTGAATATTTGGACGTAGAGAAACTGTTAAAGGGTGCCTTCGGGGTTTCGTATTGTTACGATTTAGGAATATTCACGAGCTTATTGTTTGTCTTAGGATTATTGATGGAAGATCAGCATTTAAATGCTTATCCTGAAGGTATTACTTTAGTCGGAGTATTTGACAGGGGGGTTTTATTAGTTGAAGATGGACAAACAACCCAGTTTAAAGAAGAGTTTATCCGGCGTATCGAAATAATAAATTACCTACTTAAAGAATATGCGGCGAATAAAGGGGTCCGGGTGTTACTGCCTGATTTCGATCACCAAGTCCAAGGGTATCAGTACTACACTTATAATCATTCTGAGCACATTGATTATCCTGGTCCGCAGGACATCTGTTTATTGCCTACGTTACAGTTGCCCCAAGATGATTTTACCGATGCCTTGTTCATTGCTGCCGCTGAGCCGACTTGGCAGGTTCCGGCTTTAGTTACCGGAACAGGATCATATGTTGCTGCATCCTGCGTTAATGTTTTATCGGGATTAACTACTTTGCATGATGGGGTGATCGGACATTTAGGCAGCTATGAATTTCGCTCTGATTTTGTCCAGTGGATTATTTTAAATAATCAGTTTAATCATCAGTTGGTTAGCCGGCTTGAAGATTTACTCGGTTTTATCAAAGGGTTACATTATTTTTCCGAACAGATGGATAGAATCCGTGAGACTTTAAATGAATGTGTTTGCCTGTTTCGGTCGTTTAAGCGGCCAATGATTCAAGAAGCCAGGTACCGCCGTTTTGTTTTGGAAAAAGATGCGCTGGTATTATTAGCGGAAAAAATCCGCCAGGATAATTCTAATACTAAAGATCATAATTCAGGGAATATTTATATTAGCATTCTGCCGACATTAGCTATTTTTGGGTTTTTCACAGGTTGGCTGCCGGTAGCGCCGGCGGTGTTTTTATTCACTGCCGGTTTAATGTTACCGTTTTTATTACATATTAATTCCGGTAATAAATTTTCCCGAACTAGTTTTTATATTAATCTGCGTAAACTCTGGCGCAAGAGGTTTATAGATTTCTGGCTGCGCTTAGATGATCCGCTGGTGCATACCTTGGCCGGGATGCTCTATGGATCTACTGCTACTGTTAGATCTCAGGCCGCCGCCAAGAAGGTAATTAATCGGATGAAATATTCGGCTCCTTTACTTGAAGAAGTAGTCTGGAGAGGGCTGTATATTATGAGCTTGGCTGTTTCGGCAATTATATTTCTAGGAGAAATAGGGCTAGTTGTTTCTTTGCCGTTAGTTTTCCTGGCAGCCAGTGTAGCCAGCGGCCTATTATTCAGCTGGTCGCATTTTAATTCTCTTAAATCATTCTTTGCCCGCTTGATGCTTACGGTTATCCTGACTTTTCTCTGTTGGCTGCCGGTAATTTTTTACAGTTTATCCCTGGTTATTTTAGGCCAGCCTGCGTTTTATCTTTATGAATCTTCAAGCGGAACTTTCATTTTCCTTGGATTGTATTCTTTGGGCCTGGTATTTTCCACTTTATTTCATATTGAGATAAATTGCACTATAGCCGAAGCGCTCAGCGCATACAAAATTAAGCCATGGCGGGTGCAGAAGATTAATGATCGTTTTTCTTTGATCTTTAGTATACAACAGGTTAATGGCTACCGGCCGGTCAGGAGGTTGAAGAGGCCGCGGCATCATTCTAGCCCGGCAATACAATTTATGGGCGCCGTATTATTTCCTTATTTAGCAGGCCAGTTCTTGAGAGTATGCTGGGAGACCTGGATTAAAGGAGCCAGGTATCGCATCTCTGTATTGCCCCGTGCCCCTCCGTTAATCAAAGAGATCATCTTTATTTTTGTATTTTTATCCTCATTCTTTTTGCCTACCGCGACTACCCGGGGCGCAGTTACAACCTATTTATTCGATATTAATATTTTATCTGTATTTACCCGCCGAGCGCTCGAAGAGCATGAAGCAGCGCATCGGCAAGGGCAAGGAGAAAGAGCTGCTTTAGGCCAACAGGCTCAGGTTAGCTATACCGGTAGAGAACATCTTTGGGTCTTATCCATCGTAATATTTATTAATGCCCTGGGGTTAGTGGGGGAGGTTTTCGGCGCGCAGCTTTCAGGTTCTTTGGCCTTGGGAGTAGATGCCGGGCATATGGCTACTGATGTGATCGGTTTTCTGTTGGCTTTTTTGGCAGAAACCCACTGGGCGCATAGGTTATTCCACCAACAAAAAGATCTTCATGCTAATTCATCTCTGCAGATTGTTTCTTCTGCGGTGAATATCTTTAGTGTTTTGGTTATTGCCGGGGTAACTGTTTATGAAGCTATAGAGCGTTTTCGGTACCCTGTGGTTATTAATCACTTCGAGTGGTTCTTTCTGGCTACGGTTTTCGGGTTAATTATGAACCGCATCGGAGAACGCCTTTTACATAAGAGTATCCAGCAGGATAGCGATAATGTCAATATGCACGGAGCGCACACGCATATGAAAGGGGATATGATTGGCTCCTTCGGGGTGCTTATTTCCGGGGTATTAGTTTTATGGACCGGCCGGCCGCAGATTGATCTTTTAGTCAGTGTCGGTATTGCCTGCTGGTTATTGATCAATACTTATTTTTCGGTGCGTGAAATCGCCAAAATTATTCATCATCAACATTCAGATTTGCAGGCTAGTGCGGATGTTTTGCCTGGCTATCTGAGCGAACAATTGAAAGGCTTAGGGAGAGAACAGGCTATTGCAGTAGTGAAAGCTTACAGGCATTTGTCTGAAAAATTAAATTTAGGCCGGCAAAGCCTGGTGGTTAGCGTAGGCGCGGGTGTAGCGCTTTCTATCCTCACTCATCCGGGCAGCATTTCCTGGGAGGAGCTGCTTTGTTTTGGGATAGGAGCTAAGCTAGAGGTATATGAGCCAAATCCTTCTCTTAATGCATCTTGGCAGAAACAAGCTTTAGTTTGGCGTGATGCTCATTGCCCGGGTGAGATTTTTGTTGTGCCGGCGGAACAAGCCAGGTTTCAGTTTTCCACTCTAGCCTCAGAATCTGCTGATGCAGTTATTATGATCGCGCTCCTTTCTGATTATGAAGATATTTCTTATGGCGAACGCCTGGAGATATTTTTCAAAGCATTAAAAACATTAAAACCCGGTGGCTATCTGATTCTTGGAGGCTATGCGGATTCAAGCGTAATCCAGGAGGCTGATGAAAGAAGGGAGACAGAAAATTTTATTGATTTAATTCATGCCCTAGGTTACACCTATAAACTTATTGAACAGGGGCGTACGGCTTCTAATATTCCGGTACCCAAATGGTGGATGACGCTCCAAGTTCGACTTCTACTTGCTGGAAATAATGAAGGTACAATTCCGCTAATAGAAGTTGAAACCGCGACATTTAATTCGCTCAAAGATGATTTTGTCGATAAAATTTGTAATTTATTAATGCAGGGGCAATTATCCCCAGAGTATAGGGATTCTGCGCTGTATTTAATCGAACCAAGAGAAATAGTCTATAGAAGTTTAATCACTATTTTTCTCAAAGAACTCGAAAATTTACCTTTTAATAATGAGATTGGTAAAACTATTTTATTGCGTAAAGATGCTAAAGCGGCGATAGTAAGATTAATTAATTATATTAAGAGGTATTTCGAAGATGCAGAAGATAGATTACAGCTAGATGAGGCAGTAATAAATGAAATTCGAGATTTATTTACCATGGGAAGTTTAGAGGTATTCAAAAACGAGATTTATTCGTATATGCAAATCGGAGGCATTTGTTATAGCGTGGATTTAGAAATAGTTGGCGGTATAGGTTTACGTATTGTGCTGGAAAGATTCATCGTAAGACAAGATCCGTTTAGGGTTACACGGGTTAGTCAGGTATGTTTATTTTTAAATAACGGTAAACTTGTAATTGATTTAGAGGAATTACCTGTTCAGAATGTCCATGATAGATTATTGGCGAATGCTACCGTCAGTCTGCGTAATTTCAGCCTTACCCATTTACGCAGTTTTATTCATAATTCACCTGTGGGCTTTAATACCGTTTTTTGGAATAGAAAGTTAGTGCTAACCGAAGCTTTGTATATTACTTTAGGTTTGGATGCGGATGAGCCACTGGCGACTTTGGATATAATTACGAACGAAATAACTTATGCTGGAATCATCCGTGGCCCAGACGGCCAACTTGATTTCGGAAGCATAAGGCAAATTCTTCCTCTGGCGTATTCTGATGCAGAGATAAACGATTTTATTGAGTTTATTAAAGCTCATGAACGGGCTCATCAGATGAATCCTCTGGAGGAGGATGAAAATGAGATATTCTGTGGTCAAGTAAGATTAGAATTGAGCGTTAGGATGCCAGTTACTACTTCCCGAAACAGTTCTACTCGAAATAATTTTGCTGATCGATTGGAGTCAGGAGAAATTCCTTATCCTTTGGAAAGAGACGGAATTAATTATACTGCGTTTATGTTGGAAGTTATAAAAGATACAGCTAATACATTAAATAAAGATGGAGAAGCCAGGATAAAAAAGATTACTATCGACCGATATGGTTCTTTGGCTACTAATTGTTGGATGTTGGGTTCAGATATCGATGGAATGGTGGTTTACATCGATGCCGCTGTTTTCGAAGATACTAAGAAATGGTTTTCATTAGTTTTAGAATCTAATGGTATGCAAACAGAACAATTGAATCCCGATTCTCATATTGAATGGAGAATAACCAATGTAGAGGATAGATACACAGAAGAAACCATTATTTATGAGAATGGTATGGGTGTAGAGCCGGTGAGCTGCCGTTTGATCGCCCGCCCATCGCGGGAATTGAGGTATAAAATATTCTCTTTATGGCATTCTACATCTGCAGAAAGCTTAAGTGATGCAGAAAAAGATATGGTTGCAGAATTACATATGTTAGGAGTAGGTAAGCATAGGAGCTTCTTTATCCCAGGAAGTGAAAAAGAAAGAAAACTATCTTTGTTAGAGGCTCTTCGAGAAAAGGGTATTATACAATTGGTAGATTCTACCTACATATTTTTAAACTGGTTTGATAGTAATAAAGGGGCAATAAAGATTGTTGTTAAGTAGGAAAGCGCAAAAGAAAAGCGTGTTTTTGTGACCCAGTGGACATTATAAGATTTAAAATTTATTTCTATTTTTAGCTTTAAAATACAGCTCTTTGAAGCCCTGACATTATAAGACGTTTTACGTAAAATGCTGTACAGCATATATTTAAGAAAGAATTCACTTGTGGAAAAAGTTAATTTTTTTCTTGATTTATTCAGAAATTAGGAGATAATAATGTGTAAGTTAACTTGCCACAGCAGTTTAGGATTAGGAGAAAATTATGGATGAGCGCAGGATTGCGCCAAGATGGCAGATTAATCAGGGGGCAGAGTTAACGGTTGAAAACGGAGTCCGCCCCCTGCATTGTGTTGTGGAAGATATAAGTCATGGAGGCATGCGTATCTCTTTAAAAAGGGACTTATTTGAAGATGTTTTTGCGCATTTTAAGTTGGCTTTATCCGAAGATTTAGAGTTAGACCTGGGAGCGCAGGTAGTTTGGCGGCAGGAGCAATTCGAAAGGAATATTTACGGCCTTTCATTTAATCGGATTGATAAAAATGCAACAGAAAATTTAGATCAGTATGTCAATAAAAATTTTCATGATTTGATTGTTAAACATTGGTGGGAAGGGCCTGTAGACAATGTATGAGCGCAGAAGGTTAACCCGCTGGCAAATTAATAAGCGCATTTTGCTTAAATTAAAGCAAGCGGCGAATGAATTATATTGCCAGATTAAAGATATTAATTCGGTAGGTGCACAGGTGGTTTTGCATACCCGGTTACCACTGGATACTTTATTTAAAATCAGTTTGCGGCTTTCTGAAAATTATAGTATTGAGGCCAAGGTTTGGGTGGCTTGGCATAAAGTAGTCAATGGCAGCAATCATTACGGACTATATTTTAGCGAGATAAAAGATGCAGATAAAACTAAGATTAACAAATTTATTAGCGCTTTTTATCCTAATGACGATCCGGAAAAGATCCTGTGGCTAGAAACTGCTGAAATTCAGAAAAAGGAAGGAGGTGAAGATATGAACGATCATCGGATATTCGAAAGATTTAATAAAGAATTCTCTGCGCGATTTATCGGTTTAGACGGAGCAGAAAGGGTGGCGCAGACTTTTGATGTCAGTGCGAAAGGTTTGGGGTTGTCGACTAGCCAGGCATTGGAATCTCGGAGTAATCTGGAGATTTGGTTGGATGTTCCTAACAGCACCGACCCGTTATATACCCGGGGCCGGGTGGTCTGGTCAAGATTAGCCGGTCAAGAGGGATTTCACTCGGGAATCGAGCTGGAAAGAGCAGACCTGATGGGCATCTCGCGATTATTGCGTGCTTGAGCTGAATTTAGCCAATAAAAAACTTGACCTGTTGGCTAAAATATGTTAAGTTTTAACATTACGTCTTTTTATAGTCTATTCCTAGCGGATAGTGATATCCCCCACGCCAAACGGAAGGAGTATTAGGATGTTTTTCAAGAAAGTGCTTTTAAGCACCCTGGTATTGTTGTCAGTATTTGGTTGTGCTGGTCAAACAAAAGATTCAAAGCCTACCGTTAGTATCTGGCATTGGATGACTGATCGTGATCCTGCCTTTCAGGAATTAGCCAAAAAATATGAAACTTTAACTGGAGTAAAGATAAACTTTGAGCTTTACGCTCCCTCAGATGCTTATTCCCAGAAGATCCGCGCCGCAGCCCAAGGCACTAACCTGCCGGATGTTTTCGGTATTCTAGGAGAAAAGAGGGATTTTGCTTCTTTTATCAGAGCCGGGCATATTCTAGATCTTACCTCTTATATGGAGGCTGAGAATAATATTTGGAAGAATACTTTCTTCCCCAAGGCGCTGGCGGTGAATGAATTTGCCCCGCAAAACAGTTACGGAATAACTCCGGGTATCTACGGGGTGCCGATAGATATCATGACCATTCAAATGGTTTATAATAAAAAACTGTTTACTCAGCTGGGCTTAAATCCCAACCGTCCGCCTAAAACCTTACAAGAATTTTTAGATATCGGCACCAAAATTAAGGATGCCGGGATGCAGGGGTTGGTTTCCGGATGGGGTGAGGTATGGATGATTGATTGCCTGGCGAATAATTACGCTTTCAATATTATGGGTAAAGATAAGGTGTTGGCGACGATCAAAGGAGAGGTTCCTTATACTGATCCAGACTGGATTAAAGTATTTACTATTTTTAAACAAATGAAAGAATCCGGAGTCTTGGCGCAGGGACTGGTGACGATGATTAATAAATCTGCCGAACAGCTTTTTGCTAACGAAAAAGCTGTTTTTGCTTTTAACGGCTCCTGGTGCGTCAATGTCTACAAAGGAATGAATCCCGGATTAGAATATGGGGCGATGCTTCCTCCGCAAGTCAGTGATGCCTATCCGATGGCTATTTGGGGCGGAGCCGGCTCTTCATTTATGGTGAATGCCCGTTCCAAGAATAAAGAAGAGGCAATAAAATTTTTAGTTTGGTTAACTAATCAGGACCAACAGGCTTATTTAGCAGCGGCAACCAATAATCTGCCGGCGAATAAAAACAGTCTCTCTAAGATTCCGGAAATCCTGGCTCAGTTTGCCCGCGGGATGGATTACGCCACCCATCCGAATGTCTGGGGAGTTTCAGAATTTTCTCTGGTCATCGAGGCTTTTGACCGTGGCATTCAGTCTATCATTATCGGTGAGAAAACCCCAGAGCAGGTGGCCCAAGAAGTGCAGAAAATTAAAGAGCGGGAATTAGCCAAGAAAAAAGCGCAATGAAAATAAAAGAAACATTAGAAAATTACGTCTTTGTTTTGCCGGCGGTGACGATTTTTTCTATATTCTATATTATTCCTTTTGTCTGGGTCTTCCAGTTAGGGCTTTTTGAATGGGACGGGATTTCTTTTACCAAAGTGTTTGTAGGGTTGGCTAATTTTAAAGAGATTTTCTTCCAGGATGTTAATTGGTGGAAGGCGATGTGGAATGCCAGTTATATTACTTTGATTGCCTTGACCTTCCAAAACCTATTGGCTTTTATGCTGGCTTGGGCTTGTGACCGGGAAATTAAGATGAAAAATTTTTACCGGGTGATTTTCTTTATCCCCCCAGTTTTATCCGAAGTAGTGGTGGGGATGGCCTGGAGGTTTATCATTAATGATATTGACGGGGCAAATATAATTAACCGTTCTTTGATCGCGATCGGCCTGCCTCAACTAGCGCACAATTGGTTGTCGGATCCGAAGACAGCTTTGACTACGGTGGCGATTGTGCATTGCTGGAAAGGTTTTGGTTGGGGATTTCTTATTTTCTTAGCCGGCCTGCAGACTATTCCGCGTGAACTTTATGAGGCTGCGCGCGTAGACGGGGCTAGCGCTTGGCAGTCGTTTAGAAAAATAACTTTGCCTTTGATGATCCCGGTCATGGTGTTGGTAGCTATTCTGACCGTATTGGGTACGATGCAGGTATTTGTATTGATTGTGAGTTTGGTTGGAGGGGAGTTTGCCGGGCATACTTCGGTTCCGGTGCTCAGGATCCTGGCTTCGATGCGCGGTTCATCCCGGTTTGGCTATGCCTGCGCCCAAGGAATTACTTTTGGTATGGTACTTATCGTGATCTCATTTATCCAATACCGATTTTCTAAAAAAGGCCAGTAGTAAACTACAGAGTAAAAGGGAACTTTCAGACGGTAAGTTTTGTCTAAGTTAGTGAGGTATAATCAGCCAGGAGATTGGCCGGTTATCCGGATTTAAATTAAGGGGGAGCTGTCCGGTGAAAAACGCGCTTTATTATAGAAGTAAAAAAATTATTGTTAATGGCTTCATCCATTTATTTTTAATCAGCGTAGCGATAACCTGCCTTTACCCTCTGCTCTGGATGATCTCTTCTAGCCTAAAAACTCAGGAGATGATTTTTAAAGATATTTCTTTGATTCCTCACCAGTTTCGCCTGGAAAATTATGTTTTGGCTTGGCAGGAAGGCGGCTTCGGGCGCAACTTTCTTAACAGCATTTTTTATACCGTAGCGGTGGTTTTTGGCATCGTAATTATTTCTTCAATGGCTGCTTATGCGTTTAGCCGCTTACGTTTTACGGGAAGCAAGGTTTTGTTCATCATGTTTATGGCCGCGATGATGATCCCGATCCCGGGGAGTTTTGTAGCTTTATATGTTTTATTGAATAAACTGCATTTAAGGAATACCCCCATTGGTTATATTTTATGCATGATTAATGTCGGCCTTTCTACCAGCATATTCTTGCTCAAAACATTCTTTGATAAAATGCCTAAAGAATTGGAAGATGCCGCGCGTATTGACGGATGTTCAAAAATCGGTATTTGGTGGCATGTGGCCTTGCCGTTGGCTAAACCAGTCTTAGCGGTAGTTATTGTTTTCAATGCTTTGGCGGTATGGAATGAATATATCTTAGCTTTGATTATTTTTGATAATCGCGCGTTTATGCCGCTGCAGGTAGCCTTGCAGTCTTTTCAGGGAGAATTTGTTACCAACTATCCGCTATTAATGGCAGGTTTAACCATCACTGCCTTGCCGATTATTTTAGTCTATCTCTTAATGCAGAAATATATTATTAAAGGGGTTACTCAGGGGGCAGTAGTCGGTTAATATGAGATTTAAACTGGTAAAATCATTTTTTGTTTTGGCTTTAGTTTTCTGCAGCCATCACCTTTTTGCCGCAGAGCCCGCTGCTGTGGCTAACCAGCCTTCTTCCGGAGAACTGACTACTAAATCCTGGATTGCCCATGGTAAAAGGGATATCGAGCTGACCAATAAATACACCCAGCAGTGCATTGATTTATATAAGGAACAGGCAGCTAAAGAGCAGGCCAGTTTATCGGCTTTGCCTAAAAACAGAAAAGAAATCGAAGCGGTACAGGCCTTAAATGATGTAGCAACCTGTTATTTCATTCAAGCCGAATGCCTGATGCGCCAGGAAAAGAATGAGGAGGCCAAGAAGATATTCAAAATAATCATGGATCAATACTCCTTCGGACAAGCCTGGGATCCGCGGGGTTGGTTTTGGTCTCTGAGGTTGGCTGCCGAACAGAGCATTAAAAAAATTGAAACCGGGTCGATCGAAGTGGAAACCAAAAAAAAGGTTAGCCAGTTACCTACCAAGTTAGTTTTAGCTAATCCCGGCACAGAAGATTTTGTGAATTATGAAAAATATGGCGAGTTTAAAAATGTCGGTACCAAGGATTATAAATATATAATTACCGATCAAGAAGGATTGATGGCGGCAGTCGGAGAAGGGATTTATCCTAACAGCAGCGCAGTTAGGAAAAATCCGATCTTTAGTAAAGTTATTAAAGAAAATCGTCTGCAGGGAGATGCTTGGGATTTTCTTTATTCTCCGGATTTAGAGGCGGCATTTGTTAAATGGGCTACCTCTAGCGAGCCGCAAGGGGTAAAGTTGTTCTGTACTGGTCTAATCCTGGAAAGAGCTGGTTTGATCACCCAGGCGATTAAATGTTATTATTCAATTCTGGTACATTTTCCTGGCAGCTACGGTTGGACTTATTGGCATACTCCCTGGTATGTGGGTCAGGCGGCGATTGCTAAAATTGATTTTTTACTCCGGCGTAATCCGCAGTTAGGCTATAAGCTTCAAGGCGCAAAAATAGATATTCTTAACGGTTTCGATAATGAAATTATTAATGATACGGTGATTGCCCATCCCGGTAGGTTTGTAAAAGTTGATTTAGCCCAGAAGGCAATCCAGGCTAAACCTTCGGCTGATTCCATTGAGGTTAAAAAAAGAGTTGGCCAGGGGAAAGTCCGCCTGGAACAATATGTTAATGATGATTGGCAGCTACTGGTAGAGAATAAACCGTATATTATTAAAGGTATTACTTATGCCCCGACTAAGATTGGCCAGTCTCCGGATGACGGGACGCTGGGCAATTGGATGGAAGAAGATTTCAACAAAAACGGAAAAACCGATGGGCCCTTTGATGCTTTTGTAGATAAGAATAGAAATAATCTCCAGGATGCTGATGAGTCTTCGGTAGGAGATTTTAAATTAATGCAGGAGATGGGGGTAAATACCATTCGTTTATATCATCATCCTTTAAAAGTAAACAAAGAACTGCTACGTCAGTTATATAATGATTACGGGATACGGGTGATTGTGGGTGATTTTCTGGGTAAATACGCCATCGGTTCGGGCGCGGCCTGGAACCCCGGCACCGATTATAATAACCCAGAGCATAAAAAGAACATGATCGCTTCGGTTACCCAGATGGTGAATGAATTTAAAGATGAGCCTTATATTTTATTCTGGCTTCTGGGTAATGAGAATGTCTATGGTTATGCCTGTAATGCTGACGAAGAACCCGAGGCTTTTTTTAAATTTGCCAATGAAGTTGCCAAGATTATTAAGTCCATTGATAACCAGCATCCGGTAGCCATCTGCAGCGGAGATATTTTATTTTTGGATAAGTTCGGTAAAAATGCTCCGGATATCGATATCTTTGGTACCAATGCTTACCGGGGGGATTATGGCTTCGGCGCTTTTTGGAGACAGGTTAAAGAGCAGACAGGTAAGCCGGCTTTTATTACAGAGTTTGGCTGTCCGGCATATGCTGAGGATAAAAGTGTAGATGAAGCCGAAGAAATGCAGGCGCAATACCATTTAGCTTCCTGGGAAGATATGCAGAATAATACGGCTTTTTACGGCGCAGCCGGTAACGCTTTAGGTGGGGTGGTTTTTGAATGGCTGGATGAATGGTGGAAGGCTTATGAACCGGCGCTGCATGACACTAAAGGTCTTTGGGCCGGTCCTTTTCCTGATGGATATATGCATGAAGAATGGCTGGGAGTCGCCGGCCAGGGGGATGGAAAGCAAAGCCCGTTTTTAAGGCAATTGCGCAAAGCTTATTATATGTATCAAAAAAAATGGAGATAAAGAATAAACAATAAACAAAAGATGCCCGGCTTTTGTAAAATAAAATGCCGGTAGCCCCGTGTGGGCAGGAGGTGGATATGAAGAAGTTATTAGTGGTTTTGTTGGCTTTAAGTCTTTTGGCTCCGGTGATGGCCGTAGCTGAAGATAAAGCCGCAGGCCCTAAGGAATTTGTGATCTTCTCGGATAAGAATGCCAAAGATAATCATTATATTCCTTCTGGCTGGATGGGTGATTACGGCGATATCAAAATGAATGATCAGTCCGCGGATAAACCACGCGGCGGAACCAGCAGTATTCAGTTTGTTTATAGCGCTAAAAAATCACAGACTCAGGGTTGGGCGGGGGTTTACTGGCAGAATCCGGCGAATAACTGGGGAAATAAAAAAGGCGGGTTTGATTTGACCGGAATGAACAAACTTACTTTTTGGGCCCGCGGCGCCAAAGGTGGAGAGGTAATTCAGAAAGTAATAGTTGGTGGTATTAAAGGAACCTATCCTGATTCTTTGGTTGTGGAGATGGGGCCGATTGAGTTAACTGATGTTTGGAAACAATATAGCGTTAATTTAATGGGTAAGGATCTAACCTATGTTAACGGCGGTTTTGGTTGGACGACTACCGCGGACTTGAATCCCAACGGGGCTACATTTTATATCGATGATATAAAATTCGAGTTTGATCCGAGCTTAAAGCCGGAAAGCAAAAAACAACAGGCAATGCCATTCTATATTTATGCTGATCGTTCATCTATCGCCAATCATTTTATTCCTTCCGGCTGGATGGGTGATTACGGTGATCTCAAGTATGATGGTGCTGCTAAAGAAGATGCTTATTTGGGGGACACCTGCATTAAGATTATCTATAGTGGGAAAGCCACTCAAGGTGCACGCTGGGCAGGTATCTTTTGGCAGAATCCGGCGAATAACTGGGGTACCCTGGATGCCGGGTTTGATCTTTCCAAAGCCACTAAACTTACTTTTTGGGCCCGCGGAGCAGTCGGCGGAGAACGTATCGAAGAGTTTAAAGTGGGTGGAATTATGGGTGAGTTTTCGGATTCAGATAGCGCCACCATCGGGCCGGTACTTTTGAATAAGGAATGGACCCAGTATACTATCGATTTGAAAGGCAAAGACATGTCTTATATTATCGGTGGTTTTGCTTGGGCTACCAACGTGGATAATAACCCGGAAGGGGCTACATTTTATCTGGATGAAATTAAGTTTGAGTGATTTAAAGAAGATTGTGCTTAACATTACAGGCTACAGGCGTTGTTTGCTTGTAGCCTGTAGTTTTTTATTTTTTTTCCTTTTAACTGAAGGCCAGGCGGCCAAGCCTAACGTTTATATTCAAAAGTTAAAAAATCAGCATTACCGCTTGATGGTTTCCGGCCGGCCGTATGTTGTTAAAGGGGTTTGTTATAATCCCATTCCCATCGGTAAAAATCATGATTATGATTGGTGGAGCGATCCGCATAAGCCCTGGATTGCCGATGGCAAGCTGATGAAAAAAATGGGCATCAACACTATTCGTCTTTATCAAACACATGAGAATTCCGAGGCTGTTAAACAGGTAATCGGTGATTTATATAAATTATACGGAATCCGCACGCTCTTAGGTGATTGGTTAGGCTTCTGGGAATATCCTTGTCCTTTTTATGGTGATAAAAAATTTCAGGAGAAGGTAACTCAGCAGGTAAAAGAAATGGTGCTTCTTTATAAGGATGAGCCCGGGGTTTTAGGTTGGATTTTAGGGAACGAGAATAATTATTCTTGCCTGGGGCATGTTAATCCTTGGTCTAGCCCAGAGGTAGATGCGGAAACTGACCCCCAGCAGCAAAAATTAATGCGCGCAGAAATTTATTATTCCTTTGTCAACGAACTTTCTCAGATGATTCATAGAATTGATCCGAATCATCCGGTCGGCCTGGGTAATGGGGAATTGGTGGGGCTGGACTCGGCCAATAAGTTTTGTCAGGATGTTGATTTCGTAGCTTGTATTATTTACCGCGGAAAAACTTTCGGTAATTTGTTTAGATCATTAAGAATGACCTTTGATAAGCCGTTATTATTAGCGGAGTTTGGCGCTGATAGCTACGATGCTTATTTAAAAAGAGAAGACCAGAATATGCAGGCATTTTTCTTACAGTCCCAATGGAATCAAATTTATGAAAATTTAGCCAATAATAAAAATGGCGCAGGTAATTGTTTGGGAGGGACAGTTTTTGAGTGGACGGATGAATGGTGGAAGCATAATCCGGATGATCCCGCCGGATGGGAGATTCATGATACCGAAAGCAGCTGGTCTAACGGCAGCTATTATTATGATATCCGGGCTGAAGCTAATAAAAATATGAACGAAGAATGGTTTGGAATTGTGGCGCTGGACCCCCAGTTGGAGGACGGTTTGAATAAACGTATACCGCGCAAGGCTTATTATGTAATCCGGGAATTCTGGAAGAATCCTGTAGTTAAGAAAACGCGCGGGATAAAACCCCGCTAAGGGCAGCGCTGTAGATGGAGGAAGCTATGTGGAAATTTTTAAGCTCAAGGTTATTATCCTTAAGTTTGATTTTAGGGTTGGCTGGGATTGCTTTGGCTCAGCCGGTTGAGCAGAGCGTTAAAACCTGCTGCCCGAAGATTCAAGAGTACAAACTAAAATACCTAGCCGAACACCAATATAACGAATTTATAAAATTTCTGAGCCGCTATAAGAGCAAAGATAAAGCTGTCCAGTATTGCCTGGATTATTATAAAGCTGATACGCGTTATTTGCAGCTTAAGCATCTGGAAGAAACGCAATCTTGGGATGATTATTTTAGTAACGGTAATACTTATCGCCAGCAGTTGGTTGAAAGCGCGCGTAAAGTTATCGAGCAGACTTTGAGTGCTGATTGTTTAAAAGTTAAAAGTAGATTTTTACTTTGGCAATTTCATCGCGATCAGCAAGATGTTTTTGTGCAAGAAGCCTTAGAGGATTTAGTTGCCCAAGTTAAAGCTTATGCTCAAGACCAGCAAGATCCGGAATTAATCAAGGAAATCGCTGATCAGCTTTTAGCTAGCCAGGAAAAATCTAAGGCGCGTGAAATCTATAAACTCTATGTAGACGGGTTAGTGAGAAAAGAAGTAACTACACTACAATTAAAAAATATTGCTAGCGGATTCTATAATGAGGGGAATTTAGAGTTAGCCCAAAGTATCTATGATCTTTATATAGAAAAAGTTACGCAGGATTTAACTTCTGAAAACTTAGTTAAGGAATTATTGGAGATTGCCGGTTTATTTGTTTACAAGGCAAGCGGACCCTATGATATGGCTTATGCGGAGAAAATTTATGCCTTAATTGATAGCTTAGGCCAGGAAAATGTTTTTGATCAGGAGGCAATCTATCTGCGCGCCTTTAACTTAGAGAAGTTCCGCGCTTATCAGCAAGCCGGGGGCTTATACTTACAATTAACTCAAACCTATCCAGAGACTCAACATTTTGATGAAGCTATTTATAAAGTCGCGATGATTAATGCTTATGTTTTAGCGGATTTAGTTGAGGCTAGGAGATATTTTGAGTTGATTGCCAGCCGCGTTACATCCAGCCCACAGACAATCTCTAGCCTTTACCAATTAGGTCTTTTGTCTCATTGGCAAGGAGATTTAGTGCAAGCCGGCAGCTATTACAACCGGGTGCTGGAAGCAGCCGGGGATCAATATAAGGATATTGTCTCTCAGGCTCAAGAAAGAATTAAGGAGATTCAGGAAAATCAACCGATCAGCTATAACCTCAAAACTTTCCTTGATTTATCTTTAAATAAAGAGTCTGCGTTGATAGAACTAAATAGAGCGGAATTACAGTCTGCCGGTTATATTTTAGAGAAAAACCAGAATAATTCTGTTTCTTCATTGGTGAGTATGCCGCAGAGCGGGTGTAACCAGGTTGAATTGCAATATCTTTGGAGTGGTAATTTAGGCGCAGTAGAGCCGGAGGTGACTGAGAGTAATTTTGATAATGCCTATTTGGAAACCGGGACCAAAGAGATTAATATCGTGATAATTTCACCTGCGGGGGCCATTGACCGCTCCTTTATGATGCTGGATGTCTATTAAGCTTGGAAGCCGACCAGAAATTTCCCTTACTTCTTAAAAATACTTGACTTAAGGATTCTTTAGTAGTATAAATAATATTAATATATTACTCTTATTTATCGTTAGAAATTTATTTTTTTAAACAAACTGATTTTTAAAAGATTAAAAATAATTTTACCTAATGCGCACGCCGGATTTACAGAAAGAAACATTTACGGAAAAAGAAAAACGTAATATCGAAATACTGGGCATCCTCAGAAGACAGGGGCCGATCAGCCGTTCTGACATTTCGCAGGAGATGGGCATTAATGTCGTGAGTATTTCTAATTACATCGATGATTTTATTAAATGCAATCTGGTTTATGAAAAAGAGTTGGATGTTTCTGAAGGCGGCCGCCGGCCGGTCTTGCTGGATCTAAATCCGCGCGCCGGATATGCTATCGGGGTAGGGTTGAACCTGATGAATATGGTGGGATTGTTGGTAGATCTCAAAGGCAATATTATCACGAAAACCCAGATTGCCCGCCCGCAGGCTTCAGTGAAAGAGGTTTCTGAGTGTCTTTTAGAGATTGTGCGTGAAATTTTGCGGCGCTCTAAAGGCTATGTTGAAAATATTAAAGGTATCGGGGTGGGGATTGCTGGTTTGATTAATAAAAAAGACGGCGCCATCCATTGGCCGCAGAAAATGGATCACTATTATACTTATGCTTCAGTAGACCTGCCTTTAAGAGGGCTGATGGAAAAAGAATTTAATTTGCCTTCTTTGATTGAAAATGACGCTACCAGCGCTTGTTTCGGTGAGCACTGGTTTGACCTAAAAGAAAATTATAAAAATGTTATTTATATGTTTTCCGGGGTCGGCTGCGGGATGATTATTAACGGAGAGCTTTATCGCGGCGCTCAGGGTTATGCCGGCGAAGCCTCTGTATATAATTTTAAAGAGCAGGATCTTTTTAACTGTGAATGCGCCCGGCCCTGCTTTATTAAGCGCTGGGACCTGGATTTAGGTATCCTGCAGGATATGAAAAAATCTTTAGCCAAAGATAAATTAAGGGCTGAAGAATTTTTTAAAATTAGCAGGGGGAATTTAGAAACTCTGGATCTAAAGACTGTTTTTAACGCCTCAGCCTTAAAGCATCCGTTGGCCTTGGGGGTTTTAGAAAAGGCTGCTAAAAGATTAGGGATTAAAATTGCTTACTTAGTTAATTTACTCAACCCGCAAGTGGTGGTCATCGGGGGAGGCTTGGAAGAATCCGGGGAAGAGTTTTTGAATACGGTCAGGAATACGGTTAACGATTGGGCTTTTCGTGAAGCGACCGCTGATTTAAAAATAGTTTATTCTCAATTAAGAGAAAATGCCGTAGCCATGGGCGCGGCCAGCTTAGTTTTGGAAAAAGTTTTCGCCCAATTATAACAGGGGGGTTTATGGAAAAGAAGACAAAATTTATCGTGATCGGTCTGGTGGGTTTTTGTATTATTTGTCTTTTTCTTTTTATACAGGCCTCGATGCAGCAAAAAGAATTACTTAGGCAGAGTGATGATTTAAAAACTGAAAATACTACTTTGCTGAATAAGGTTAAACAGTTAGAGACTGATTTGCGGGGCAATCAAGGAAGAATTGATTCGCTGAAGGCAGAAAGGGATCGGGTAGCTGCAGAACTTAATGATTTGCAGGCCAGATACGAGTCAGCGACTAAGGCCAGGGATGCTTTGATTGAAAAACTTAAAGAAAAAAGCCGCACTCCAGCGGTAGTCAGCGCTCCGGAACCGGTCAAGCAGCCGGAAGCACCGATGGTGCAGAATAACGATGCTTATTGGGGTTCAGTGTTGCAGGCGAAAAAAGAGTTGGAGATGCAGCTAGCGGATATCCGGGTGGAATTAAAGAACCTGCAGACGATTAATGACGCATTGAAGAAAGAGAAGGCTAAAACAGAGCTGGAGTTGCAGTTAGAAACACAGTTGGCCAGCGTGCGTTCGGAATTAAAGCTTTTACAGATCAATAACGAAACCTTGCAGAAAGAAAAAGGGCTTTTAGAGATTGACATTAATAATATGCGCAGCGAGAAAAAGGATCTGCTCAGGCAGTTGGATTATAACCAAAAACTGCTCAATAGTATGTCTGAAGAGGTGGCGCGGGAAAGAAATGATAAATTAACCATTCAGGATAACTATCAAACTATCAAAACCGAGAATGGAGTTTTATTGCGTCAATTAAGGACTTTGGTTAACCGCAAGGCATTCTTGGATAAAAAAGTACAGGATCTCCAGCAAGGAAAATCTTCTATCGAAAAACGTTTGACGGAGACCGAGAAAATGCTTGCCGATAAATCCTCTAAAATCGAAGCGTTGAAAAATCAGTTAGATGCGGTTAAAGGCGGCAAGGCTACGGAATTAGACCGGGAGTCCCAGGAGGCAGTAGAATTACCGGCGATCGTCGTGCGTTCGGGGTCTGTTGCAGATAAAGGCCAGGCCCAGATTCAGGAATTTCCCGGTAAGATCCTAGCCGTAAATTTGGAAAGTAACTTTGTGGTTATTGATCTAGGTACTTCTGCCGGGGTGGAAATAGGCGATATATTTAATGTTTACAGCGATGGTCAATCTATAGGTACGATCAGTGTAATTCAAACCAGGGCCGGTATTTCTGCCTGTGATATCAGGAAAATGAGTACTCCGTTAAAAATCGGGGATAGCGTTAAAAGAGCAGTTTAAGAGTTGCGGGTTTTAGAATATCTTTAGGATATAATGACGCGTATAAAGAAGAATCCTTCCAAGAATATTTCTATCGTTGACGTAGCCAAGGCCAGTGGTGTATCCATTACTACAGTCTCCCGAGTGATTAATAAGATTGGGACGGTGAAAGAAGCTAACCGGGCTAAAGTTGCCCGGGCGGTCAAGGAGCTGAAATTTCAGCCTTCGGTTTTTGCGCAGCGTCTGGCTACCGGTAAAAGCAATGTGGTTGCCTTGGTTATCCCCCGTTATGAGGGGGTGTTTTATTCTTTTTATGCCTTAGAGCTTATCCGCGGCGTAGGGACAATGTGTGAAGTTCTAAAACTGGATTTACTGCTGCATTTAACTGACGCTCGCACACCGCTATCTTTACGCGGAGTAGGCGGAGTGATCTTTTCCGATATTATCGGTAACCGCGCGCAACTAGAGGATAGTTTGGCCAAGGGGATACCGAGCGTGGTAATTAATTATTACGTTGATGATTTAGAGGTTTCCTGTATTGCTATCGATAATGCCGGGGGGGCAGAAAATGCGGTTAATTATTTAATTGAGCTTGGGCATCGTAAGATTGCCCATATTACCGGAGACATAATGACCCAAGCTGCCTCCAAGCGCCTGGAAGGTTATAAGCGTGCGTTAGAAAAAAATAGTATTGCCCTGAGGCAAGATTATATTTTTGAAACGGATTATTCACGTGGAGCCGCCAGAAGCGCAGCCGAAAAATTACTTAAAGCTCCAGATCCGGCAACCGCGGTTTTTGTAGCTTCTGATGCGATGGCCTTAGAAGTGATGGCGGTCGCCCGGGAATTAGGCAAAAATATCCCCAATGATTTATCGATTGTGGGTTTTGATGATAATCCTTCGGGGCTCTATGGCCCGGTAGGTCTTACTACCGTCCGACAGCCTTTAATCCGCATGGCTGAAGAAAGCGTTAAAGAGTTGAATCGCCTGATTGGTTTAAGTAAAAAATCAATAAAAAAGATTCTGCTTCCTGCAGAATTGATTATCCGAGAGTCTTGCAAGCCTTTTGCTTAGCGGATAGTTCTTCCTACAACCTATTGTGTATTATCGCTGATGTTGGCCCCATATCTTGTAAAACTTTTTATTGACAAGCGGTATCTGTTTTGTTATAGTGCTTAACGTAATTGCAGTTTAGAACTTATTTTTTATTAGAACAGCTTACACATTGTATTAATCCCCCAATTAATCGAGGTGAAAAAATGGAATTAAAGTTAACTCCCAACGCCATCAAGGTTCTGGAGCGTAGATACCTGCGCAAGGATCAGGAAGGCAGGCTGATTGAAACTCCGGAGCAGATGTTTACGCGGGTGGCTGGAGCGATTGCGCTGGCTGAAAAGCTTTATGGCGCTACTGAGCAGCAGGTTAAGAATCTTCAGGATGAATTTTTCCGGATGATGAGTAATTTAGAATTTTTACCGAATTCTCCGTGTTTGATGAATGCCGGAAAAGAATTGGGGCAGCTTTCGGCTTGCTTTACTCTGCCGATCGAGGATTCCATGGAATCGATCTTTGAGACTTTAAAGATTACCAGCCTTATCCATAAATCCGGCGGTGGCACGGGATTTAATTTTTCCCGCTTGCGGCCGAAGAATGCGGTAGTCAAAACTACCGGCGGAGTGGCTTCGGGACCGATTTCCTTTATGCGCGTATATGATGCGGCAACTGAAGCGGTGAAGCAGGGTGGTACGCGCCGCGGGGCCAATATGGGTATCCTGCGGGTGGATCATCCGGATATTATGGAGTTTATTACTTGCAAAGAAAATAATAACCATATTACCAATTTCAACATCTCCGTCGCTATTACCGATGAATTTATGCATCGGTTATCCAAAGGAGAGGATTATGATCTGATTGATCCGCACACGCATAAACCTGTACAGAAAATTAACAGCAAAGAAGTATTTAACCTGATTGTCAAGCAAGCGCATAAAAATGGAGAACCGGGAATTATTTTTATTGACCGGATTAATGCGGTTAATCCTACTCCTAAGTTGGGGATGATTGAAAGTACTAATCCTTGCGGTGAGCAGCCGCTTTTACCTTATGAGAGTTGTGATTTAGGCTCGATCAATTTAGATCAGCTATGCAGAAAAACCGGACCCAGTTGCCAGATTGATTGGCAGAGATTAAAAGAGGTAACCGGTTTAGCCGTACAGTTCCTAGATAATTTAATTGATGTAAATAAATTCCCGCTTCCGGAAATTGAAAAAGCCACCAAAGCTACCCGTAAAATAGGCTTAGGGGTAATGGGGTGGGCCAGTTTATTAATTCGTTTAAACATTCCTTATAATAGCGAAGAAGCCGTAGCTTTGGCCGAAAAAGTTATGGCTTTTATTCTAGATGAAGCCAATAAGAAATCCCTAGAGCTGGGTAAGACTAAAGGGGTGTTTCCGGCTTTTAAGGGTAGTGTCTATGATAAAAAAGACGGTTCTACCAGGATGCGTAATGCGACTTTAACCACTATTGCCCCGACTGGAACCATCAGTATTATCGCCGGTCCCTGCTCCAGCGGGATCGAGCCGCTTTTTGCTTTATCTTACCATCGCAGCGTAATGGATAATGATAAGTTGGTGGAAGTAGAGCCGCTTTTTGAACAGGTGGCCCGCGAGCGGGGGTTTTACAGCAGTCAGTTGATGGAAAAGATCGCTCAGAATGCTTCGATTAAAGATATTAAAGAGATTCCTGAAGATGTGCGCAGAGTTTTTGTCACTTCGCATGATATTGCTCCGGAGTGGCATGTGCGTATGCAGGCGGCTTTTCAGAAATATGTACATAATGCTACCAGTAAAACGATTAACTTTCCGCATGAGGCCACAATCGAAGATGTACGCAAAGCCTATGTTTTGGCGTTTGATTCCCACTGTAAAGGTATTACTATTTATCGCGATCGAAGCCGGGAAGAGCAGGTTTTAAACGTCGGGAAACCCAAAGAAAAAACAGAGCTCAGAAGTATCCATGAAGCTAAAAAAGAGATTGCCCCGCGTCCCCGGCCGGAAGTAATTATCGGGACCACGACTAAAGTTTCAACCGGTTGCGGCAATCTTTATGTAACGATAAATATCGATGAAGATGGCAAGCCGTTTGAGTTGTTTACTCAAATGGGTAAAGCCGGAGGTTGTGCCGCCAGTCAGCTGGAGGCGACCGGACGTCTAGTTTCTTTAGCTTTCCGGGCTAATATCGAAGTAAAGTCTATTATTGAGCAATTACGCAACATTCGTTGTCCTTCTCCTTCCTGGGAAAAGGGGCAAAGGATATTTTCTTGTGCTGATGCGATTGCCCGGGTTGTCGAACGCCGGCTGGTAAATGTGCAACCGGTAATGGCGATGGCCGAATCAGTAACCATTCCGATGAAACATTCACACGATGATCAGCTGCAATCTGCTGATCTGGATGAGCAGGTAAATATCGTGGGTATGTGTCCTGATTGCGGAGGCGCTCTGCGCCATGAGGAAGGCTGCGTTAAGTGTCATGGTTGCGGTTATTCTAAGTGTTAATCTGAAGTTTTACCAATAATTTCTCCATGGACAATTTTGAAGTGATTGTAATCGGTGCCGGCCATGCCGGCATCGAAGCAAGCTTGGCGTGCGCCCGGATGGGCATTAGAACGCTGATGCTTACTTTAGATGTTCAGTCTATCGGCAGGATGAGTTGTAACCCGGCTATCGGAGGAGTGGGTAAGGGGCAATTAGTTAAAGATCTGGATGCTTTAGGCGGGGCAATGGGGCTGGCAGCAGATGCCTGCGCCATACAATTCCGGATGCTTAATTCTTCCCGCGGGGCCGCCGTACAGTCATCGCGGGCCCAGATTGACATGCGTAAATACAGCCGCTATATGCAGAAGCGGCTTAAAAACCAAAAGCATCTGGTTATTAAAGAAGCAGAAGTCTATGAACTGATTATTGAGGATAGCCAGGTTAAAGGGGTTATTACTCAGAAAGGTAAAATTTATGCTCGGTGTGTTGTAATCTGCCCGGGCACTTTCTTAGATGGTTTAATCCATGTGGGCCTACAACATTTTAGCGGCGGACGGATCAATGAACCTGCCTGCCGGCAGTTGGCAGATAACCTAAAAAGACTGGGATTTAACCTTTTACGTTTTAAAACCGGCACCTGCCCGCGATTGGATAAAAATACTATAGATAACCGTAAGCTAATCCGTCAGGACGGTGATCTAAATCCTAAGCCGTTTTCTTTCTCGACCAAAAGCATTAAAACCAACTTCGTTGCCTGTTATATCACTTATACTAATAAGCAAACCCATACGATTATCCAGGCTAACCTGGACCGTTCCCCGCTTTATTCCGGCAAGATTCAGTCTACGGGGGTGCGCTATTGTCCGTCGATTGAAGATAAGGTGGTTAAATTCGCCGATAAAGAAAGGCATCAGGTTTTTTTAGAGCCGGAAGGCCTGGGAGTGAATGATGTTTATCCTAACGGTCTGTCCACTAGCCTGCCTGAAGATGTGCAGCTTAAACTATTGCATTCTGTCCCTGGTTTAGAAAAAGCTAAGGTTTTACGTTTTGGTTATGGTATCGAGCACGTTGTGGTTGAGCCGACCCAGCTTTATCCGACATTGGAAACCAAGCTGATTAAAAATCTTTTTTTGGCCGGCCAGATTAACGGCACGACCGGTTATGAAGAGGCAGCCTCTCAGGGGTTAGTCGCCGGGATTAATGCCGCTTTACGGATTAAAAATAAAGGGCCTTTTATTTTAGACCGGGCCTCCAGCTATATCGGGGTACTCATCGATGATCTGACTACCAAGGGCACGCAGGAGCCCTATCGAATGTTTACATCGCGGGTAGAATACCGTCTGATTATACGCGAGGATAACGCAGATTTACGTTTAGCTAGAATGGGTTTCGATTTAGGGCTGGTCAGTAAGAATAATTATCTGCGCACAGAGAAAAAGAGGGCAGATATCAAATCCGGTTTAGTTTTTTTAAAACATACCCGCATTAAGCCGACTAAATCAATAAACGCCAAGCTTGCCCGGCTTAATTGCGCTTTACTGAATCGCATAGTAACTTTAGAAGATTTATTGAAGCGTCCCCAGATTAGGATTCAGGATTTAAAAATGATTCATAAGCTAAAATCCGGTATTTCGGAATCCGCTTGGCAGCAGGTTGAAATCGAGGTAAAATATGCGGGTTTTATTCAACGCCAGTTCCGGGATGTAGAACGGTTTAAACACCTGGAAAAAATCCGCCTGCCGTTGGATTTCGATTATAATAGTTTAAGCGGAATATCCCGGGAGATCAGGGAAAAATTGGCTAAATTCAAGCCGCTTAATTTAGGACAGGCTTCGCGTATTTCTGGGGTCACTCCGGTAGCGATCTCGCTTTTGATGGTTTATTTAAGAAAGACCAATGGATAAAGTAAAAAATTATCTGGCTTTGAAAAAGATCTGTTGCCAAGAAGGTTTAGATCTTTTCGGGGTAGCGGATATCCGTGAAATAAAGAATGAGTTTCAAATCTCTCCGAAAACTTTAGAAAAGCTCGATAAAGCTATCTGCTTGGGGTTAAGGCTTTCTCAATCCATACTTTCGGAGATGGAACAGAAACCTACGAAATTATATTTCCACCACTATAAAATAGTAAATTCATTTTTAGATCAGGCAGCCTTAAAATTGGGTAATATTATTCAAAAGCGCGGTTATGCGGCTTTGGCTATACCGGCGACGCAAATTATCGATTGGGAGAAAAATACCGCGCATCTTTCCCACAGAAAATTAGGGGTTTTGGCTGGATTGGGCTGGATCGGAAGAAATAACCTTTTGGTGAATGAAAAACTGGGTAGTCAGTTCCGCCTGGTTTCTATTTTGACTGATATGCCGCTTTCATTGGATCGCCCTAGCAGAAAAGATTGCCGGGATTGCCGGCTTTGTGTTAAAATATGTCCGGCAGGGGCGATTCAAGAGCGTCCTGAGGATTTCGACCGTAAGAAGTGCTTTGAAAAATTGAAGAGTTTTCAATCACAAAGACAGGTAGAGCAGTTTGTCTGCGGGGTATGCGTTAATGTTTGCCGGGGGCAGATGAAGTGAAAGAAAAGATTCTGATTGTTGAAGACGAGAAGGATATCCTTAAGATGCTGGAGTATAACCTTAAGAAAGAGGGCTTCCGGGCAATTAGCGCTCAGGACGGGGAGGAGGCTTTGGATCTAGCTTTAGCTCAACAGCCAGATTTAATCTTGTTGGATTTGATGCTGCCGGGCATCGATGGCATAGAAGTATGCAAGACTTTAAAAAAAGAGAATAAAACTAGGTTAATACCGATTATTATGCTCACCGCTAAGGGGCAGGAGTCCGATAAAGTTATCGGCTTAGAGCTGGGAGCAGATGATTATGTTACCAAGCCTTTTAGTCCGCGGGAGTTAATCGCGCGGATTAAAGCAGTATTACGCCGCATGGAGGAAAAGGATAAAAGTTCTGAATTGTTCCAATGTGGCGGATTAAAGATTGATTTTGCTAAAATATCCGTGAATGTCAAGGATAAGCCGGTTGAGTTGACTGCCAAAGAATTTGAGTTACTGAAAACTTTATTGAAAGCTAAGGGCCGGGTTTTATCCCGAGACTATCTTTTAGATTCTATTTGGGGGTATGATCATGCCCTGGAGATTCAAACACGTACAGTGGATGTACATGTCCGGACTTTACGTAAAAAGTTAAAATCTGAGGCAAAAAGAGTGGTGACGGTTAAGAATTATGGTTACAGGTTTGAATTTGAAGCGGAGGATTAATTAAATGATTCATGAACTTATTTTCGGCGTGTTAGGCGGGTTAGGGCTGTTTATTTACGGAATCCGTGAAATGAGTGAAGGTTTACATAAAGCCAGCGGGGAGAAGATGCGTAAAGTTTTACATTCTCTCACCGGCGGCCCTAAACGCGGGGTTTTAGTCGGTGCGGGCATAACTACTTTAATCCAATCCTCTTCTGCTACCACAGTGATGGTGGTTGGTTTTGTCAGCGCCGGGCTGATGAATCTAACTCAGGCTTTGGGTGTTATTTTCGGCGCCAATATAGGTACGACTATCACCGCGCAATTAATTGCTTTTAAACTGACTGATTTTGCCTTGCCGATTATCGGGGTGGGCATGATTATGTCTATAACCGTCAAACGAAAGATATATAAGAATATCGCGGAATTCCTTTTGGGATTTGGGATTCTTTTCTTGGGTTTAAGTATTCTAACCCAGGTCATAAAACCTTTGGGCGATTCTCCGGTATTTAAAGAGATACTCGTTAACTTTAGTATTAACCCTCTATTGGGAGTTTTAGCTGGAGCCTTGGTTACTGCTATATTGCAGAGCAGTTCGGTAACTACCGGTATGATCTTGGGTTTGTCAATGGCCGGGTTGATTGATTTAGGAGCAGCGCTGCCGCTTGTTCTTGGTTGTAATATCGGTACCTGTGTTACGGCGCTGATTGCTTCTTTGGGCACCAGTATCGGGGCCAAGCGGGCGGCGATGGCGCACATTATATTTAATATCTTCGGGGTATTGATATTCTTACCGTTTTTAGGTTTGTTTAAGAAGCTGGTGGCTCTTACCGCTACTGATGTGACTAGAGAAATCGCCAATGCCCATACTTTATTTAACATTATAAATACATTAATTTTTCTTCCTTTGATCCCTGTATTTGCTAAATTCCTTACTTTTATTATCAAAGGTAAGGAGGAAGAAGAGGTGGAATATCTGCCCAAGTATCTTGAAAAGCATCTTTTAAATACTCCGCCGATTGCGATTGAGGCAGCGATCAAAGAGATCGTTAGAACCATGGGGTTAACTAAAAAAATGGTGGGGATTGCCATCAACAGTTTTATTCACAATGATTTACGATCTTTGGAAAAGATTACCCGTCGGGAAGAAGCGGTGGATTCTTTAAGGGAAGCGATCACTAATTATCTAGTGCAGTTGATGCAGCATGAGCTTAGCCAGGATGAGTCAAAAAAGATTCCTCCGCTGATCCATGCGATAAACGACGTTGAGAGAATCGGCGATCACGCAGAAAATTTACGCGACCTAGCGGAACAAAAAATAGAAAACCGCCTACCTTTTTCTCCTTTAGCCATAGAAGAAATACAGAGAATGTACGATGAAATCAGTAATATGATTGATTGTTCGGTAAAAGCGCTGCAGCAGAATGACGTAAACGAAGCCAAAGTGGTCATAGAAGAGGAGTGTCAGATTAATGTTATGCGTGACCGGCTTAAGACTAACCATACCCAACGCTTAGAAGGAGGCAAATGTAATGTTCTTTCCGGGGTAGTTTTTCTTGATATTATTAGCAATCTTGAGAAGATTGGTGATCATTTAAATAACGTAGCCCAGGCAGTGATCGAAAGTCTGCAATGGGATAATAGCTAATCAACGACGGAATAATGGTTAGGGGCAGTTTTAAACTTAAATTAATCTTTTCCTATTTTTTTCTTATACTAATATCTTTAGGTTTCGTTTTATTCTTTTTAGACAGTAACCTTCAGCAAAAAACCCTTCAAGAAATAAAAAAATCACTAATCAGCCAGGCTTATCTTATAGAAAGTAGGATAGTTGTTTTATCTGATCCTTTTAACAATCCTGGGTTGCTGGATGATTTGAGCAAAGAGTTAGGGGCCAAAATTGGCTCGCGCATTACTGTGATCAGCTTAAACGGGCAAGTATTGGCAGATTCAGAGGTGCCTAGAGAAAATCTTCCGGTTCTGGAGAACCATCTTTATTACCGGCCGGAAGTCTCTGCAGCTTTAGACGGAAAGCTGGGGCAAGAGATTAGGTATTCTTCTACTTTAAAGATAAATATGTTGTATCTGGCGCTTCCGATCATGAAAAACGGTGCGCTGGTTGCCATATTAAGGCTAGCCTTGCCTTTGACTAGCGTGCAGGGTATGCATTCTGCCGTCAAAAGGATTATTCTTATCGGTCTGCTCCTGGCTTTGTTATTAGCGCTTATGCTGGGATTATTTATTACCAGATTAATGATCAGGCCGATTAACCGTATTATTAATGCCTCTTTGAATTTTGCTAAAGGGGATTTTTCTCATAGAATACTCGAAGATACTCAGGATGAAATCGGGCGCCTGGCCTCCACTTTGAATAAAATGGCTCAAGATATCGAAGATAAAATAGGCGAAATCGCCACTAAGAGCCAGCATTTAGAGGCGATCTTTAATAGTATGGTGGAGGGGGTGATTGTTACTGATAAGTTAGGCAGGATTGTTTCTATCAATCAGACGGTTGAGAAGATCTTTGGGGTGACTAAGCTAGAGGTTAAGGACAAGCTATTTCTAGAGGCCATCCGCAATAAAGAGATTTCCGAGGTCATTGATTCAATATTAAAAAATGGAAAATCTATCTCTCAAGAAATAGATTTAGTTTTCCCTGTTCAGCGTGTATTCGAAATAAACGCAGTGGCGATTTTCGGCCAAGCGGCAGTAAGCGGAGCATTAGTTGTTATACATAATATAACCGAGATTAGGCGCCTAGAAGTTATGCGCAGGGACTTTGTGGCCAACGTTTCGCATGAATTAAAGACTCCTTTAACTGCAATCAAGGGTTTTGTAGAGACTTTGCTGGAGGGGGCCTTAGAGGATAAAGAGAATAACCGTAATTTTCTGAAGATTATTCAGAGCCACGCCGATAGGCTAGATACTTTAGTTAACGATCTATTATCTTTATCCGGGCTGGAGTCTCAGGGGATAATCCTGAAGAAGTCCAGTTTCGATTTGCATTTGCAAGCTGAAGATGTACTTAATAGTTTCAAACTCCAGTTTGCTCGGCAAGGAATCAAGATTATGAATCAGCTCAAGCCAGGTTTTTTTGTTATTGCCGATAAAGAACGGCTGCATCAAGTTTGGGTAAATTTGATTGATAATGCCATTAAATTTAACCAGGAAAAAGGGTTTATTCAGTTGTCTAGTGAAAGATCAGAGGGAAGTGTCAAAGTAATAATTGAGGATTCCGGAATCGGCATACCGCAAAAAGACCTTCCCCGTATTTTTGAAAGGTTCTACCGGGTGGATAAAGCGCGTTCGCGTCAACTCGGAGGTACCGGCTTGGGCCTTTCTATTGTTAAACATATTGTCGAACTTCACTCCGGCCAGGTGGGGGTTGAGAGCAGTGAAGGCTTCGGTTCGAAGTTTTGGTTTAGCCTCCCGGTCTAGATAAATTTTTACCGTTAATTTCTTCGCTTAACGCCCCTTGATTATGAAACAAGGGGCGTTTTATTTTACCTACATTTTACCTATCCTTGAAGCAGATTTAACCTGCTTAATCTATACTTTAGCCATGATAAATAAATTCAAGTTTTTATTAATTTGCCTGCGTAAATATTTAAAGCGGATTATCCTGGAGGAACTAGAAAATATGGAACAATTTTATTCTGAATGCCCGTCGGCGGGAAGCTTTAAAGAGAAAGCAGAAACGTATGTTTAATAATAAAATTATGGTGATTGATGATGACCCGGATATTAATAAATTAATCAGTTATAACTTAAGCAAAGAAGGATTTAGCGTAGAGCAAGCTTTTTGCGGGAAGGAAGCCCTAGCAAAATTAAAGAACCGATATTTCAGCGTAGTAGTACTGGATATAAATCTGCCGGAGATAAATGGATTTGATATTTGTCAGGAAATAAGAAGAAACCAGAGCGCTGACTGTCCATTTATTATTATAGTCAGCGCCAGAAGTAGCAGCCAGGATAAACTGTATGCTTATCTTCTTGGGGCAGATTATTATTTAAGTAAGCCATTTAGTCTGATAAAACTGATGGCCATGATCAAGGAGGTACAGCTGATGCAAAATAGAGTTTTTTCGGTGCTTAAGCCTTAAGTTAATATTTTACACGGATTTTACTTAGCTTTAATCCAGAATCAATATGGAAAATGTAAAATGAATAAGAACAATTTAGCTCAGCCAGAGTGCAATTAATAAAAAGGAGGAAAAAATGAGGAAGCTGTTGGTTGCAGTGTTGTTAGGAGTTGGTTGTTTAATGAGCATTGGTATTCGGGTTTCAAACGCCGGAGAGATTGATTTATTACTTGAGAAGTTGGTAGATAAGGGAGTCCTAAGCGGCGCAGAGGCCCAGCAGATTAAATATGAGACTCAAGAAACAGTAAAGAAAGAGATTGCCACCGGTAAATATTCTATGTTACCGGCCTGGGTCCAGAATATGAAGCTTAATGGGGATCTAAGGTTAAGATATCAATATAAACATGAGAAAGCGCTGAATGATTATGCAAAAGATACGCATATCGGTCGGCTGCGGGCTCGGCTTGGTTTGCAGGCTAAGGTTAACGAAAAGATTATTGCAGCTGTAGGCCTGGCGACTAATGCCGGAGGTGACCCCCGTTCTACAAATATTAGCTTTGGCGATAAAAATAGCGGATTTTCCTCAAAGTTTGAAGTTAGGCTGGATTATGCTTACGCCAAATATACCCCGTGGTCTTGGTTAAATCTTACCGGGGGGAAAATGCTTTTAAAAGATGTGCTCTGGGAGCCCACAGATTTAATTTGGGATACAGACATCACTCCTGAAGGCGCGGCGATATCAGCTAGCAAGAACATAGGAGAAAAGACTGTGGTTTTTATGAATACTGCTGCTTTAGCGGGCACTGCGGATACAAGCACAGACGCAGATCCGGTAATGATGTATCTTGTTCAGCCCGGAGCTAGTTATAAAATTAATGATAAAGTTTCGCTCAAAGGCGCCTTTTCGCTTTATCACTGGACGAATGTTAAAAATAAGAATTATCCGACTGACAGCTGGTATAAAAGTAGTAATACCAAATCCGGCGCGCAATGGAAATATGATTATCGTTTGCTCAGTCCGGTAATAGAATTAAGTATCAAAGAGCCGTTTAAGATAGCGGGAGCGCATATAGAAAATTTAAAGTTTTTCGGTGAATATGTCAACAATACCGCTGGTTCCGCTGGGAACACCGGTTATGCATTGGGTTTTGAATTGGGCAACAGCAAAGTTGAAAAATGGGGTGATTGGCAGTTTAGGTATATTTATGCCATGCTCGGTAAAGATGCAGTTATTGATACCACTCCTGACTCAGATCGTTATGGCGGTAAAACCGGTATCAGGAGCCATGAGGTTGCGCTTACTTATGGTTTAAGCAAGAACACATCCTTAGGTTTGGATATATACCGTTCATGGAATATCGCCGGCGGGGCTAAAGCTCCTGAGACTATAGCCCAGCTTGATTGGAATATGAAGTTTTAATGAAGGAAAGAGCAGTATCTTAAGAGAATAATTAGGTGTATATTAAAATTAAGGAGGTATTGGGAATGAAAAAGCTAGCGATATTAATCTTGGTTGGGGCAGTGTCCATAAGTTTAGCGGTAAGTGATTGTTTTGCCGAGAAAATCGTAGTGGTAGGTTCAACTACTGTTCTGCCGATTGCTCAGAAAACAGCTGAAGTGTTTATGGATGAGAATCCTGGAGTGGATATCAGTGTTCGCGGCGGAGGTTCCAGCGTGGGGATTACCGCCTTGATTGACGGAAACTGCGATATTGCCGATTCTTCCAGGTCAATTAAGGATAGCGAAATCGAAAAGGCAGCTGCTAATGGCAGGGATCCGGTTGCTCACATTGTGGCGATGGATGGGATTGCTGTAGTAGTAAATAAGCTTAATCCTACTGCCAAGCTTACTAAAAAGCAAATTAGAGATATTTATATGGGTAGAATAACCGATTGGTCGCAATTAGGCCAAAAACCTGGAAAGATCGTAGTGGTTTCACGTGATACATCTAGCGGCACCTTTGAGGCTTTTGGCGAGTTAATTATGAATAAAGAAAAAGTCATGCCTGGAGCGCTAATGCAGGCTTCTAACCAAGGAGTAGCCCAGATAGTCGCCCAGACACCCGGAGCAATAGGATATGTAGGGTTAGGTTTTATGTCAGAAAGTATTAAACCTTTGGAGATCGATGGGGTAATGCCTTCGTCTGAAACCGTTCTTTCGGGAAAATATCCGGTTAGCCGGCCGTTATTCATGTATTCTAACGGAAAACCCCAAGGGGCCGTAAAAAATTATTTGGATTTTGTAAAAAGTAATAGGGGTCAGGAACTGGTAGATATACAGGGCTATGTTGGGTTGAAGTAAATAAGTTTTTGTTCACTTATCCAATAGCTGGGGTTGCATTAGCTAAGGCGGCGGGAAAACTAAAAGCTTGACAGGAGCTCTTTTTTAAAAAAACATGCATTATAAGCGTATAAAAGAAAAAATTTATCAGTGGATATTTACAATTTTAGCTTTTGCCTCACTATTTTTTCTGGTCGGAATTATGATTGTTCTTTTTAGGGAAGGTACTCCGATATTTAAAGAGGTGGGGTTCTCGAAATTCATATTTGGTACTAAATGGTATCCTACACATGAACCTGCAGAATTTGGGATACTCCCGCTTATTTTAGGTTCTGCATGGGTAACAGCAGGAGCGGTTTTGGTGTGTGTACCTTTAGGAGTAGGTAGCGCGCTTTATCTGAATGAAATCGCCACTTTTCGCCAGAGACAATGCTTAAAGCCGTTGATAGAGCTTTTAGCCAGTATACCTTCGGTAGTTTACGGATTTTTCGGTTTAGTGGTTGTCACCCCTTTTTTGCAAAATTTATTTAATTTGCCTACGGGGATGACTGCTTTAAACGCCAGTTTAATACTTGGGTTGATGGCTACTCCTACCGTTTGCAGTATTTCAGAGGATGCTTTAAGTTATGTCCCGCGTTCTTTCCGGGAAGCTTCTTTTGCCGTAGGCGCAAACCGTTGGCAGACTTTAACCCGGGTGGTGATCCCGGCGGCGGGTTCGGGAATTTCTACAGCGATAATATTAGGCATGAGCCGGGCAATAGGGGAGACGATGACAGTTTTAATGGTGGCCGGAGGAGCAGGAGTAATTCCGAAAACTTTTTTAGAGCCGGTCCGGCCGATGACCGCGGCGATTGCCGCTGAGATGGGGGAGGCGCCGATGGGCGGCAGTCATTATCAGGCTCTATTTGCGATTGCTTTGGTTTTATTCCTGGCGACATTCATATTTAATATTATTGCTGAGATTATCTCGCGCCGGTACAGGATAAAGTTAGGATTAAGCGGATGAAAAAGAATTTTTCCCAGCAAGCAGGTTTCTTTTGTCTATTTGTGTGTATTTTTACTACCCTTTTTTTCCTAGGGACGATTATATATTTCATTTTTACAAAGGGTATCCAAGTAATCTCTTGGGATTTTTTAACTCAACCTCCGCGTAACGCTATGACTGAAGGAGGAGTCGCTCCAGTTATTATCGGAACCTTGTATCTGACTTTAGGCGCGATGTTATTTGCAGTGCCTTTAGGTTTAGCTTGCGCAATATATCTTTGCGAGTATTCCCCTAAAAGTATCGTAGTTAATATTATCCGCATCAGTATAAACAACCTGGCGGGGGTGCCGTCGGTTGTTTTCGGTCTTTTTGGCTTAGCGGTGTTTGTGAATTTCTTTAAATTCGGTGTTTCGATTATTGCCGGCAGCCTGACCTTAGGCATATTAGCGCTGCCTTTGATTATTTCTGCTGCTCAGGAAGCATTAATTGCCGTGCCGCATTCCATCCGCGAAGCGTCTTTATCATTGGGGGCGAGTAAATGGGAGACCATCAAAAGGATTGTTTTACCGACCGCTCTGCCGGGTATACTCACCGGAGTTATCCTGAGTCTAGGCAGAGTAGCCGGAGAGACAGCTCCGATATTATTTACCGCTGCCGCCTTCTATAAAAGAGGTTATCCGAATAGTATATTTAATGATGTGATGGTTTTGCCTTATCATATTTACGCTTTAATGACCGAAGGTACTCATCCGGATAAACAGAGAGCGATTGCTTATGGGTGCAGCTTGATTCTTCTCGTATTGGTTTTATTCATTTCGGCAATAGCAATATATCTACGCCAAAGACAAAGGAGCTACCATGGATAGTCCGATAAAACTGAAGGCAGAGGCAGTCAATTTTTTCTACGGTAAAACGCAGGCACTTAAATCTGTCAACTTAGATATATTTAAGAATCAAGTAACAGCCTTAATCGGGCCGTCCGGATGCGGAAAATCAACATTTATCAGGTTATTTAACCGGATGAATGAATTGGTTGTGAATACCAGACTGACGGGAAGAATTTATATCGATCGGGAAAATATTAATTCCCCTTGCATTGACGCTGTAGATATACGCAGAAGAGTGGGGATGGTTTTTCAGAAGCCCAATCCTTTTCCCAAGAGTATCTTTGACAATATCGCTTTCGGTTTAAGGGTTAACGGGATTAAAGATAAAGATTACATTGAAGAAAGGGTAATTCAAACCCTTAAAAAAGCGGCTTTATGGGAGGAAGTTAAGTCTAGGCTTAAAGAGAGTGCTTTAGGTTTATCCGGAGGCCAGCAACAGAGGTTATGTATCGCCCGCTGTTTAGCTGTAGAGACAGAAGTGATTCTTTTTGATGAGCCTTGCGCCAGTTTGGATCCGATCTCTACGGGAAAGATAGAAGAATTGATCTTAGAGTTGAAAAAAGACTATACTATTGTTATAGTAACACATAATATGCAACAGGCAGCCCGGGTATCGGATTATACCGGATTTTTTTTATTAGGTGAATTAGTAGAGTTTGGCAAGACTCAAGATATATTTACTGCCCCCCAAGATAAGAGGACGGAGGCATATATAACCGGGAGATTCGGATAGATGAAAAGAGTACTTTTTGTTTGCGTTGAGAATTCCTGCCGCTCTCAAATGGCAGCAGGTATCGCTAAAGCGTTGGGTAAAGAACTTATTGAGGTCTACAGCGCAGGTTCTAGGCCTGGCGCAGGGGTTAATCCCATCGCAATTGAGGTGATGAAAGAGGCGGGTATAGATATTGCTAATAACCGACCTAAGGGGTTTGCTGAGTTGCCGGTGCAGAGATTTGATTACGTAATAACATTAGGTTGTCAGGATATCTGTCCTTTTTTCCCGGCGGATCAACATATTGAATGGAATATAGAGGATCCTAAGGGCAAGGATATTAATTTTTTCAGGCAAACCAGGGATAGTATTATGGGCCAGGTTAAAAGGCTCATTCAAGATATTTGCGCTAAATCTTAAAACCAGGAGGATTAATGGTAAAACATTTCGATGAGGAGCTACAGGATTTAAATAACCAGATATTAAAGATGGGGGCTTTTGCTGAAGAAGCGATATTTAAATCTGTTGAATCGCTTAAGCAGCGGGATAAACATAAGGCTTGGGAAGTTATTAATAATGATAAGTTAATTGATGAGCTGGAGTTGGTTATAGATGAAAAGTGCCTGGATTTGATTGCGCGCCATCAGCCGATGGCCGGAGATTTAAGGTTTATAGCTACTGGGATGAAGATTAACTCGGAGCTGGAGAGGATTATTGATATTGCTGTGGATATCTGTCAGCGCGTAGTAGAGATTGCCGATAAGCCACTTTTAAAGCCGTTGGTAGATATCCCCAAGCTGGCTGCGGTTGCTCAAGTAATGGTAAAGATGGCCATAGATTCTTTTGTCCAGAGAGACAGCCAGCTAGCCCGGAAAGTAATGCTTTCGGATTCTGAGGCGGATCATTTAAGAAATGCAATCCAGAGAGAATTAGTCGAAGATTATATGGTTAAAGACGGTAAAACCGCTCCTCGAGCCGTACCACTTTTGTTGATCGCCAGGTTTCTGGAGCGGATATGCGATCATACTACGAATATCGCCGAAGACGTAATCTATATGATTGAGGCCAAAGTAGTTAAACACCATCCCGAAGAGCTTAAATAGAGGATTCAATATCTGCTTGACCGGCTTACCAGTTATGCTATTATAAATTCATTATTTGATACAGGTAAATTCCTGCCAATTATGTGCATATGAAAAACCAAGTTATTTCATGGATTAAGCAAAAGGTTAAGGATGCCGGGGCCCAAGGGATTGTTTTGGGGCTTTCTGGAGGCATTGATTCGGCAGTAGTGGCGGCTTTATGTAAGGAGGCAGTGGGGAAAGATAAGCTGATTGTTTTTTTTCTACCCTGCAATAGTAATCTCCAGGATTTAAAGGATGCTAAGCTGGTGGTCGATAATTTTCAACTTAAGTCTAAGTATATAGATCTATCCGGAGTTTACGATAATTTTTTAAAAATTTTACCGGGCACCGCCAGTTTAGCGCGGGGGAATCTTAAACCCCGCCTACGGATGTGCACACTTTATTATTTTGCTAATAAACTGAATTATTTAGTTTGCGGCACCGGGAATAAATCCGAATTAATGGTCGGATATTTTACTAAATACGGCGATGGCGGAGTGGATATACTTCCGATCGGGGATTTATTTAAACGCCAGGTGCGCACGTTGGCCAAGGAATTAAAAATACCGCAAAGTATTATCAGTAAGCCTCCTACCGCCGGACTGTGGGCCGGGCAGACTGACGAAGGCGAGATGGGGATTACCTATGAGGAGTTAGATGATATCTTGGATCGGCTATGTAATAATCGTAAACAGCTAGCCGATAATAATAAAGTAAATAAAGTAAAACGAATGTTTAAAAAATCAGAACATAAAAGAAAAGGCGCTGAAATTTGCAAGATTCACTAACCGCGGAGATTAAAAATGGATGAAATATTAGAGATTTTAGAGCAGGATGGCCGGGCCAGCATCGAAGAGATCGCCAAAATGATCCGTAAAAAACCGGATGAGGTAAAAAAGGCGATTAAGAAATATGAAAAAGAGGGAGCGATTTTAAGGTATAAAGCGGTAATCAATAAAGAGCTGATTAAGGATAATGAATCTGCAGTGCGGGCCTTAATCGAAGTGAACATTGTTCCGCAAAAGGATTTAGGATTTGATAAAATTGCCGAAAGGATCTATTCATTCCCTGAGGTAACTAGCTGTTATTTAATCAGCGGAACATTTGATTTGTTAGTGGTGGTAGAGGGGAGAAATTTAAATACGGTTTCTAGTTTTGTGGCGGAGAAATTATCTTGTCTGGAAAATGTGCGGGGAACCGCTACGCATTTTTTACTAAAGAAATATAAGGAAGACGGAGTAATCTTGAAACATAAGCCAGATCAGAATAAAAGAATAGCGATATCATATTAAAGGGTAGTTAGTAATTAAGAGATAGAATATAGAAAAGATGAAAATATCAAAAGTTGTAGAAAAAATGCAGCCTTCCGGGATCCGAGCATTCTTTGATTTAGTGCTGGGGATGAAAGAGGTTATTTCCTTAGGCGTAGGAGAACCGGATTTTGTCACCCCCTGGCAGATCCGTGAAGCAGGGATCTACTCTTTAGAACAGGGGTTTACCGGTTATACTTCAAATAAAGGGCTCTATAAACTACGCCTAGGCATTCACCGCTATTTAAAAAATAAATACGGCCTGGAGTATTGCCCGGATGAAGAGATTTTAATTACGGTCGGAGTGAGTGAAGGCCTGGATTTAGTATTACGGGCCTTGATTAATCCGGGTGATAAAATATTAGTTCCCCAGCCTAGTTATGTTTCCTACGGTCCGGTTACCGAATTAGCCGGGGGGACACCGGTTTATATTGATACTTCTAAAGATGGATTTAAAATTACCCCGAGCCTTTTAGAAAAGTATATTGATAAAAAAACCAAAGGAATCGTTTTGAATTATCCGATTAATCCCACCGGCGTTTCTTACCGGCGCAAGGAATTAGAACAGATAAATAAAATTTTATTAAAGCATAAAGTGCTTTGCATCAGCGATGAAGTTTATGGCGATTTAACCTATGATTTCCAGCATACGGCTTTCCCGACTTTGCCCGGGGCTAAAGGCAATACGGTATATTTTAACGGTTTTTCCAAGGCTTTTGCGATGACCGGCTGGCGCATAGGTTTTGCTTGCGGGCCGAAAGAAATAATTGCCGCGATGACTAAGATCCATCAATATACTATTATGTGCGTTTCGATTACCAGTCAAATGGCTGCCGCTGAAGCTTTAGTCAGCGGGAAAAAATCTGTAGAACAGATGAAGCGCGAATATAACCGCCGCCGCAGGCTGATGACCAGCGAGTTGAATGCTTTGGGATTAAAATGTTTGTCTCCCCAGGGAGCTTTTTATATTTTTCCTTCGATTAAAAGCACGGGTTTATCGTCGATGGATTTCTCGCGTAAATTATTGGAAGAAGAAAAAGTGGCGGTTGTTCCCGGGACAGCCTTTGGCCCCTGCGGGGAAGGATATATCCGGATTTCTTATGCTTCAAGTTTAGAAAATTTAAAAGAAGCTTTAGTCAGGATTAAAAGGTTTATAGAAAAGAGCAGCTAGTGCCGGTTAAGAAAAAAGATAATTTCCAGATTTATGTCAAGCAGATCGAGGCAATCTCTAAAGTTGCCAACCTGATCACCTCCGGGATGTATTTAGAGGAGCTATTGCGCCTTTTGGTGCAGGTTACTGCCGAAGTGATGAATTCCAAGATTTCTTCCCTGATGCTTTTGGATCCGAATAAAAACGAATTAGTCATCAAAGCCACGCAATCCATATCTGAGTCTTACAATAAAAAACCTAATATCCCTTTAGGCAAGGGGATTGCCGGGGTAGTGGCCAAAGAAAATAAAGCGGCTTGTATTGCTGATGTAAAGAAAGACCCGCGTTATCTTAATCAGGATGTAGCTAAAAAAGAAGGCCTATGTTCTTTGGCTTGCGTTCCGCTGGCAGTTAAAGGCAGGGTGATCGGAGTGTTAAACTGTTATACTTCTAAACAGCATAAGTTTTCAAAATCTGAATTGGATCTGCTTACGGCTTTAGCTAACCAGGCGGCCATCGCCATTGAAAATGCGGAATTGGATTTGCGGGCCAGTTCGGCCGAAGAGGCATTAACCACACGTAAACTGATTGAGCGGGCTAAGGATATTCTTTCTCAAGATGCACATATCTCTTCAGCCGAGGCCTACCGTTTGATCCAGAAACAAAGTATGGATATCCGTAAATCTATGCGCCAAGTAGCCGAAGCAATCATCCTGGCCAAAGATATAAGAGGGAAGAATTGACTTCAGGCTTAAAAAACTCCGGATTAATTTCCTGCTTGACAAGCGCCGGGGATATGGTATATTTATAGCGTACGAAGCCGTAACTAAAGACAGAGCAGTCTTCTGGTAAGTTAATATTTCCAGAAGATTTTTTTTATCTAAATTTTACACATCCGTTCAACGATTAAGTTGCGGAGTTTCCAGGACCAAGGAGTCCTTTACTCGAAATAACCAGGGTAAGGGACTTTTTTATTTACGCCAGCTTAAATAGCGGTAATTAACCTAACAGTTTATAACCTGGTAGAGGCAATAGAGGCCAAGCGATGAGTTTTGAAGAGTTAAACCAAAAATTATCACCGACTATTAAACGGATTGCTTACCGGCTAAACGGCGCTCACCGCAGTTTTGATCAGGACGATCTTTATCAAGAGGCAATTATCCATCTTTGGGGGGATTTTTCAAAAGGTAAGCTCAGCGATAAGACGGATAGTTATGTTTTGCAAGGATGCTATTTTCATCTTAAAAACTATATCCGTAAAATTAATGAACGCTCCAACGTTATAAGTATGGATGGGGTTTTAGATTCCGATGAAGATTTAAGCCTAGAGAAAATTCTGGGCCGAGCTTGGGCTTGCCCAGATTGCCGGCAGGATTTAAATAATAAATTTTTAGTGGAATCTATCCAGAATAATGGTTTTAACCCTACAGAAAAAAGACTACTGGATTATTTTAGCCAAGGCCTTAGCACTAGGGAAATTGGTAAGCGGATGGGGGTTTCCCATGTGAGCATCGTTAAGCTTAGGCAAAAAATCCGGCTGAAGGCCCGTAAGCATTTGGATAAAATTTAGTTACCAAATTGAGGTATTTTTTACTTGTATTAATGTAGGGCACATTGAAGTGTAAGTTTTAAACAGAGGCGTTCTATAATTAGAACGCTTTTTTTATTGCAGCAAGCCCCAACAGGATCAAGACATAGGCGTCTGGCCGGGTTAAAGGTTAGGACGCCTTTTCTATTTAAAAGGTAAACTAACTGGTGAAAAGTATGGCGTTAAGTGTAACGGTAGACGCAGCAAAACTGCGGCTCGGTAGGTATTTATTTGGATAAGATCAGATAAAGGAGGGATTTATGGATATGGTGGATATGAAGGTAGTGATTGACACAATCTGGGTCTTACTTACTGCTAAGTTAGTTTTTTTTATGAATTTAGGTTTTGCCATGGTTGAATCCGGATTTGCCCGTTCCAAGAACTGCGTCAACATCCTCTCTAAGAATTTCGTAGTTTTTGCTACTTCTTCCTTAGGTTTTTTTGTTCTCGGTTGGGGGCTGATGTTTGGAGACGGTAATTTGCTGGTTGGCTTAAAAGGTCTATTTTTTGCCAGTGGATTAGATAATTCTCCGCTTACTGGAGCAGCCTATCAGGGAGTTTATTCGGCGCTTTCCTGGACCGGGGTACCGATGTGGGCAAAGTTTTTCTTTCAGCTAGTTTTCTGTGGTACCGCCGCAACAATTGTATCTGGAGCAGTGGCTGAACGTATTAAGTATAAATCTTTTATCGTTTTTTCTTTCTTGATGGCGATGTTCATATATCCTATCGTGGGCCATTGGATATGGGGAGGCGGCTGGTTACAGCTAAAAGGTTTTTTTGATTTTGCCGGTTCATCAGTCGTGCATTCAGTAGGAGGTTGGGCAGCCTTAGCTGGGATTTTGGTTTTGGGTCCGCGTTTCGGGAAATATACAAAAGGCAGGATTAATCCTATCCCGGGGCACAATCTGTCCATGGCAACACTAGGGACTTTTGTGCTTTGGTTTGGGTGGTTTGGTTTTAATCCTGGTTCTACTATGTCAGCTGATCCCGTGGCGATTAGCCATGTAGCGATTACTACTAATATGGCTGCGGCAATGGCGACGATTAGCGCTACTTTATTATCGTGGATATTACTAGGCAAACCGGATTTAGGGATGACATTAAATGGCTGTTTGGCCGGGTTAGTCGCCATTACTGCTCCTTGTGCTTTTGTCAGCGTTCCCAGCTCAATCTTTATTGGGTTAATCGCCGGGATACTCGTGGTTCTGGGAGTGATTATATTTGATAAGTTAAAGATTGATGACCCGGTAGGCGCACTTTCAGTGCATTTAGTAAACGGAGTTTTCGGTACTATCAGTGTTGGCCTGTTCGCTCAGGATAAGATTGTCGGCACCGCTACTGGCAATGGATTATTGTATGGAGGAGGGGTTAAGCTTTTGATTTCGCAATTAACCGGAGTCTTGGGAGTAGGGATCTTTGCTTTTTCTATTTCCCTTATTTTTTGGCTCATTCTTAAATATACATTGGGGGTGAGGGTTTCTCTGAAGGAGGAGATTGAAGGTCTGGATATCGGCGAACACGGTAATTCTGCTTATCCGGAGTTCTATACCCGTAAACCGGCGTATACTTTTATCGATGTCAAAAACTTAGAATAAACCTATTAATATTATGGAGGGTAAAATGAAAAAGATCGAAGCGATTATCCGGCCGGAAAGCCTGGAGGCAGTGCGTAATGCTCTCAGTCAAGCCGGAGTGACCGGGCTGATGATTTCGGAGATTGAAGGTCATGGTAAGCAGATGGGGGTAGTGCAGCAATGGCGGGGAGAGAAATATAAGGTTGAGCTGCTACCGAAAGTTAAGGTAGAAATAATAATTCCGGATAATCAATTGGAGAGCATAACTCAAACGATTATTGAGAGTGCCCGGACAGGAGAAATCGGAGACGGGAAAATATTTATTTCTCCGGTAGAAGGGGTAATCCGGATCAGGACCGGTGAAAAGGGGGAGAGCGTGCTTTAACTGGACGCTTCCGCTGTTTAGATCGAGAGCTTTTCCAAGAATCTCTCTTTTATTTTGTTTTGATTGTGGTAGAATTAAACCAGTGCTTAAATTTATTAAAATCCCTATAAATAATCAGGAGGAAGAATGAGTATAAGACAGAAGGTTTTATTCAGAATCAAAGGCCTGGAATTAGACAAAGTGGCCGCGCCCAAGAGAGTATCTACATATTTCGGCCAGCACACTTTTAGTTTAGAGACGATGCAGCAGCGTATTTCTAAAACTACTTTTGCGGCGTTTAAGACCTGGATGGCTGAAGGTAAGACCATATCTTTAGACCAGGCTAATGAAATTGCCGATGCGATGAAAGACTGGGCGATCGATAACGGAGCCACATATTATACGCATTGGTTCCAGCCGATGACCGGGTTAACTGCTGAAAAACATGATAGTTTTATTTCACTCAGCGGACCCGGTAAAGTTATCGAAAAATTTTCCGGGAATAAATTGATTCAGGGGGAACCGGATGCTTCAAGTTTTCCTTCCGGCGGCATTCGGGCGACTTTTGAGGCCAGGGGTTATACTGCCTGGGATCCTTCTAGCCCGGCTTTTATTGTCGAAAGTCAACTCGGTAAAACTCTGTGTATTCCGAGCATTTTTATTTCTTATCACGGAGAGGCCTTGGATAAGAAGTTACCGCTTTTACGCTCCGATGAAGCTTTGAATAAATCCGCCATTGGTTTATTGAAATTATTCGGCCATGAAGAGATAAAAAAAGTTTTTTCTACCTGCGGAGCAGAGCAGGAATATTTTCTGATTGATAAAAATTATTATAATTTACGCCAGGATTTGATTATGACCGGGCGGACTTTAATCGGCGCCCCTAGTCCTAAAGGCCAACAGCTGGAGGACCAGTATTTTGGCACGATTAAGGAGCGGGTAGTTAATTTTATGTTTGAAGTAGCAGAAGAAGCTTATAAGCTGGGTATACCGGTGATGACCAGGCACAATGAAGTCGCTCCGCATCAGTATGAGTTTGCGCCGGTCTTTGAGGAATCTAATCTGGCCGCTGATCATAATCAACTGTTAATGGAGTTGATGAAGAAGGTTGCCTTAAAGCATGGTTTGGTTTGTCTTTTGCATGAGAAACCATTTGCCGGGATAAATGGGAGCGGAAAACATCTGAATTGGTCGCTGGCCGATAATCAGGGCAACAATCTGCTTAATCCCGGTCAGACCCCAGAAGATAATTTACAGTTTTTAGCGGTTCTGGCGGCAGTGCTGCGGGCGGTGCATCTGCACGGTGATCTTTTACGCGCTTCGGTTGCCCTGGCCGGTAACGAGCACCGCTTAGGAGCTAATGAAGCCCCGCCGGCGATTATCAGCGTATTTTTAGGCGAACAGCTAACCAATATTCTGGAAATGATTGAAAAGGGGGTTAAGTCCAAAATTTCTAAATCCGACATTATGGATTTGGGTATTGGAAGGTTGCCTAAATTCAATAAAGATTCTACGGACCGGAATCGAACATCGCCTTTTGCTTTCACCGGGGCTAAATTTGAATTCCGCGCCGTAGGCTCATCGCAAAATATTTCTACTCCGATTGCAGTTATCAATACTATTATCGCTGAAAGCCTAGATTATGTTGCTGAGCAGATTAGAAAAGCTACCTGCGGGGGGAAAGATTTTAACGCCGGAGTTTTACAGGTAATTTCTAAAATCGTTAAAGAAACCAAGCCTATTCGTTTTGAGGGGAATAATTATTCCCAAGAATGGATCAATGAGGCCAAGAAGCGCGGATTAGCCAATATCGCTTCTACTTATGAATCGCTGGAGGCTTTAACTAGAAAAGAAAATGTCGCGCTTTTTGAAAAGTATAAAGTTTTCTCCCGGGAAGAACTGATTGCCCGCTACCATATCTGGATCCATATGTATAATCTCACCTTAGAGATTGAAGCGAATACTTTAAACGAAATGGTTAATGCTTCGGTGGTGCCGGCTGGTTATAAATACGAGAAATTACTGGCCTCAACCTTAGATGAACTGGTGCGGCTTAAAAAGAGCGCTGGCTTAAAGGTAGATGCTGCGGCATTAAAAGATAAAAAAGAGCATCTTTGCGATGTGGTGGCTAAAATTTATTATGTGCGCAAGAATGCCATGGAGATGATTAAATTGCTTAATAAGGCCAAACAACTAAGCGATGAGCAGCGTGCCGGTACTTATTTTTCTCAGCTGAAGCCTTTGATGGAGCATATCAGGAAACACGCCGATCAACTGGAGTGCGTAGTCTCTGATGATGCCTGGGATCTGCCTAAGTATCGGGAGATGTTGTTTATCAGTTAAGCGCCTGAAATAAAATCCGGGAGATTAATTATGAATATCTGGCAGTTGATTAAGATGGGTGGTTTCACGATGGTGGTGCTTTTAGGTTGCTCAGTATTATCTATTGCAATTATTCTAGAGAGATTTATCGCCTACCGCATTAAATCTAGGATTAAGCGCAAAGATTTTATGTTGCACCTGCGCCAAGAATTAAAGAAAACCGGTGTCAAATCGGCTTTGGAACTTTGTAAGACTTCTGAAGCCCCTTTTGTGCAGGTGGTGAATGCCGGGTTGAGCTTCTTAGATTGCAGCGAAAAAGAAATTTCTAATAATATGGAGCGTCAGATTATCATCGAAACGGTTACCCTGGAGCGTTTTACTCCGGTCATCGGCACCATCGGGAGCATCTCGGTTTATATCGGTTTATTAGGTACAATCCTGGGTATTCTGCGAGCATTTCATGATGTATCGGTAGCCGGATCAGGAGGTTTAAGCGTGATTATCGGAGGGATATCTGAAGCTTTATCTACTACTGCAGCCGGACTCTGTATTGCCGTACCGGCTATCGCTGCCTATAATTATTTTATGAAAAAGATCGAAGATTTTATTAAGGATATGGAGTTAGCTGCATCTGAAACGATGGATTTAATCAGCGCGGTCAAAAAGAGATGAGATCACCTTCCCGCCGGCAAAAACCTTTTGCGGAAATAAATACCGCCCCGTTTACGGATATAATTTTAGTGCTGATGGCGATTTTCATGGTTACTACGCCTTTGGTCATGCAGTCGAATATTCAGGTTAATCTGCCTAGCTCAAAAACCGGAGAGCCGCATAAAGATATCCGGCAGATCAGCGTAATGATTACCAGCGAAGGAATGATTTATTTAGATAATAAATTTGTTTCCCAGAAAACCTTGAAAGCAGAAGTGGCCAAATTGCATCAGGAGAATCCAGAGCTGGAGGTAGTTTTGCTTTCGGATAAAATGGTCAGGTTTAAGGATATTGTAGTGCTGCTAGATATTTTTAATGAACTAAATATTAAAAATTTGAATATTGCTACTAAAACAGAATAAATGATTGGTAATGGTTAATGTATCATGAGGATGATCGCAAGATAAGCCACGCTAGTGGTGATAATGCCTACCGCCAGGCCGATTTTAAGCCAGGCAGAGAAGCTGATTTTGATCCCGCGGTTTTTCTCCAGGATATCCATAGCGATAATATTGGCGGTAGAGCCGATAATGGTGATATTGCCGCCGTAGCAGGCACCGAATAAGATTGCCCACCAGAGAGGCTGGATATTAATATCTAAATTGCCTAAACTTTGGATAATCGGGATATAGGTGGCGACGACTACAGTATTGTCTAACATTGCCGAAAGCAGGCTGCTGGAATAGATAATTACCGCCGATAATAAGTTTGCCGGATGGCCGAATTTTCCGATTAAGTTGCGGGCAATAACGTCTGAGATGCCGCTATATTTTACTACTCCGGCTAAAGCAAAAAGAAATAAGAAGAATAAAACCGAAGTCCATTCTACCTCTTTTTCGACATAATGCCGCATTCTGTCGCGCCGATAAAGCAGCGCGATTCCTGCGAAGACGATCGGGATAATCATCAAAATGCTGTTTTCTTCGAGTCCGAAAATAATTTCAA
>JBFZAT010000034.1:0-6791 GCA_041308845.1 Candidatus Omnitrophota bacterium | reverse complement strand
GAGCAAGCAGATTAAAATTTTATTTTTTTTATTCCTGCTGGTTTTTTATTTCAGTCCCGGCCTGGCGGAAAATATTCCGGAAGCGCTTAGAGACTCAAAACCGGGTACTTTATTTATTACCGACCGGATTTTATTTAAGCCGGTAGTTGTGCGTATGGGAGCAAGCCGCATGCCGGTACTGGTCAACCGGTTGACCGATAAAGTTGAATATGTCTGGAGTAACGTTTATAAACGTTATGTCCGGCCTAAATATACCATGGTAAATGCCCAGATTCTTTATGATCAATTCCATAACCAGCCGGTTCTTTAGGCTTAACTAAAGGAGGTAAGCATGAGCTGCGGAAGCTGTAAGAAACCTAAGAAAAAAGCCAAGAAGAAGAAAAAGTAGGTTACTTAACAAAGGAGAGCGGCTGTTAAATGAATAGCAGCTGCTCTCAATTAAAAGAAAGGAAAAAAATGGATCTATTACCGTTGGCAATAATCTTTTCCGTAGTAGGAATAGCTTTCGGGTTGTTTATGGTCTTCCAAGCTCCTTTAATAATTAAGTGGCATATCCAGGCCACGGCTAGGGCTAATTGGCGCGTGGAGCCGATTTCTATGGAGAAAGAAATTAAAAATACGAAATTTAGGGGTATGAATTTAATGGCTATCTGTATATTGGCGATTGTTTATATTAAGTTATTCATAAGTTAAACTCATTAGTTAATCAGTGTTTACAGTTATTTTCATTTCAGCCGGTTTGATTTTCGGCTTAGCTTATTTAAAATACGGAAAATTTCTGACCCGGCTTTTTGAGCTGGATAACCGCAACAAAACTCCCGCCCACAGCTGTGCTGACGGAATAGATTATGTACCTGCTTCTGCTCCGGTTTTATTCGGCCATCATTTTTCCTCGATTGCCGGAGCCGGACCGGTTTTAGGCCCGATTATTGCTGGCTTAGCTTTTGGTTGGCTGCCGGTTTGGTTGTGGATTGTCATCGGGACCATTTTTATCGGTGGTTTACATGATTTTTCATCTCTGATAATTTCCATGCGTAACCGTGGCAAATCTATTGCTGAGATCGCGCATATTTACATGTCCAGACGGGCTTACCGGTTAATGTTGATTTTTATCTGGTTGGCTTTAGTTTATGTGCTGGCGGTATTTATGGATTTAACCGCTGCTACTTTTAAGGCAAATGCCGGAGTGGCCACTTCTTCAATTTTATTTATCATTTTGGCTTTAGGATTTGGCTTGGCGCTTTACCGTTTTAAAATGCCGTTATTTTGGGCTAGCGCTACTTTCGTAACTTTGATTTTTTTTAGTGTTTGGTTAGGCCAGCAAATGCCGTTGCCCGGTCTTCCGGCGCTTTTCGGAGATTCCGCTAAAACCTGGAATATAATTTTAATTATTTATTGTTTTATCGCTTCGGTTACTCCGGTGTGGATACTTTTACAGCCCCGGGATTATCTTTCCAGTTTTTTACTTTACGCTTCTATTCTCGGAGGTTTTCTAGGTATACTTTTCGGAGGGCTTTCTCTGAGGTTTCCGGCTTTTTGCGGATGGAGCGCTCCGGATATCGGCCCGATGTTTCCGCTTTTATTTGTGATGGTGGCTTGCGGGGCAATTAGCGGGTTCCATTCGATTGTGGCCAGCGGGACTACCTCTAAACAAATTAATCAGGAATCCCATGCTTTAAAGGTAGGCTATGGCGCAATGTTGATAGAGGGGGTAGTCGCATTAATTGCGCTGTGTACCGTGATGATGTTGGATATTTCCGACCCTTTAGCCAGGCAGGCACCTTTAGCTATTTATGGGGCTGGAATGGCTAAGTTTTTTTCAATCTTCGGGATTCCGGCAAAGTATGGAAATTCTTTCGGCATCTTAGCCCTTTCAACTTTTATATTAACTACGTTAGATACGGCGACCCGGTTGGCCCGCTATATTTTTCAGGAATTTTTTGTCCTGGAAGATAAACGTAGCCGGTATTTAGCTACTGCGGTAACTTTATTTCTGCCGGCAGTATTGGTTCTGGTTAATCTTAAAGATGCCAGCGGAATGATTGTTTCAGCCTGGAAAATTATTTGGCCTATTTTTGGGGCGACTAATCAGCTTTTGGCGGGTTTAGCCTTGATGGTGGTTGCGGTCTGGTTAAAGAAAAAAAGCAAGCCTATTTGGTTTGTAGTGTTGCCGATGGTCTTTATGTTAACAATGACTTTATGGGCGCTGATTATAGTTATTCAGCAGTATAAATTTAGCCTATTAGGGATTATTGGCGCAGTCCTGATGCTATTGTCAATTTTTTTAATCGTAGAAGCATTGAAGATTTTCGAAGTGAAAAGATATATCCGTAATTTTATAAAGTAATGGAGGGGGTTAATGAATATTCAAGCCTATCAAATCGCGGCTGTATCAGGTTCAACTCTACTTATGGCTTCAGGAGTATTAAGATATCTGCATTCCGGTAGCCCTAAAGAATTGTTGATCGGAGTCTTGTATTTTCTTGCCAATCTACTCATATTCTGCCTGTAGAAATAAAAGAATTATTTTTCTTGACAAACCACACATTTGTGTGGTATTTTGTTTTCAGGAGAGTTGATGACTGTGGATAAGACGGATTTGACTGATAAACAAAAAAAAGTATTGGATTTTATTCGCCAGCGGATAGGAGAGAGGTTGCCTCCGACCATCCGGGAGATAGGGGAGGCGTTGGGGTTTAAATCTACCGGGACAGTGAGGGATTATTTAAAGGCTTTAATGCAGAAAGGTTTGGTGAAAAGGATGAATAATAAATCCAGGGCGATTGAATTAACCGAGCGGGCAAGTTTTAATAAAATTCCTATAATCGGTACGATTATGGCCGGTAAGCCGAACCTGGCTTACGAAGAAATTCAGGGATATGTGGATGCTGATGATCTGTTTTTGGGGCGTTTAGGTTTTGATGATGTTTTTGCTTTAAGGGTTAAAGGGGATAGTATGATTAATGCCGGGATACTGGATGGCGATATTGCGGTTATAAAAAAACGCCCGGATGCCGGAAATAATGATATCGTAGCTGCATTATTGGATAATAATGAGGTTACTTTAAAGAGGCTGCGCAGCAAAGCCGGTAAGTATCATTTGGAGGCGGCCAATTCTAATTATCCGCCTATTTTTGAGGAATTTAAAGTGATTGGAAAGTTAATCACTGTGATCAGGAAGTATTGATTGGTTTAGAATAAATATAAGGATTCTCTGAGGTTAATCCTGGTAAGTTTATAGAAGCCAATGAACCAGAATAGTTTTAGCCCTAAAGCCCGCTGGGATCGATTCGAGCCGGACAAAGCCGGCCTGGATCCGGATATTTTAAATGAGCGAATTGAGGTTTTGGCCCTATTTAAAAACTCCAAAATTCTGCCTAGAAACTTTATCTGGAATAATAAGGAATATCAGATTGAAACCATCACTTACAATTGGCAGGAGCGTTTGGGCCAGGCCCTAATTAACTATTTCTCCGTGCTTTGCGCAGGCCAAATATATCAAATCTCTTTTAATAATTCTACTTTCCGCTGGCAAATAGATAAAATAATACAATAAGCTTGGATTAGGAAGGATTTAAGCATGGTTTTGCATGTTGATATGGATGCTTTTTTTGCTTCGATCGAGCAAGCGATTAATCCCCGGCTTAAAGATAAACCTTTGATTGTGGGCTCCCGTGGCAATAAGCTGCATACGGTTGTTTGCGCGGCAAGCTATGCGGCTAAGGTTTTAGGTATTCATTCCGGGATGCCTTCCCGGGAGGCTTTTAGTATCTGCCCGAAACTGGAGTTTGTGCCAGCTGACCAGGCTAAATATATCTGGACTTCAGAGCAGATATTTGAGCTTCTGAGGGGGTATAATCTGCCCCTGAATTATGCCTCTATTGATGAGTTTCAGCTGGAGCTTAGCGGCTATCCGGAACCGTTAAAATTAGCTAAAAATATTAAAGAGCAGATCTATGCAAACTTTAACATTACCGCTTCAGTAGGGATTGCCAAAAATTGGCTTCTGGCCAAGTTGGCTTCTAAGTTGAATAAGCCGGATGGCCTGACGCTAATTGATGATTCAAATTTTGAGCAAATCTTGAAACAAACTCCGCTGGATAAGCTCTGTGGCATGGGTGGAAAAATCGGCGCCGGTTTTATTTCCCAGGGGCTCAAAAGTTGTTGGGATCTATACCTAAACTTACCGGGATTTTTTAACCAGAGTTATGATAACTCTGGTAAGCTCGGTGAGAATTCCGGTAAGTCTAGTGAAAAGCCAAAGTCTGTCAGTCATTCATATACCTTGCCGCAGGCTCAAATAAACCCCCAGGTTATACGGGCCTGGATCAGATTGTTATCTGAAATGGTTGCTACCCGGCTCAGGCAGCAGAATTTAGTTAGTTCAACAGTGCATCTTTGGCTAAACGGTCCGCAAATCGATAATTTTGGAGCCCAAAAAACTTACCAGATGGCTACTAATGATGGCTATGAGATATACCAAAGAGCAATCAAAATTATGTTGAAAACTGCCTTTAGAAACCCTAGAATCCGGGCAATCGGGGTCAGCTGCAGCAGCCTTTCCATAGGTGTCTATCAACCCCTACTTAAGGAAGAAATTCGCAGAGAGGGGCTTATAAAGGCCTTAGACCGCATAAATAATCGCTTTGGGGAGGGGGCGATTCATCCTGCAGTTACTGATTTAACCTGCTAAATATTCAAAATCTCTGGTATAAAAAATATTTAATTAAACCCTGAAAATTCCAGGAACAGCATATAGAATCCTGCTTACAATTGTCATATATAAAATAACCCGGTAAGTTTAAGTAAAGAAGAAACCTCTTTTCCACAGCTAAAAAACAACCTCACGTAAACCATTATATCCCAGAGTATTAGATACACTTAGGCAATATAGAGAAGTTAACATAAGATATATTATAGGAAGTACACCTATAGGGTAAAATGGCCAAAATCACCCCAAATTGCCAGTTTAAGCCGGCTTTTTAGTACCAGATATTCTTTAGGAGCTAGCTTTAATCTTTAAGTTTTATTAGGCTGGATTATTTGTGCGGGTACTAATTACATATTGTCCGCCTTGTATCTTTATGGCGGATCCGGTAGTTATTCCTTTAGCCACCAGCTGGCGGGCATTTCTTAGGATCCGGCTAAAAGTCTGTTGGGATATGCGCATGGATTTAGCTGCCTCTTTCTGGCTTAAACCCTGGTAATCTGCCAGCCGCAAAGCCTCAAATTCATCCATTTTTAGCCCTACTTCATCCGGCCTTCCCGGCCTGCCTCTGGGGCTAAATTGGTTAATTTTTGGGTCTACTTTGATTATCCGGTATTTCCCCGGTCGGCCGCGTTTAAGCATAGAATTTAGTAGGATCTGGCTGGTTTTAACCCCCTAGTTATTATGAGTAAGTACTCACAATGTCAATATGCCAGTGGATTAATAAAACCAGGAAACTCCGATTAAAAACATATTTACATTGATGCCGCCATTAGGCCTTTTAATGTTGGCATTGGAGAAATGCCGGCGCCGGTATTCCAAATTGAAGGCAATATTTTCTTTGAAAAAATAGGAAAATCCGGTTCCAAATTGCGGTGTAAAACCCCATTGCACTGCCTGTTCCCGGGTTTGTTGGGTGATGTAGCCGATGCCTACTCCCCCTATACAATAAGGATGGAATTTTTTAGTCACCGGATATGAATATTTAAGTAAAAGTGTCCAGCCGGCTTCTAAATTACTATCCGGGGCAAAAACTCCATTTAAGTGGAATTCATTTATTAGCCCGGTATAGCCTTTGGGCTCCATATCTAGCTTATTAGCTATTGGCCGGATCAGGTCGCAAAAACCCCAGCCTGTGGCATCTAGGCTGTACCCTAGCCTTAAAATTACCGGGATGATTTTATATGATCCTTTTTCCTGGAGGCTGCCATGGGCGTATCCGGAAATAATTCCGATTTCTTTGGTATATGGCAGTTCTTTATCTGGATCTGATTCTGCGGCTAAACAATATCCGGATAAAATCAAACTGAGTAGTAAGCTAAATATGATTACCTTTTTCATGGTTTCATTATACTTCTTACTGCTTTTTGCTGTCAAGTTTTTCTTTATTTGTTTCAAAACCGGCTAAAATTGGATTTTGGCATAAAATATGCTATACTTGGCTCATGGAGTTACGCCAGCGTACTGAACTTAGGCATTTAATGGTCCCGGCTTTAACTCAGTCTCTCAAGGTGCTCACCATGACTACTTTAGATCTAAAAACCTTGATTGAGGAGGAGCTGGTGAATAATCCCTGTTTGGAAGAGGCCCCCCCTGCTGAAGATTATGCGCAGTCCTCCCTGCCTTCTTCTGTGAATTCCGGCTTTGCTCCGCAAGAAGACCTGACCGATAAAATTATTGCTAAAGAGGTTTCGCTGCAGGAGGTTTTATTAAGGCAGCTGGGTATGTTTGTTAATACGGATGAAGAATTAAAGATCGGCTATGAAATTATCGGCAATCTTGATGAAAATGGTTATTTAAAAGTCAGCCTGGAGGAACTAACCGCCATTTTGGGCTTGCCGGCTGAAGAAATCGCCAGGGTCTTAAGCTTAATCCAGCAGTTTGAGCCTTCCGGTGTAGCCTGCCGGAATATTTCCGAGTGCCTGGCGATCCAGTTAAAAAAAGATAATGAAACTGATCCCCTGGTTTTTAAAATCGTAGAGCATCATTTGGAAGATGTTGCTAAGAAGAACTATTCTCTGATTGCTAAGCAATTAAAAGAACCGCCGGAAAAAATCGAACCCCTGATCCATAGAATTTTAAA
>JBFZAT010000033.1:0-6224 GCA_041308845.1 Candidatus Omnitrophota bacterium | reverse complement strand
GGTTTTTCGGAAAAGCCGTAGAACTTTTTATACATATGTCACCTCGAATTAAAGATCTTTAATAGAGATTTTTCTCTCAACGTTTAAAGAATGCAAATAGCATGGCGCTGATCATTAATATAGATGAAGCAATTAGGGTAATGGTGATAAATTTTTGTTTCTTATCCTTCTCTCGATCTATCTCTTCCTGGGTGGTGATCCGGGAGATGCCGCCTAAGATTGGCAGTTCCAGGGTATTTTTAGCGTCTTCAATGTCTAAGAAGGACTGATCCATGAATTCAGAACCAAAAACCAGGCCGGTGCCGACGGATACGCCTAATAACAGGCCAAGTAATACGATGACAGTTTTGCTGGGTTTAGAAGGCACAAGCGGAAGCCGGGCCGGGTCAATCACCGTGTAACGGGTGCCGGATTTAGAGGCCTCCAGCCGCTGGGTGATTTTGGCGGTTTCTAGCCGCTGTAAGAGCATGTTATAGATAGTTTCGTTGACGTTTTTATCCCGGGCTAAAGCTGAATCTAGCTTATCAATCACCATCAGCTTGTAGATGGTAGAATTAGTGTCTTCAGGAGCGCTGCCTGAAGCAGCAGATGGCTGGGCCGCTCCCAGGGCAGTGCTTTCAATTTTATCCAGTTCTTTTTTTAATGCCTGATAAGTAGGGTTATCGCTGGTAGTGGCCAGATTGGGAACTTTAAATTCACCGGAATCCATTTCAGTCTTGGCTTTTGCGATCTGTTGCCTTAAATCTTTGACCAAAGGATGCTCTTCAGTAGAATCAATCAGGAGAGTTTTTAGCTGATCTTCAAGGTTGGCAATTTCGGTTTCTTTTAGCTTTTTCTTATAGATTTGCAGCTGTTCGGTTAAAAAGTTGATCGCTACGTCGGCTTCTTTGGTTTGCTTGCGCATATTTTCTTCAACCAGAATATCCCCTAAAGTTTTAGTGATGATCTGGGTTTCTTCGGGGTTTTTACCGGTGTAGGCAATTTTAATAATATTGATCCCGCGCATCTGAATGTTAATATTTCTTCTTAAGCTCATAATTAATTGTTCAAACTGGGCCTGGTTCTGGATATTTTTAGCCAGGTTGAGTTTTTTAGTCAGCTCAACCAAGCTGTTCCAGCCTAAGAGAATTTCTTTAATCGTCTGCATCCTCATGGTCATCGGGGTTGAAGAGGTTAACCCCTGGATCATCGGGTTAATCAGCTTCTCTTCTTCTACCAGGATCAGTGAACTGGCTTCATAAGAGCGCGGCATGACAAAGCTGGCCACGATACCTATAATCAGGCCGATAAAGGTGGGGGTGATTAAAAGCCACCGGCGGCGGAAGAATATTTTTAAGAAGTCCATGGGGTTTTGTTTAGCTGAAGATTCTTGGTTGTCCATTTTTTGCCTTTCTTGTTATATAAAATATTAAGTATTACTTTTAGCAAAGATTACAGAGATTTAGCCGTAATCGCTGCAATTTTTTTCTCCATCTTATAATGCCAGCGACTTGGCGGCGGTTCTGGCGGTGCCGGTGCTTTCTGCCGGCGATGAAGCCAGGCCGACGGTAGTGGCCACCGGGCTAATGATCCGGATGATTTTGGCCATTACGGTTGAAGGGACATATAAGACATCCCCGGGCTGCATATCAATATTGCGCCTTAGGTCGCCTACGTAAAGAATAGCGTAAATATTAACCGGCCGGTTTCTGACTTTTCCGGTTTTATCCGGAGTGATCAGGCTGCATTTACGCATGGCGGCTGACTGGGTGGGTAGGCCGGAGTTCACCACGGCATCCCTCACCGAGATCGTGTCGGATTTAATGTAGTATTTTCCGGGTTGGCTGACCTCTCCTAAAACAAAGACAAATTTACTTTTATATTCGGTGATCGTTACGCTGACCTCCGGGCCGACTAAATAATTAGCCAGCACTTTGGTTAATTTTTCTTCTACCTGTTTTTTAGTCAGGCCTTTAACATCGATATCCCCGACAAATTTAAACTGGATCTTGCCTTCAGAGTTTATGGGGAATATCCCGCTAAACTCCGGGTGGCGCATGACGGCAACTTCAATGACATCATCCGGGCCCAAGGTGTAGGTTACCGGGTCAAATTCTGAATCCCTGATTTTAGCCTCGTAGCCGGGGATGTTTGTCGGGATTTCCAGGATCCCGTTCTTGCTGACGGTAACAGCTGCTGCCGGAGCAGGGGTTTGAGGCGCGGCAGTTTGGGGGGCCGTTTGCATCGGTTGGCCGATAAGTTTTTCTGTAGTTTGGGGGTTTTCTTCAGCCGGACTAACCGCTAGGAAAAAGGAGCCAAATATTAAGCTTAAGGCAAGGGTTAAAACACAAATAAGTTTACTTGTCATTAGAATTCTCCTCAAGGTAGACGATTGTTTCTTTGAAGGCCTTAAGCCTTTTAAAATCGTTTTTGTCATAAACCCGCCAAAGCCGCCAGTCGCGTTTAGGTTTATTAACTTTACCGGATTTCTCCCAACGCATAATAGTTTTAGGAGTGACTCCGATGCGGTCGGCTACATCTGTAATGGTCATTTTTTCGTTAGCCAATTTAAATTCCTCACTTTCTTGGTATGTCTATATATGTCCAGGTATGTCCGATATTGTCATATACTTACTATTACAGCAGTTTCCATGCCAAGTGAGGTTTGAATGATAATTAATTTTATTATAGATGTAATTATTTGGAAGTCAATAAGATATGCGTATGGCCGATGCTTAATCTTTCAGGAAAAATTGCTGTTTAAAGGCAGGAAATTATGATCTGTTGCTATTATGAAACATTTTGTTAATTAGTGGGTAACAGGCAGCTCTCTTCTCTTGGGTTACCATAATCTACGCTGCAGGTAGACCATTAACGCGCCGATTAGTGTTTGGATGCTGGCAAACCAAATGAAGTAAATCATCGGTAAGCGTTCAGCTATTCCGGTTAAAGTCTTTTTTGAAAAAGCCAGGCCCCAGAAGAAAATAAAGATTAATCCGCATATTCCTCCGAGAAATACAATTGTTTGTTTTGGCCCGGATAAAGTTTGGCTGAACCGGTTAAGCAGTCCCCAAGCAAAGAAGCAGATCAGCAGAACGTTTAGTTTTAGAATGCCGAAACCTGAACGGATAAGTTTGGCCCGGGCTGCTTCAGGCTTGGCCAGGCAGAGCAGTCCGTTAATTACTAGGTACCAGCCTAAGATAATAACAAAAAGGGTAGATTTACCAAAAATAACATTAACAAATTTGAAGGAAAGGTTCTGCAGGTAAATTATGATTGAGGACATTATACTTTATAGACTTTGTCCTGCTGTCTGACGCGGGAGCTGACTAGAAGCCCGATCTCATCCCCTTTTTTGGCTTCAGTAATATCTACCCGGTCAATCTGTAATGAGGTCACTACCTGGGTGAGGTCAGTGGTATGGCCTTTGATCTTGACTGTATCGCCTTTGGCTAGGGGAGCTTTTAATTTAATCACCGCGGCTTGGACATGCGGAAAATAGTGGGTGATCTCTCCGATTAAATTGCCTTCGGCCTTTGGAGCTTTCTTAGCCGATTTTCCTTGCTTTTTGCGCAAGGATTTCGCTTTGAGTAAGGATTTCTTTGGACTTTTACGGGTGCTCAATTTCTTAACCGATTTTCCTTGCGTTTTACGCAAGGATTTCGCTGGACTTTTACGGGTGCTCAATTTCTTATTTTTTTTCTTCTTTAAAGCCATCAGTTCCTCCCTCTTCTGTTTATATTATAGGATGACATTCTCGGATATATCGGTGACCAGCGGGATGCGGCTGTAAATGCCCAAGCCTGCCTGGATGATCCCCCACACCGAAGCCAGAAGAAATATTGCGTAACCAAAGATGCCGATTAACCAGCCTAATAAAGGGATGATCGAAAGTATAAACGCCGCTGCCTCCAGCACAAATAAAACCAGCCCCTGTTTAGCATGGTAAAGAGCGAATTTATTATCTTGTTTTAAAAGCAGAGTAATAATGCATAAAAAACTGACGTATGAAATTACGGCAAAAAACTTGCCGTCGCGTATTTCCTGCTCTGCTTGAGAATAATCCATAGCTTTCCCCGTATCAGACTTCCAGCAAAGAATCCAAGGTTCCGTAGTTGTTCAGTTGAGTGACGGGGTTGGCTGGGTCCTCGCTCCAGTTTCCATCAATGACAAAACGGTAACGGTATTTACCATTATCCAGCTTTAAGCGTTTAGTCCAGCAGCCGTTAGTCTGCTCCATGCGGCTGTTTTCATCCAGCTTCCAGTTGTTAAACTCTCCGGCGATAAAAACTTCACTGGCCTGCGGAGCTTTAACACTTAAAACCACTTCATTTAATTTAGGCAGTTCTTCTTTGAGGATTTCATTCATTCTTTGCTGGAGGGCTTCCATCGGCTCTGCGCTCGGGGCAGCAGCTGCCTGCGCCGGTGCTGCCGGGGAGGCATTTTCCTGGGTGATAATTTCACGGGAGAGCGAGAAATAATCTTTGGCCCCGCGGCAATATTTATCGTAAGCTAAGATGCTTAAGCCGGCGTTTTGGGCCTCCTTAAGCTTGACGTTGACATGAATGATGTTAGAGAACATTTTATTCCGGTAATCATGTTTGATCCGGTCTAACATAGCAAATGAATGCTGGAGCCGGGAATCAAAATTAGCCACCAGGATGCGGAAATCTACGTGGTGATTTAATCTTTCGGCAACCAGGTTTACAATGCTGGTTAACTGGCTGACCCCTTCGAGTGAGAAACGGCTGGCTTCTACCGGAATGATTATCTCGTTGGCCGCCCGGATGGCGTTAATAGTCAGGATGCCTAAGTTCGGCGGGCAGTCGATTAATACATAGTCGTAATTATTCTTAAAATTTTTCAGGATATCCGAGAGCCGGGATTCCCGGCCGATCTCTCCGCTTAATTCCTGCTCTAGGGTGCTTAAAACAATTGAAGAAGGGGCAATATCAAAATTGGTGCCGGTATTCTGGATAATTTCTTCCAACCTGCATTTTTTGTTGGCGATTTTAGAAAGTACATTATAAATGCTCACCTCGGCTTTAATGTCTAATCCGCTGGTTGCGTGGGACTGCGGGTCCAGGTCGATTAAAAGTACTTTGCGGTTATTGGTGGCTAGTGCCGCCGCTAAATTAATACTGGTGGTGGTTTTGCCGCATCCGCCTTTTTGATTCGAGATGGCAATTATTCGCATTTAGGCTTTCCTCCTATTTTAAGACTCTAATGTTATCTAAATAAACGATGCCGGTTTTTTCCCGGGCATTCCATTCTTCGATGCTAAAAGATAATTCTTTCATCTGCCCCCAGAATTCCTTGCGGCCGAATTTGCTTAAGTCAATCCGGTGTTCGGTCCATTTGCTGGAAATATCATTGAGATAAATTTCGGATTTTTCGTTGAAGCGGTTTATGAATTCTACGCGCAGTGAAATGATATCGGACGGATTGGTTTTGCGGACAGAAAAACCCAGGGCTTGATAATCCGCCAGGTTTAATTGTTTGAGGTTTAATGAAAACATTTCTCTGACCGCCGGGTCAAAATTAAAATTTATTTTCGCGCTGCCCTGATATAAAAATAAAGCAATCTGTCCGGGTGGAGAATTTTTACGAACATGAGAATATGTAATCAAGCTGCCTGTTCCTACTACTAAGATCAACCCGGCTAATGCTAGGCCCGGGATAAGTTTCGGATAAGCCCTGATTTTAATTCTGTTCTTTGAAGACTTAGAAGAGGCATCCAGATAAATATTAGCCAGATGCTCATAAATTTCTTTCTTATTCACCACGTACCTTCTTTTTATCTATTTAATAACCTGCCTGGGCAGATTAAAAATTACTCTTTTATGATTGATTATAATTTATAGCATAAAACCCTATTTGTGTCAAGGGGTTAAGTGGCTAAAATTATTGCTCTTGGGCTTTGGCTGGATACAAGATTTTGTGTCTTTTTATCGACGGGATACAAGTGATTGTATAGGGCTAAAAGGCTAGCTGACCAGTGGTTTGTCTAAATATGCAGGTGGCGATTGTTTAATTAATTGATAAAAGTTGGATAAATGCAGCCTGAACAGCCGGTCAAAAGAACCGTCCGGATCCTCTCCGGCCCACCAAAACCAATCGCTGCCTTCTAAAATATACATCTGCTTCCAGGCCAGTTCAGATGGTTTTTTAGTTTTTTCAATTGCTTGGCGCGCCTGGGTGAGCCACTCCCAGGCTTTTACTTTATACGGATTGCCGATCCATTT
>JBFZAT010000032.1:0-2906 GCA_041308845.1 Candidatus Omnitrophota bacterium | reverse complement strand
TTAAAATAAATTTTCCTACGCTATCGTTTTTAATATCCGCGCATTCAGCGATAGTGGTATTACAAAGAATATCAATGCTGGCTTTTCTAAAACTATCCGCAAAGGCCCGGATAAATGCCTCCCCTCCGTTTTTAATCCGGGCGACTGATATATACAGCCCGCCGGCCACCCGGGCGTGATTAGCAAAAGAGGCTTCTTTAGGGTTGACTCCGTAGCATAAACAAAATACCGATAAGAGCGCTTTGAGCTGGGCATTATCCGTTAAAGTATCTAAGACTGTTTGCAAGCTGATATAATCTTCTTCTACGGTTGCTGCAGTCAGCCCGATTTTACGCAGATCCAGAGAGATAGTGGCTTGAAAGACTTTTTTTACCCGTAAAAAATAAGCTTCGATCGCCTGTTTTTCCCGGGGGAAATATTGCTGCAGTTTTAAGCAAAAATTATCCATTCCGGATGGCATATCGAAAATCAAATTATCTTTTTCAAAGACAAACAGCGCCGAACCCGGGCGATTAAGAAAAATCGGTTGGATTTGCTCTCCGATGCCTAAAACTTTAAGCATGTCGGTCAGAATGCCCCCGCTAGCAAAACCTCCGGTAAAATGGAAGCCGGTATCAAAAGGGATATTCTTTTTATAAAAACGCGCCAGGCTGCCGCCGATCTGAGGGCCTTTTTCCAGGAGCAAAACTTTTTTTCCGTTCATCGCCAAAAGCAGGCTTAAAGTCAAGCCGCTAACTCCACCTCCGACGATGATTTGATCGTATTTTTTCATAAGCCAGACATAAGCCAGCGCCAGCGAGCGCTGAAAATTAAATCGCCAGTCCTCCGTTAATCCCGATTACCTGGCCATGAATGTACATCTGTTCCTCGGTACATAAAAAGTTGACTACGCTGGCCACTTCTGCGGCCTGGCCAAAACGGCCCAGAGGAATTAAAGGCAGGATTTTATCTTTAGGTAATTGTTCGGTCATCTCGGTTTCGATTACACCGGGAGCAACCACATTAACGAAAATATTCTTTTTGCCGACTTCCCGGGCTAGGGCGCGAGCTGCGCCGATTAAACCGGCTTTGGCCGCTGAATAATTCACCTGGCCGGCCTGGCCGATCTGACCGGAGGTAGAAGAAATAATGACAATCCGGCCGCGTTTTTCCCGCAGCATGGGAAACAGTAAAACCCGCATGATATTGTAAAAACCGTCAAGATTAGTAGAAAGCACTGTGTCCCATTCTTCTTTACTCATCCAGACCATTAAATTGTCCCGGGCCACTCCGGCATTAAATATTACGCAATCCGGGACCGTAGTGTCGGCGATCTTGCCCAGGGCCTCTTGGCAGCCAGCATAATCGGCAACATCAAAAGAAAATAGTTTACAGCTTGATCCGATTTGCTCGATAGCTTTTTTAGTCTCCTGGGCGCAAGCGTGGTTATTATGATAAGTTAACCAGATATCAAAACCGGATTTAGCCAGGCGTAGGGCAATCGCTTTGCCGATCCCGCGGCTGCCGCCGATAATTAAAGCTAATTTATTAGGAGTGGACATGGATTAAGGAGGCTTTTTACAAAGATTGCTGTAATTACGTTTAATTAAAAAACCCCCGAAGGATTTCTCCTCCGGGGGTTTCCCATGCTTCTACATACGTTAACTTAGAATGCTACTCTCATTGAACCGATTAACTGAGTGGCATCCCGGCGATTAGCTTCAGCAAAAGCCTTTCCAGGTGCAAACCAGCCAGCAGTCAATCCGAGTTGGACATCTTCAGTATAATCATAGGTAATCGTTAAGTCTACGGCATTACCCAGATCTTTTTTACCACTCATAGCATATTCAAGAGCAGGGCTATAGAGAGCAGTGTCTCCATCGCTAGCCGGACTGATCATAGTATCAGTATTCCCTTTAGCTCTTCTATACCAACCGTAATTTAAACAGATGGTAACATCTTCCATTGGTTTAACACTACCCTTAAGATTAAGTACGCTAAGGTTAGAGAAAGGTAAGATCGCATAGGCGATATTATTTAATGACTGGTTATAGAACATCGGATCCCAGGCATGCTTACCAACGGTTTCTCTTTTATCTCCGCTTAAAAGTGTATATCCGATTCCGAGTACAGGAGCAACTTTAAGTTTTGATAATGTGTAATCTCCTTTGATCTGTAAGGCATAAGCTAAGCGGGTATCAGTTTCACCATTATTATCTCGGTTAAGCTTACCGATTTGTACTGCTGCCTCAACTGATGTTTTTAAATCTTCTAACGGAGCAGCCTGTAATAATGTACCAACAGTATAAATTTTATCATTCTTATCTTGACTTGAGTCATTTTTGAATAAAGCATAAACATCAGCCGTGAGGTTTTTCTTTATATCAAAAGATGAGTAAATACCGTAAAGATCAGTATCATCATTCTCTCCACCTCTGATAACGCCTGAATCAATTTTTGCATAGAAAATATCAATTACTAACGGATCATAATTCAAAGTTGCTTTTATAGCATCAAAAGCATGCCTGACACTTAAGTCAGTAGAAAGGCCATTGCGCACTCCAACTGCTGCAGTGCCAGCAGAGCCTAATACTAACTGGTTACCGTATTTTAATTCCTGGCGTCCAAGGGTTAAGCTTAGAGGCGAATAGAGGAATTCTTTTAAGGTAACGTAGGCTAAATCCAGATCGATATCGGTAGTCTGAACATCTTCAGCAGACCAGTTTCTTTCGTTGATTAACCTTAAGGTAACCATAATGTTATCGGTTAGGTCAGCATCAACTCTTAAGCGCATCTGGGTAGCAAAATAGCTTTCGCTATCGTCATTCTTATTTTCTTTTGTCCCGTCAACTAAATCAAACTGGTTCCTTCCTACAGCTAAAATATTCAAATCACCGGAAACTCTGACGTTCTGTACTTCAGCATAG
>JBFZAT010000031.1:0-22102 GCA_041308845.1 Candidatus Omnitrophota bacterium | reverse complement strand
GCGCGCATACTTTCTCGTCCCCGGCTTTCTTGTCAGAGCGGTAAAGAGGCTAAACTGGTAGTTGGCGGGGAAGTTCCGGTATTAAGCGGGACAGCTACTGCTGGGACTGCTCCGGGCACTGTCGGGGCGACCACCGGCGGTTCAGTAGAGTATAAAGAGTACGGAGTGATTTTGAATATTAAGCCTAAATTAGAAGAATCCGGCCGTATACATCTTAATCTGGATGTGGCGGTTAGCGAAGTAGGGGAACAAGTTGTTACTTCTTATGCTCTGGCTTATACAATGATTAAGCGCACAGCCACTACTGAACTCTTTCTGAATGACGGCCAGACTATGGCTTTAGGTGGTTTAATTAAGAAGAAATCTAGTGAAGATTTAAAAAGACTACCTTGGCTTTCGGATATTCCAGTGTTGGGCCTGTTTTTTAGGCAGAGAACTACTCAGCAAGGCTGGAAGTCCGATACGGATAAAGTAAATGATACAGAGCTATTTATTACTTTGACTCCACATTTAGTGGCTCAAGAGGTGGAACAGCCTTCCAAAGAGACAAAACCTCGTCGGGCGAGTATTAGTACTCCGGCAATAGGTGATGATAAGATAAAGGATCCGGTTTTAAAATATTCAAGACTAGTGCAAAAAAGAATTGTAGATAATTTGGTTTATCCTGAATCGGCTAAAGCAGCTGGATTTCAGGGGACGGTAAAATTAAGTCTTAAGCTTTCTCCCCAAGGAGATTTATTGAGGTTTAGGATCAAGGAAGCCTCTAGCTACCGGATTTTGGATGATGCCGCGCTTAAGACTGCTCAAGAAACTTCCCCTTATCCACCTTTCCCTTCTGAAATTAAGGAGAAAGAAATTTGGGTGGATATCCCTATAATTTATCAGTTGGAATAAAATGGCCAAGATAACAGTAATATTTAGCACTAAAGGCGGCGTAGGTAAGACTCTGATTGCCGCTAATCTAGCTGTTTCCTTATCTAAGGAAGGAAAACGCGTTTGCGTGATTGATCTGGATACCCAGGTTGTAGGTGATATGGCGCATGTTTTAGGCCTGAACCCACAGTATTGCATGGCGGATCTGATGGGTTTTCTTAAAAAACAGCCCCAGCTGACTAAAAAACAGGATTTCGTAGTTAAATCTAAATTTTATAACGTAGATTTCTTAGCTGGAGTCCTGAAGCCTCAACAAGCGGGTTATCTATATGCAGACAGGATCGCTGAAGTGTTCGCTTTCCTGGATAAAGATTATGATTATATTATCGTAGATGCCGGCAAGAGTTTTAGCGAACTTTTTCTTTCGGCATTAAATCAAGCCAATCTTATTCTACTGGTGGTTACTCCGGATGTGCTCTCCGTATATCAGACTAAATGGGCACTAGATACTCTACAATTTCTGCATTTTCCTCTAGATATTATCAAATTAGTGCTTAACCGTGCGGAATCTTTATCCAGTATTAGCTGGCAGGAGATCCGGGTTAACCTGCCCGTAGACATTATCGTTAAAATCCCTTCTGACGGTAAACTGGTTAATCAGGCGGTCAATTTGGAGATGCCGGTAGTAATTAATTCTCCGCGCTCTAAAATCGCTCTAACTTTTTTTGAATTGGCCGGCGCTTTAATTGAAGATAAAGGGATATTCATGGAGCGCAGGAATATTGACCAGATTAAGGTGAAAGAAGCCGCATTGGAGCAATCCGGCCAGTTTTGGGAAAATCAAGGATTAAAAGAGTCAGTACTAGAACCAGATATTGATGAAGAACAAGATGAAATCTTGATTCTTAAGCGCCGCATACATAGCCGCCTGTTGGATAGTATGAATATCAAACGGTTAGATCTGCGGGTTTTTAGTGACCGTAAGAAAGCCAGGGATTTAAAAGACCGCGCCGGAGCAATCGTCAGTAATCTTTTGGTTGAGGAGGTGGGTAGTTTTATCCCTTCGCAAGAAGTACGTAAAAAACTGATTAAAGAAATTTTAGATGAGGCTTTAGGCCTGGGGCCGCTAGAGGACCTTTTGGCCGATTCCGATATTACCGACATTATGGTGAATAATAAGGATGAAGTTTACGTCGAGCGTTTCGGTAAAATCGAATTAACCAGTAAAAAATTTATCTCTAATGACCAGGTCAGAACGATTATTGAACGGATTATTGCCCCGATCGGCAGGCGGATCGATGAATCTGTACCGATGGTAGATGCCCGTTTGATTGATGGCTCCAGAGTCAATGCGATTATTTCTCCGTTATCTTTGACCGGGCCGACTTTAACGATTAGAAAGTTCCGTAAAGAAAGATTTAAAACCAGTGATTTACTTAATTTCGGAGCGCTCACCCCGGAGATGGCGGATTTTATTAAGGCTTGCGTATTATGTCGTAAAAATTTAATCGTTTCCGGGGGGACAGGCTCAGGAAAAACTACGGTGCTCAATGCGCTCTCCGAATATATCCCCGAAGGGGAACGGATTATAACCTTAGAGGATGCCGCAGAGTTAAAATTAAATCAGCGGCATTGGATTAGGTTAGAATCCCGCCCGCCGAATATCGAAGGTAAGGGGGCTTTAACTATCAGAGACCTTTTCCGTAATACTTTGCGTATGCGTCCGGATAGGATTATCGTAGGTGAATGCCGGGGCACTGAATCTTTGGATATGCTGCAGGCGATGAATACTGGTCATGATGGTTCGATGACGACGATTCATGCTAATTCCACTTCGGATGTTTTGAGCCGCTTGGATTCGATGATTTTGATGTCTGGGATTGAGCTGCCTGCCCGGGCTATCCGTGAAATGGTTTCTTCAGCAGTGGATGTAATTGTACATACTGCCAGGCTTTCGGATGGTTCGCGTAAAATTTTAGGGATTGCTGAAGTCGCCGGCATGAAGGATGATATGCACATAGATTTAAATGACATTTTTGTTTTTAAACAGATCGGGGTAGATAGCCAAGGAAAAGTTTTGGGTTATTTTACTGCTACCGGCTACCGGCCCTCATTCATGGATGAGATCAGGGTACGCGGAGTGGTTATCCCGGATGATATATTTAAGCCTACCAAGCTATAAGCAATATCCATGCGCCTAGTTAATCAAACTAAAAATACTGTTTTGTCCGAAGATGTTATTATTGCGGATAATCCTTTTAAAAGAATGCGAGGCTTATTAGGTAAAAAGGCTCTGTGTACTGGCCAGTCCATCATTCTAGAGCCGTGTAATTCTGTGCACACCTTATTCATGCGTTTTGTTATAGACATAATTTTTGTTGATAAAAATTATAAAGTAATTAAAATCATACCCCAACTTACTCCTAATAAAATCACTCCTCTCTATTGGCAATCTAGCCGGGTGGTTGAACTGCCTGCTGGAATTTTGGCCCTTACTAATACTCAATCTGGGGATCAACTCAGGCTGTCAGATTAATCCACATTGCCGAAAGACAACAAACCTCATGTATTTTTAAGCTTATTTACGTCCAATCTGGCTTGACAAACCCATAAAATAAGGTTATAGTTAATTGTAAATGTCCAATCTGGAGGATTTATGGGAGTGATCCACAAGCTTAAACCTGAAGTTTTGAATTTCATACTAGAAAACAAGAAGAATAATCCTGCTTTAAGCTGCCGCCATTTAACTTCTTTAGTGCTCGAGCAGTTACATATCAAAGTTTCGAAATCAAGTATTAACGCTATCTTTAAAGATAATAATTTAAGTATGCCTATTGGCAGAAGGAGCAAGCCAAAGAAAAAGAAATTTAATATGCCTATTTTACCGGTTATTGAAGAGAGTAAGTCCAGCAGGCTAGATAATCTTGCACAGGTAATTATTGAAGAATCAGATAAATTATATATAGAAAAAGCCGCTGAAGAAGCCAGGTTACGTGATTTAGAAAGATTAGCCCAGGAAGCAGCCGAAAACAAGCGTCAGCAGGAAGAGCAGGCCCGCAAACTGGCAGAAGAAAAAGCGGCCCAGGAAGCAGCTAAAATTAAAGCTATTGAAGAAGCTAAGTTGCGTGACTTAGAAAAAGCCGCTGAAGAACTAGCTAAAATTAAAGCCGCTGAAGAAGCCAGGTTACGTGATTTAGAAAGATTAGCCCAGGAAGCAGCCGAAAACAAGCGTCAGCAGGAAGAGCAGGCCCGCAAACTGGCAGAAGAAAAAGCGGCCCAGGAATTAGAGTTAGCGGCTGAAAGGGAGAGGTGGGCTAAGTTAGCAAAAGAAGAAGAAAAATCCCGGCAGCCAGAAGCCCCGTCGAAGCCGGAAGAGGCAGTGCCGGTAATCGTTGAACCTGCGGTTACGGAAGTTTTACCAGAAGACAGGGTGTGTTCGGGAGCGATTATACTTAAAGCTCTGGATAACTTGGTGGGAGGCAGCAAGGAAATTAATGCAGCTATTTGCCGGGGCATAAATGGTGAGCCTGCAGATTATTTGAATCTTACGCAAACATTAATGTTTAAGTCTTTATTCGGTAAAGATAGTTTTTCTACATTAGGAGACTTAATCGGGGTGCAATACCCGCAGGAGAAAATAAATAATTATTATGCGCAAATCAAGCAGCTCCCCGATATCGGATTAGAGGTGGCTAAGATTATTGAAGATATCTTTACTGCAGCCAAGGGGGTAAAGATTAAATTCACCGACGGAACTTTTATTAATCTAGATGGCCAATTGCATTCGAGTTGGCCGGCTACCCGTTTTCCCCGGGACTTTTCCAACACCCTTTATGAACTAAAGAATAATTTAAACAAATATTTCAGTCAGGGTAAGCCACTAGTTTTATTTTCTCCGCACGGTTATGATGTTTTCCCCAAGGATTTCTTCAGCCTGCTAGCGAATATTAATGCTAAAGAAAATTTCCCGGAGAATTTAACTATTTTCGGGAATGAATTAGAAGAGCTAGATAATCTAGTTTTGAACCGGCAGCAGCGCTGCTGCCTGATCTTCGGGCTTTGGCCCTGGCAGTTTACCTCAAGCCGCAAGGTTAAGAAAATCGGAGATTTTTCTTTAAAGTACATTAAAGCATTAGACCGGGATTTATATTTGGGAGAGGTAGAAGTTGAGCTATTACGCGTTTCTTTAAACCAAAGTTTAACCCTTAAGGGCTGTGCTATAAAAACTGATTTGAAAGAAAAGATCCGTCTGGTAATCCTCAATAGTAATGAACAAGCATTAAGTTTAGAAGAATTGGCTGAAGCCTACTTAAGCCGTTGGCCCAATTTCGAGGAGGGTTTCCAGGATTTTAGCCGTAAAATCGAGTTTTTCACTTATGCCGGTGCTGAGCAAAAATTCTTTTCTACAGCTGGTTTTGGGCTGGATACGGCAGGTTTAACCAAAGAGTTGTCGGATATCTTTGCTCTCTACATAAAAATATTGGATACCTACTTGCGTTGGCATTTTCTTCCTACAGAATACCTGGAAAAGGATCTTTCTTCTACCAATGATTACTTTTATAAAATTCCGGTCAAACTTATAACTAGCCAGAATAAAGTAAAAGCCAGGACTTTGGTGAGCCAGGATTACCAGTTTCTTAAAGACTTAGAATATTTGAACTGCCGTTTGAATGAGCGCCAGATAAATACCGCTAGCGGTAAGGTATTTTGGTTTGAAAGCGCTTTCAAATAGCGGGTAATTAATCTTGATTGTTTTATTTCCAAATGGTATATTTAGGTATAGTTAAGATTAGTTAAACTATGTAGAATAATTTCTTTGATAATAGTTAAGCAAGCTGTATTATTTAGAAATGATCTTAAGAACTAAGCAGGGGCAGAGTACTTTAGAATACGTGATTATTCTGGCCGTAATTATCGGAGCGATTATCGCGGCAGGGGTAATTTTTAGGCCGAATCTGGTGAATACATATAATTTGATTTATTCTAATTAAAAGCCGAATGTAATTTTTGCCGGATCAGCTGGCTAGCTAACAGAATTAGGTGATAAAGAATGATTTTTAAGACCAGGAAGGGCCAAAGTTTCATAGAGTATACAATGTTGATTATTATTATTAGCGCAGCAATGATTGCGATGACGGTTTATATTATGCGGGCAATGAATGCTCGGATAAAGCAGGAGCAGGGGCTGCCAGTAAATTAGGCCAGGGCCGGTTAAATGCGATTTAAAATAAAAGAGGGCCAAAGTTTTGTAGAGTATGCGATGTTAGTTATTATTGTGAGCGCAGCGTTAATTGCGATGACGGTTTATATTATGCGGGCAACCAATGCTCGGTTAAAACAGGAACAAAGGGAACTGGATTATTATAAAGCGGAAAGATAATACTAGAAGGAGGTAAAAGATGAAAAAGTTAAGAAAGGGGCAAAGCACGCTGGAATACGTGATTATTCTGGCGGCGGTGGTGGGAGCGATTATTGCGGTGGGAATTTTACTCAAGCCGAAGTTGACTAATTCCTACAATGATCTAGGTGATAAGATGGAAACCAAGGTCGGTGAAGTTACATTTTAAGGAGGTGAGAGAATGTTAAGGAGATTAAAAAAAGGGCAGAGTACGGCAGAATACGCAATTGTAATTGGTTTAGTTATTGCGGCAGCGGTAGCGATGCAGGTTTATGTGAAACGGAGCATTCAGGGTAAAATGAAGGATGCTACAGATTATAATGACGAAGCGTCTACAATGCTTACGACCACACAGTATGAACCATATTATTCGACAACAACGGATATGACCACTACTCAGGAGACTAGCGAAGTATCACAAACTCTCGAAGGTGGCGGAGTAATCCGGACGATCCAGGGAGAAAATGTGAGTACTCAAACTGGTACGCGGAATATCTTAGCTGTAGAGCCGTAAATTGGCTGAAGTTTAATAGAATTTTCTTTAAAATTTAGGAGGTGAATATGCGCGGCGTGAAGACAAAAGGGCAGACTACCCTAGAAGTTGTTATTCTGATTGGTTTTGTGGTGGCAGCGTTGATTGCTATGGGTGTGTATATGAAAAGAGGTATCCAGGGCAGGCTTAGAGATTCGACGGATCAGGTCGGTGAGCAGTATTCTGCCGGATACACTACAGGATCTTATACCACTACAACTAATGTTGTGCAGGTTGAGAATGTGGCGGCCGGCGGGGTAAGCCAAACAGATATATTAACAAATGAGCAGCGCCGGACCGGTGGAGAGGTAATTACTGATTTTAGCCCGGGATATTAATGAGGCGGGGGCAGACGACAGCAGAGTATATTTTTCTCATTGGGGCAGCGGCTGCTGGACTAATTGTTATGTTAGTCTATGTCAGCCGCGGCCACCAGGGGCGTTTGCGTTCAGAGGCCGAACAATTAGGGGCCAGACAATATGCTCCGGGTAATACAGTAATTGATAATCGTGAAACTAAGACATTAGCTTCTACAGCTAGTGCCGGGAGTACGACAACCACGGAATATGGCAATTTAAATGAACCGAATGAAGCTTTGGAATATATACTTGCGGCGATAGAGTCTACTTGGATTTCGATATATGCTCTTAGGCAGTCTTGGGAAGATTTGGTGGTGACGGAAGCTACGGCAGGAGGGATAGCTTTTAGAGCTGGTGATTTTGGTTGGGTGGGGACAGGCTTGACGGATATAGAAGAAGATTTAGTGGATGCGAATACGGTGTTATTTGGGGAAAACCCAACAGATCCGCCCACTAGCGGCTTGTATTATGATGCTCAGATAGAGGCAGACATTTTTCGTGATACACGGACTCCGGATAAATCTGTCACTACAAGTTATAGCAGCGAAACCGGTACAGTGACGATTCATAAAGATATATCAGAAACTTTGGGTGATTTGTGAGAAGTTTATTTCTTCGCAGAGGGCAGAATTTAGTCGATTTGGCGCTGGTCATCGGCGTGATCGGTATGGTTGTGGTCGCCATGGAGTTTTATATTAAACGCAGTGTGCAGGGGAAAGTAAAAGATTTAGCCAATTATATTATTTCTGATCAGCAGTCAGAGTCTGAAGATGAGGTGGCTCGTTCAAGCAGGCTGACCTCAGACTCGGTAATGACAGCCGAAGAGTTTACCGGCGGTGGCAGGAGATTTACCGGAACCGAAGATTCGACTTCTACCTACAGCCAGTAATGCTAATGCGTATTGATTTAAAGTAGCCAAGGTTATTTAGTAACTGGTTTTAAAGAAAAGAGGGGCAAGATGTTTATGAATCGGAAAGGCCAGGCTTTGTTGGAGTTAGCTATATTAGGCTCCCTCGTTATTGTGGCTTTTTCTATTTTAATCGGTTATAGCGAAAGGTATAATCGTGAACAATCTTATATGCAACAAACATTCCGTGCCACTCTACAAGCCGCCTATGATGCTAATAATTCAGCTTCTTATGCTACAGTTGATTTTCGCAGAATGCCTAATGTAACCAGCCCCATGGAGATCGGGGCTTTATCGGTGTTTTCCAGTTCTAATCAATTGGTTTGGTCAGATGGTAAGAAAAAAGACGGAGAGGAGACTGAGCCGAAATCATATTTTGAATTAAACAGGCAAACGGTTACTGAAATTGAACCAAAAGACCCAGTGTGGAATATAACAGAGGTAACCAATTTTGGTTATGTAAGTAATTTGGGCGCCGGAGCTGGTTTTCATAAAACAGAAAATAACAATATTACCACAAACAAAGATTTGGGCGCTACGGATTATATATCCGGTAGTTCTGATGTCAGCGGTACATCGGTTAGCCTGGGGAGCAGTTTAGGGGCAGGTGGTGTATACACAGGAGGCGGTTTAGGTCGTTCTACCAGTATGCAATGATGAAAAAAAAGGGCCAGGCAATTTTAGAGTTTGCGTTGTCTTTTATTATTATCGCTGCTTTAATTGCCGGTTTATTGACTTTATGGGAATGGTCCAAGAATAATATTGGCGCTCGACAAGGCGCGTTTGAAGGTACGCGGGTTGCGGCAGGCTCAATCGGTTCTCCCGGGCAACCGCCTGTACCATTTCATGCCGGTTCGCCACCAGAACCGTATATGTTAGATTAGATAGGTAAAAGGAGGAGATTTTGTTTTTTACCTGGTTTGAAAAAAACAGGCATTTTAGGCCAAAAAAGCATTTGGCGGGGCAAATCTTTCCCATTGTGTTGATTTGTTTGGCTGGTCTTATGGTAGCAGTGGTTATTACTATCGGGGTAGGAGAGGGAGCTAAAGCTAAAACTTATGCTTCTAATTCTGCAGACGCCGGGTCTTTAACCGCTGCCTCATATTGGGCCGCTGCTTTCAATAAATTAGTAGCGCGGAATAAAGAATTAGAAACGTATACTGCCGGTAACTTCGGGTATTATATGACTCCTGATGATAAGTACAATTACTACAAGGAGCTAGACGATTATTATCCTGAGATGCGGCTTAAATATGCGACTATTTATGATCTGGCAAGGGGTTATTTAACGGCTACCGCTGAAGATAATGCCAGATATTATGCCGCGGAAGCCCTAGAGAAAATGCAGGAAGCTTATGATCAGATCAATGCACAGGCCACAACGAATTGTACGGTATGGGCGAATATGCCAGGAGCAGCTAGTTTATATAGAGAAGCTGCAGTATCGCTTGTTGAGGCAGGTAAATGCGTGGGTGCTTTTTATATCCTGAGTTTTTATATGCGCCGGACCACGGATTTCTTTAAAAGTAATCAGCTAGAGAATTTTTGTAATGCGCAGAATTTTATGGCCGGAACTTACGATAAAGCTAGGAAATTTGGCTTAATGTATGCTTTATCTAACAGCGGTACATCGCGCCTATTGACTCAGGCCCAAGGTGATGATTTTAATTTCTGGCTAGGATCTGGAACTTTTTTTGATCCCGCAAGCCCCAGCTCTACTTATACCTGGGGCCCTGAAGGTAAACAATGCAGCGTGACTGCTACTTTGGAATTATCCAATATACAATCTTATCAGCTGAGGCGTACTGAGTGGAATTATCCAAAGAAGAAGACGCTTCAGCGCGTGGCAGCTTCCTGCGGCGGAGGATTAGCCGGTTGGGGTTTTAGTTTTGATACTTCTCTGCTTCCAATAAGTGAACCTATTCTTTCAGAGTCCGCAGAAGACGGTTATGATGACCCTTTTAATATCTACGCTTCTTTTCAGTTAATGCAAGATATACTAGTGATGTCTGATTACCTGCTTTTTTTAGCCAATATAGCAGACGCAATTCATCAGGTGACTTCTGACGGGACAAATTGCTGTAATAACGCGGGCGATTGCTGTGTTGAAGATAATCCGGACTATTGTCCGACTGCTCCCGATATTTGCTGCTATGATCCTGTTACTTATCGCTCTTATTGTGACACCAATGAATGCAGTGATTGGGAGCCTTGTTGTCCAAATAACGATTGCAATTGTATCCCTAATTATTTTGATGTTGCCCGGGCAGCCAGGACAGCCTTGCTTAGTTATCAGAGTTGCGCCAGGACTTGGTTAAATACTATTACTAATACCGGCGGGGGGACATATGGCGGTAATTTGACAATTCCGACTTTAAGGCAGGGGAATACAGAAGTTTGGAATAAAGTCTGGGGTAATCCGCGTACTTCCGCGGGGCTTCAAGATTGCGCGGCGGTAAGTAATGATATTGACGAAAACGGATATAAAGGGTTGATGATTATTAATATCCAAGCGGTTACTTTAGACGGCCCCTGGACGACAACATGCACGGTTACCACCTCTTGTGAAGGAGGGGGATCTACTACTAGCACCAGCACTTCGCAGTTTGACGGCGGCAGCCTGAGTGGTTTTGAGGATACTTATTACGCCAGAATAATCAGTGTTAGCTAAGCCTCTTTCAACATAGCTTTAAAATCCAGCCACTTTTTCAGCACAAATCAAGCCATCCTATTTGTTATTTTTTTTCAGGCAGATTACATACAATAAAAAAAGTTTTTTATACCAAGTTACTATGGTATAATACTAACATTTAAATAGGCAGGGCTTAGTTTTAATTAAAATATAATCAAAGTAATGTTTATTAAAGGATAAAAATGGGTAAAAGAAGATTAACATCTTGGGCTCAATCGACGATTGAATATGTGGCGGTAATCCTGGTGATTATTGCTATATTTATCGTTGCGGGCGTTTATTATCAGCGCAGCCTGCAAGGTAAATACCGAGAAGTCGGGGATTCTATCGGCGGGGGCGAGCAATATACTCCTTAATTTAAGAATAACGGAGAATTATGATTATTTTACTTAATATTCTGATTCTATGTTCGGTTATTTTAATTTCTTTCGGCCTGCTGCCTATTATTGTGCAGAAAATCCAGATCTGGCAACAGAAAAAAGAGTTAGTTGTTGCTAAAGAAATGGATAAGATGTTTTATGATAAAAGCCCTAAGAATATTGTCATGTTGTATTATATTCTGCCTTTGCTCTTTGGCGTGGGAGGCTATATTATTTTACAGTCTCGGGTTTTCATGCTTTTAGGAGTATTTATCGGGGTAGCAATTCCTAACTTTATTTTAAAGGCGCGTTACAAGCTTAGGATCCGTAAGTTCAATGATCAACTTTTGGATGCGATTAATATGCTTTCCAGCTGTATAAAAGGCGGGTTAAGCCTCTTACAGGGGCTGGAAGTGTTGGTTGAGGAGATGCCCGTACCAATGAGCCAGGAAATGGGACTGGTGGTTAGAGAGAATAAGATGGGCATACCTTTAGAAGAATGCCTGAAGCGTTTAGAAAAAAGGATGGATGTTGAAGAGTTGGGGTTGGTGGTCAATGCGCTGCTGGTCGCCCGGGAAACCGGTGGGGAATTGCCTAAAGTTTTTAGCCGTTTGACAATAACTATTAGAGATAACCGCAAGCTAAAAGAGAGTATTAAAACCCTTACCTTGCAGGGGAGGATGCAAGGGGCAATCATGTCTTTCTTGCCGATTGTATTTGTGGCCTGGGTACTTTCGGTAAATAAGCATCATTTTGATATTATGCTCAACAGCGATATCGGCAGAATGCTTTTAATTATTGCGGTGGTATTGCAGGCAGTGGGCATGATTTTGATCCGGATATTTAGTGCAATCCGAATATAATATGGAAATAATTATTTTTCTTTTTCTTATAGGATCAGTAGGGTTGGTAGTCTGGAGCCTGGTTTACTCCCGGCCCAGCACTCTGATACGTAAAGCTGAAGACGGCTCTACTGTGCAGTTTCAGAAACCTCAATTTGATTTTGCACGGATCTTTCCTACCGGAGGATTTTTGCAGAAAACCGGGATGAGCAGTAGCTTAAATAAGATCTTAGATAATGCTCATGTGGGGATATCTCCGGGGGCATTCTTTAATCTTAAGATATTATTATGTCTTTTTCTGGGGATATTGATGGTGATTGCCAGTGGCGAACCAGATCCTTTGATCTTAATTATAGTTATTGCAATAGGTTATGTAATCCCGGATTTTTATTTAAAACGTAAGATCGCTAAACGTAAATATTTGATTGCCCGTCGGCTTCCAGAAACAGTAGATCTTTTGGGGCTTTGTATTGAAGCTGGGTTAGATTTTGTTAATGCTGTAAAATGGGTGATCGAAAGGACTCCGCATACCCCGATGACCGAAGAGCTGACTTTTGTTATCGAGGAGATAAAATGGGGTAAGCCGCGTATTCAGGCGCTCAAAGACATGTCCCGCCGGCTTGAGATATCTGAAATGACCTCTTTTGTGCAGACCATTATTCAGGCCGAGCGTATGGGTACACCGGTAGCTGAGGCTTTCGCTATCCTTTCAGAGGATGCCCGGGCACAAAGGTTTCACCGTGGCGAAAGAACCGCCTTACAGGCCCCGATTAAAATACTGCTCCCGCTTATCTTCTTCATTATGCCCGTAATCGGCATTATCGTGGCTGGCCCAATCTTGCTTACGTTTATGCAAGGCGGCCTTTCTGGTTTTAAATAATCTGCTTCTTTTACCCCTGCATTATTGGTGTATTATCTGCTTAATAAATTAAAGTTCTTTCCCGGTTTATTATTCTATCTTTTCAGCCCTCGGTTATATTCACACTGCGAAAATTTAATTGATCATTGATTGCAGACTAAGGTTTGGATTTAATCGACCTGGGTGGTTTGTGTCAATGAGGCGTTGGATAATATGGGCAAGTATATCTTTATGAGCAAAAACTGTAGTTATGGTAAAATAGACCGGTATTTTAACGGTTAGAGTTTCAAGCAGTCCAAGGCAGATAAACCCCTGTTTTATTTACCAATATGGGTACGCTAGGTTTTATAATCCACCGTCAAAGTTAAGGATTATTAAAAGACTGGAGTTATTAAGCATTTGAGCCATTCTTAAGAACTACATATTTTCTTAACTTTACATCTATTATAGCGGCCCAATTAGTTATTTAACAGGGGTCATTTTAAGTCTGATATCAGTATTAGAATCAGATCTAAGATAGGCAACTTATAGTTAGATTGAGATATATGTACATTAATTATTATTGTCCAATCTAATATCGTAAGCGGATTATTGTCCATTCTACTCTTATTTGTCCAATCAGCAATATTAATTCCTTTATAATCATCAAGTTAACAATCAAGAATAATACTCGCTCTGGTATTAGCTATTTGATTTCCTTCTCAAGGTTATATGATACATGTGCTTGTTGCGAATTTAAAGTGCCATTAAAAGACAGTTATTTACTGTTTGGCATTTAATTATTAAGCAGCTCTTCTTTAAAAGAAAACGTTACCAAAATAACCGCATTTTCTACTTGACAGCGTCTATCTACAGTGGTATATTTGAGTGTAAGTTGGAGAGGTGAAAAAGGTAAACTTAGAGTAATCTAAGGACACAAAGCCACGGGTCCTTAATTCAAGAAACATCCCCAAGGATAGCCGGGTTGCCGATGCCGACGAGAGTTGGAATTGACAACTTTTTTTATGGATACTTGCTAAAAGATTTTAAAAAGATTTTAGTAATCAATTTGGTGGCTTATGTACAGCAGAATCAACAAGATTACAAAAAGTTTTGGGGTAAGGGGAAGATTTTATTTTTTATTTAATTATATTAGATAGATAATGACCATAAATTCGCAACAGACAGAAGATCGGTTTGAGCAACCAAAGAAAGAATTCAAGTCCAGCTTTAAGTCTTGGATTCGTACGGTTGCCTTTATTCTAGTTACGGTCTTCCTGCCAGAGCAGGTTGCCCAGGCCATTGAATATGATTGGCGTATAATCTGGAATAAGCCTGCAATTGGGACTGTTGCGCCTGGGTATCTTAAAGATCTCGGTAATGTAGATACTGCTTTAGCTATCCGCAATATATTAAAAGATATAGCCAACAAGCCTATAGATTCAATCAAGGTTTCGTCCAATCTGACTATTAATCTGGATAAACCGATAAAAATGTCCAATCAGAGAATTGACGAGATCACTGAATGGTTGAAGGGTAAGCCCTGCGGTTCCAAGTCACTTTATGACTATTTAAATTACTTCGGGGTAAAAGCGGCTGAAGGTGACGTAGCAATCATCATTCTTACGGTTGATATATTAAATAATATTGTGAAACCAGTAGGCAGGCCTAAAGTTATCAAAAATTCCATTTATGCCCTTTCTGAAGCCGCGAGATTCTTCGGTGTTAATTTATACCCGCTCAGGGTAAAAGCTGACACTAACCTTAGCAAGCTTACTCCTTTTATCGCACATTTAAATTATGACCATTATATTTTAGTTACCCAAATAACTGAAGATAAAGTTTATTTCATTAATGAGCATAAGGAGGAATTTTTGCCCCGGGATACTTTTCTGGCTAAATTTAGCGGTTATGTTTTAACCAATATTTTGCCGGCGGATTTACAAATTCTAGATGTGGATGAAAGCAAGCAGGTTATGGGGGCTGATGATCCGGCTCCGATTATTCCTATTTTTCCTGCGATCAATTACAGTACTCAAAGTAGTAGTTCCCAAATGTGTATGTTGCCGACCTCCTCTTCGACTACCACGATCTTTTCTAATAACTTTTCTAATATCTTTACTGCATACGGGCCAACATTACAAGCGAGTTCTTATTATAATAGTTCTGCACAGATGTGCATGGCTCCTACATCTTCTTATTCGACCGCTTTGTCATCGAATTATTCCAGTGCTTCGTCGATATTCTCGCTAAAAGCATATGGTCCGCCAATACCAGCCAGTACTTACTATGATCCTCAGAAACAGGTATGTTTACTCCCGGGGGCTTCTACTACGAACAGTTCTACTCCGGTTACTTTAGGGGTTACTTTAAGAACTTATGGTCCGGTAGCTTCGAATACGCAGTCTATGACTATGGCAGATTTTAGAAGGGCTGAAAATCAGAGCATGCTCGATTATCAGTTATATTCTAATGCTACTGCCCAGTCTTCGCTGTGCCAAACTCCCTCGAATAATTTTTGGAATAAAATAGGGGCTTTCTTGGCACCAAACTCTTTAGCGGCTCAATATGTAAATTTACCGATGTGCGCGCTACCTACGAATAACGCTAGTTCGCCTGAACCGGTAATAAGGGCAACAGCTACACCAATGCCGGTTGTAACAGCTACACAAGTGCCGGTCGCAATAGCTACACCAAATCCGGTTGTAACTGCCACACAAATAGCACCGGTTCTTACTTCTACGCCACAGGCTCCAGGGGCAACTGTCACATTGGAGCCTCAAATACAGGTGCGCCCAACGCCGCCAGTTGATTACATGGTGCAATCCGCTTCATCACAATCCCCGGTGGTTGTCTTGACAGGGAGAGAGACAAATACTAGAGATTATAATGTTGTAGCCGAACCGATTATATCCGCATTTTCAAGTGGCGTAAACGACCAGACCTGCGTACCCAGGACTTTGGTTTTCGACAACAAGCCGGTTTATTTTCCTGTTGCCAGACTAGTAAATGAAGGCGGGAGGGTTGTCTGCGATATCACTGTCGTTACGGATTTTGTTTACGATCCAAAGACCAATGTAATGACTGCTGTTCAACTAACAATCAGTGTTCCTGCAGATTTTCTGGAAAATAATTTTTATACAGCCAGACGAATTTTGAGTGGTTTGCATACAGATCCTAAAAGCGGGGAATTAACTTTTACTCCTTTAACAAATGGGGAGAATACATCAGCTTCATACAGAGGCATCTTTACAGTTTATCATCAAGGAACAAATCCTTTTATGTTTAATGTCGGCCCCGGGGCAACTACTCCGGGGGTAGAGTTTCTTTATAATTCAAGGATTGAAAAATACCAGGCAGCGTTTATAGGACCGGGAGTATCTACTCCTCTCACTGGCCAGGGGACAAGTTATGTTTATAATGAAAGAACTGGAAAATATCAGGAAGGTTTCCAGGATTATCTAATTACGAATCAAAGACCGGAATCGGCAACCGAAGGGGCGGTAGAATTTCTGAATCCTATGAATCCGGCCCTTTCTTTTGCAATGCATGTACGTACTAATCCCGGTCCTACCGGGTTTGGAACCGGAGGATTCGCCCCGCGTTGGGATATGGCGGTTATTCACAATGCTCCTGGCGCTGGCCAGAGTGGATATGGGATCTTTCTTTCCGGACATCATGAGCAGCAAATCACAGTTACGCAGTTAGACTTTTTACAGACCAATTCTTTATTATTAAATTCCGGCACTACTGGTGTTTTTGCTACAGCTTTTAACTCGGTGCTTGCTGCTCATCCTATAGGATCCGTTAATCCGCTGGGCATCTCTGGCGGTACTATGCACTGGTCTTTAGCTTTAGTCGATGGCATGACCCCGGTGTTTTTAGAGGCTGATGCTTCGGGTAAATATACCAGAAGGATGATGAAAAACGGCCAGATAATGGAAGCTCCGGCTACAATTTTCTCTCCTGAAGGAGAACTTCTTGATAAGCCAACAAGTGAGGGAGCTGGCTCGATCGCTCCGCCAGATGGTTTCTTGCCTTGGAAATCTTGGGAGAATGATTTAATTTCGCCTATCAATTCTACTATAGTGAAGGCACACCAAACATATTATAACAATTTCGATAGTGAAAAAGCCTGGATTTTTGGCCAGGATGAAATCCGGGTTGGTTATGGCGGGCCAGTAGGCGGCAATGATATAACTTATCTATATTCTTATAATCGGCTGCCAATCGGCGATATGACCATGGTTGCCGGCGCACAAACTCCTTATAGGGCTTACAGAAATATTGAATTTGAACTACTTAAGGCCGGACAAAGCCAGCCAGATATTAAGAAAATTACTGTTGTTGCAGGCGATCAAGATTTAACCTGGCTGAGCTCGTTAAGCCCGGTTATACCTGCAAGCGGTAAAGCGATATTTGAGATGCGGCCAACTGTAGATTCGAGTAATCCTATTTTAGTAAGCCTGGCGGATAGAAACGATCAGACCTTTTTAGAGTTTGATTCGGATATTAATCGGTATGTTTTTCTTGCTTTAGAGGATGGCTATAATCCGATAGTAGGTAATGGGCTTGCTTTATTAGAGCAAGGCAAGCGCTATGTTGGGGACAGCCCTTTTTCACCGTTAATCGGTTCACAGCTAGGAGCTACGATCTATACCTTTGATTCTAACGGTGGATTCGAAGAAGCAGATTTCAAGCATCTTTATTTTATGGATTACGGTTATGATTACGGTTCAGAGCAATTCCCTGGCACAGGCAGTTTTACTGGGATCACCGTTCATCCTGAATATCAATTCGGCTCAACCGGGGCAGATATAGATTTACGTTATACACTTCCGGAATTAAGAACTTCAGCAATGGTTATGACCGGTTATTTAGAAACAATCACCCCTTCTTTAAATGAGCTGTGGAATAATAAAAAAATCGACACCTCTTTATTAAATCCTTTTTATACCGCAATTAATGACAGACAGAATACCGCAGAAATAGATCCTAACAAGCCGCTGGGTATTTTCCATCAACTTGGAATCAGCGTAGTTGATCCTGCAGCAGCTACTCTTGGGGGTAGGTATAGCGTAGGCATTATCGATCCGCTTAAAATAAGCATGCGAGATTATCAAACTGGTATAAATAATGCCTTGGTTTTTAGACAAAGCATTGATTCCTTGGTTAATCCTATGACTGGTGATGGCCAGGCAGGAGGGGGCCAACAGATAGAAGAAGAACAACAAACAATCGGCAAAGTTTTATTCTGGGATCTACCGATTAATTATAGCGTTTCGACTATTGCTGGCGTTGAGTTTAAGAATAACCAGGTTAGATTTAAATATGGGGAGAGCGATTTAGGCCAGGCAACAGTAAATTACATCCGGGATGAGCTCGGTGGTTTTGAAGATAGAGCGTTGGGGACTTCATATTGGAATAGCCCGTTAGCCATGGATTTTCGCAGCTATCTGGCCACTAACCCGATTAACCAGAATCTGGCGATTAATTTGCAATCATTAAAAGCTAGCGGTATAAGCCAGAATAGCATAGATGCAGTGGGTCCTGCCTTGGTCTGGACAGCAGTAGCACTTATTCCCGATGAGTGGGTGGTTGCTGTTTTAAGTGCTCCGTTTGCGGGTACTCCAGGAGTAGCTTTAGGAGTACTTGAATACGGAACTGCTGCTTATAATTGGGCGAAAGTGGCTGGAACTGCGTATAAAGTTTATAGGGCAATAAAAGTCGCTACTCCTTATATACATGCAGCTAGCGCGTTATATGGTGGTTATAATGCTTATTCTGCTTGGGAGAAAAGTGGTGGCACATTAAATGCCTGGGAGACGGCTGATGTAGGATTGACAAAATATGGCCAGGCTACTACTTTTGGTTACCAGCTTGTAGCTTCGCAAGCTTTTATTGCTAAGTTACCTTCGTTACTAGGAGGAGCTAGGTTAGCTCAGAGTTTGGGCAACGCGATCACTTTCGGGAAAATAGCTTCTCCGGCTATCCAATCATTCATTGGCGGAGCGGTTATAAATACCACTTTGAATGAATTAACCCTGCAATGGGCAAATTACCATACAACAGGAAATCTTTTGGGTTTTGGTGATGGTGGTTGGAAGATGCACACGCTGGCTCTAGGCAGCGGTTTATTATCATCCGGTTTTTCATCTTTAGGGGCATTCAGGGTAGGCGGGGTTGATACTAATTTAGGTAATTTTATATCCAAAGTAGGTTCCCAGACAGGTTTTTGGAGTGAAGCTTTTCTTGTGTCCGGAGTTGCTGCCGATGCTTTAGGTGGACAGGCGCCGACATTTAAGTCAGCCGGTGAGCATTACCTTTGGGGTGTAGGCACGGGTTTAGTGTCCGGCGGAATACAAGGCTTGATGAGTTGGAATGTTAATCGCCCGCTTAGGTTAAGTAACCTGAAATTTGCAGGTGATTTAGCTGCGCCGAAAATGAATTTCTTAAGCAGAACTTTAACTGCTTTTGACAGTATCGGGGCAAAGATTGCGCCGCAATTACCCGCTATATGGCAAAGGCAGTTAGGTGCAGGTATTGCTTTAGGTGCGTTAGTCTTACCGGGGAATATGATTTACAATCAGATTGAAACCGGCACTCCCTGGGGTTCAAACCTCATTGTTAATACTTTAGGGGCAATAGCCTTGCCTGCGCTTATTTATAGCACAAAACAGGCCGGTGTTTTTACAAAATCACTTTTTTCTCCTGCAAATTTAGCAATCACTATTCCCAACGCGCTGGCTTTTACTGCGTTAAATACCAGAGTAGCTTATGGTATAGATAGAAATTATTATGAAGGTAAGATAGATATAGAAAGTTACACGCCGTCGGCCGCAGGCATCTTTAAGAATATTTTATTAGCTCCGGGAAGACAAATTCTAGGTATAAATTGGTTAACAGGCCTTAATGACAAAGTAGGCCAGCTGGCCAGTAATCTAACTTATATTGAAGCTAATAGTTTTACTAATTGGGCAGCAGATAAAGGTATATTAGGAGCGGAGCTAGCTTATGTTGCCGGATTCTCCAGAAGTTGGCTAGGCGTAGCTTCTTTGGCAATGCCGGCCAGGTCGATATTGCGGCTGGATGAAACTGCCAAGGATTACATCGATTTAGTGAAGGGGTTAGCGGATAATTCACTGGGTGATTCAATAAATAATTTACGTTTAGTTGATATTGGCTATGGGGTTGGCAATATTCTTGGCGCCAGTACAGCATATAGCGGAATAGGCACTGGTTTAACTGCGCAAGCAAGGAATATGCGGCTTAAAGAATTAATGACGATGCCGCTTAATTCTAGGAACATGAACTATATAGGCAGCTTGGCTACCCAAGCAGTCCGAAATATCGGTAACGTGTTTAATGCTTCCGCTTCTGGTGTTAAATGGAATGCGGTTATTGGCATAGCATTACCCATCATTGGCAGTTCTGATGGATCAATTGATCCGGAAAAGTATTTTAGTAGCATGAGAAGTATAGCCTATGAGACCGATAAGATTGTTAACAGTACATTCTTAATGTCTGCGGCCTTTAGCGGTTTAAGCGTAGTTAATGCTCTACCTACAAAATGGGCGGTAATCGGTGGTTCTACGAGCTTCTTGTCAGGTTTAGGGATGAGTTTCTCCAATAATGATTCTGTTTCTGCCTGGGGCAAAACTTTAATGGGGGTAGGCGCAGGGATATTGGCTTTTAGATTTGTTAAAGGCATTGATACCGGGATGAACGGTATCAGGCCGGTTAAGTTACTGGGTAGACAACTTTCTGCCATCCAGACACAAGCCGTTTATGGTTTAGGTTTAACCGCCGGCGGTACAGGCCTTTACTTAGGATCAAGAGCGTTAGCAAAGGCTAATCCCACCCAGGATCAAACAGTATACAATATAGTTTCTAATGTAGGCTTAACTCTTGCCGGCGCAGGCGGACTTTTATTGAGCCGCAGTTTTTCAAACTGGAGTAATACTAAACTATTCGGTAATATATCCAAAGATTCTTTCTTTAGCCGTTCATTTGTTGGGCGCTCTATAGTAGATATCGGTAAATTAACCATGGCCGGAATAAAGACCGCGGGTTTTGCGGTTTCTACCGGAACTCTTTGGTACGGAATCAATAGAGGGTTGGTTACTCCCGGGTTAGAATATTTAAATTCAACCTGGAATATATCTGCGGCAGGTTCTAATCCTTGGGCAGGTTATGCAAAATGGTCTACTCCGGATTTTAAAAGAGATTTTGGGTATATATTTTTCAGCGGTTTAGTGATTAGTTCTATATATAAGACCGCCAGGGTTGCTTCTGAAAGTTATCTTACATTGGGTAGAAGTAAAGGGATTTGGGGGGGATTAGAAGAAGGATTCCAGCAATGGCGCAAAAATGGTTGGGATAGATACTATAAGGTTGGTTATAAGGCTGGTAATTTCTTCGGATTAGGAATGACCGGTAGTAAAATTACCGGAGGTTTAGTCGGGGGGATAGGCGTTGTAGGTTTAGACCTGACGGTTAAAGGCACATTTGGCACAATGTTTATTGTAATTGCTCCGTTGATGCCGGTACTTGAATTAGTAAGCTATGTTGGCGGTAAGTATCTTGTTTCTGAAATAAACAGTAGTTTAGAAAATGCGCTTTGGAATTATACGGTGGCAGCATTTTGGAATCCACAGGCAGCTCTTAAATATGTAAACGCCGGTTTACTTAACGAAGATTATACTTTAAAAGTGGCTGCAGGCAGCGGGCCACTGCGCACATTAGGCAAAATGTTCGGTATAGGTTATTCTACTGCACTTTTCGGAGGTCATACTGATGCAGACGACATAGTAACCAGCGCTAAGGTTACTAATCTATCAGATGCGATTTTAAGATTAAATTACTGGCTTACTGGTAATAATCGCGGAGATTCAACCCTGCCGGAAGGCAATATTTTCCAGCGTACACTTAATACATTTGATAAGAATACTTTAGGCTTTAGTGCGGCATTAGCAGTACTGACCCCATTTGTTGGTCCGATGCTTCAGAATATTAATAAAGGTAGCTTTGGGAGAGGCTTTAGGGCTTTTCAAGCCGGAGCCAGTGAGACTTTTGGTCTTAAAGGTTTGGTTAACTGGGTAAAGAGGGGAGAATATACGACCCGGGCATCACGGATTAGCGGGAGCTTAAAAGGATTTTTCCATAGTAAATTAAGTATGATGTTCCTAGGCTCTATTGAAGAAATCAATGAACAGAATATCCAAATCGCAACCTCAATTCCTGCAAGCGCGATTGGCCCGCTTTATGAAATTCTCGGCCGTCCTTTCGGAGTCACGCATGCC
>JBFZAT010000030.1:0-28756 GCA_041308845.1 Candidatus Omnitrophota bacterium | reverse complement strand
ATAAAAATACTGAAATCGGTATAGGTAAATAAAAAAGGCGTAACCACCTGCTTTCACAGGTAATTACACCTAATTTTAATGCTTGTGAAGACTTACAAAAGTCCTCTATAAATATAATATGCCGAGAGAGGGAATCGGACCCCCCACGCCGGCCTTTTCAGGGCCGCGCTCTACCACTGAGCTATCTCGGCTAGAAATCTTTAATCTTCGATATATTGTACACAAATTATTTAAAAAGAAAAGCAAAAAAACAATACTGGCCGGCTATAGCAGATTTAAGGCTACCCGGCCTTCAAAGACCTGAAGCGCCAGGCAATTTTAACTAAAATCACTAGAATTATAAAAATCAGTAATAAGCCTAACCGGGTACCCAAAATAAACGGTTTATCCTGGCCGGCAACATTAACCATCATAATTTGCGGAAGCCATTCCTGAACAAACCACAAGATTAAAATAATAAATAAAAATAAAGGAGTAATATATTTAATAATAAATTTATAGGCCCGCGGAATAGCTATATCGGCACCGCGATGGATTTCTTCCCAGGCCCGATCCATACCAAATACCCAAACAAAAAGCACAGTTTCCACGGTAGCAAAAACTACCAAAAAGAATGTGCCTCCCCAAAAATCCAATTCATCAACTACTCCCCGGCCCAAAAAGAAGATCGCCGGTTGGCATAAAATAAATGCCACAACGCTGAATATTGAAACTGCACGCTTACGCTTAATATTAAATTCATCCTCTAAAAAAGTTACTGCCGGTTGGGCCAAAGAAATCGACGAAGTTATCCCGGCTAGAAATAATAGAAAAAACCAGCAAAATCCAAAAAGCTGGGGCCAAGGCAATTTGTTTAAAACCAGCGGCATGGTAACAAAACCGAGATTAAAAACCCCAGATTGGGCGATTAATTTAATATCCACCGGACCAAAAAATACGAATGCTGCGGGAATAACAATACTCGCACCCAGAATAACTTCAGCGATTTCATTGGTAGTAGCTGCAGTCAAACCGGAAAGCACCACATCATCGGCTTTCTTCAAATAGCTAGCATAGGTAAGGATCACGCCGATGCCTACGCTCAAAGTAAAAAATATCTGCCCGGCTGCTTCTAGCCAGACTTTAGCCGATTTCAATGCCGAGAAATCCGGATTCCAGAGAAATCCGAAACCGGCAGCCACATTCCAATCCGGACGGCTAGAATCTGGAGTCCCCAAGGTAAAAACCCGTACAACAAGCACTATACCAAAAACAAATAATAACGGCATCGCCCAACGACAAAGTTTTTCTATCCCACCCTTGATACCAAAATAAATTACCCAAATGTTCAGTAAAAAAGTTATCAAGAAAAATACGTAGGCGGTGGCAATACTATTAAAATATTGGTTTTTTTCCAAACCCTGGAAACCGATTAAAAAACTACGTAAAGCCTGTTGATCTAAAAGAGCGGTATATTTACCAGTTAAAGCAAAAAAGCTATAAGCCAGAGTCCAGGATTCGATGAAAACATAATAAATAAAAATGACTAACGGTCCGAATATTCCGATCACCCCGAAGTATTTAATGAAGCGATTTTTCTCCCGCAGGCTATGGAATATCCCGGGAGCAGTGCCATGGCCAAATCCTCCGCCAAAGCGGCCTAAAGTCCATTCAATCCAGATTAAAGGGATCCCTAAAAGCAGCAAGGAAACAAAATAAGGAATCATAAATGCCCCGCCGCCATTAACGCAAGCTTTGGCCGGAAAACGCAATAAATTACCCAAACCAACAGCTGAACCAGCTACGGCCAGAATAACTCCCAGACGAGACCCCCAGCTGCTCCTTTTATTTTTTTCCGCCATTTTACTACATCGCTTTAAGCGCTTCCTGGATTAAGGGTAATACCCCTTCAGCTTCTTCTTTAGTCAACCGGCCGAGCTTAGCAAAAGCAAACTCTCCGTTTTTATCTTTTACTTCTCTAACAATCTGAATTTTTTTAGGACCGTTGTTATATGAATAGACGCTCACCACAATTTTGCCAGCATCATTTTCCCAAAAACGAGTGAAAGTTTGTGTGTCTAGGCTACTATCGTATGGCATAATTCCTCCTTAAAATAAGCAGACAATTTACAATCAGCTAACCGCTTAACCCTAAAAGGTCTGCGCCTGCCTTCCGGCAGGAGTTGATTCTTAAAACTTTTTCCCGTGCCGATAGGGCCGGGTTTTATTATATTGAATTTTTTTAGATAAAGCTTTCTGTAAATCTATTCTACGCGAACCGCAATAATCAAATATACGAATACAACAATCTGCCAGCTCTTCAGCCAGCGCCTCTTGACCACCATGATTGCGCAAAGCCTCTAAAGCCTCGGATAACTCCGAGTGCATAAGCGCAATCAATTCTCCGTCATTACGCGGTTGGTCCCACCAGCCTTTACTTTCGGCAACCCGATGGCATTCTTTAATTAAATCATTGATCCCCAAATTCTGCTTTAGTATCGGTTTCTTCTTGAGCATCGATCTTTTCTCCTTGGGTATTAGCTGAAACTAATGCCTCCAGTGCAGTAAAAATTCTAGCCGCCAGTTCTTCTTGAGCATAAACACTCGGGCTGGATACTTCGACCAAAGTTTCATTCTGCGGCTGTGCGGTAAAAAATATCCCTACCGGAGTGGTATCATTAGCGGAGAGATAAACCGCCAGCATCTTTGCCTGGGGATCTTGCGCATAAATATAGACCGGATTATTTGTTTGGGTTAAAATCTCTTTCACTTTCGAATAAACATAATCAAAATCCAAAATAAAAGATTTCTTCATTGCCTGCGGACGTTTTTCTTCTAAAATCTGGGTGGAGACACCAAGGAAACCCTTACCTGTCTCCTTAACTGCAGCGCACCCGGAGAAAATAAGCGTCAGCCAAAAGCCACTAATGAACAACAAACATCGGTTATGATATTTCATTACCTTCTTCCTCCTTTACTTACATATAATTGTAAAAATTCCTCTTAGTTTAGTTACTCATTAATCAGCTGCCGGATCTGGCCTAAATGTTTACGCGCCTCCGCCTCTCCGCGCTTGGCAAATTCATCGGCTTTATGTAATTCTAACCAAAATAAACCGGCAGTGTCCGGATGTAAAACAATATCCGCCAGTTCACTTTCACGCCGGGCTACCTCAGACTGCAATATTTCTACACTACTAAAGATAATATCTAAAATATTCAGATTAAAGATATTTTTAAGCCGACTAAGCACCCCCGGAGGACTTGATTGCTGATTATCAGCTAGCGGACCATTTGGGGCTGCTTTAAGTTTTTTTAACTGGTTTAAGATATCCTCCCGGGAAGGAGTAACATTCACCGCAATAATCTTTCTCACCCCCATCTGCATCAGTGGCTCCGTAGGCAAAGGATAGGTCACCCCTCCGTCAAAAAGGATCTCTTCCTTAAATTTAAAAGGCGCAAATACCCCCGGCATAGAACAACTCGCCATTATCGCATCCACTAACGGCCCTTTATCTAAGATTTTCGGTTCTTTTTTATGCACGTCGCTAGCAATGATCTTTAAGGGGAGCTTAACATCATAAAAAGTTTTATCTTTAAAATGCTTCTTTAGAAACCGGTATAGTTTATTCCCTTTGATAAAGCCTAACCGCGGAAAAGTAAAATCAATCAATCCCCAAATACTTTTAGGCTCTTTGAACTCCCGGGTAATTTCTAGAATTTCCGCGCTGCTCTTACCAATCGCCCAAAGACTGGCAATCAAGGATCCAATACTGGAACCGACGATAATGTCTACCGGGATATTTTCTTCCTCAATAACTTTGAGCACTCCTACGTGGCAAAACCCATAGGCTACTCCTACACCCAAAACTAAACCCACCAAACAATCTCCGAGCTGCCGGGCAATTCTTCTAACTGCCTTAGAATATTCGCAATCCGGGGCATCAATAATCAAGCGGGCCGGTGAATTAAATTCGATTTTAGGCACCGTCGCAAAAATTTCTTGCCCCAATATTTCCAGTTGATCAAGGTGGTCGATTTTAGATAATTTATACTCATTAATTACCGTTTTTATTTTATGCACATCAAAATTAAAATCAGTTTTTAGGTGGTTGATTAGATTGTTTGTCCGTTTTAAATCACAAGCATCCGGGCTAGTTAAGATATGGATCAAATCACTTTGATTCAGCATGCTAATAAGCGAACGGTCCATCGCCGCCGGTAAATCCAGGATAATATAATGATAGTCATTAACTAAAATACTCAGGATTTCGATTAGTCTCTTCAGGCAGAAATCATTGTCTTCTTCATAATAGAAACAAAACAAATCAATACCGAAATTGCTTTTTAAGATAAAGTCTTTAGGTAAAGAATAAATATCAGACTGCCGGGTTAGATCGAATATCGGGGGTTGGGAAATATCCAGCTTCAGAGGTAAAGAATGTGTCTTATCCTTAGGTAAAATATCTAGAATAATTACTGATTTATGCGTCTCACAGCTTAAGCTTAAGGCTAGGTTCAATGCATAGATAGTTTTACCCGCCTGAGCGTAAGAGCTAAAGACCGAAACTACTGTACTTTCAAAAATTTTCTTCTGGTGGATATCTTTGCGCTTAAGCCGCCGGCTTAAAGAACGGCTTAAATCAATGGCCAGGCGCGGGATACTCTCTAAGATGACATTGAAATCTTCCTTGGGAATCACCAAAACCGCACAATCATTGATTACTTCGCTGGTAACCGAATGCGTTTCATTAGTCAGTAAAGAAATAATCCCAAAATATTTACCACGGTGTAAATACTCTAAAATTAACGGGTTACCTAATTTATCCTTGGTGTAAATTTGTACCCTCCCGGAGAGGACACAATAAAAAGCGCTGGGGGCAGAGCCTTCAGTATAAATAATTTGGCCTTTACGGTATTCAACAATCTGACTCCGGGCATTAATCAGCGCCAACTCTTTTTTGCTCAAACCTGCAAAAAAAGCCAGCTCTTTAATAATATATTCTTTATCCTCTAGATTCATCTAAATTTCACCACTGCGGATAACTGCCGCTAGTTTATTAGCGCTGGGCCTGACCGAACGTTTATAATCCTGATAATCTACAGCCACCAAACCGAAACGCGGAGCGAACCCCTTATCCCACTCGAAATTATCGATCAACGACCAATAAATGTAGCCTAAGATTTCCACTCCCTGCCCAATGGCCCAAGAGAGTTGTTCTAAGTGCTGGCGGATATAATCCCACCTTAAATCATCATCCGCAGTACAAATGCCATTTTCCGTGATTAAAACGGGCAATTTATATTTTTTCACAACCATCAGCAATTTAGATAACCCCTGCGGATAAATATCCCAACCTAAAGAATTTCTAGGCAAAGGGTGATGATTCTGTTGACAGGTTTGTAATAATAAATCCCGGATCTTCCAGCTGTGCACGTCAATTAAGTTCCTGCCATAATAATTAATCCCGATATAATCCAAGGTTTGGCAACTTGCCAGCCGGTCGATAAAATTAAAATTGTATAATTTATTCCGCAGATACCTTGCTAATTTATTTTTCCAGGTTGGCTGACAAATCTCAAAAGCCTGTAAATTAGCTGCAATGCTGATCCGGGGACGGTTCAACCCCTGCTGATGATAAATTTTATGGATAATCCGATAAGCCTGGAGATGAGCTTGGGCTAAATTCCTGGTTACTTGGAAAGTCTTAAATAACGAACGTTTTTTAGGAGGCCAGGCCCCTAAAAGATAAGCATGCGAAGAATAGACCAGCGGCTCATTAATGGTAATCCAGAATTTTACCTGACTGGCGAACTCGCCAACTATTCTTTCTACAAAACGTAAAAAATATCTTTGATTTCTAGATTTGGCCCACCCTCCTTTCTGGCTAAACCAAACCGGATTGGTAAAATGATGCAGCGTGACAATCGGCTCCAGTCCTTTATTCTTTAAATCCGCGATCACATTACGGTAATGCGCAATTTCAGCGGCTTGAAAATTACCCTGCTCGGGCTCAATCCTGCTCCATTCAATAGAAAAACGGTGGCAATTATGCTGCAGCTGCTGGGCAAGCAAGAAATCTTCTGCATACAACTCATAATGCTTACAGGCTAAAGCAGAAGGTTCTTTTAAAAGCCGCTCCTGTTCAGCAAGCCACCAATCATTATAAATATTCTGTCCCTCAACCTGATGTGCTGAAGTTGCGGCGCCCCAAAGAAAGGCTTGCGGAAATTTATTCATATAGGATTATATTATAGCACCGGAAAAAAGATAATCCCAACAAATTATGTTGGGATTATCTTAAAACATCAAACCTGGCTAAAGAATACGATTATTGTCTGGTCAAATCAACCGCCGCGGTTGCATACCGGCTTAAGGCTTCCCAGGTTTTCGGTCCAACCTTGCCGTCAACTTTTAAAGCATTAGCCTTCTGGAAATCTTCAATGGCTTTTTTACTCTTCGGACCAATCTTACCGTCAATACTACCAGCATAAAAACCTGCATTCTTAAGCGCCGTTTGGATCTCGATATTCGAAGGTTTATACGGGCCAGCAGGAGGCAAAGGCAATACTTCTTTTTCTTGGGAAAATGTACTAGTGGTGATAATTTTAGCTTCGGGAGCCTTAAGATCGGCAGTTACCTGAACCGGAGCGCTAATCGCACTTAAAGATTCCATAGTAATAGGCTGTAATTCATCAATCTCCTGTTTTTTACTACAACCGGATAAAGCCGCAATAATCAAAACTACCGCCCCTAAACCTAATAACCTCTTCATGACTATCTCCTCTCTAAAAAATTAATTTTTTCCAACGATAAATGATAACTTTCTGCAGTTTTTATTTATGGGGATTTATTCACCTCCCTGGCTGTCTAAGACAGCCTTGCCTATTGAGACAGCAAGCTTATTAATGCTAATTCTATCAAAATCTTAAAATAAAGCAAGCACCTTATAGCTTTTGTTTAGCGTAGTCCTGGTGCGCTCCAAGCAAACCAGGGCAAGCACCTTATAGCTTTTTGTTTTAGCGTAGTCCTGGTGCGCTCCAAGCAAACCAGGAAGAACTAAATCAAAACAAAATTTCTTCTGCGGCTTTTAATACATCCTCAACACTGGTAGCCTTAAGACAAGCAAAATCTTGGCGGCAATTGTGAGCCAGGCAAACGGTGCAACCTGCTGTTTTATACAAAACCCGGCACTTTTCTCCTACCGGACCCCAACGCAGTGGGCTCAGACCTGCCTGACTGCGCCCGAAAATCGCAATCAACGGTACCCCTAAAGCTGAAGCAAGATGCATCGGTCCGGAATCCGTAGAAATTAACAAGTCGCTCCTTCTCAATAAACTAACTAATTGGCTAATTGAAGTCTTTCCAGTTAAATCTAACACCTGAGCGTGCATATTTTTAATCACTGCCTGGGCCTTTTGAAAATCTGCCGGCCCGGAAACAATAATTGCTTTAAAACCATACCGTTGGATCAACCGGTCCGCTACTTCGGCAAATCTTTCTGCCGGCCAGGTTTTAGAAGGACAACTTGCCGTCGGATGGATTACTAGAATCTTATCATTATGCTGAATTTGCGCCTGGTTGATAAAACCCTGGGCCCATTGTTCAGCCTCAGTTTTCAAAGGAATAAAGAAATTTTTATCTGCGGGTATAATCCCCAAATATCTCACTAAATCCAAAGCATATTCGGATTCATGCTTTTGCCCGAATTGTTTGGTATGCTTAATCCGATCAGTAAGCAAGAATCCGAATTTGCGATTATAGCCTATCCTTCGGGGTATCCCGGCCAAAAATACAAGCAAATGCGCCCGAGTAGTAGGATGTAAAACGACAGCTAAATCAAACTTTTTCCCACGCAGAAGATTAGCCAATTTAAACGCAGCTAAACACCCTTTATCTTTTGCTTGTTTATCTAAAACAATCACTTCGTCTAAATCCGGATTCCCTTCCAACAGTTCTTTAGTATAAAAAGAAGTCATCATGGCAATATAACTTTGTGGAAATTCTTGCCTTAAAGCTCTAATCACCGGAATAGATAAAATTACGTCACCTAAGCGATCAGTCCGCACAATCAAAATCCGGCGGTACTGATTCTGGCGATTATCTTGGCCGGGCTTATTTTGCCGGCACAAAGCCAAAATCTGGTTAAACACCTCCTGTGGTTTAATCATCGTTAGGCATTGCTTATGGCCATAGCGGCAGCGGGCTTTTGCGCAAGGCCGGCAAAAAATATCCTTCTTCACTACCTTGCTTTTTTCTGACCAAGGCCCATATCTTTCTTCATCATTCGGGCCGAAAATTGCTATCAACGGGATATTTAGATAACTAGCCAAATGCATAACTGCGCTCTGGTTGGTAACTACCAAATGCGCTGTTCTGAGTAAAACGGCCAACTGGATGAGGTTAGTTTTTGCGCAAAGATTAATTATTTTTTGTTCATCTGCTTGAGCCAGATAATTACATGTTAACTGATCAGCTTTATCTCCGACCAGAATAATTTTATATCCCGCTGCCAACAGTTGCCGGATAAGCTGAAAGTAACTCTGCCTATCCCAGCGCTGAAGCGGATTCCACGCACCGGGAGCAATAATAATTAAATTAACACAAACCGCTAAATTATTTTCCTTTAGAATTCCACGGATATAACCAAGATCTTGTTCAGTAATATTAAGCCAACGGTATTTGTTGTCGCCAGCAGCAGTCTCAGACAACTGAGCCCAAAAAAGACGCTGATCTTTTATGTGCTTGATTCCAACGGGTACCCGGCGCCAAACAGAAAAAGATAAACTTCTTTTTTTAGCAGGAAGAAAAACGCCAAAAAAACTATTGCCTAGGTCTACAACCAAATCAAATTTTTCTTTGCTTAAAGAAAAAAATAATTTAACCTTAACGGTTAACTTAGCTTGTTTATCGACAACCGTTACCCGGGATACTAAAGGATGGTTAATAAATATTCCCGACGCCGCTAAAGTCACCAGACAGCTAATTTTGGCCTGCGGGTATCTTTCTCGCAAAGCATCCAAAACCGGCAAAGTTAAAATACAATCGCTGACATTCCTTAAAACTATAAACAGAATTTTCATCTTTTGCAGATCTGCTGGGCTTGTTTTAACACTTCTTCCGGAGTAACCGCCTGCATGCAACGGTTATCCAGACAACGTTCTTTATAGCAGGGTATCTGACAGCCGATATCCTTTTGCAGAATAACCACGTTGGTTAACGGATACGGCCCGGTAATATTCCTGGAGGTAGGCCCAAAAATAGCAATAATTTTTTTTGCGCCTACGGCGTTAGCGATATGCAAAGGGCCGGTATCAGCAGTAACAAACAAGTCCGCTCTTTTAGCTAATGCCCCTAATTGCTTAAGATTAAAAACTCCGCAGGCAATCAACGGGTTTTCTTGCATCGCCTCTTTAATCTGCCCGGCCAGCAATAAATCTGCGATACTGCCGGTAATGATTACTTTGGCTTGGCTATAACGGATCAATTTGTCCGCCAGGCTGGCCCAGTAACCCGGTGGCCAACGCTTAAGCAGCCAATTGCCCCCGGGATTTAGAACCACCACGAAATCTTCTGGCCGGATTGAGTTTTTTTGGAAATAATTATTAACCTGCTCTTGATCCTGCGCAGAGAAAAAGAAATCCAAGTATCTGTCCTCCAGGCGCAACCCCGACTTTTCGATCACATCCAAATAATAATCTATGCGGTGTAAAGAGTCTTTTTTCGGAGGAAGAATCTTTTTAGTCAAAAGGAAGGCGCGTTTTTTAGTATAATGGCCGATGCGCTGTTTAATCCCGGCTAATCGGCAAATTAACGCCCGGCTGAATGAACGATGCAGTAAGAACACCGTATCAAACTCTTTTTTCTTAAGCACACTGACAAAATTAAGTTTTTCCAGCATCCCCTTATGCCTATCCTTTTCATCAAAAATAAGCACCTCATCTAAATACGGATTATCTTTTAATATCGGGTAGCACCGGCTGGGAATCACGCAGGCAATATAGCTGTCCGGATAATTTCTCCGGACATTCCTGATCGTGGCAGTAGAAAACAAAACATCCCCCAGCCAGTTAACATTAAAGATAAGGATACGTTCGGCTTTTAAATTTTCGCGCATAGCTGTTTTGGAGCTAATTCTTCGAAGCATTGCTGATAAACCCGTTCGGTTTTATCCACCATCTCTTCTTGAGAAAAATTAGCCATGATAAATCTCCGGGCCTCACTCCCCAACTGTTGACGTAACTGATCATCGCCAAGCAAAAATATCATTGCCTGCGCCAGCGCCGCAGCATCGGCCGGTTTGACCAATAAACCATTGACTTTATCCTGGATCAAAGTCTTAATCCCCCCTACTGATGACCCTACAACCGCTAAACCCTGGGCCATCGCCTCCATCAAGGCCAGACCCAACCCCTCCTGCAAAGAAGGCATGACAAAAATATCTAAAACCGATAAGAAATCTTTAGTGTTCTCGGTTTTCGGTATAAACCGGATAGTTTGGGCTAACCTTAAATCCTGAACGAATTTAACCAGAGCAGGCTTAATCTTTCCTTCACCAATAATCAATAATTTAGCCTGCGGGAAATTTTTAATCACCTCCGGCATTGCCTGAATCAGGTAGCGATGGCCTTTTACCTCGGATAAACGCGCAATCATACCAATTAAAAAACCCTCCCCGAGGCCTAGCTGTCGGCGGGTTTTTTCTCTAGAGGAAAAATCACCGAATTCTTTAGCGGCGATTCCGTTATTAATTACGCAGATGCGGCAGGTACTGAGTTTAAAATCATTAACCAGGTGCTCTTTCACCTGTTCACTGACCGCAATCACTTTTTGTCCCCAGCAACCAAAAATCTTGCGCGCCAATTTAGGCCTGAAAAAACCATGGCAAGTAAAAATATGTGGCTTATCTAAAGCCCGGCCCAGCCAATTTCCTAAAACCTGTGTCGTACGGCTGTGCGAATGAATTAAATCAATCTGCAGTTTAGCGGAAATTTTTTTTAGTTTCCAAAAACTCAAAATAATACTCGGGCTAATTTCATTCTTAGTCTTTAAGGGTACCTCTAACAGTGTTATGCCGGCTTGCCGGAAACTCTGCTCCAGCCCACCTCCGCCAGAAGCCAAATAAACCCGATGGCCTTTTTGTTTTAATCCCCCGGCCAGAGTCAACAGATAGCTGGAAATTCCGCCCACGTTGAGATGGTTAGCAATAAATAATATATTCATTTTAGCTGCTCATTTCAATAACTTGATCACCGCGGCTAAAACTTCCGCCGGACTGATCGCTAGCATACAGCGCCGATGGCGGCATTTAGTCTTATAACAGGGGCTGCATGGCAACTTTTTATTCATCACTATACAATCCCCCCCAGGAGGAAGATGGCGCCGATCGTCGGTTGGGCCAAATAAAGCAATAAATGGAGTACCTACGGCAGAAGCAATGTGCAAAGGCGAAGAATCCGCAGAGATAAAAACCTGGCACTTTTTGATCAATACCGCCAATTCGTTAATATTAGTTTTACCGCAAGCATTAATAATTTTAGTATTTTTCAAAGAATTAATTAACATTCCAGCCAAAGGCTGGTCTTGGGCAGTGCCAGTAATAATGACACGGATATCTTTTAAGCCCAGCTCTTCACAAAGGCAAATTAGATATTCCAAGGGCCAAAGCTTAGTCTGCCACCTTTGAGATGCACTGATATTAATACCCACCACTTTTTGCGTCTGGCTCAACCACTGCGCGTTAAGCAGCTCCTCCACCGACTTTATATCCTCCTCAGCCGGCCAAAGCTCCAGAGAATTATTCAGAAGATCAATTCCCAGCATTTTTAAAATCCGGAACTGATGGGTTACCGGGTCAAGTGGCAGCTTTTGATCAACCACAGCGTGATTAAGCAGAAAGGAAAATTTTTTATTCTGATAGCCATAACGCTGGGTACAGCCGCTCAGATAAGCCAAAAGATGGCTGGAGCGACTATTCTGCAGATCAATGATCGCATCAAAATTCTTTCTTCTTAAAACCTGGCCAATCGTCCATATCCCTTTTAACCCCTTATCTTTATTTTTTAAATCGCAAACTAATAGTTCATCGATATACGGGCAACGTAAAAGTATATCTTTAGATTCTTCGCTAACTAAAAAGCTCAATTTATAATTCGGACGAGGAAATTTTTCACGGATCGCCCGCAGGGCAGCCGTAGAAAGAATTACATCCCCTAACGAACTAAGCTTAATCACTAAAATTTTAGAATTATTCGAGACTTCACGGTATACCTCTAAAGTATTTTTAACCATCAACTCAAGATTATACTTTTCTTTAACCTTAACATAGGCATGCTGGGCTAATTCCGCGGCTAAATGTGTGTCTTTAAAAATACGCATGACTGCATCCGCCATGCTTTTGGCATCCGCCGGAGGCACCAACAACCCGTTCTTGCCGTCTTCGATAATATCAATTACCCCGCCGACTTTAGTGGCTACTACCGGTACGCCGGCAGCCTGCGCTTCTACTACTACCCGGCCAAAGGCTTCATGGGTAGTAGTCGCTAAAACCACTAAATCTAAATGCTCAAGTATCCCCGGAATATCCCGCTGCGTGCCCAAAAATTCCGTACAATGCCACAGCCCCAACCGGCGCACCAAAATCTGCAGCTCTTCTTTATAAGTTTCCTTAGAGGCCGGAGCGTCTCCAACGATCCAAATTTTCAGGCGCGGCACTGATCTGGAGATACGCGCCATGGCTTTAATAAAATGTAAATGCCCTTTTAAAGGAGTAATCCTGCCGATAATGCCGACATTAAAATCTTCTTTTCTTTTAGCCTGAGGATCCAAATATTTAAATTTTTCCAAATCAACGCTGCGTGGCACAAGCCTGATCCGTTCGTGCGGAACGGAAAAATCCTCAATCATGTGCCTGGCGATTACATTGCTTAAAACAATCACTCTTTTTGACCAACCCATCACCTGGCTGAATAAATGTTTCTTGTAATAGCCATGACAGGTAGTGACAAATATCGCCTGGCTGCGGCGGCAGGCAAAATAAGCAATCCAAGCCGGTACCCGGGAACGGGCATGCACGATCTGGATCTCTTCGCGCTTGATGATTTCAGCTAGTTTCGGGATTAATTTAACGATGGAGATAATAGATTTTTTATTGACCGCTAATTGATAATGTTTAGTCCCGCCGGCTTCCAATTCTTTGACTAAAGCTCCCCCGGCAGAAACAACTACGGATTTATGGCCCAGGCGCACCAAATATTTGGACAGGTCAACTGTACCGGTTTCTACTCCCCCGACATTAAGCTCTGGTAGTATCTGCAGTATATTCATAGTATTTTTTTTAATCCCTGGACAACGGTTAAATTATCTTTGGGAGACTTTAACGGCGGTTTTTGGCTCAAAAGCTGTTCAATCCGGCCGCCCAGATCTGCTATCTGCTCTAAATAGATATATCCTTTCTGCTGATAATTTCTAAGAAAAGAGCGATGTTTGAGGCTTAATTTACCGGAATTAAAAACCACGACATATTTTTCTGCACAGACGGCCTCCGAAATCATGGAGATGCTTTCCGGGGTAATGACGATAATGCTGCTTAACCCGAGTATCCCGCCCAGGATATCCGGATTATTATTTTCCCGGGCAATAATTAAAAGTTTACAGCGAGCAAAATCCTTAAATTCACTTTTAACAACCTCTTCTTCTGCCCCAGAGCTACGCCGAGAAGTAGAGATTAAAATATCTGCGTTCAGATTTTGCGCAGATTTTTTAATCTCTGCGGCTAACTCCTTTAACACTGCCGCTCCCAAGGTAAACTTCTTACTTTGGCCGCCGATTAATACCCCAATACTAGGATTGAGTAAGTGCCCTTTGAGCAGGCCAGACTGCTCTAAACTTTCAGTTTTCTGGCTTAAATATTCCGGATCAATCAAATTCAACGCACCCTCGGTTAGCAGGAGATTCTTTTTTTTAACTAAACTACTGCCCGCCGGACAATCGTGGCGGGGAATAATTACTAAATCGAATTTTTTTACACTGATATTAGCCGGGCGCATTAGCACCACAGACTTAGCTTGATTCTCTCTGGCTAACAAATAATTTACCGCGCTGCTAGAACTTCCGGCGGAAATCACTAAATCCGGACGTAAACGCATTAACCCCTTCCAGCTTTCCTCAGTCAGAACATAACGTAAAAAACGCATACTCTTACCCGCCCGTGGATATTTACCGCTTAACTTAGCGATGCTATTCAAGAAAATAACCGACAGGCTCCGACGGAATTTTAACTCTTGAATCGAAATATTAGTTTGAATCCCCCGCAAGGCTAACTGCTGACTAATTAACTTAGCCACCCCTTCAGACTGGCGCAGATGTCCGGTTTTCCCATCAGAAAGAATAGTTATCTCTTTTTCTTTGCTATATTTATAAATTTTATAGGTCCAAAGATATTCATGCGGATATTTAAAGAGATATTTTTCATAAATACTGACTAATCTTTGTAAATTCTGGTGCAAGTCTTTTTTAGGATCCTGACTACGAGTAACCGTAAAAACCTGATCCAGAATTAATTTTGTATGCGGACCTTTAATCCGCGTATAATAAATGGGGATAATGGCACAGTCATATTTTAATGCCAATCTAACCGCCCCGGTTGCCATCGCAGCTTGCTTACCGAAAAAGCTAACCCGCTCTCCGGTCTTGCCCCCCTGATCAACTGTCATGCCGATAGATTGATTATTCTGCAGCACCTTAATTAACTCCCTGATGCCGGTATCCTTATGAATAATTTTCGCTCCTTGTTTAAGCCGATAAGTATTTAATAAAGCGTTCAAGCGGGGAAACCCTTGATCGCGCACAAATAATACAAAAGGCACTCCCAGATTTGCGCAAATAATATTCGAAAGCTCCCAATTGCCTTCGTGCACGATCAAAAAAATCACTCCTTTACCGCGGTTAAAAGCCGAAGCCGCATACTCCCTGTTTTCAATATGGATATATTTGGCAAGATACTGCTGATTTATGCGGGGGATAAAAGAAATTTCTACTAAATTCTGGGCAAAAGCCTGATAAGTTTTACGGTTAATCCGGGCACTCGCCGCCGAATCTAAATTATCGGCTACTGTTTTTTTAATATTAGCATAAGCAACCGCTCGATGCTTGCGATCGCATAGATAAATTAAATCCCCCAGTCTCCTGCCTAAAAAAAGACTGAAATTTAAAGGCAGCCAGCTGGTAAAAAAACTTGCTACCCTAAAGAGAATACAGCTTAAGTAATCTGCGATCAAATTCTGCTTCATTTTTAATAATTTTAAGTTCTACCTCTAAAACCAATATCGAAGTTTGCGCAATCCCCAGCTCTTTGATTTTAACCGCATCTTTATGCGTGGTAATAACCGCTTCCAGATTATTTTCTTCAACCTCTCTGAGAATATCCAGGATATCTGCCTGGGTATAATCATGGTGATCGGCGAACCTATAGGTTCTAACAACCTTAATCCCCAGCCCTTGTATAGATTTCTGGAAACCTTCCGGATTGCCAATACCAGAAACTAGAGCTACCGGCTTATGCTTAAGAAATTCCGGGCTCAACAGTCCAGCTGTTTGATCCAGCCGGCTAAACCCTTTAGCTTGATGTTGCGATTCAACGATTAAAGCTTCCGGGTTGTACTGCTTTAATGTTGCCGTTAAACAGTCTGTATTCTGTCCGGGCTGGACTTGTGTCAAAATAAAAATATCCGCCCGCTTCAAAGCCGATAATGGTTCACGTAAAAATCCCGCTGGAAGTATCCGGTGATTACCGAAGGGATTAGTCGCATCAATCGTCACTATTTCTAAATCTTTAATTATTCTCCACTGCTGAAGACCGTCATCCAGTATAAATGTCTCTATGGCCAAATCCCGGATTGCCTTCTGGGCAGCCCTGATCCTGTTTTTATCTACAATCACCGGTACTTGCGGAAATTTTTTTGTCAACATCGCCGGCTCATCACCCAAACCACAAGCCCCCGGCCGGGCAGAATTACGTTTATAGCCCCGGCTTAAAACTGCAATTTTATTACCGGCGAGACTTAATCTAGCCGTTAAATATTCCACTAAGGTAGTTTTGCCTGTACCGCCTAAAGTAATATTACCTACGCTAATGACTTTAGCTCTCAGACGCACCGGCCGGATTCTATAAAAAAACGCCAGCCCCATTACTACCAGAGAATACAACAGAGAAAGAAAATATAGCACCCCCCTTAAAAACCCTCCTAATGGGCCTTTGATTTTACCATCAACCAGATTAAAAAGGTATTTACTGTCAAGAAACATATTTTCCTAGAGCACTTTTAAAAACATTAAAACCCCGATGCAAATAAATAAAGAAGCTCCGACATAGCGGATCATCTCAGGCCGGATAAATTTAGCCATCAGCGAGCCCAATAAAACTGAAACAATAGTCACTACAATATAAGCCCCCACCGAACCTAGCCAGACCGATAGAGGCTTACCAGTTTTAGCCGCCATCCCGATACCTACCAGCTGGGTTTTATCCGCTAACTCCGCAAAAAATACTGCAGTAAACGTAGCAACCAACACCTTCCAATCCATATCAACCTCCCGGTTATAAATTATGTTATTTAAGATAATATATTATCATAGCCAAAGCCTTCAGGCAAATGATTTCGAAACTAAAACCTAAGATTAGCAATAAGATATGAAATTTAGCCGATAACCAAACTAGCTGAAAATAAAGTTTAGTCTGACAATATAGAGGAGATATTGCGGTCGATAAACTCGATCACTCTTTGCTGGTTCAGCGCTGAAATATTAGAAAATTCTACTCCAATTCCCGGATACTCATGCGGCTGGACCCCTTTATCCGGAATCCACACTACCCGAGCTTCCAACTCCATAATCTCCGGATGCGGAGCAAGTTTCATTTTCAGGATTACTTCATCCCCCAGCTTAAATTTACCGCAACCAAAGATAAACGCTCCTACCGCGCTTAAATTAAGCATCTCTAATTTAAGGCATTCTAAAGCGCTGTCTTTTTTTGCTTTTAATTCTATCTTCAGATCAATCGGTAAGCGCTTAAACCTGCGCCGCAAATGCATTCTTTTAATTTCCTCAATCGCCTTATCTTCTTTAAAACTGTTTAACCCTGCTGCTTCGGAGGCATAAATCTCCATCACTCTATCCATACCTGAAACCGTAAAAATGTCTTTTAGGTGTACCGGAATATTCGCAAATTTCATCCGGCCATTATGGTTAGCTACTTCTTTATAAGCAATGACAATGACCGAAATTCCCATATAATCCACCGCTTGAATATCCTCTAAATTGCAAAGAATATCCAGGTAACCGTCATGCACGCACTGTCCGACGACTTCTACCAGATTAGCTGAATCCACATCTATCCGGCCACATAAATCCAGAATGATGCAATTACTGATTTGCCTTAATCTTATCTCTAACATTTTAGTTTAAAAGGACAATTTCCTTCCTCCATATTTACCCGGCAACGTAAGCTTGGTATCTTGACATCCCATTCAGTATTATCGCGTTTAGCGGCTAAAGATCAGCCCCAGTATACAGCTTAAGGAAATCCCTAAGTTAACCAGAATGGTCAGAGCGCAGATTTTTACAAGATTCTGACGATTACGGTAAGCCCCGCTGACCATCTGGTAAGCTAAATATAAAGATAAGATTAACCAGGGAAGATAAAATAAACCCGCCGGCAACGGTAAACCTTTAACCAAGGCCACAAAAAACGTAACCAGCGTAACAACAACCAGCCAAGCATAAAGCATAGCCCCCCGCTCTTTACCTAAACGCAACAACAAATTTAACTTAAGAACCAGTTTATCTGCAGGGTAATCCGGATATTCGTTAATAAGTATCATATTAACCACGCTACAGGCAATCGGCAGTGAAATTAAACTCCCCAAAATATCAAAATGCGCTGATTGAAGGTAGAACCCGGTATTTAATGGCAGCCAGCCGAAAGCATAAGCAATAACCAATTCTCCGGTTCCTCTGCTCACCCAGCGCAAGGGCGGCTTAGAATAAAAATAGGCGCAAACTATACCGGAAATACCCAAAGATAAAGTCCATCTTCCGGTTTTAAAATAACACTGTAAAATCACCCCTAAAATTACCGCTAATAACAAAACTGCCCAGATTAATCTTTTTACATGTTTTGACCCAATTAAATTCTTTACCAAAATTTGACTACCACCGCTAAAAAAATTTTTTTCTAAGTTTACGCTTAAACGGTCCTCAGCTAGGTCATAAACTTCCCCACTATAATGAGCAGCTAATTGCACCATAGAGCAGGCAAATAAACCGATTAAAAAAACCGGCCAGTTAAGCCTACCCTCAGGATAACCGGCCAACAATGCGCCTAAAATATACGGAAGAATCATCACGCTCAGGAAAGGTAGCCGCGAAAGTAAAAACCAATATTTTATTTGCATATTATGATTTAATAAAATCTTGGTAAAGCGCCAATAATAAAACAATCGCAGAACTACTGAAAATAAAGAAGTAATTTATTGCATCTTTATTTGAGCGCATCCGGCAGAGCATCGTCCTTAAAAATTCCTTCTCCTGATCGTTTAAGCCCTGTTGTCCCGATAGCTTTTGGTGAAGCTGATACTTTTCTAAATTTTGTCGCAAGGCTTTATCCTGCCGGAAACGGTAAAGAAAATACAAAAAGAAGCCGAATACCCCCAAATACCAGAAAAACTTGGGCCAGAACACACCAAAGTGTAAAACCAGGTTAACCACTCTGATCGAAATGGTAGCGACTACTCCCACTAAAAGGAAGAGCCAAGAAAAAGCCGAATCTCGGCACATCTTAGCTGCCTGGCAATTAATACATTGTTTTTTCTTTGCTCCAAACATTGAGATTAAGTTTTATTTTGCCGACTGCTGCGGCGTAAAGCTTTAACCATGCGCTGATAAGCTTCCTGCGCAGTCGTTCCTTCGGTAAGATGCTCGCAGCAAATTGCGGCAAATCCCGCCCGGTTTTTGATCTTGAAGATCTCTACCTGCAAATGCCCGATTTTATTCAACATTTAAATCTTGGAAATTTCATTTTCCCGCCTAAGCAGTAATATTTACTGGCTTAGCGCCAAATCTTAATGATTTTATATTTTAAAGTCCCGGCCGGAATTTTAATTTCAATCTCTTCATTCTCCTTGTGCCCCAATAATCCTGCCCCCACCGGAGAATCCACGGAAATTTTACCCTGGCGGTAATCTGCTTCCAACTGGGAGACTAAAGTATACTCTAATTCTTCATCCGTATCCAGATCAATTAATTTTACACTAGCCCCGATTAAAACCTCATCCTTAGGAATATTTTTATCTAATATGCGTACGCGCGCTAGTTTATCTTCCAGCTCAGCAATAGCTTTTTCATTATGCCCCTGAGCATCTTTAGCTGCATCATATTCCGCATTTTCGCTGATATCCCCGTAAGCGCGGGCTTCACCGATAGCCCGAGAAAGCGCGCGACGCTTAACTGTCTTTAAATATCCTAATTCCTTAACTAATTTTTCGTATCCTTCCTGAGTTAAATAAATATCTCCGGGCATAGCTACTCCTTCTTAATGAACTGCTTAATAATCTGAACATTCTTCTCCGTCGCCCCGCGGTGTTTAATGATTAATGCGCTAGAGCGTCGCCCTAATTCCTTGGCCAGAAGATCATTGCTTAAAATTTTATTTACTTGCGCGGTTAATTCTTGGCTGTCAGCAGCCAGCAGGGCAGCCTGATCAGCCAGAAATAATTCGCTGATATCCCGGAAATTAAACATATGTGGTCCAAAAATTACCGGTTTTTTTAAACTCGCCGGCTCAAGAATATTATGGCCGCCTTTTTTAACCATACTGCCGCCGACCAAGACAACATCTGCCGCAGAATAATAATTAAACAGCTCCCCGATAATATCTAAAATAAATACCGGTTTATTAATACAGCTCGGGCAGCTAGCAGAAAGGCTAGAAATAAATACCGGCAACAGGCCGTTATGCACGGCTAAACTGGCAATCCGGCGGCTGCGTTCAGGGTGACGCGGAGCTACCAACAGCTTCAGCCCGGGGAAAACCGGCAATAGTTTTTTATAAGCAATAAAAATTAATTCCTCTTCCTGACTATGCGTGCTACCGCAAACCCATAATTTATCTAGCGGCTTAAGCCAAAGCTTGTCCCGATAAGCTAAACTCGGTGCATTTTCTTCTGCCGCCAGATGGATATCAAACTTTACGTTACCGGTAACCTGAATCTTATGCCCATCTACACCTAAGTCTACTAAACGCCTTTGGTCAAGTTCTGTCTGGACGCAATACAAATTAATCATTTTTAAGATCGGACGGATAAGAAATTTAATTAACCGGTACCCGCTATAAGAACTATCCGAAATCCTTCCGTTAACCGTAATCACCGGAATCTTGAGCCTGATCAAACCAGTAATCAAATTTGGCCAAATCTCCGTTTCGGCAATGATAAACATACAGGGGTTAATCTTTCTAAGCACCAGCTGAATAATAAAACTAAAATCCAGCGGTAAATAAGTTAAAAAATCACCTTCCTGAATTAAACCGCTAGCGATTTTATTCCCGGTGGTAGTCACCGTGGAAATAACTATTTTTTTCCCCGGATACTCCTGCCTCAGCCGGGTGACTAAACCCTTAATGGAGACCACCTCACCTACGCTTACAGCGTGGATCCAAATCGGCCGGTCTAAAGACAATCGCGCCGGCAATAATCCCAAACGACGGAAAAAACCACGGTTAAGCTTCCCGCGTAAAAAATACGAAGGCAGATAGACCGCCGCAAAGATTAAAAAAATCAAATCGTAGACTATAAACATCTGTTCTTTCTTTTTATCTTTCCAGTTTAAGCATGTGGGTGCGCTTGATCATAAACACTTTTTAACTTCTCTGTGGTCAGATGCGTATAAATCTGGGTTGAAGATAGATTTGCATGCCCTAAAAGCTCCTGCACCGTGCGTAAGTCTGCCCCATGATTTAAAAGATGTGTAGCAAATGAATGCCGGAAAGTATGCGCGGAAACTCCCGGCTTAATTCCAGAAGCCTTAAGGTATTTTACCAATAAAAACCGCACCCCACGGGTAGAAATTCTCTTGCCCCGGTGGTTTAAAAATAAAGCCTCTGATTGTTTTTCTCTTTTTTCCAAATATTTTTTCACCGTCGTCAATGCAGTGGTCCCGATCGGTACAATCCTTTCCTTCTTCCCCTTGCCTCTGATTTTAAGTATGCCACTAATGAAATCGATATCCGCTAAGTTTAATCCCACCAACTCCGAAATCCGTAAACCACTGGAATAGAACACTTCCCAAATCGCCCGGTCGCGCAGCCCGGAAATATCTTGCGGAGTTTTAGCAAAAGCCGATTCGATCAGCCGGTAAACTTCCTCCTCAGTCATAAAAGAAGGCAGGTGTTTCTCCAATTTCGGGCTGGAAAGCATCAGGATAGGATTGGTTTTGATATAACCTTCCCGACAAAGAAATCTGAAAAAGCTGCGCAATGTCGAAAGTCGGCGTCCAACCGTACGATTCCCGAAATTTTTTTCTTTGAGTACGGCTAAATATTTCCTTAAATTTAGATAGTCAATTTTCTCCAATGCGGTGCCGGCAATAAATTTATTAAATCCCTGTAAATCTAATTTATAATTGATAATCGTATGCTGAGAATAGTTTTTTTCAATTTCAAGATAGCGCACAAACTTTTCAATATATTTTTCCATAATCTCACTTTATTTATCTGCTGGTTGATCCTCAGGTAAAGTGCGTGAAGTAAAAGTGCATTTGGGGAAGTTAGAACAGCCATAGAAAAAACCGCGCTTAGAATGACGTTCGATCAATTCTCCTCCGCAATTTTCCACGCTACACTTAATCCCCGAAGTAATCGATTTAGAATGCTTACACTCCGGAAAACCTGAGCAACTTAAGAATTTCCCACGCCGGCCCCATTTTACAATCAAAGGCTTACCACATTTATCGCAGAGTTGATCGGTAGTAATCACTTCTTTAACGATATTAGCTTGTGCAAAATCTAAACTTTCTTTAAAAGGTAAGTAGAAATCCGTTAATACTTTGGTGCGCTCCAGCGAGCCCTCTTCCACCTGATCAAGCTTTTCCTCAATGGCCGCGGTAAATTTTATATCGATAATTTTAGGAAAATATTCTACCAGCATATCGTTAACCTTGAATCCCAGCTCCGAGGGATTAAGATAACCTTTGATCCTGCGCACATAATCACGTAAAATAATCGTATAAATAATCGGAGCATAGGTAGAAGGCCGTCCGATGCCATCTTCTTCCAGCGCCTTGATTAAAGAGCTATCCGAATAGCGGGCGGGTGGTTTCGTAAAATGCTGCGAAGGGTTAAGCTGCTTTAATCCTAATACTTCATTTGGCTCTAAAGGAGGTATAACATTACTTATTTTTTCTTTCTCCTCCTGGGCGTCTTCTTTTTCCTCAGTTTCGTTTTTACTGTATACTGCTAAAAATCCTTCAAAAAGTAAATGACTTCCGCTGGCGACAAATAGATACTTATCGACCAGGATATCTACGCTGGTAGATAAAAACTCTGCCGGCTTCATCTGACTGGCTAAAAAACGGTTATAAATAAGTTCATATAACCGAATTTGATCGTGGTTGAGAAAATGCTTGAGACTCTCCGGAGACCGGCAAATATAACTTGGACGGATAGCTTCATGCGCTTCCTGCGCGGATTTTTTAGCTTTAAAAACATTGGGTTTATCCGGGAGAGAACCCTGACCATAGTTTCTGGCGATATGCTCACGCACCTCCAGGATAGCTTCGGCGGCCACCTGGGGAGAATCCGTACGCATATAAGTAATTAAACCCACTGGATTATCCTCACCGATATCAATGCCTTCATAAAGCTGTTGAGCCACTAACATCGTTTTAGAAGCATTAAACCTGAGTTTATTAAATGCTTCCTGCTGCATTGTACTGGTAATAAACGGAGCTGGACTGTAACGTTTTTTTTCCGTTTTTTTGATCTCCAATACTTTGAATTCTTTATTCCTTAAATAGTCACAAATGACTTGGGCGCTCTGACTATCTTTAATCTGGGCTTTTTGATTATCAATCTTTTCAAGCTTGGCGCAGAAACTACTCTCCCCGGAAATCTTGGGCTTAAATAATTCCGCAACAATCTCCCAATACTCAGCAGCCGTAAACTTTTGGATTTCACGTTCCCGCTCCACAATCAATCTTAATCCCACCGATTGGACGCGCCCTGCGCTTAAACCCCGCGCGATTTTCTTCCAAAGCAAAGGGCTTAAAAAATAACCCACCATACGGTCCAGAACCCGACGACCAACCTGAGCCTCGATCATTTTATGGTTAAACTCCCTGGCATTCTTAAACGCCTCAGCCACCGCATGTGGAGTAATTTCATGAAAACTTACCCGTAAAACGTTTTTGCCTTTAAATACTTTTTCCTTAATCTGCCAGCCGATGGCTTCCCCTTCCCGGTCAGGGTCAGTAGCAATATAAATATTTTCTTTTCCTTTAGCTTCTTTTTTCAGCTGCGATAATATTTTCTTTTTACGCGGAATGACCACGTATACCGGTTTAAATTTATCCTCCACATCTACCCCCAGCTTTTTGGCTGGCAGATCAATAATATGCCCCATAGACGAAATAACCCGGAAATCATTCCCTAAAATTTTGCTGATGGTTTTGGCTTTAGTTGGCGATTCAACAATTACTAGGTTTTTACTCATTTAATCTAATTCCTCATAAATTGTTTACCTGGTAAAACTTTAATTAATTTTCTTATTTGTAATTTTGAAACCAAACTCAATACCCGCTGGCAGCTTAGTGATGATACAGCTACCAATTCATCTACACTAACTGGCTGCCGGTGGATATATCGGTAAAGCCGGCTTTCTTCTGGCAGACCGGGAATTTCATTTTCTTCGGCCGGAAGGCCTGGATTAACTCTAAACCCGACAGTTAGGTTTAATTCTTCCAAGATATCATCGCAACAAGTAACTAATTTAGCACCCTGTTTAAGTAAAGCATTGGTGCCGGTTGAACCGGCAGAATCAATCCTGCCTGGCAGAGCAAAAACCTCCCGGCCCTGCTCCAGGGCAAAATCTGCGGTAATTAAAGCCCCGCTATTTCTGGCTGCCTCGGTGATTAAGACCCCCAAACTTAAACCGCTGATCAGACGGTTACGACGGGGAAAATTCTGAGCCAAAGGCTTAACGGACATAGGAAATTCAGAGATTACTGCCCCGCAAGCAGCAATACTGACAGCTAAATCCGCATTTTCTGCAGGATAAATATGACTAAAACCACTGCCCATTACCGCGATGGTGCGTCCTTTAGCTTTTAAAGCCCCCCGGTGAGCATAAGTATCCACGCCGCGAGCCATCCCAGAGACGATCGTCAGTCCTTGCGCGGATAGTTCCACTGCAAATCTTTCTGCGCTGTTTAAACCATAGAATGAAGCTCGGCGCGCACCCACAATCCCAATCGCTGAATTATCCGACTGAATCAGCCGGCCTAAACAGTATAGCACAATCGGAAAAGCAGGTATTGCTTTAAGAAGCTCAGGGTAATTCCGATCCAGAAAGGTGATAATCTCCACTCCTGACTTCCTGGCTAAAGCCAAATCATTTTCTAGATCCTGGGGATTAAAATCAATAATATTGCGGGCCAGGCGGTCACCGATTACCCCTGCTAAAGACATTTGCCCAGCTTTGAATATCTCTTTGGGCTGTCCGAAATAATCTAGCAACTGGCTTAAACGCAGGCTGCCAATCTGCGGAATGAGATTCAAGCTGACTAAGGCCTCGAAATTATTCATTTTTTAATCTTCAGCATCCTGGCGATCTTAGCAGCTACCTGTTTTACAGATAAACAGGTAGTATCGATGTTTTTATCCGCTTGCAGATAATAAGGCGCGCGCATTTTCAATAAAAGCTCGATGCGTTCGCGGGGTTTGGCTACATTTAAAAGCGGACGCTGATCAGAGCAGGCCACTCTTTTCAAAATCGCTTCACTGGTGGCACTCAAACAAATTAAGACCCCAGTTTTCTTCATTAATTTAATGTTCGCCGGATCTAAAACTATCCCCCCGCCGCAAGCCACCACAAATTTATTTTGGGTAGCGACTTGCTTTAAAGCCTTTTTTTCAATTTTACGGAAATAAGCCTCGCCATACTGAGCAAAAATCTCAACGATCCTGCGCTGTTGCTGTAATTGGATCAACTCATCCAGATCGATAGAATTCCAGCCTAGCAATTTAGCCAGTTGACGGCCGGTTGAGCTCTTGCCAGTACCCATAAATCCCACTAAATAAATATTCATTTTTTAATATAGGGACGGCGCTTTTAGCAATTTTAAGTTGGCCTTAGCTGAGTCACTACCTTAGCTAAAAGTTCCGTCCCTATCTTTTTAGCTGTTCTGATAAGCCCCCAGAACAACTTCAGTTAACTGCTGTTTTAATTCTTTAGTGGAAGGAATCACCGTGCTATACCATTTACCATCTTTACCTTGATGGCGCGGCATGCTCACAAATAACCCCTTTTCACCGTCTACTACACTGAAACCCTTAATAACTATTCCCGAAAATGAAACATCCGCAAAGGCTTTAAGCTTGGAATCGGTATCCAGCTTAAATATGCGGCTGACGCTGATTGTGCTGTCCTCCATTCTAAATCACCCCCTTCTATGAGAATAGACGAAGCAGGTGATTTTTTCTCACTTAATATTTAGAAAATTAATAGCAGCTTTCAGTAAATAACTCATAGCGAGTTATATCATCTAATGACTGGCCGGGCAACAAATCATAAATATGTCTTTCAAAAGCCTTGGTTATGCCATGCGCTAAATCATGAACCAAGAAAACTTCGTTCACGGTAATCACATTCTTCACAAAAAGCATAATCCGCACCGCTACTACATTATAAGACTTCCCGGATTCATTACTCACTTCGCCTTTTAAAATTACCCGATTCGAATTTTTGAATCTTTCGACCTTAATATTGTGATAATCCAAACTACGCATGGTTAATTCTTTTTTTATAGTTAGTATAGGATTTTTTGATGTCGCTCAGTGAATCCGCACCGAATTTCTCAAGCAAAGCATCCGCTAAAACCATAGCACAGGCAGCTTCCCCTACTACCCCGGCCGATTCAACCACGCAAATATCTGAACGTTCAACCGCAGCCTGAGCTGCTTGTTTAGTACGGATATGTACGGAAGCTAGCGGCCGCATCAACGTAGAAATCGGCTTCATGCAAGCCCTTAAAATAATCTGCTGGCCGTTAGATATCCCTCCTTCGATGCCTCCGGCATTATTAGTCCGGCGAAAGTAACCGCGTTTTCGGTTATGATAAATCTCATCGTGTACCTCCGAACCAAAGCTAAACCCATATCCTGCACCTAAGCCGACTTCAAAAGATTTAATTCCCGGGATAGCGATAATTGCGGCGGCTAAACGGCTATCCAGCCGGCGATCGGCCTGCACGTAACTACCCAGTCCCACCGGGACATTGGTGCAAACTACTTCAAAGATTCCGCCGACCGTATCTTTTTTCTTGATTGCTTCCGATATTTTAGCAATAATCTCTGCTTTGCTAAATTTACCGCCGACCGATAGAACATTGCTGGTAATCTTAATTCCAAATTCATCCAAAAATCTCTTGCACAAAGCGCCTAAAGCTACCGTAGCGACAGTGCTGCGGGCAGAAGCACGCTCTAAAACTTCTCGAATATCCGTAAATCCATATTTCAACAACCCGGCTAAATCCGCATGCCCCGGCCGGGAAGTAACTACTGGGTGTAACTTTTCAATGCCGGCATCTTTATTCTTGATTAACAAAGTAATCGGACTACCCAGGGTGCGTTGATTCTTTAAGCCCGAAATAATCTCTACCCGATCCGACTCAATTTGCATCCGGCGTCCTCGCCCGAATCCGGCCTGCCGGCGTTTCAATTCTTGATTGATCACTGCTGCATCCACCTTGAGCCCGGCGCACAACCCTTCCAGAATAGCCACCATTCCTTTACCGTGTGATTCTCCCGCAGTTAAACATCTTAACATTAAGACCTCCTATTGTCCCCAGAGCCCGCGCTGGTTTTGACGAGCCTGCGCATATAACTTTAAAAATAAATCCGCATACCGAACATTCGGCGGATAAGTCAGCAAAGAAGCATACCCCTGCTCAACAATCGCCGCATTCACAAAAGTCCCATCTTCTAAATAAACGTAGGCCAAGAGCCTTTTATACCGATCTAATCTTTCCACATCAAATTCCAGCCTCACACGTTTGCCTTCAACAAGTTTTCTGGTAAATTCATAAGCGCGCTGGCCCAGGCGTTTAATAGTAGCTGCATCTTGTCCGAAGCGCTGCACATCCCGGTCAAGCTTGTTAGATTCATGTATCTCCGGAGTATCAATACCGATCAAACGCACGCGTTCATTATTTTCCAGGACCAGCGTATCTCCGTCTACCACCCGGCTGACCAAAGCATTATTATAATCATAACGCTGGCCAAAAGGTACTTTGATCAGTTTAACCCCTCCCCGGGGACGCTCACGCGGATCTAAGTCATTGCTCATCAGGCTGGCTGTAAAAGCCAATAAAACAATCAATAGGAAAATAATAACTTTATGCATATGCTCCTTTAGCTTAAAGCTGGCCAACCACCAATTGCGCTAATACTACAATATCCTCCAAACAAAAAATATCTTTTATGCTGGCGTCAAAATACAAGTTAGCTTCCGGACCGAATTCTGTGTCCGGCTTCCATAGTTTTATCAATAACGGAACCGCATTAAAAGCTTCAATCACTACGCTGACATCAGCGCCTTCTACTGAGCTAGCCGGTAATCTATCCAGAATACCCAAAATAGCTTGGGGATTCCGTCCATACTTACGAATTACCGGCGCAATCGTACGGCTATAGTAGGCCGGATAATACCCCTGAATTCCAGATATCTGCCTAAAAGTAACCCATTGTCCGCTTAATACCGGCAACCCTCTAAGATTCCGGGCTGAATAATGCAAAATTAAGATGCTTAAAGAATCTTTAACCGGGGCATTACAAGATAAAGAAAGAACGCGTTTAGCGGCTAAATCTAAACTGTACTCATCCGCCAGAAATTTCACAGTTAGGCTGCTGGGGGGCTTAAGCAACAGTAAATCTTCCCAGGCTTTTCCCAGCGCCTCCGCGTAACCCATTTTTTTATTATATTATTTTTCCATAGATAAATCAATGATTTTAGATTATAATAAACTAATGATTTATGATCGTTTTCAGCAAACAGCGATAGATTATATTAATTGCGGGCATTCGGTAATCGTTTCCGCCCCGACCGGCGCCGGAAAGACCGCTATCGCTGAACATATCATCAGTGGGTCGATCCGTAATAACCTGGGAGTCATCTATACTGCCCCAATCAAAGCCCTTTCCAATCAAAAATTCCGGGATTTTAAAGATCAGTTCCAGGATAACATCGGGATCCTCACCGGAGATGTTTCTATTAACCCGCAAGCTCCGGTACTAATCATGACTACCGAAATTTTCCGGAATAAAATCCTGGATGAGCCGGAAAGCCTAAATAAATATTCCTGGATCATTTTTGATGAGATCCACTACATTGATAATCCCGAACGCGGTACGGTCTGGGAGGAATCATTAATTTTTTTGCCTAAACACATGAATCTACTGGGATTGTCAGCGACCATCCCAAATATCAAACAATTTTCCGCCTGGATTTAA
>JBFZAT010000029.1:0-10591 GCA_041308845.1 Candidatus Omnitrophota bacterium | reverse complement strand
TTAACAATTATAAAGAATTATTTACAATACAGGATAATGTGATTCTTGCTTTAGATTTTTATCCTACAGAAGATCCTTCGTTTGCTAGGCCGATGGCCATAATTACTTTTAGCGAACCAGCCGGTTTATCTCATGCTCAAATCCGCGCCCGTTTCTGGGGTATTCCGCATATAGTATTAAATAATCCGGAAGTCTTGGGTTTATTTGAGGGTAGGTGGATTTACATAAAATCCAGTAAAGAAGGAGTGGTTTTAAGGTTAGCTTCTGCTAAAGAAATTACAAGCTATGAATCTTATAAATCACAACGTCCTGCCCCAGTGTTAGGGGAGGTTATTTTGGATGCAGAAAAGAATATATTGAACTGGGCTAATGCGGGAGATCCGCGACAGGTGAGTTTTAAGTTCGCTAACTTGGGGATATTAAGTTCGATACTGAGTAGAAAAAAACCTGAGACTAATTTTGCTATGAGAAGTTCGCATGTTCAATTAGGTAGCGTTATTCCTTTTGCTACTTATGAAAAAGCCTTGGAGGCTAACCCCGGGCTTAAAATGCAAATCCGCAATATTATTGAGGGCATAGATAAAAACAGTATTGATGACATCAGAATGAAATTAGCGAAAGTACAAAGATTAATTTTTGAGATGATTATTCCGGATGCGCTTTGGTTTGATGAGCGTATAGAAGATGGCTATGTTTTAGATTGGAGCATAGCCCATACTATATCCAATGAAACATATTCCGGCGGCGGCGTTTTCGTAAGAACCGGGACTAATGCTGAAGACCTGCCGGAATACCCGGGATTTGGTGCCGGGCTTTACGGTACGTTTCCCAACGTTATGGAAGACAATGCGCAATTGGCGGTCAAGAAAGCCTGGGCATCGGTATGGAATGTAGGGGCATATTTGGAAAGGGAAAGCCTGGGCATAGATCATTTTAGCGTATATCCGGCCGTTCAGATTACTGGTGCGATTAATGCTGATTATGCTTTTGTAATCCACACTTCTGATCCTGATCAGTACAATACTGATATCATAGTAATAGAAATCGTTCAAGGTTTAGGGGAAAGCTTGGTTGGCGACCGATACCCGGGCCGGCCCCATCGGTATGTTTATAGTAAATCTCAGCAAAAGATGTTAATCTTCTCACCAGGCGATAAAAAAGAGAAAGCGGTGCTTAATCCCGATGGGGGGTTGACGCGTTTAAATGCAGATTACAGCCAGGATTTATTTAGTATAGAAAGGGAGTGTTCGAAATTAGGGCTTTATTTAGCCCAGCAAGCGGATTTAATTGAGCTTGGATTCTATCGGCCCCAGGATATAGAAGGAGCGATTGAAATAATCGAAGGCCAGCCGCGGATTTACTATATGCAGTCAAGGTCCCAAGTCGGTTATGATAGATACCCTACCTCTTGGGAAGTTTTTTATCGCGAAAATTACCTATGGGCGCTAGAGATTATTGAAAAATACTACGGAGAATTAAACGTAAATTTTCCTTTAGACTTATTAATTGAGCTAAGGGGTATATTGGAGAAATTGGCCTCTTCCCATCAACCGATGCTGGAACACCAAATAGGTAGGTTGTTACGTTTATTTGCTGTTTTGGGAGAACGGGGTTTAAGAGTCGCAGGAATTTTGTTGATGTGTGGTACTGGTATCCATTGGATTATGAAGAATGTTTTTGCTGATCTTCCATTCGAACTCCAGGTGCGTATTCTAAATGCAGGAGTCTGTGATTACGCTAGGCTGGATGGCCAAGAGCGAGAATATTTTTTAAACCTAAGCGCTTTTAGTGTCGCAAGGATTATTTTATCTCAATCGTTAGATAATATTAAAAGTTTATTAATTCGGATGCCCGAATGTAAGCTGGCATTCATTTTAGAAGAAATATGCGCTTTTTATAATGATGTTGGTGGTTTTTATAATTGGGATAAGCAGAATATCAAAATCAAGGATGAGCAAGTGATCCGCATAGCTCAAGAGGTATATCAGGGATATTCCTCCCAGCAAAAAGTTAATTTTAAAAAAACTATTTCTTTTGGGCTTTCGCAATGGCTCTCTATACCAAAAATTAATCCTTATCCTGCTGTTGTCCCTGAATCGGTCCAGCTTCAAGCCGAGCAGTCTTTTGGTAAAAACAAAGTCTTGACTGATATAAAAGTAGAAAGTTTAAACTTGCAGCGTTGTCAGGGCTTATCCGAAAATCACCATTTAGTCTTACAACAGCTTTTAAAGTTCTTAGAGCAGCTTTTGGGCCGGGCTCCTCCGCAGCTGGCCCAATGGCGCCTGGTCATCACTACTGATTTATCCCTGACCCAAGGCCAGGTGGCTGCCTGTACTATTGATGACCAAATAGTCTATCTGCACCCCTATTTCTTCGCACTTAACCAGGCCAAACAGTTAGAAATTCTTTATCATGAGTTGATCAGCCATATTGCAAAAGGCATCCGCGATGAAGCAGAGGCGATGAAAGATACGGCTCAACGTAATCTATCCGCCTTGCGCGCAGGCAATGAAGAGCTCAAAGATATTTTTGATAAGTTACTAAAGGTTAGTTTTACCCTATACCAAGATAAGGCCGGGATCTGGGAATATTTAAGAGAACTATACTTATTGTCACAGCAAGAAGACGCACCCGGTGAAGACATTTATTTTGGGGTGGCTTTATGTTTAGAATCTGTATTTAACGGCCAAGCCGACCAAGATATTTTATCGATTCTGCCTTTAGGTCAAGAAGCCGAGATTGCCGCCGGGGTTAGAGCTTTATTAGACTGGGAGAGGTTATTCGTTAATCTGGAAACAGAGGCGCTTTCAGCGCCGGCCCAAAGATTCATGGGAATTCTTGGGCGCGGATATAATTATTCCAATGGCCAGCAGTATCTTTTAGCTTTGAGGGCGTTGCTTAATTTTATTATCCGCGATCTTAATGTTTTAGCCCAAGAGCAAGGCAATCGGCCCTGGGAAGTAGGTATCCCTAGAAGCCGGGTCAAGACACCTTATGAAGTTCTCACTAAATATCAGCGTTTAAATCCGGATTATGTTTTTCGAGAGCAAGATATAGAAGATATTATCCGTTTAAGCCAAGAGGATATTCTGCAGTCACAGGTAGTTTTTAAAGATGAAATCAGTTTAGCGTTTGCATTCAATGATTTTATTACAATCCTAACTGAAAACGGCTTGGATGTCCGGGGGATCAAAGCATTCAATGCGGAAGTAATCCTGGATACAACCCAACCGACTCCGTTTTATCGGCTTTATTTCGGCCACGCCCACCCATTTAGCTATACTGCTATTCATATTGATGTTTCTCCTAATATAGAAATAGGATTTCCTTTTGGTTTTCAGCTTCAGCTTATGACTCAGCTTAATTATTATGTGAATAGTAGTGTAACCCGCACAGCCATCACCGCATTGAAATATGGATATACGCATCAGAATCGTCATCCGGTTTTCTTAGGTGAGCATCAGGATTTTGTTCAACTAGAGCGGATGAATCTTTTTACTGCCGGAAATTTTATTTTTACAGAAAAACCGCTCCAGAAAGCCGCTCCTCTGCGTGGTCCACCGGTTAAGATTATGCTTATCGGTTTTGCGTCACCGCGGCATCCTTATTTGGGATTAGCTATTGGTATTGAAGCGATCAAAGGAGATTTAATCGAGCGTTTTGGTTCCCAGGTCGATGTAGTTCTTGTTGATATGCAGCGTTATACCACTGCTGATGAAGTGATCAGGCTGATTAAAGAGTTTGCGCCGGATGTGGTGGGGGTCTCTCTAAAAGTAGATTCGATTGATACAGAAGCGGAGCTGGAAGGAAACCGGATCCTCTCTGGTCTTTTCTCTGATGAATTTCCTCTTGCAGACAGGCCGCTTGTAGTTTTAGGTAATGCGGTGGCCACTTATGCGGCAGATAAGATCCTGGTGGATTTATATCCTCAGGCGATATTAGTCAGAGGTGAGGGGGAGCCGGCTATGCGTGGTATAGTTGAGTATTTATTAGGCAGGATAACCTTCAGAGATATTCCGAATCTAGTTTATTTGGATAGCTTACCGACAGAAGAAGAGATTCAAGATCTAGAAAATAAAAATATTCAGATTATGGTTACTCAGCAACAGTCAGGCAGGGTCTATATTAGTTCTCCTTTTATTGATGTACAAATTCCTTCTGGCCAAGGTATCTGGTATAACCATTACCAAAGCTTGGATACTACTTGCATGGCCCTGCCTTCATTGGATACTTTAGGCTGGATTATGGAACATCACGGAGTAGTTTGGGTAGAGGCCAGCCGGGGGTGCCGTGGACATTGCACTTTTTGTAGTATCGCTGGTATGCGCGGCGGCCATCTGTTTAGGCTTCTGCCGGTAGGTCTTATCCTTGAACAGATCCGCCGTTTAGCCCAGTTGGGGGTGCGTCAGCTGGATTTTACCGATGATGATTATTTGGGTGACGGGGAACCTAGAAGTTTGGAGGGGTTGGTGCGGGCAGCGATTATTGCCGAAGGGATCAGGTTGATTAATCAGGAATTTAATATTGAGATCCGGTATTCAGTCTCTACCAGAGTTGATGCGATTTATAACAATAAAGACAGCCAAAAGAAGCAACAGCAACGCCGGCGCCTGTGGAGTTATTTTCATGATTCGGGATTAAGTAAAGTATTTTTTGGTATCGAATCCGGTTCTCCCACCCAGCTTAGGCGTTACGCCAAAGGGGTAGATATTATTTATAACTATAAAGCGATAGAAATTTTAGAGGAGCTAGGTATTGGAGTAGCCGCAGGCTTTATTACGATCGACCCGCTTATGGATATTATAGAATTAGGGGAGAATGTCGTTTATTTGGAGAGCACGGGTATCTGCACCAAAATTTCAAATCCTTTGAGCGTTTTACGTGTTCAGGCAGGTTCTCCTTATATGAATTTATTGTGGAATGAAGGGAATAAGTTAAACCAGAAACTTTTAGGTTCTCGGAAAAGTAATCTGACCTTTTACGATTTTAAGTGCCGGGACGACGAGATACAGCTGATTGTAGATGCTTGCGATAAGTGGGTTGAAGAATCTTATGAATTTATATTTGCGTTGAAGGGCCAGGTAGCTCAAGGCACCCTGGACCGGCACGTAGTTTTGGAAAAGCGGGTTTTATGGGATTACCTCTCAAAGTTTAAACATTTAGAGTTTGCCTATTTGAGCGCTTTAACCGAGGCGCTCACCCCCTGGTATGTTAAGCTCACCTTGGCTTTAGTTAAAAACGATCTTAAAAAGAGAAATGGTTTTATTCATCTCTTTAAAGTACTGGATAACAAATATTTTAACCCGGAATCCCGGCACCGTAGAATTGTAGAAAAAGTAACTAGGGATTTTCAGACCGCACGTTTAATTATGCTTCAGGAAGTGATTGAATGTATTGATCAGGGAGTAATTACTGATGGTCAAGGTCAGTTACGTTTTAATCTCATGGTGGCTTTAGAGCGTTTTGCTCCGGTTGATTCCTTTGCGGGGTTAGATTTACCTTTAACCGGGAAGCCGGTTATTCTGATTGTGGATGGCCCTTCTGCCGTAGGTAAAACTGCCCTCTATGAAGCATTGGGAGAGGATGCGGCTATTGTGCCCACGATTACCACTAGAGCCCCACGTAATGATCAGGAAAGACACAGTCCAAATTATCATTTCGTTAGCGAAGAAGAGTTTCTTACTTTGCGCCAAGAAAATAAATTATTAGAGTGGGCTGTCCGCTATGCAGGGACATATTACGGTAAATCATATACAGACATGGAGAGGTTTATCTCCAGTGGTAAGAAAATTATTATCGTCAATACTGACCGGGCGGGCGCTCAGGCGGTATTACAGCGTTATCCCCAAGCGATTACAGTTTTTATTTCTCCGCTTTCTGAGAAAGAGCTTGCTCACCGGTCGGCCTTAAGCGGGTTAAGCAGGGAAAGAATATTGATTTTAGAAATACGCATGCGTTTTGCCAAGAGACAACAGGAGGAAATTACTAGTCCATCAGCAATGGCCAACCCCGGACTGGGCAAAACTGCTCAATTAAACCAGCAAGCAAATTGGGTTACTAAATATGAAACACCTTACCGCAGAAGAGAGGCGCGGATTGTTGAGGCTGTAGCTAAATTTAATAATAGAAATAGCTATGATTTTATTATTTTTAATGAATGGGGACGGTTGAATACTGCGATTGGCGCCTTGCGATCAATTATTTTAGCTGCCTCTCAACATCGTTTAAACTTGATGCATACTGCTTTGGGTCTTTTTATTAAGTCTACTGCGCGTTTATTTAGTTCTAGAATTTATGATTTAGCTTCTAAGTTTAATAATCGAGTGCTTGTTCCCAGAGAAATTCGCTTAGTGACTAATTTAGAAGACGTCGGTTATATCAATCATATATTGGATCCGGTTTTCGGGGCTAAACAGGCGCAGCTGGTGATCAAAGAAAGAATAAGGCGGGGGATAGAGGATACGGTTATTGCCGTGTTAGATTTAGACCATTTACGTTTAATCAACAGAATGTACGGCAGAGGAATAGGCGACCGGATACTTTTAGAAGTTGTTGCGATTATTGAGCAGCATATTGAACAAAAGGGTTTTTGCTATTATTTAGACAAGGGAGATGAATTTGTCATTATATTTAATGTTGATAAAGAAGAGGCCGATATTATTTTGGAAGGAATCCGTAGCCAAGTGCAAGCTTTGGCCAGCCAGCTGTTTATATTTCAATCCCCGTTCTTAATCAATTTGGAACGCATACTTAAAACTCAATGTAATAGCCCAGAAGGATTGAGCCGCAGCCGGATAATTTCTGAAGCTGTGCACAGCAATATTACTTTAACTAATTACCGGGGAGGATTACTTTTTATCCGCGCGCCGAGCCTTAGTCAGGCGCGTTTGAAGGTCCAGGATTTTTACCTGAATGCTTTGCAGGAGCCAATCAGAGCGGCCATTGTTGCTGCAGGTTATCCGGATCTGGTAATCCCAGATATTTATTATTCCGGACGCATGCCCGCGGTTAGCGTAAGTATAGGGGTAGCCCGGACTCAAGAAATTTTTAAAGGTCGCCAGTTATCTGATTGCCTGAATTTGGCTGTTTGCCGCTTACGCTGGGCTAAGAAAATCGGCGGCGGGAACCAGATTGTTGACCAGAAACAAAGGAGCATCCCGGCCTTAGAAAGAAACGTTTTAACTAAAGCAGGCAAAGATTTTTTAATAGAATCCCGGTTGACTACCAGTGCTATTGCCGATGATTTAGGTGATAATCTAGTCCCGGTTATTCTTAATAACGATGGGCTGGAGATTATGGGCCGTAGGATTATTGATCAGCCTGATTATTATCAGGCCGGCATATTTATCGAATTAGAGCTTATTGTCCAACATCTGGCTTCTGGCCATACCGGGTTTAGGGTGATTAACGAAGTGTTCGGCTACCAGCAGGCGGATTTAGTAATTGAAGTTGTTGGTTATGCACTAGCGCAGTTGGCTAAAGATGAGCGTTTTATGGAATTTGATATCAGCTTAGGGCGTTTAAGGGGGCCGGATCGGTTTATTCTTTATATTACCAGGAAAGATTTCGCCAAACCGGCTGGCCAGAGCCAAGAGGAGTTCTACGGGATTGAAAGATTAATCTTGGCCTTTGAGGCATTAGTTTCGGATAAGCTGTTAGTGGCTTTAGGATTACGCCTGGCCTGGAGCAATGCAGTGTTCCCTAAATTCAGGCCGGGTTCTCTTGCCGAGCATTGGGAACAGCTCGTACGTTCGTTGGAGTTTATTATTTCAACCGATAAAGAAGATTATGTAAAAATTGAGCAGAGGGTATCCAGAAAAAAAGTAGGATCATCAGTGATCTTGGGTCCGGAGCTTTTATTGGAGGAAAACCAAAAGCATCTTCTACAGTTGGAAGCAGCCAGGTGGGCTTATGAAAATTTCGAACGTCTTTTCTTTATTGAATTAGAATCCAGCTTGCCTGCGGCAATTAAAAATATGCTGGAGAATAATGATCGTTTCGCTATCCTTATCGCCGGGGAAACGGGTTCGGGGAAAACAGAATCTCGGCAACGTATTATTGAGATGCTCGGCGCAGAAAAAGTGGTAGTTTGGGATTTAGATAATTACCTGAAAAATCCTCAAGAGCGAATCGGTCAAGAGCATAATGATGCCCCCGGGATATTCAGATGGGATAGAATCTTAGCCGATGGCAAACAACTGTTGCAGGCAGGTTACGTTGATACTCCGGTTTATGATTTCAGGCAAAGCCGGGTATCTGATCTAACAAAACGGGTAGAATTTAAAGCCGGACAAGTGCTCTTGATTGATGGGGCGTATGCTTTGTATGCTCCGTTATTAGAGCTGTTTAGTTCTTGCGCAGTTGAAACCCTTAAGGTTTACGCCGATGCTCCGGATGCAGTGCGATCCTGGAGACGTTTAGTGCGCGATGCCCAACAGCGGGGAGCTCCGTATGTGTTTAGCGCCGCTTGGATTCCTTTAATCCAGCCGGTTTCGGCAGCTTATATTAAACCTACCCAGAAAAATGCGGATATTGTGGTTCATACGGTTAGCGCAGAAGAGTATACTATGAGCCATCTTTTTGTTTATTCGGATGAAATCCTCAAGCCGCAGCAACCGCACTTGCATCCTTATATTTTAAAACGCATGAGTTATCTTTGGGCAAAATATACTTCTAGCGGTTGGCAGACTTATGGCCGTCATTCCCCGTCTCCTACTTGCAGTGATTTTACAGCTTTTTTACTAGAATTCTCTTATCAAATTAGCGATTCTCGGATTGCGCCTTATTTATTACGTTTACACTCTTCTGGCTGGAGTGATTTTGATTTAAATATGCTTTATGAATTTTCAGATATGTTGATTAATCTCTACCGTAAAATGCCGCCTGGTGTGCGTTTGAAACAAGTAGTTATGGATTTATTTGAAATTATGATTATCAATAATATTGATAATCAGCCGTTGATAGAATATATCCTAAATTTACATTCTGATTTAGCTAAATATTTGGGTAAATATAATAAAGTGGCTGCAGATATCATTTCTAGGAGTAAGGCGTTATCCGATAACAGCCAGCCACAAGTTATTGTTATGTATGGGGCTCCGGGGTCCGGTAAAAGTACTCGGGCTAATATTTTATCCCGGTTAACCGGATTTGGGCATATCTCCACGGGTGATTTAGTGCGTTACAATATCAAGCAGGGGTTAATTTCCGAGGAGTTGGTTTTGGCTCTACGGGAAGGCCGGTTTCTTCCGGATAGCGCGATTTTGGAGATGCTTGAGAATGAGATTGTTAAACCGGAGTATCAAAGAGGATTTATTCTAGACGGTTTCCCGCGCAATCAAACCCAGATTGACTGTTTTGAAGAATTTCTTTGGAAAATCAATGCTAGTCTTCTGGCTGTCCTCTATCTACGGGTAGACGTAGCGATGATTATCCAAAGATTAAGTGATCGCCGGGTATGCCAAAAATGCCAGCGGGTTCTGGGCTTAAAAGATCTGGCGGCGGTTACTGAGCATGCCCAGTATTGTGACGGTGAATTGGCGGTGAGAGAAGATGATCTGCCGGATACCGTAAGAAAGCGCATAGAGCTTTATCAGAAAAATTTAGCTGTGCTGGAATCCTATTTTGCTTCCCGTTGGGTGCTAAGATATTTGGATAGTAATATTCATGCTGATGGAATAACCAAACAGTTAATTGCAGAGATCGAACGATTAGGGATCAATCAGGATGGGGCATGGGATAGTACCCGTACTAAAGACGGGCAGGAATTAAATTATCTCAAACGCTGGGCGCTTAAATTAGTATTGCTTTTTAGTTTTTCGATCCCTGGGGCCAAGTCGCGTTGGCCAGCTATTGATAAAGCTTACCTTAATTTGGCGACCCTAGCTTTAGCGCGTTTTTCTGAGAATTTATTAGCACAAAAAGTTTCTGCTGCGATTAAGTCCGGAGGATTGATTCGCGCCGGTCCGCAAGGTAAGATCAGATTCGGTTCACCAGGCTTATTTAATTTTTTAGCAAAACTAGGTATTCAGCTTTACGGATTTAACTATCAAGGCTATATCATTCTTAATCCGGAGCTCAAAGATAATCGGGCTGAATTAATCCGCACGATTATTCATGAAGCATCAGCTTTATGTCATTTGGATCATCAAGATTGTTTATTGTTGGAACAATCTTATTCTACGTATCTATCCGAAAGATCAATCGGGGAATTATTAGATTATGTTCTCAACCCGCATTTTATCCTTAGTGTATATAAAGTTTTACAAAAGCATTATAACCAGCCTGACTTTTCTTTCGGGGGAGAATACCCAGAATACGCTTTAGCCGTAGCATTGACCTTCGTAAGATATTATGCGACTACTCATCTTTCCCGTTTTGACCTGGATTCAATTATTGCGGCTTGTCTGTTGCAAGGGCTAGATCCAGATATAATAAAACAACAGCTTAAAGAAGAAGGAATTAATGAAAGCTTGATTAATCAAACCTTGGAGCTGGCTTGGAAAATCGACCGGATTGTCCAGCTTCCGTATTTATTCTCTGCTGATAATATCGAAGGGGTCAATGATCAACTTTCAGCGATATTGCAATT
>JBFZAT010000028.1:0-2758 GCA_041308845.1 Candidatus Omnitrophota bacterium | reverse complement strand
TTAACTCCGCTGATCAGGCGCCTAAGCCTGAAGATGCATTGGCTGGATAAACCCAACTGGAGAAAGATGAATAAAAAGCCGATGCCGCTTTTAGGCGGGCTGGCGATTTATTTGGGATTCTTAATCTCTTTATTTTTATTTATTCATCAGGAACCTTTTACTCCGGAAACCACCAGATTTACCGGAATAATTATTGGTTCTTTAATTATTGTTTTAGCCGGGGTCATCGATGATCTTAAAGGCTTAACTGCAGTGGTAAAACTGCTTTTCCAGATCGCTGCTGCCGTCACTGTTTATATCTTCGGATTTACAATTATAAAAATCAGCACACCTTTTGGCGGGGCTTGGCACATCCCGGAAATAGTCGGCATGGGGCTAACGGTTTTCTGGATTGTCGGGTTTATCAACGCAGTGAACCTTTTAGACGGCTTAGACGGTTTAGCCTCCGGGGTAGTTGCGATAATTTCCGGGTGTTTATTTTTTACCGCCATTAAAACCGACAGCCCGGTTGCTGCGATCCTATCTGTGGCCATCTGCGGCAGCGCTTTGGGATTTCTACCGCATAATTTTTATCCGGCTAAAGTATTTATGGGAGATTCCGGGAGTATGCTATTGGGTTTTATCCTGGCGATCATCTCCATGCGGGTAACTTATAAGGGCGCAACTTTTACTGCATTATTAATACCGGTAATCGCCATGGCTATTCCTTTTCTGGATACCAGCCTGGCAATTATCCGCCGGGTTTTAAGCGGCAAGGGAATAATGAAAGCAGATAAGGAACATATTCATCATCGTTTGCTGTTTAGAGAAGGCTCCCAGAAAAAAGCAGTATTAACTCTATACTGGCTGACGCTTTCATTCGGGCTAATCTCCGTGGCCTTAAGCGGAATGAAGGGGATCTGGGCGTATTCGGCGATTTTCGTGACCGTTTTATTAACCTTAAGGTGGCTTAAGAATTCAAAGCTATTAGATTTTGAAAGGGAGAAGACTAATGAAAAAGAATGACCTGATTAAGTTATCTTCATTGCTGGCGCTGACGGTAATCGCCTACATACCGACCTTTCGCTGGATGGTCGACCGCTGGAGCGCCAAAGACACCTATTACAGCCATGGGTTCCTGGTGCCGTTTATCAGCGCCTTTATCATTTGGCAGAAGCGAAACGAGCTGGCTAAATTAATCATTAAGCCGGTGAATTCAGGATGGATGCTTTTTGGCCTGGGCCTGCTGATCCATGCCTTAAGTATCAGCTTTAGAGTTTCATTCTCATCGGGATTTTCGCTGATTTTGACCTTAGTGGGCTTAATCCTGATTACACTTGGCAAAGATTATCTAAAAAAACTGGCTTTCCCGGTGGCGTTCCTGGTGTCAATGATACCGCTACCGCTGGCCTTAATCGCCAGCATGAGTTTCAGGTTAAAGATATTTGCTGCCCAGGTTTCTGCAGTGTTAATGAATAAGATCGGCGTAGCCACAATCAGAGAGGGCAGTATCCTAAGGACCGCGCATTCCATGTTAATGGTGGAAGATCCCTGTTCTGGTATCCGCTCGCTGGTGGCCTTAATTTCTCTGGGCGCATTGGCCGCATATTTTAGCGATCTATCCAAAACACGTAAGGCTATTTTGTTTGCCGCTTCGATCCCGATAGCCGTCGGCACTAATATTATCCGGATTACATCCTTAGGTTTAGTCAGTGAAATTTACGGCGAAAAATATGCAATGGGATTATTCCACGACACAATGGGGATATTGGTATTTGTTTTCGCATTCTTAGGTTTAATGTTTGTACAGAAGCTATTAGAGTAACAAAGATTACAGAGATTTGTTTTAAATCACAGTAATCTTACCCAAAAATTGGAGAAATAATGAAAAATATAACTTTTATAATTGCAGCAATTATACTCATTGCAGTAACAGTCATCGTAAATATCCCCGCTAAATTTGATCCGACTCAAGAAGCGCAAATGGCTAATTTCCCAAAGAAGATCGGCGACTGGGAGAGCCAAGATATCCAGTTGCGGGAAAGTGACTATGCCATATTGGAAACCAGAAACCTGATTATGCGAGATTACAAAAACCGCAATCGTGGAGAAACAGTGAATCTCTACATTATTTATTCCTCTGATAACCGCAAAGCCCTGCATCCACCGGAAATCTGCTATACCGGCGGAGGTGTAGGGACAATACTGGAGAAGGGGATCGTCTCATTGGGGACTAATTTTAAAGCTAATAAATTTATTATTGAAAATAAAAATGCTTCACAGCTAGTAGTCTACTGGTTTAAATCCGGGGAACTATCCACCTACAGCTACATCCGCCAGCAGCTCAAAACTGTAAAAGACCGTCTGCTGCAGAAGAAGACCTCCGGAGCGATGATTAGAATCTCAACCCTGATCGATCTAAAAGATCCTGATCAAGCGATGAATCTTATAAAATCCTTCTCCGAAAGTATAATTCCGGCGATAAATCGGTATGTCCCGTAGTAGTAGTGTCGCCTTGTGGCTCACGCCTGGCGCCTAGAGGAGTTGCGCCAGTGTCGCCTAGTGGCGAATGATGAAAAAAATGTACGAATTGTTGATATAACGTTGACTACGTAAATCAATGCTATCCAATAACTTAGATTCAAATTAAGCTATCTGCAGGCAAAATGGTGATTTTGGATAACATATTAAGGAAAGAGAGTTAAATAAATGTGTCAGTTATTCTATAAATTTATTTTACATATTCTAAACTATTGTACTCCAATCACTTAAATATATT
>JBFZAT010000027.1:0-52921 GCA_041308845.1 Candidatus Omnitrophota bacterium | reverse complement strand
TTCAGCAAGAATTGAGTTCGTGTATTCTTTCAATAAGTAAAATCACTAATGTAGCTGTCCGTGTTCTACAGGATAGCTATACTTTATTTTCTCCAGGGGTAGATATAGTACGTATCGGATTTATGAATTTTGTTAAGCATCTGGAAGCAAAATCACATGTATCAGATATATTTACTAAAAGAGCATTAGACATCATAGTTTCAATAGTTATGATGATAATCTTAATTCCATTTTTTATTCTTATCGGGGTTTTGATTAAGCTGGATAGCCCAGGCTCAATAATTTACAAGAGTAAACGTTGTGGTAAGAATGGCAAAAATTTTAATTTTTATAAATTTCGCTCAATGTATATTGATGCTCACACTCAGAAAGAAGCGCTGCTTGATAAATCGGATGTGCCGGGGCCGGTATTTAAGATCAAGAATGATCCGCGTGTTACTCCTTTTGGAAGGTTTTTAAGAATGTATAGTTTGGATGAACTTCCTCAGCTATTTAATGTGCTCAAAGGTGACATGAGCCTGGTCGGCCCGCGGCCTCCTACTCCGGATGAGGTTGAAAAATATACCATAAGCCAGAAGAGAAGGCTTAGTGTAAGGCCGGGGATTACATGCCTTTGGCAGGTTAGGGGCAGGAGTGAATTGAATTTTTATAAATGGGTAAAATTGGACCTCTGGTATGTAGATAACTGGTCTTTTACTTTAGATTTACAAATTCTTTATTGGACGATACCGGCCATATTTAAAAGAAGAGGTGCGTATTGAGCAAGTTATTAAAAGAAAGAATTTTCATAGTTGTTGATAAGATTGAAGAATATTCTTTGTATTTAGTGGTATTTTTTATTCCTATTTCTAAAGCCGCGATTGAATCATTTGTGGGTTTAGCATTACTTGCCTGTATAATTAAGAAATTTTTGCTTCCGGATTTTAAGTTTATAAGTAACCGTATTCATTTTTTTCTTTTGTTATTCTTTATTTTTTGTACGTTTTCATTATTAAATAGCGGACCTTATATTAATAAGAGTTTAAGTGCTTTATTTTTTAAATGGGGGGAATATATACTTATATTCTTTTTGGTCCAGGATGGTTTAGCTTCTAGTAAGCGTATAAGGAACGCTGTGAATATTTTTTTATTCGTTGGAGCTTTGGTCGCAATCGACGGTATTTTTCAACATCTCCTCGGTTTTGAATTTCTGCGAAACAGGCAGACCGTTACAACATTGAAAGTTTCTAACGTAATTACCGGCCCATTTAATCATTATAATAGCTTAATTGTCTATTTGCTTTGTATATTTGCTTTATTTTTATCAGCAGTTGTTGTCGAAGTTAACTCCAAAACAATGGTTAATTTAAAAAGTAAAATAATTTCTTGTTTCTTATTTTTTGGCTTATTTTTATCGGGAGTATGCATACTGTTGACTTTTTCTCGCGGGGGCTGGATCGGGGTTTTGTTTATGATTTTACTGATGCTGATTCTATCTGGTAGATGGAAAATTATTTTGCCTGTTTTATGTTCATTTATTCTTTTATTCATTTTTGTTCCGGCGCTTCGAGATAGAGTGTCTTTTATTTTTGCTGCTGATGGGGATGCTTCCAGGTTTGCTATCTGGAAAGGTGCCTGGATGATGATCCAGGATAATCCTTTCTTCGGTAAAGGGTTAGGAACATTTATGTCGTTTTTCCCAAGTTATACCAAAGATTTAGGCCTGCAATATGCTCATAATTGTTATTTGCATATGTGGGCTGAGATAGGCATATTTGGTTTATTAAGTTTTTTATACTTTGTGGGCTTGATTTTGTTAAGGGTAATTAAAGTCTTGCTCTTTGATGCTTATCGATATAGGATTAAACAACCAGAAAAAAACTGCGATTTTATTTTACTCGGGCTTATTTGCGGGATTTTCGGTTTTCTTGTGCATAGTTTTTTCGATAATCATTTTTATTCGCTCCAGCTATCTGTATTATTCTGGTTTTTATTGGGTTTAACTATGGCGAAATTACGCCAGCTGGCGTAATTTTTATTTTAATGCAAAACAATCATCCTTTTGTCTCAGTAGTTATTTCTACGCGTAACCGTAAAGAATCCTTAGAAAAATATTCTTTGCCTTCTGTGTTGAACCTGGCTTATCCTAACTATGAAGTTATTTTTGTTGTTGATGATTCGACTGACGGAACAGAAACATTTTTAAAAGATTATCCGGATACCTCTGGCAGATTAAAGATAATTAAAAACAGTAGGGCCAACGGAATAGCTCATGCCAGGAATTTGTGTGCTTACTATGCCCAGGGTGAGATTGTGGCTTTTACTGATGATGATTGTTCGGTTGACATTAATTGGCTTAGTGAAATTGTCGAGGTGTTCCTAGAAAATAAAAGTTTAATGGTTGTCGGCGGTTTTACTGTTGATGGACATTCGGGTTATCCAGCTGATGGGATATTTGGTTTCAATATGGCTTTCAGAAAGATGATTTTCGATAGATTTAGCTTTGATACTAATTTTTTCTTTCATAAGGGAATTGCTCATGAAGAAACAGATTTGGTTAATCGGATTAAAGAACATAAATATCTGACCGGGCATGCTCCTTTGGCCAGGGTAAAACATTTTTATTCGCCTGCGGCCTATCGTAAAATCAATCAAAAAATCGGTTTTCATCTCAACTATGTTTACATGGAAGCTAAAAAGATTGGCCTGGCCCGTTATTATTTAAAATTTTTCAAAAGATCTCATCAGATGTTCCGGAAAATAAAACAACTCTACCGGGAGGGAACTTTTACTTTTATTGCGGCATGGCTTAAAGTTTATTGGGCCAATTATATATTATTAATTGACTTGCCTCTTAAAGCTCAAATTGCGCATATGCAAGAAGAGAAGATTTTCCGGCTTAAGTGCGGGGCCAATAAGAATAATAAAATTATTGAAAAATTCAGCAGCCGCTTACAATAAACAAGCTGCGTATTTGATCATGGATAAAAATAAATTAGTCAGCATAATAATTCCGACGTATAATCGGGCTAAAATTCTCAATCGGACAATCGCTAGTTGTCTTAACCAAACTTATGCTGGAATAGAGTTGTTAGTGGTGGATGATAATTCTTCTGATGGGACTGAACAGGTAGTCAAAGGTTATAAGGATTCAAGAATTAAATATTTTTTTAACGACTCTAACCAGGGCGTAGGAGCAGCTAGAAATATTGGCTTGCATCATGCCTGCGGTGAATTTATAGCTTTCCTAGATTCTGATGATGAATGGGCTCCGGAAAAATTAGCTCAGCAGTTAATGATATTTAGCCAGGTAAAAGAGATCGGGCTAGTATTTACCAACGGTTATAATGACCATTCCGGTAAATTAATGATTAATGCAAAGATTCCCTCCGGAATTATATACAATCAGAAAAAAGATAAATGTTTTCCTTTATCTAAATTGATTACTCCGCCGTCCAGTTGGCTGATACCCAGGGTAGTATTTGAGGCGGTCGGGGATTTGGATATTTATTTGGGAAGAAACGGCTTAGAAGACGAAGATTATTTAGTTAGGCTATCTAGGGATTACCCGCTTTATTTTTTAAATGAGAATTTAGTTACCTGGCATTCTTCAGAGCATCATCTCAGCGCCATTAATGTCGCCCGTATTAAAGGGCAGGAATATTTTCTCCAAAAGTATTTTCACCTAATAAAACAAGATAAAGAATACCTATTTAGATTTTATAAGGCTATGGGTAAAGATAGTCTCTCTTTGGATAGAGCAATGTCATTTCAATATTTGCGCAAGGCTTTTTTTATGAAGCCGTATGACCTGTCAGTTTTTAGTAAGTTAATCAGGTTATCGGGTGCTAGAAGGAAAAATGATTAAATGAAAAAAAAGTTTTTAGTTTTGTGCCTGGTTATTATTCCCGCGGTGCTTTTCTATTTTGCCTGGCTGGTGCCCAGATATACGGTGCCAATTTTAATGTATCACAGCATTGGCTATAAGGATGGCACTTATTTTGTAACTCCTGAAAACTTCGCTAAACAAATGCAGTATATCAAGAACAAAGGTTATCAGGTAATAACCCTTGAGGAATTAGTGCAGAGTATAAAAAATAAAAAACCAGCTAAGAGGAATAAAGTGGTAATTACTTTTGATGATGGATGTAAAAGTAGCTTTGTTTACGCATACCCGATACTGAAGAAATACAACTTTCCGGCGATCATATTTTTAATTACTGATTTTATGGATAAAACTTATATGGCTGAGGATATCCATTTATTAAGTTGGGATGATGCGCTGGAAATGTCCAAAAATAGGATAGCTTTTGGTTCGCATACCAAGAAGCATTTTTATTGTGGAGAGTTTAATGATGAAAATGAGTTAATTTCAGAGATAAATGAATCAAAGCAGATGATTGAGGCTAAGCTTAGTGTGCCGGCAGATTTTTTCTGCTATCCTTCCGGAGGATTTAATCCCCGGGTTAAAGCAGTAGTCGCCCAGGCTGGTTATCAGGGCGCTTGCACGACTAACCGGGGATTTGTTAAGTTTAATCAAGATGTTTATGAGCTCAAAAGAATCAAGGTTACCAACTCTGACACCAATAAGCCTCTCAACTTTTGGATTAAGCTTTCAGGGTATTATAATCTCTTAAAGAGGGGGAAGAATCCTTATTAATAAAAATTAAATTAAATTCTAAAACTCAACTTTTAAGAGTAAAGAATTAGAAAGCAGGAGAGTGGCCATGGTTTCTGTGATATTGCCGGTTTACAACCAAGAGAAAAATATTGAAAGAGCGGTCAATCGGGCAGAGTTGTTTCCTTTTGAAAAAGAAATCATTGTGGTAAATGATGGTTCAAAAGACAATACTGAATTGATTCTAAATCGCTTAACTCTTAGCAGCTTAAAGGTTATTCACCACGTTAGTAATCGCGGTAGGGTGGCTGCGGTGCTGACCGGGTTAGAGAATGCTAAAGGGGATTTGGTCATTATTCAAAGTGCGGATTCTGTATATAATCCTAATGATTACGCAGCTTTATTTACAGCGATGCAGGATAGTCCGGTGGATATAATGATCGGTAGACAATCCATAGATGAGCATAGCGGGAGATTATTCTTTAAAGTTGTCCGGAGTTTTATGGTTAAATTAGCCGGTTTATTGTTTGGTCACTCCTTGAAAAATTCTACATCTGATTACATGCTTATGCGTAAGGAGAGTATCCTGGGGTTAGGCCTTAAATCGAATAATTTAGATATTGAAAATGAAATATTAAGTAAAGCGATAAAAATGAAATTGCAGATACGGCAGCTAGCGGTTTCTCCGACAGCCCCAGCTATCCAGGAAGGCAATAAATGATCTCATCCGGTTAATGATTGGGAGATCGTGATGGCTTTTATATTTATTAATATAATTCGTTTGGATTAAAGGTTAGGCGAGAATATAATATATTAATCTGATGGATAAGTTTCAATGTGATATAATAGTTTTGACTTGGAACCACCTGGAGCTGACCAAGAAGTTCTTTGAAAGTTTATTTTCCAGCACAGCTTTAAAAATAAAGATTATTGTTGTGGACCAAGCTAGTTCAGACCGGACCCGAGAGTATCTGGAGCAATTAAAGCAGAATTTGGCGGGTAAGCTTGAAATTATATTAAATCCAGAAAATATAGGGTTTGTTAAAGGGGTAAATTTAGGCTTGACGCTTTCCAGTGCCCCTTTTATTTGCTTGGCCAACAATGATTTAATTTTTACCAAAGGTTGGTTAGAGGAAGTAATTAAGGTATTTGAGAAAAATAAATTTATCGGTATTTTAAATCCGAATAGCAATAATTTAGGCATGCACGCTAAGGGCCAAGAGACTATTGAAAGCTTAGCGGTGGATTTAAGCAGCAGCTATAGCGGGATTTTTGCCGAGATGCCTTTTTGCTCAGGTTTTTGTATGGTCATGCGGCGGGAGATTCTGGATAAAAGCGGAGGCTTATCCCAGGATTATATCCCGATGTTTTTTGAAGATACGGATATTTCCATGCAAGCTAAGGCAATGGGTTATTTAATTGGCTTAGCTAAAGGCGCTTATGTTTGGCATAAGGAGCATGGTTCTTTTAGGGAAGGCAATGATAGCGATCAGCTTTTTAGGAGAAATCAGAGGCTTTTTCAGGACAAATACGGGAAAACATTAAGAATCGCTTGGCTGGAGGATAATCCATTTGATTTATTGAATGATTTACAGCAGGCGATCAGCTTAGGGAGATCAGCCAATTTTGTTACTTTTTATAATAGAAATATCGGTTTGACGCGGGAGGATGCTTTTAAGTCGTTGAATGCTTTTGAGCATTCGGCAGTAAAATTCAAAAAATTTGAAAGCTATGTGGTTTTATTTTTTAGCATTTTGATTAAAAAGAAGAAATTTGACCTGATAGTTACAAAAAACCTGGTTTTATGTTTCTTATTCAAGGCGCTGGGACAGAGAGTAGCCAACCGTCCAGATGATATTTTAATAAATAGGCTTAAGAAAAGGTTAGCAAAATAATTTTTACAGCTAGTCTAATGCGATCAGCAATAAGTTTTCAGGAGGCAGTTGGCATGACATATGCAGTAATTTTGGCAGGAGGAGTGGGAAGCAGGTTTTGGCCGTTTTCCCGGGAGCTGGAGCCTAAACAGTTTATGAAGATTATTGGCCAAAGCAGCCTGCTGCAGGCGACTATTCATAGGTTAAAAGGACTGGTTGATCCTGCGCATACCTATATCGTTACCAATAAAACATATTTTTATGAAGTTAAAGCGCAAATCTTGAAGTTCGGCATTCCAGATCAGAATATCATCTTAGAGCCTCAAGGCAAGAATACGGCTCCGGCAGTAGGTTTATGCGCTAAGATTATCAGCCAGCGGGATGAGCAGGCGGTGCTTTTAGTTTTGCCTTCAGATCACTACATTAAAAATATAGAAAATTTCAAAAAAGCGCTTAAAAAAGCGATCCGTTGCGCTAAAAATAACTTTTTGGTTACTTTGGGGATTAAGCCTAGCGCTCCTTCTACTGGGTACGGCTACATTAAGGTCAGTCGTAAAAAGCCTGGCTATTGGGAAGTGGAAAAGTTTTTGGAAAAACCGGATTTAAATAAGGCCAGGCAATATTTCCGGAATAAATGTTTTTTTTGGAATAGCGGGATGTTTATCTGGAAGGCGTCGGTTTTTCTGGAGGAAGTAAGAAAATACCTTCCCGGATTATATGCGAGCTTACAATTGATTAATTCTATAGATGATGTACCTAGGATTTGGCCGCGGATAGAAGCCATCTCTGTTGATTACGGGATTATGGAACACTCAAAGCGCATTGCGCTGATTACCTCTAACTTCTATTGGACAGATCTGGGTAGTTGGGAGGCATTGTCGGAGGTTTTTCCGAAAGATAAAAAAGGCAATATCTGTAGCGGCGACGTTTTAAATTTAAATAGCCAGGGAGTTTGTGTATTTTCTAAGGGCAACCGGCTAGTTTCTACTATTGGCATTAAAGATACAGTGATCGCCGATACCCCGGATGCTTTGTTGGTGTGCAATCGGGATAAGACTCAGGAGGTTAAGCAGTTGGTCGGGCTTATGAAATCATTAAATCGTAAAGAGCATCTGGTGCATTTAACCGAAAGAAGGCCCTGGGGGTCATTTACAGTTTTACAGCAAGGCAGCGGTTTTAAGATTAAACTTATTGAGATTACTCCGCACCGGCGTTTAAGCCTGCAACGGCACGCTAGCCGGGCTGAACATTGGGTAGTGGTTTCTGGTGTCGCCAAGGTGGTAACCGGACGGAAAGTTTCCTTGGTACAGAGTAACCAGAGTATTTATATACCTAAAGCTAAGAAGCACCGTTTAGAGAACACTACCGATTTACCGCTTAGAATAGTTGAGGTACAAACTGGAGATTACTTGGGTGAAGATGATATTGAAAGGTTTGATGATGATTTTAAGCGAGAGGGCTAAAGAGTTTATAATTTTAGGTAAAAGTGAAAGGGTATTAATATGGCTGAAACGCTAGGCAGTTTAGTCGACAAGCTAACGATAAAAGATATAAGAGAGTTTTTTCTGACTAAGATGATCAATGAAAAAAACAGCGAATTCAGCACCCAAGAACTGAAGGTTAAGCTATCAATCTTAAGGAAACAAAAGGATAATCTGAAGAAAGAAATCGACAGCTTTCTATTAGCGGCCCTTAATTCCCGAATCATTTTAAAAGAAGAAAAATTAAAACTTTATAATTCCCGTAAAAATATGGGGCGTATCCCGCCGGCGGTGCTTTTAAGCCAGGTGATCTCCGGTTTAGCTAGCAAGAATTTAGAGCTTTGGAATCTTGAAGATCAGGCCAGGCGTAAAGATGTAGAATTAAGTTATATCGGGCAGATTAAGCGTAAAATCGATTTATGTAATCAACAGCGCAATGATTACATGGATAGGATAGACGAGTTGTTTGCTGAAAAACTGCGTTTACTTAGAAAAAATAAATAAATGTTAAGTTTTGGGCGTATGTTAAAATGAAGTCGATACTGGTGGTTAACCCGTTTGGTATCGGAGATGTTTTATTCTCGACACCCTTATTAAGAAATATCCGGATTAATTTCCCGGATGCTAAGATTTATTATCTGGCTAATAAGCGCTGCGCGCCGCTGCTTAAAATACATCCATTGATCAGTAAAGTTTTTGTTTTTGAGCGGGATGAGTTTGTCCAGGAGCGTAAAAAGTCCCAGTTTGCCGGATTGCTGAAATACTGGTTTTTTATCCAGGAATTACGCCGGGAAAAGATCGAATGTGTCCTGGATCTTTCTTTGAATTCCCAGTTTGGTTTTTTTTGCTTTCTAGCGGGGATCAAAAAAAGGCTGGGATTAGATTATAAGCAGCGGGCATTATTTTTGAACCAAAAGATAGCGATTACTGGTTTCCGGAGTAAACACGTGGCAGATTATTATCTGGATACTTTGAGCCTGTTGAACTTACCGGTTAAAAGATGCGGGCTGGAAGTGTATACTGATACCGCTAGCGATAAATGGGCGGGAGTTTTTTACCAAGAGCAGCATATCCTAGATGATCAGTTGGTGGTCGGTATTGCCCCTTGTGGCGGAGCTGCTTTTGGCCAGGACAATCATCTCCGGCGTTGGCCGCCCGAGAGATTCTCTTTGTTGATTGATCAATTAGTGGAGGCTTGCAATAGCACGGTTTTTATTTTCGCCGGCCCCCAAGAGAAAGATGACGTATTGGCAATTATTGATAAACTAAAGCATAAGCAGAGAGTGTTTGATTTTTCAGAATGTTCTTTGGCTAAAACCGTATCTTTAATTAAGCGCTGTAAATTATTTATCAGTAATGATTCCGGATTACTGCGTTTGGCGGATGGTTTGAATAAGAAAATGCTGGCCCTGTATGGGCCGATTGACGAACAAGTTTATGGCCCTTATCTGGCTACGGAGCGCAGTATTATTCTAAAAAAAGATTTATCCTGCCGGCCTTGTTATGTAAATTTTCGTTTATTGCCGTGTAAAAGGAACCGGGAATGTTTGCGTTCTATAAGCGTCGAAGAAGTTATTACTGCTGCGCTTAAACTATTAAATTAAAAGGAAAAATAATGAAAATACCAGCCCTAGATTTAAAGCAGCAAATTGCGCCGATTCGTCCGGAGTTGGATGCGGCGATCAATGCGGTAATTAATAATACCAGTTTTATTTTAGGCTCGGAAGTGGATAGATTCGAGCAACAAGTAGTTGAATACACCGGCGCCAAATTTGCGGTAGGAGTTTCTAACGGTACTGATGCTATAAGTTTAAGCCTTTTAGCGCTGGGGATTAAAACTAATGATAGGGTCATTTGCCCTGCTTTTACCTATTATGCTACCGCCGGGGCGGTGGCCAATATCGGGGCCCAGCCGGTTTTTGCGGATATTGATGCGGATAGTTATAATATTTCACTTTCCAGCGTCGAAAAAATTCTGATTAAACAGAAGAAGCATCGCATTAAGGCGATTATCCCGGTACACCTTTACGGCCAGTGCGCGGATATGGACGGGATTTTAAAGCTGGGGCGTAAATATGGATTGAAAGTAATCGAGGATACAGCGCAATCTTTTGGCGCTGAACATCGAGGAAGAAAAGCCGGCACTCTGGGTGACTGTGGTACAGTGAGTTTTTATCCCGGGAAAAACCTGGGGGCTTTTGGTGATGCGGGAATGATTTTAACCAACAATAAAGCGGTTGCCGAAAAACTAAAAATTTATCGCAATCAAGGCAATAAAGATAAATATTATCATTTAGTTCTAGGGCGGAATAACCGCATGGATACCATCCAGGCGTCGGTATTGAGCATTAAATTAAAATATTTAGATCTTTGGAATAAATCCCGGCAGCGGGTAGCGGATTATTATAATAAAAATTTTAGTACTCTGGGGATTAAGTTACCAGCGGTCTCAGCCTTTTCTACGCACATCTATCATCAGTATGTGCTCCGGAGTTTTGTTTCTAATAGACCGTTCTTGAATTATTTACAAGCCAGAGGTATTGACGCCCGGATATTTTACCCGGTTCCTTTACATCTGCAGCGGTGTTTTAGATATTTAAGATATCAAGTGGGCGATTTTCCCCAAGCCGAGAAAGCGTCCAAGCAGACATTAGCTTTACCTGTTTATCCGGATTTAACCGGTAATCAACAAGATTTTATAATTCAAACTGTAAAGGAGTTTTTGCATGGCTAAACTATCGGTGATGATTTTAACTAAAAATGAAGAGTCTTGTATTGAGTCTTGCCTGGAATCAGTGCAGTGGGCTGATGAGATTATTGTGCTAGATGATGGAAGTACGGATAAGACAGTAGAGATTATCAAAAAATATAATGCCAAGATTTTTTTTCGTAAAATGGAGGTTGAGGGTAAACACCGGAATTGGGGTTACGCTCAAGCCAGAAACCGCTGGGTTTTAAGTCTGGATGCCGATGAGGTGGTTACTCCGGAGTTAAAAGTTGAAATTCAGCAGGCTGTTGAATCCGACGCGTTTGCAGCCTACAGTATACCGCTGCGGAACTTTATCGGTAATTACTGGGTAAAATACGGTGGCTGGTATCCGGCTTCCAAGGTGCGGCTTTTCCAGAAGGATAAATTTAGATATGAGGAGGTTGGCGTGCATCCGCGGGCGTTTATCGATGGGGCCTGTGGGCATTTAAAATCCGATATTATCCATCGGGGTTATCCGGATTTAGAACATTTTTTGAATAGTATTAATCGTCAATCGACCTTGGAAGCTACAAAATGGATTGAAACCGGACGTAAAATGACATTATTTTGGGCTAGCTGGCGGGCAGTGGATCGTTTTTTCAGGCGCTACTTTAGAAAACAGGGGTATAAGGACGGTGGTTACGGATTTATTATTGCTTTTTTTGATACTTTTTATCAAATAATCAGTTATGCTAAATTTAAAGAAATGCAAAGACTGTCTGTTAATCAATCGATGAAACCATGAAAGTTGTTTTTTTAGATAGAGACGGAGTGATTAATAAATATCCTGGCGATAAACTTTATGTTACTTCACTGAAGAAATTCAAGTTTTTACCGAAGGCCAAGCAAGCGATTGCCTTATTAAGCCAAGCCGGGTATAAAATATTTGTAGCCTCTAACCAAGCAGGTGTTGGCAAGGGCATTTATTCCCAGAGAACCTTAGATTTGATCACTAGTAAGATGTTAGCTGAAATCAGCAAGTTCCAGGGAGAGATTTCCAGGGTTTATTATTGTCTCCACCCTAAAGAAGCAAATTGCGCTTGTCGTAAGCCTAAACCCGGCATGCTCAAGAGTGCGGCGCAGGAGTTTAAGTTTAACTTAAAGAGCGCTTATTTTATCGGCGACACGATGGTTGATCTGATTACCGCTCAATCTGCCGGGTGTAAATCTATCCTGGTGCTTACCGGTAAAGAAAAATTATCCAATCGAAAGAATTGGCCGGTGCTTCCGGATTTTGTATTCAGCAATCTGCTGGCGGCGGCTAAATTTCTGGTTAAATAAAATATGAAAGTTTTGATTATTTATGCTTCTGCAGGCGCCGGACACCGGCGGGCAGCCGAAGCCATTTATAATTATTTAAAGCACAGTTCTCCGGATTTAGATTTAGTCATCCTGGATGCTTTGGATAAAACCAATGCCCTATTCAAATTTGATTATATCAAAGGGTATTCTTTTTTAGTTAAATATGCCACTACTCTATGGCACTGGGCTTTTCAAGCCACGGATTTTAAACTTTTGCGTCCGCTTAGCCGGCAGATAGCCAAGATAATTAACCGGATTAATTCTCAAAGGCTACTGCGTTATTTTATTAAAGAAAACCCCGAGCTGATTATTTCTACGCATTTTCTTCCTTCGGAATTAGCCGCTGGCCTTAAACAAAGCAATAAAATCCGCTCCAGATTGATTACGATCATTACCGATTACGGAGTGCATCCTTTTTGGATTTGTCCGGGCACGGATTGGTATGTGGTCGCCTCGGATTTTACCATGCGCAGATTAGTTATTGCGGGAGTAGAAGCGAAAAGAATTCTGGTTTTAGGGCTGCCTTTTGATCCGAAATTTATGCGGCATTTTGACCGCCGCGTTCTTTGCCATAATATCGGCATTGACCATCAAAAATTCACCGTACTTTTGATGACTGGTTCTTTTGGGCTGGGGCCACTGGAGCAGATTGCCGAGGCTTTGCATAATGATTGTCAGGTACTAGTGGTTTGTGCCGGAAATAAAAAACTTTACTCTCGCTTACTTCGAAAAAACCTGGAGAATGTTAAGGTTTTCGGTTTTATTTCAAATACCGAAGAATTGATGGCTGCTGCGCAGGTAATTATTACCAAGCCCGGCGGAGCGACAATCACCGAAGTATTGATTATGGAATTACCAGTAGTATTCGTAGCAGCGATTCCCGGCCAAGAAACCGCTAATCTCCGGGCTTTGGCTGAATACGGAATCGGGGTAACCCCCAAAAATATCCAGGAAATAAAGGATTATATTTTAGATTTAAAAAATAATCCGCAGAAAATTATAGCTTTAAAGCAAAAGATTAAGGAAATCCAAAAGCCGTTTGCCTGTCAGGAGCTAGCTCATGTTATACGCTAAAGTGGTTTTAGGTTTACCGGTTGATGGCCCGTTTGATTATTTAATCCGGCCGGAGCAAGAAGCTAGCCTGAGTATTGGATCCAGAGTCTGGGTAAATTTCCGTAATAAGAAATCAGTCGCTTATATCGTTGGATTAAGCAATAAAACCAGAATCAAAAAACTTAAAGAGATTGTTTCGGTAATTGATTCTGATCCGATTTTAAATAAACCTTTAATCGCTTTGACCGAAAGAATAGCCCAATATTACTGTTGTTCTTGGGGAGAGGCCATTGAAGCCGCACTGCCGGATGAATTAAGGAAGGGTAAAGGAATTGATCCGGTACCCCGTCAAGACCAAGGCCAGCAGGAAGCATTACTTAGTCAAGTGCCGTCTCAGCTTTTTATTCAAGGGTTCGACCGGCTACCGGCTTATTTAAGAGAAATTAAACAAGTTTTGGGCCGGCGGCAATCTGTTATAATTCTGTGCAATAATATCTTAACGGCGGAAAAATTTAGGGAATCTATCCAGCAAGATTTAGCCACGGAAGTAGTGGTTGTTTTTCGTAAGCAACCTCAGGAATTAAGGGTTTGGCAAAAGATCCGGCAAGCAGAGTATTGCATCGTGGCCGGAACACGCTCCGGGATTTTTTCTCCGGTGCATAATTTGGGGCTAGTGATTATCGATCAGCCAGAGGATCAGGTTTATAAGCAAGAGCAGGTGCCACATTACCATGCACGGGAAGTAGCGCGGATGCGCGCGCAGATTGAGGGAGCAAAAGTTATTCTGGGTAGCCACAGTTTATCCTTAGAAGGGTTTTATCTGTTAGAAAAAAACAAAATAAACCTGGAAACCATCCCAGCAAAATCTGCCTATCCGCAGATTAAGGTTATAGATTTACGCCGGCTGGCTTATACCGACAGGAAAAGTAAACCTTTATTCTCAAAATTTTTACTGGATGCGATACAGACAGTGCTGGTCGAAAAAGGCCGGGTACTCTTGATAATTAACCGCAAGGGGTTTGCCACGACAGTGGCCTGCCATAATTGCGGCGCAGCTTTAAAATGCCCGCGTTGCAATATTAATCTGGTATTTCATTTTGAAGCCGACAGATTAGAATGTCATCATTGTAACTTTAAAATGGCCGTTCCAAAAATCTGTCCACTTTGCCAGGCTGGCTATATTAAATATTTTGGGTTAGGTACGGAAAAGGTAAAGAGCGAATTAGCCAGAATTTTCCCCTCGGCTCGTTTGGATCAGGAGATCGTCGTGGCTACCGGTGCGGTAAATAATCTTGAAGGGTCTCACTTTGATTTAATCGGGGTAATGATGGCGGATGATTTATTGAACCGGGTTGATTTTCAGGCGGCAGAGAAGGCATTTTTCATGCTTTCTGGCATCATCAGCTTAACTACCAAAAAAGTGATTATCCAGAGCGCCAACTCCGGCCATCCTTGTTTTCAGGCTTTGATTAAAAATGATCCGCAGTTTTTTTTAAAAGAAGAGCTAAAAGCTCGCAAGCAGCTTAATTTTGCTCCTTTCCGGCACATGATTCTGCTTAAATTAAGAGGCGCGGATACGGATAAAGTTAGAAGGGCTGCCCAAAATTTATTCCAAAGGCTTAGTAAGGTCAAAACCGGAAGTTTAAAATTGCTTTCTCTGCATCCCGGACAGCCAGCTAAACTCAGGGGTAATTTTTATTATCAGATATTAATGCGTGCTCCTAGCGTGGAGAAGGCCAGCCATTTTTTAAAATTACACTTAAAAGAAAGGCATTTTTCGGGTATAATAGTCAGCATAGACGTAGACCCGGTATAGAATGAAGATTATCTTTTTCGGAAGCGCACATTTCGGGGTTTTGGCTTTGAAGGCTTTAATTAAAAGCCGGCATGAATTACTCTGTGTAGTTACCCAGCCGGATAAAAAGAAAGGCCGCCATCTGCACCTGGCAGCTACCGATGTTAAAAATACCGCTCAGGCTAGCGGGCTGACAATTTTTCAACCGGAGAATATTAATAGCCCGGAGAGCCTAAAATTTTTAAAAAATCTGCAAGCAGATCTTTTTGTGATTGTTGCTTATGGTCAGATTTTATCGCAGGCAATACTAGATTTACCTAAGATTATGTCCGTGAATATCCATGCTTCGCTGTTACCGCGCTATCGGGGTGCAGCTCCGATTAACTGGGCGGTGATTAACGGGGATAAGAAAACCGGAATCACGATTATGCATGTGACGGCTAAGATGGATGCCGGTCCGGTTATTCTGCAAGAAGAAGTAAAAATTGAAGATCAAGATACCGCGGTGAGCCTAGAAGAAAAATTAAGCTTTTGCGGGCCCGGGCTTTTAATGGAGGCCTTATCCTTGATTGACCGGAGAAATTATCGTTTAGTTGAGCAGGAGGAAGAGCAGGTCGTTTATGCCCCGAAATTAAAAAAAGAGGTAGGGTTGATTGATTGGAATACTCTTGCGGTCAATATCCATAATCAAATTAAGGGAGTTGTCCCTTGGCCAGGGGCATTTACTTGTTATCGCAAAAAGCTGCTTAAGATTTTTCGGGCCCAGGTGTTACCGATTTTCCCCAGCCATAAACCTTTAGCCGGGGAAGTTATGCGGGCAGATAAACATGGTATCGTGGTGGCTTGTGCCAGAGGCTTTCTGGAAATTAAAGAGCTGCAGTTGGAAGCGGGGAAGCGAATGTCGGCGCAGAATTTTATTATCGGGCATAAATTGAGGGTGGGTGAGATCTTAGGGAAAAAATAGTTGCAAGATACAGCTCTTCTGTTATAATTATAATCTATGCCAGAATTAAGAAAAGATCCGATTATCGGTAGATGGGTTATTATTTCTACAGAACGCGCACGTCGTCCCGATCAATTCGTCGGCCAGCCTAAGGCTCAAGAGGACCCTAAGGCTTGTCCATTTTGTGAGGGAAAAGAGGCTAATACTCCTCCGGAAATTTATGCCCTGCGTCCGCGCAATTCTACGCGCAACGGTCCTGGTTGGGACCTGCGGGTTATTCCCAGCATTTCACCTTTTTTAAGGGTAGAGGGGGATTTGGAGCGTCGTGGCAATGGAGTCTATGATGTGATGAACGGGGTAGGGGCGCATGAAATTGTCATTGAGACAAACCAGCATATTGCTAATCTAGCGGATTTAAGCGAAGAACAGATTACCCGGGTGTTGAATTGTTATGCGGATAGAATAACAGATCTAGAAAAAGATAGCCGCTTAAAATATGTTTTAGTCTTTAAAAATTACGGCAAAGGTTCAGGCTCAACCGGTATCAGGCATGCGCGTTCTCAGCTGATCGCTACTCCGGTTAACCCGAAGCGGGTTAAAGAAGAGCTTGCTGGCGCCCGGCTTTATTATGAGTATCATGAGCGCTGCGTGTTTTGTGATTTGATTAAACAAGAGCTGTCGCAAAAAGAGCGCGTGATTTTAGATTTTGACGGTTTTGTCGCAGTGACTCCTTTTGCCGCGCGTTTTCCTTTTGAAACCTGGATTTTGCCTAAACAGCATTGCTGCGATTATACCTGCATAGATGCGGAGTCCAGGAAAAATTTAGCCCGCGTGCTTAAAGCCGTACTTTTAAAATTAAAACGCGGCCTGAATGACCCGGATTATAATTATGTTATTCATACTGCGCCCTTTCGTCGGCAGAAGGTCGGTTACTGGAAAACAATTGATCATGATTACCATTGGCATATCGAAATTATGCCGCGTTTAACCAAGGTGGCCGGGTTTGAATGGGGCACGGGTTTTTATATCTGTCCGTTGCCGCCGGAAGATACGGCTAAATTTCTAAGAGAGGTAGAGATCTAATATGGGGGAATTAAGGAGGGATCCGGTGGTCGGCCGTTGGGTGATCGTGGACACAGATCATCCGAAAGAACCGCGGGATTTTAAGTATGAACAGAATGTTCCCAGCGGAGGACTTTGTCCGTTCTGCTACGGGAATGAATTTATGACGCCTCCTGAAATCAGCTGTTTTCGTGACCCGGGTACCGCTAGTAATGCTCCCGGTTGGCAGGTACGCGTGGTGGCTAATAAGTTTCCCGCCTTGCAGATTGAAGGAGATCTGGATCGCCGGGGTTTGGGGATTTACGATATGTCTAATGGAATCGGGGCGCATGAGGTTTTAGTTGAAACTCCGTATCATAATAAGGATATTTCTGATTTGCTGCCTCAAGAGATCGAAAATTATTTAAAGATGTGTTGCCTGCGGGCAGTGGATTTAAAAAAAGACAACCGGTTTAAATATATTATGGTTTTTCGCAATTACGGGGCTGCCGCCGGGGCGTCCCTAGAGCATCCGCATACGCAATTAGTGGCTTTACCGATGGTGCCTAAAAATGCCTTAGAGGAGATTCACGGAGCGCAGGCTTATTATAATTACCGGGAGCGCTGTATATTCTGCGATATGCTGCGCCAGGAATTGCAGGATAAAGAAAGGGTAATCTTAGAAAATAAATATTTTATCTCTTTTTGCCCTTTTGTTTCCCGTTTCCCGTTTGAAATCATGATTTTTCCCAAACAGCACAGTGGTTATTTCTGCCATATGTCCACAGAAGAGATAGCGGCTTTGGCCCAGATTCTCAAAACTACCTTAGCCAAGTTAAAAAAAGTATTTGTAAATCTATCATATAATTATATAATTCATTCTGCGCCTATTAACGGCGATATTGGCGTAGAATATTACCATTGGCATCTTGAAATTATGCCTAAGTTGACGCAAGTTGCAGGTTTTGAGTGGGGAACTGGTTTTTACCTTGATCCGACCTCGCCTGAATTAGCCGCGCAATATTTAAAGGCCGCAGAATAAATAATTGACGATGTAAATAATATTCATCGAGGTAGTTTTTTAAACTCATCATTACCAGGAGGAATAAAATGGCAGTAAAAATCGGAATTAACGGTTTTGGCAGGATTGGTCGTTTAGTGGCGCGGGCAATTTTAGAAAAGAACAGTAAAGATATTGAGTTGGTGGCGATTAATGATCTGACTGACGCCAAGAGCAACGCTTATCTTTTTAAATATGATTCTGTGCACGGAGGGTTTAAGGGGGAGGTTAAGGCCTCCGGAGAAGATGTAATTTCGGTGAACGGCAAAGCGATTAAAGTCTTGAGCAAAAGAGATCCCGCTGAATTGCCCTGGAAAGATTTGGGGGTAGAGATAGTCGTAGAGTCTACCGGATTATTTACGATTAAAAAAGACGGGGTAAATAAAAAAGGCAAAGAAGTTAAAGGCGCTGAAAATCATATTACCAAAGGCGGAGCGAAAAAAGTTATTATTTCGGCCCCGGCGGAAGGTGAAGATATTACGATTGTTTTGGGGGTAAATGAATCTAAATATGACCCTAAAAATCATCATGTGATTTCTAACGCTTCCTGTACTACTAATTGTTTGGCCCCGGTGGCTAAGGTTATGCAGGATAATTGGGGTATATTAAAAGGCTTGATGACCACTATTCATTCTTATACTAATGATCAAAAGGTGCAGGATATGGCGCATTCAGATTTGCGCCGGGCCCGCGCTGCGGCAGTTTCGATGATTCCTACTTCTACCGGAGCGGCGAAAGCCATTTCATTGGTGATCCCGGAATTAAAAGGCAAATTAGACGGTTTTGCCATCCGCGTTCCTACGCCGAATGTTTCAGTGGTTGATTTAACCGTGGCATTAGCTAAGAAAGCCACTGTGGAGGAATTGAATGCTGCTTTTAAAGCTGCTGCTGAAGGAGCGATGAAAGGGATACTCGGCTATACCGAGGATCCAGTGGTTTCTATCGATTTTAATCATTGCGCCTTGAGCTCGATTGTAGATGCTAAAATTACTAAAGTTATTCAGGATGATTTTGTAAAAGTGCTTGCCTGGTATGACAATGAGTGGGGTTATTCTAACCGCGTTGTTGATCTGTGCGAATATATTATTAAGAAGGGGTTATAAAGATGGCGAAGTTAGCTTTAAAAGATATGGATTTAAGAAATAAGGCAGTTCTGGTAAGAGCGGATTTTAATGTCCCGCAGGATGCTAACCTTAAAATTACCGATGATACACGTATCCGCGCCACCCTGCCGACGCTTAAGTATATTTTAGAACAGGGTGCAAAAAAGCTGGTGATAATGAGCCATTTAGGCCGGCCAGACGGTAAGCCAGTGGCTAAATACAGCTTAAAACCCGTAGCAGTGCGGTTAAAGGAATTATTGGGCCAGGAGGTATTATTCTTGGATGATTGTGTCGGTGAAGCGATTAAGCGCAATATTGATCAATCTCGGGAAAAGGTGATTCTACTGGAGAATTTGCGTTTTCATGCCGAAGAAGAGGCTAATGATGCAAAGTTCTCCCAAAGTTTAGCTGGCCTGGCCGAAGTTTTTGTTAACGATGCTTTTGGTACTGCGCATCGGGCGCATGCCTCTACTGAAGGGGTTACGCATTTTTTGACTTCCGGCGCTGGTTTTCTTTTAGAGAAGGAGATTAAGTATATCGGCGGGGCGGTGAGTAATCCCCAAAAACCGTTTATGGTTATTCTAGGCGGATCCAAGGTGTCGGATAAAATAGGGATGATTGAGAATCTGCTGCCTAAGTGCGATGCAATTATTGTCGGTGGAGGAATGGCCTATACGTTTTTAAAAGTACAGGGCCAGCCAATCGGTAATTCCAAGCTGGAAAAAGATAAGATGGATTTAGCCAAATCTATTTTAGAAAAAGCCCAGGCTTTAAACAAAGAGATCTTGTTGCCGGTTGATCATCTAGTAGTAGATAATATTGACCCCGCAGCTAAGGCTGAAATTGTAGTTAATATACCCGACGGCAAGATCGCCGTGGATATCGGGCCGCAAACAATTAAGTTATATCAAGAGAAGTTAAAAACTGCTCAGACGATTGTTTGGAACGGGCCGTTAGGAATTTTTGAGATGGATGCCTTTAGCCAAGGGACGCAACAGGTGGCTAAATTTATCGCCAACCTAAAGACGACTTCGATTATTGGCGGAGGGGATACCGCTGCGGCGATGGCTAAATTTAATTTAGAGGATAAAATGTCACATATTTCAACTGGAGGAGGGGCAAGCCTGGAGTTTTTAGAGGGTAAAGTTCTACCCGGGATTGCTGCGCTTACGGATAAATGAGAAAGCCGATTATTGCCGGAAACTGGAAGATGTATAAAACGATTAATGAATCCATTGATCTAGCCAATGGCTTAAAGCGTGAACTTTTTAAACTTGATTTTGCTGCGGTAGAAGTAGTTTTATGTCCGGTGTTTACGGCTTTAAGTGAAGTGGCTGAGGTTTTAAATGAAACCGATATTGGATTAGGGGCCCAGGATGTTTATTGGCTGGAGGAAGGAGCTTTTACCGGGGAAGTTTCTGCTGTAATGTTAAAAGATGCGGGTTGCCAATATGTTATTATCGGCCACTCTGAGCGCCGGCAATTTTTCGGGGAAACTAATGAAACAGTTAATAATAAGATCAAGGCTAGCTTAAAGCACGGCTTGATTCCGATTATTTGTGTGGGAGAAAATTTACAGGAAAGAGAGGCAAGCAAAACATTTGCCGTGATCCAGAATCAGCTGCAGGGTAGCTTAGCAGAGATTAGCGCCCAGGAGATAATCAAAACTGTGATCGCTTATGAGCCGGTTTGGGCCATTGGCACCGGTAAAACCGCTACTCCGGATCAGGCCCAGGAAGTGCATAAATATATCCGGGATTTATTAAGAAAGATGTATGGAGAGGAAGTCGCCGTTAGTATCAGGATTCAGTATGGCGGAAGTGTGAAGCCTGAAAATATCGCGGAGTTAATCGGCAAGCCGGATGTGGACGGGGCTTTAGTCGGAGGGGCCAGTTTAAAGGTGGATAGTTTTAGCGCAATTGTTATTAAAGCCAGCGAGGTCTTAAAATGATGACTTTTTTGATTATAATTCATGTGACGGCGTGTGCAGTTTTAATAATTTTAGTTTTAATCCAGCGCGGACGCGGCGCCGGGCTGGTGGAAAGTTTTGCCGGCGTAGAGTCGATGTTCGGGACCAAGACCAGTGTTTTTCTTACGCGTACGACGACGATTATGTCGGTAGTTTTCTTCATAACCTGTTTAGCTTTAGCTGTATTATCGGTTAGGCAGAGCAAGTCTTTGATGCGTAATGTACCGGGGCCTGAGCAGTTAAAAACAGATGCGGCTAAACCAGAAGCTCCCACAGAGCCGCAGGCAGTCAATAGCCCAGCAGCTATCGTTGATGCGCCTGTGGTAGATCTACCGGCAGCGACCGTTAATCCGGATGATCAGCCAATCCAATAAAATTTATACACTACAACTAAAGGCTACCGATTTAAACGGTAGCCTTTATCTTTTAGCATGAAAAACAAAAAATTGTTTTGGATATTTACTTTAAGCAGCGCAGTTTATTTTACTCAGGGTATTGAAGGTCTGCCTGCGCAGGGTTTATTTTATTATCTTAAGGAGACCCTGGGCTTTTCTGCGGCAAAGATCATGTTGTTGGGCAGCTTGACTACCTTTGCCTGGTTGGTAAAGCCTTTAATCGGTTATTTAATCGATAATTTATTTAGTAAACGTCTCTGGATATTCGTGGCTTTGATTTTGGATATTATTTTTGCATTATTTTTAGGTTTATTGCAGCTGCCGTTATTTATGCTTATCGCGTTTTTAGTGATTAGCTCCGGGAATGCGGCTTTTCGCGACGTGGCCGCAGATGGGATTATGTGTGTTGAAGGTAAACAATATCAGATTACCGGCAAGATTCAGAGTATTCAGTGGATTTCTATTTTAATCGCCGGGTTATTCACCGGTCTAGGCGGAGCCTGGATTGCTCAACGTTGGGATTACCGGGTCGGGTTTTTATGTTTGATTCCGGTTTATTTAATCGTTGGAATTCCGGCGTATTTTTACCGAGAAGAAAAAATTAGGCCGCCGAATTTCCCCGCGGCGACTTTATTTGCGGATCTCAAGCGGTTATTCAGCGATAAAAAAATATTAATTATCGGTTTATTTATATTTTTGTATAAATATTCGCCTTCGTTTGGTACTCCGTTATTCTTTATCCAACGGGATAGTTTTGGCTGGGGCAAGATCTGGATCGGAACATTGAGTACGGTGAGCACAGTGTTTGGCGTAATTGGCGCGTTACTTTACTATAAATTTAGTCAAAAGATTAATCTTAAGCAATGGTTGTATTATTCAGTGTTATTAGGGGCCTTAACTACTTTAAGTTATTTATACTATACCCCGGTCAGCGCAGTTTTTTATGATTTGCTTTATAGTTTTTTAGGAATGTTCATATTTTTGATGGTTATGGATTTTATGGCCCGCCATTCGGTTAAGGGGCTAGAGGCGACTTCTTTTGCGCTTTTATGCAGCATAAATAATCTTGCCACAGTCAGCAGTAATTTATCCGGGGCATTTTTGCTGCCGTTGGTCGGTTTAAAATGGTTGATCGTTTTATCCGCTTTAGCCAGCTTTCTTTGTTTACCGCTAATTAATAAAATCGAATAACCGTTTTTTTCTTTGTATACCCAGGGGTGAGGCTAAAGAGGGGCATCCCCATTCCGAGGATATACTTGCCCGCAGGAATGGGGAGGCTTTAGCGGCAGGACCCGGAGGTATAAGCTAAGAAGGCTGATTTTTCTATTGCCATTTCCTAGACTATTCTATATAATAACTAATCATGATGGAAGCACTTAAGCCTTATATATTGAGCTTTATCCCGTTATTTGTAGCTGTGGATGCGATTGCTAATATTCCGGTTTTTTTATCTTTAGTTGAACATTGCTCTAAACCGGCCAGAAAAAAGATAGTTTTGGATGCGGTGATTACGGCTACTGCTGTTGCGGTTATCTTCATGTCGGTGGGTAAATGGCTGCTCATTTTACTTGGCATTACTATTCCTGATTTCCAGATTGCCGGCGGGATACTGCTATTTGTTATTGCCGCCCGGCTCCTGCTGCCCGGTGCGCAAAAGAGTTTATTAACCAGCGCGCACGATAAAGAGATCGGGGTGTTCCCTCTGGGTACGCCGTTAATTACCGGACCGGCTGTTTTGACGACCACCTTAATGATGTTGAATAGCTTCGGTTCTTTGGCCACCTTGGTAGCGTTAATTCTGAACATGTTTTTTGTTTGGGTTACTTTAGTTAAGGCGGATACGATAATTAAATTAATCGGGCCCAATGGCACGCGGGCATTTTCTAAAATTATGTATATTTTGTTAGCTGCCTTTGCGGTAATGATGGTTCGCCAGGGCATAACCGGAGCGTTCATTAAATGATGCGGAAAGTCTTAACTTTTATTATGGCCGGTGGCAAGGGAGAACGGCTTTTACCTTTAACTAAAGACCGTACTAAGCCGGCAGTCCCTTTCGGGGGCATTTACCGGATTATGGATTTTACTTTAAGTAACTGTATTAATTCCGGTCTGCGTAAAATTTACATCCTGACCCAGTATAAATCTGCTTCTCTGCAAAGGCATATTCGTTTAGGCTGGAATTTTCTCCCCTCGGAGTTGGGGCAATTTATCGAATTGCTGCCGGCTCAGCAGCGGGTGGGAGACTCCTGGTATTTAGGGACCGCAGATGCAATTTATCAGAACCTTTATACTTTGGAGATGGACCGGCCGGATGAGGTTTTGATTTTAGCCGGTGATCATATCTACAAGATGAACTATTATTCGATGATCGATATACATCGCGAGGAGAACGCAGACCTGACAGTAGGAGTGGTGGAGATCGATAAAATTAAATCTAAGTATTTGGGGGTCGTAGAAGCAGATATCCAGGGCAGGGTAGTCGGTTTTCAGGAAAAACCCGTTAATCCTAAAACTATTCCCGGCAAACCGGATAAGATTTTCGGTTCGATGGGTATTTACGTTTTTAATCAGTCGGTGTTGATGCAAGAGCTCCTAGAGGACGCTAAAAACCATAAATCTTCGCATGATTTTGGTAAAGATATCATCCCGCAGATGTTAAAGAAGGGGATGAAGGTGGTGGCTTATAATTTTCAGGATAAAGACCAGGGTCAGGAGTACTGGAGAGATATCGGGACTATCGATGCCTATTATGAAGCAAATATGGAGTTAATCCAGGTTAATCCTACTTTTAATCTTTATGATCAGGAGTGGCCGGTTCGTACTTTTCAGGAACAGTATCCACCGGTAAAAACTGTTCATTCCGGAGATAAAGAAGAAGGACGGGTAGGCCTAGTGTTAGATTCCATTGTTTCCGAAGGTTGCGTAGTTTCCGGTGGCCGGGTACAGCGCTCTATTCTTTCGCCGAATGTCCGGATTAATAGTTTTTCCGAAGTTTATGATTCGATTCTGATGGAAGGGGTTAATGTTGGCCGGCATGCTAAAATTAAGCGGGCAATCATCGATAAAGATGTAGTGATTCCCCAGGGGATTGTCATCGGTTTTAATCTGGAAGAAGATAAAAAGAGATTTTTTGTCAGTGAATCGGGCATTGTGGTAGTGGCTAAAGGTACGGAAATTAAATGATTCGCAAAGCTAAAATTAAAGATATTCAACATATTCAGAAGCTAATTGGTGGCTTTGCCAAGCAGGATCTGATGTTGCCGCGCTCGCTGAATGAACTCTATGAGCATATCCGTGATTTTTGGATTTATGAAGACCAGGGAAAGGTCTACGGTTGCGCGGCCCTGCATATTTCCTGGGATGATTTAGCCGAGATTAAGTCTTTGGCGGTAGTTAAAAACCGGCAAGGACGGGGGGTAGGCCGCGATTTGGTGACGGCTTGTTTAGCGGAAGCCCAGGTGATGGGGGCTCAGAAAATTTTTGTGCTCACCTATCAGCCGGGTTTTTTTAAAAAGTTAGGTTTTAAAAAAATTAAGCATGAAGCTCTCCCGCATAAGATTTGGGCGGAATGTATCAACTGTTGTAAATTCCCCAACTGCCAAGAGATTGCGCTGCTAAAAATATTGTAAAATAATCTTTTTATGTTATAATCTCTAAATTGTTAGTTTTTTAGTAAGCCCAAATATTGGATTCTAGCGTTTAGGTATTTGGTTTGAGTTTGGATTAATAGGAGGAAATCATGGATTATTTATTGACTGAAGAACAAAAGATGATTAAGGATTTAGCGCATAAGATTGCCGAAGAAAAAATCCGTCCGGTGGCGGCTAAATATGACATTAGCGAAGAGTATCCCTGGGAGGTGTTGAAGGTGATGGCGGAGTCGGATATGTTTGGCTTGTTTATCCCTGAGGAGTACGGTGGATTTGCCACTAGCGTATTCAATCTCTGTTTAGCCACTGAAGAGTTTTCCCGGGCTTGCGGTGGGATTGCGGTTTGCTATGCGGCTAGTGCCCTGGGGACGTTTCCGATTGTTTTATTCGGGACTGATGAGCAGAAAAAGAAATACCTACCGGCATTAGCCAGCGGTAAAAAAGTAGCGGCTTTTGCTATTACTGAACCGGAAGCCGGAAGCGATGCCTCCGGGATTAAAACTGTTGCTAAAAAAGTAGGGGATCACTATATTTTAAACGGTTTAAAACATTTTATTACCAATGGCGGGGATGCTGAAACTTATGTGGTAGTTGCGATGACGGATAAAAGTAAGGGCGCCCGCGGGGCTTCGGCTTTTATCGTGGAAAAGGGTGCTCCGGGTTTTACTTTTGGTAAAAAAGAGGATAAATTCGGGATCCGCGCTTCCAGTACGCGAGAACTAATTTTTACTGATTGTAAAATTCCAGCGGAAAATTTATTGGCTAAGGAAGGCATGGGTTTTATCGTTACGATGAGGACTTTTGATATGTCTCGTCCGGGGGTAGCTGCCCAGGCATTAGGCATTGCCCAGGGAGCCTTGGAGTTAGCGGTTAAATATGTGCGGGAAAGAGTGCAGTTTGGTAAGCCGATATCTAGTTTTCAGGGGATTCAATGGATGCTAGCGGATATGGCTACAGAGGTCGAAGCTGCCCGCGGTCTGGTTTACTCTACGGCCAGAATGGTGGATGCCGGGGTTAAGGATGTAGCTAAAGAATCTGCCATGGCTAAGATGTATGCTTCGGACGTAGCGATGAAAGTAACGGTTGATGCCCTGCAGCTATTCGGCGGTTATGGTTATATGAAAGATTACCCGATTGAGAAATATGTGCGCGATGCTAAAATTACCCAGATTTACGAAGGTACCAATCAGGTACAGCGGGGGATTATCGCTTTGAAGTTAATTAAGGAAATGGCCAAGTAATTCGGATAGTAAATAGTTTGGAGATTAGATAGATATAGGTAGTTAATAGGGTATTGGGTAAAAAACATGAATATTATTGTATGTATTAAACAGGTTCCGGAAACCGCTGAAGTAAGGATTAATCCTGAAACCAATACGTTGATGCGTGAAGGGGTCAAGTCTATTATTAATCCCTTTGACATGTATGCTATTGAAGAGGCAGTCCGGCTTAAAGAGAGGTTCGGCGGTAAAGTAAGCATTATAACTATGGGGCCGCCTCAGGCGGATAGCGCGCTGCGCGAAGCAATTTCTATAGGTGCGGATGAGGGGTATCTGGTTTGTGACCGGGCTTTTGCCGGAAGCGATACCTGGGCCACTAGCTATACTTTGGCCGGGGCGATTAAGAAATTGGGGCCTTTTGATTTAATTATCTGTGGTAAGCAGGCTTCAGATGGAGACACTGCTCAAGTTGGTCCAGGCATATCTACACACTTAAATATCCCCCAGGTAACCTATGTCAAAAAAGTAGAAGAGGCTACGGATAAATCTATGCGTTTAGAACGGATGCTGGAAGAAGGCTATGAAATTATCCAAACCCCGCTGCCTGCGCTTTTAACTGTAGTTAAAGAAATTAATGAGCCCAGGATTCCTTCTTTGAAAGGTTTAATGCGCGCCAAAAACGCCAAAATTACCGTACTGACTCAGAAGGAATTGGATTTAGATCCGCAGCAGATCGGTTTATGCGGTTCGCCGACTCAAGTGGTAAAAATTTTTACGCCTGCTCCCAGAGAAGGCGGGCAGATGCTTAGCGGGGAGATTCCGGAAATTGCTCAAAAGCTGGTAGATTTGATTAAAAGCGAGGTTAATTAAAGATGCCGATCTCCATTATTATTGAAAAATGTACAGGTTGCACTTTGTGCGTGAAGGCCTGTCCTTTTGACGCCATCCGGATGATGGACATGCTGGAGAGCAGTGGTGCGGCTTCCTCTGGCCGCAGCCATAAAAAGGCGGTGATCGACCTGCATAAGTGCACGCTTTGCGGGGCCTGCCGGGACGCTTGTAAATTTAAAGCGGTAATTCTGGAAAAGACTCCGGCAAAATGCGATCTTCCGGATATTCAGGATTATAAAGGTATTTGGGTCTTTATCGAGCAGAAAAATGGGCGGGTGCAATCAGTGTCTTATGAGCTATTAGGTAAGGCTCAGGAATTGGCCCAGAAGTTAAATACTCAAGTCAGTGCTGTTTTGATCGGTAACAAATTAGAAGACCAGCTGGATGAATTGATTTTCTGCGGAGCGGATAATATTTATTTAGTGCAAGCTCCGGAACTAGCTAATTTTCAAGATGAGCCCTATACCAATATTTTAGTGGAACTGGTTAAGAAGTATAAACCGGAGATTCTTTTATGCGGAGCGACAAATATCGGCCGTTCTTTGATCTCGCGGGTAGCTATTAACATTAAAGCTGGACTTACTGCAGATTGCACAGGTTTGGATATTGATCCGGTGAAGAAAATCTTGCTACAGACCCGACCGGCTTTCGGCGGTAATATTATGGCTACGATTATTTCTCCGAATTACCGTCCGCAAATGGCGACCGTGCGGCATAAAGTATTCGCTCCGCTGCCGGCGGATAAAAAACGTAAAGGCAGAATTATTAAAGAAAGTTTTGATCCGAGGCTTTATGTTTCGCGGACTAAACTTCTGGATATTATCGAAGAAATTGAATCTACGGTGAATTTATCCGAGGCAGATATTATTGTCTCCGGCGGCCGCGGCATGGGCGGGGCAGAGAATTTTAAGCTTTTAGAGGAGCTGGCGCATGCTTTGGGAGCAGCAGTTGGCTCCAGCCGGGCGGCAGTGGATTCCGGTTGGATGCCGTATTCGCATCAGGTCGGCCAGACCGGGCGTACGGTGGCGCCTAAAATTTATTTTGCCTGTGGAATCAGCGGCCAGATTCAGCATTTAGTCGGTATGCAGTCCTCGAAGATTATTGTAGCTATTAATAAAGATCCTGAAGCCCCGATTTTTAAGGTTGCTACTTATGGTATCATAGGTGACCTTTTTCAGATTATCCCAGCCTTAACCCAGGCTTTTAAATCCGCTTTAAAAAAATAAAACTTACAGTTAAGGGCAGAGAATATTAAATAAAAAATAATCCCTGCCCTTATTTATTAAATGCATATTTTAGAATTAATCTGAATCATATCATACCTATATTCATTAATATGTCAAAGAATGTAAAGATTTTCCTTGACAAGATTATCGGTCTTAATTATAATACCCATAGATTATTTTGATAGCTTATGGAGATAAGTATGCTCAGCAGCCAATTAATGACTATTGATGATCTGGCGGATTATTTAAAAGTTACCCGTCGGACTATTTATGATTGGTTAAAACACAATAAAATCCCGGCGTTAAAATTAGTCGGGCAATGGCGTTTTAAAAAAGATAAAATTGATGATTGGCTGGAAGGCCAATCCCAACCGCATTAATTTTACAACTGACACCCGGCGCCTAATGGAATTGCGCCGGTGTTGTCTACGCAGACAAGGAGCTAAATATGTATTTTAAAAGACTAGAGTTAGTAGGTTTTAAATCATTCTGCGAGAAGACTACCTTAAACTTTGAGCCGGGGATTACAGCGGTGGTCGGCCCAAACGGCTGCGGCAAATCCAATATTTTTGATTCCATCCGTTGGGTACTAGGGGAGCAGTCGGCTAAATCCTTGCGCGGTTCTGAAATGCTGGATGTTATTTTTAACGGCACAGACCAGAAAGAGCCGCTGAGCATGGCCGAAGTAAGCCTGGCCTTTGATAATACTAACCGTTTTTTTAACCTTGACCATCCGGAGGTTTTGATTACTCGCAGGTTATTTCGTTCTGGAGAAAGCGAATATATGTTAAATAAATCTACGGTGCGGCTTAAGGATATCCTGGATTTATTATTGGGTACCGGCATCGGTGCGGAGAGTTATTCGATCATCGCTCAAGGGAAGATAGATTTAGTTTTAAGTTCCCGGCCAGAAGACCGGCGGGTAGTTTTCGATGAGGCTAGCGGTATAAGTAAGTATAAAGCGCAAAAACGGGAAACTGCGCGTAAGTTGGAGGAGACTGAACAGAATCTTCTCAGGGTTAATGATATTGTAACGGAAGTTAAGCGTCAGATTGGTTCTCTGGAACGCCAGGCCAGTAAAGCCCGCCGCTACAAAGAGGTTTTTGAAGAATTAAAGCTAAAAGAGATTGATGCAGCGGCTTTAGAAAAAAATAATTTAAGCCAGGAAAAAAACGGAATCACCGGCCAGTTAGCGCAGTTGCGTCAGCAGGAGGCCAGCTTGCTGGAATTGATTGCTCAGCAGGAAGAAAAAATCGCTAATCGTCAATCAGAGCTTAAAGGCTTAGAGACAGCGATGATGGGGGCGCGCAGCCTGATGCTTAATCTTGAGAATGGCTTGGTGCGCAATAATGAGCATATTAACTTTAATCAACAACGGATTGAAGAGTTAGTCCAGAATGTCCGGGTTTTAGAAGAACAGATTCTTAAGGCAGAAGCGAAATTGGGCCAGGACCAAGAGAAGCTGGAGCAGGTGCGCAGTGAATATACTAATCTTAAACAAAATATTGAAGTTAAGCAATTCAGCTTGGCAGAAAAGGAAGCCGAGATTAATAAGCTTAGCTTAAGTATTAAGCATTCATTGGAACAGATTGCTGAATGTAAAAAAGTAATTTTAGGCTTAGAAACAGCCATTTCTAATACTAATAACCAAATCAGCGAATTTAATTCGCGGCATCAGGTATTTCTGGCCCGTAAAAAAAGGCTGGAAATCGAAAAAGCTAAAGTTTATGAAGATAAGGTCATTACCGAGGAAGCTTTAGAAAAAGTCACGCAGGAGCTTGAAGAAACCCGAGTCCAGGTATCTGGGTTCAAGCAGAGGATTGCGGATTTAAAAGTTAAGCTGAGCCAGGAAGGTTTAAGTTTGGAAGAAATTAACCGGGAGATTCTGGATTGCGGTAACCAAAAGCTTACTTTAGTTTCGCACAAGGAGTTCCTGGAGAAATTAAAAACTAAATATGAAGATATCGGAGAATCTTCCCATGCGGTGATATTTTTGGATAAGTTGCCTCAGGAGAGTTTAACTGGTCTGGTTGTAAAAATCCAGAATCAGCTGCCTTTGAGCCAAGAGGACCGTTTGCATTTAAATAGCGCTGCTTTTAAGATTAGCGGAGAGGCCAAACCGATTGAATTAGATACGCAGAAAATTGATGAAAAGATCATTCGGCTGGAAGAAAAGCTGGCGGACTTAAAAAATAAAATGGTTTTACGTCAGAACTGTATCGCGGAATTAAATAAAACCTCGGTAGACTTGGAATTGGAGTTACGAAATTATGAGATTGCCCTGGCGAATAAAGAATCTAACTATGCCGCTACCGCTGAACAGTTTGCTAAGATTAAAGAAGAAGAGGACGTAATCGTGATGGAATTATCGGATTTGGCTCGGGAAATTACTATCATTGAACAGAATTTAACTACTGCTAAAAATCAACTTTTGGATTTAAATAACCAGCAACGGCAGCGGCAGGATTACATTGTTCAGCAAGAAGATGCGATTGCTTTGAACGGAAAGTTACGTGAAGAAGTTTTGGTTTTTATTACTCAGACTAAAACAGAGATCGAAGCTTTAAATAGGCGTTTTAGTTCAGACGCGGAGACTCTAAAAATCCTTGAACATACTTACGCCCAGGATAAATTTAGTTTGGAAGATATCCAACGCCAGATTGTTGAAGCCAAAGAGCGTCAGGAAATTTTAAAACATGAAATCAGCGAATGCCGGAATGCTGACCTGCAGGCAAAAATTCAAATTGAAGAAAAAAGAGTTTTATTGGAAGGTATTGAAGCCGAGTACAATCAGGTTTCCAGCGGGACAGTCGGAGTAGTTAAAAAGATTGATGCGGACCGTAAACAGTTGGATCAGGTTAAAAACCGCCTGCATGATTTAGAGATGCTGGATAAGGAGCTGGATTATCGGTATACCCGGATCAAAGAAAGAATGTCCTCGGCATATAAGATTGATTTGGATCTGCTAAACCAGTTTAATCAAGCTTTAGATGCAGCTGGTCTAGCTGCCGATATCGCGGAATTAAAGAGAAAGCTCGATTCTTACGGCAGTGTTAACCTGGTAGCCATTGAAGAATATGATGAACTGAAAAAACGCTATGATTTTTTGATTCAGCAGCAGACCGACCTAGCCCAAGCTAAAGAGTCCCTGCATCAGGCGATTCTGAAGATTAATCGTACTACCCGGCAGATGTTTGTGGAGACCTTCGAAAAGGTAAAAGTTGAGTTCAAAAATTATTTCCGGCTGCTTTTTAACGGCGGAGATGCGCAGCTTTTTCTTTTAGATGAGTCTGATCCGTTAGAATCGGGGATTGAAATTATTTGCCGGCCTCCGGGCAAGAAATTACAGAATGTGCTTTTGCTTTCCGGAGGCGAAAAAACTATGTCGGCGATAGCTTTAATCTTTGCGATTTTTAAAGTTAAGCCTTCGCCGTTCTGTATTTTGGATGAAATTGATGCCGCTTTAGATGAAGCTAACGTTGACCGTTTCTCCAGAGTTCTGCAGGAGTTTGCTAAGACTTCGCAGTTTATTGTGATCACTCATAATAAGAAAACTATTGTAAATGCTAACATTATGTATGGGATTACCATGGAGCAATCAGGGGTGTCTAAGATTGTTTCTGTTAAATTATCTCAGAATCAAAACAAAGAAAAAGAAGCTCAGCAACAGAAGGAAAATCAGGAACAACCGGTAGCGGCTGTCTAGGGGGGGGGAACTTAATTAACCGCAGCAGGTGTTATTTTTACCTTGGTTTTTAGCTTTATATAGAGATTTATCAGAAGTGGTGATTAAGTCCGCGGCCAATAATCCATTTTCAGGAAAAGTGGCGATTCCTAAACTTACCGTTAACTGTTTGCCGGGGAAGATTTCTTCGTTCAGGAAAGGGTGTTTCTGAATTTCCACCCGGATGCGTTCAGCAATTAAATAAGCTTCTTTTTTATCTGTTTGAGGCAGGATAATTGTAAATTCCTCCCCGCCGTAGCGGCAGACATGGTCCATTTTACGTGACTGGTTACGTAATAATCCGGCGAGGTTCTTTAAAATTTTATCTCCGGCTTGGTGGCCTAGCGTATCATTATAGATTTTAAAATCATCGATATCGATCATCAACAAGGTCACCGGGGTTTTAGTGGCTTTAGCTTTTTCTAATTCGCTCTGCAGCAAAAATTGAAAGTAGCCGTGGTTCCAGAGGTTAGTCAGGTAATCTGAATGCGCCCGTTCTACGGTTAATTCGAAAAGTTGAGAATTCTCAATCGCTAACCCGGCCTGGTTGGCCAGCATGGTCAGCATCCGGATATCATCCTTAGTAATCGGATCATTAGTGATAAAATTATCCGCTACAATGATTCCGTTGACCCGGTCTTTAGCTTTTAGCGGTATGAGCAGTAACTCTAGGCTGCCTAGTAACCGGATGACCGGCGAATCTTGGTATTTAACAATCGATGGTCCGGTTAAATGTAGCGGCATCCCCTCTAGTACGGCTAAAGAAAGCGGGTTATCGTTCTTATCCAGCATAGATACCTTCAAATTTCTTACCTGACGATTAAAGCCCGACTCCAATACCAGGTCAGATTTTTTAAAGGCATTAATTAAATCTTCCAGGTCCATTTTTTCTTCTTCGATTTTGGTCCAGGCGATATTAGCTTCTTCGCCGTTTTCCGGACCAATGCCCATTTTCCCTTCGATAAGTTGTTCCTTTTCATTGACTAAGAAAAGTATCGCCCGGTTAAATCCCAACCCGGTATGCGCAGTTACCCCAGTCAGGATGATATAGAGAATTTCATCTAGTTTTAAGGTGGTACGCATGGCATTAGAGACTTCATAGAGGATCTTGAGTTCTATTTTTGTGCGCTCTAGTTCAGTTTTTAGTTTATTCAGTTCTTCCATAATGGTTAAATCTAACATATTCTGTTCTGGTTGTCAAGCCGGTGATCACTACTTAGATTATTTTACTCTATTTAGATTTGTGTGATTAATTGTTTGACAGACTATGCGCTAGGAATTATAATAAACTTATTAAACTTTAGGAGGAAGGTATGATTAAAATATTAAGAAATATCAGTTTGATTTTCGGGATTTTTGTCTTTACTCTATCTTTAGCATTTGCTGAAGATATTACAATTACCACTTATTATCCTTCTCCTCACGGAAGCTATAATTCCCTGCAGACAGATAAGCTGGGGGTGGGGGATAATAATAACAGCGGTGGGCTGCTTACTTCTGCTGATGTGCCTACTACTTCCGGAGATGCTTGGATTGCCGGTAGGCTAGGTATTGCCAACGGGGCTAATGATCCGACAACCTTGCTGGATCTGGGCTTAGCCGGGACAACTGGCGGTTCAATGAAATTGGCTGGTTCATCATCTGGTAATATCACTATTAATACTGCGGCTGCCGCCGGTACCTGGACCTGGACTTTGCCAACCGATGATGGTAACAGCGGTCAACAGTTGGCTACTAATGGTTCTGGAGTTACTTCCTGGGCTGCGGCTAACTCTTCTCGGGAGATGAAGGATATTATAGGGACAGCTATTTCTGAAGAGGCTTTGGCTGAAATAATCAAAGCTAAAGTTTATCGTTTCCATTATAAGCCTAAGATGGGTACTGGGGATAGTGATACAGAGTATGTTGGCCTGATGGCTGATGAAGCCCCTTGGGCAATGCATTATAATTGTTCGATAGTCAACCCGGTGAACACTTTAGGTTACATGGTGTTGGGTATACAAGCTTTATACCACAGATTGTTAGTTTTAACTCAAGCAGTCAAGGTTATCCGACTTGATCAGAAGAAAGAAATTCAGAAGCAGCAGGATATTAACCGGGCTTTACAGGGGCAGATTGATATGTTGAAATCTCGTTTGGAGGAGTTAGAGAGTAAACAAGCCAGATAGGGCTGATAAATAAGCTTTAATGAAGCTGAATCGGTTAGTTATTGTTAGATCAGCCTCCTTTTTACGTCTATTAAGAGTAGAAAGGAGGTTTTTGTATATTTACAAAATATTAGTATTTAGTGGTCACTTACTGTTATTAGTAGGTTGATAGTTGTTTGATAGCCTTGCCAGTATCCACTCTTTAAGTGTTAAATCGTGGTTTTACGCATATTAATAGTTTGACAGTATGTTAGGGGCAAGATATAATATTAATTCAAATTTAAATATTGGAGGTTTAAATGGTTGTCGAAAAGAAAAAAGAAGAGGTAAAAGAAGTATCTGACCGTCATAAAGCTTTAGAGTTAGCGCTGGCTCAAATTGAGAAGCAGTTTGGTAAGGGGTCGATTATGAAGTTGGGAGCGCATACTAAAGTCAACGTAGAAACTATACCTACCGGCGCTTTGACTTTAGATTTAGCTTTAGGGGTAGGCGGACTTCCCCGCGGTAGGGTGGTAGAGATATTCGGCCCGGAGGCTTCTGGTAAAACTACTTTGACTCTAACGGCGATTAGGGAGAATCAGAAAAAAGGGGGGGTAGCTGCGTTTATTGACGCTGAACACGCTTTTGATTCAACTTATGCTAAACTTATCGGAGTCAACCTAGATGACCTTTTAATATCTCAACCGGATACCGGCGAACAAGCCTTAGAGATTGCTGAAACTTTAGTGCGTTCTAACGCTGTGGATTTAGTCGTAGTAGACTCGGTGGCGGCCCTGACCCCGCGGGCAGAGATTGAAGGAGAGATGGGTGATTCACATATGGGGCTTCAGGCGCGGCTGATGTCGCAGGCTTTACGTAAACTGACTGGATGCATCAGTAAATCAAGAACTACCTTGATTTTTATTAATCAGCTGCGGGAAAAAATCGGAGTGATGTTCGGTTCTCCGGAAACTACTCCTGGCGGCCGGGCGCTGAAGTTTTACGCTTCTGTCAGGCTGGATGTGCGGCGGATTGCTTATTTAAAGGAAGCCGATAAGGTGGTTGGTAATCATGTCCGGGTTAAAGTAGTGAAAAATAAAGTCGCTCCGCCTTTTCGTGAAGCTGAATTTGATATCATGCATAATGAAGGGATTGCTAAGACCGGCGCGGTGATTGATGCGGCGGTAAATATTGAAGTGATTACTAAAAGCGGAACTTGGCTTTCATATGAAGACAAAAAGTTAGGCCAAGGTAGAGAGGCGGCCATAAAATTTTTAAAAGAGAATCCAAAACTACAGGAAGATATTGAGAAAGCAGCGCGTAAAAAGTCCAGCCTGGCTGAATAATAGCGCCGAGGAGGCGCGGGCCTATGCCTTTTTATTATTAAAATTCCGTCTGCGTAGCGAGAGTGAACTGCGGACCCGGCTAAGGCAGAAAAATTTTGCTGAAGCGTTAATTCAGGAAACGCTTAATTTTTTAAGAGAAAAAGAATTTATTAATGATCAGCTTTTTGCCAAAGGCTGGGTAGCTTCGCGGATCAAACGCCCTGTGGGTTTGCGCAGGATAAAACAAGAATTGTTATATAAAGGGTTATCCGGAGAAATTATCCAGCAGGCGCTCTCCCAGGTAGAAGGAAGTTATAACGAAAGCCAGATCGTCAACCAACTAGCTAAACAAAGATTTTCTAAAATTAAAGGTGTCCAGCCGTTGAAAGCCAAAGCCCGGGTCTACGGTTTTTTGTTGCGCCGGGGATTTTCATCGGAGGCGGTTACAGAAGCGATTAGAGCATTATGACTGCGGATATTTTAAGAGAAAAATTTCTAGTTTTTTTCCAGGCTCGACAACACAAGCTTGTCGAAAGCGACTCTTTGGTGCCTAAAGAAGATCCCACGGTCCTTTTTACTCCCGCCGGTATGAACCAGTTTAAAAAAGAATTTATGGGGTTTGATGCGGGGTTTAAGCGCGCGGCCACCTGTCAGCGCTGTCTGCGTACAGATGATTTAGAAAAGGTCGGTAAAACCAGTTCTCACCATACTTTTTTTGAAATGCTGGGTAATTTTTCTTTCGGAGATTACTTTAAAAAAGAAGCGATTACCTGGGCTTGGGAATTTTTAACTGTAGAATTGAAGATTCCAGCAGATAAACTTTGGGTTTCGGTTTACCAGGATGATGATGAGGCTTACTGTATCTGGAAGGAACAGATAAGCCTGCCTGTAGAAAAAATCGTCAGGCTTGGAGATGAGGATAATTTCTGGCCGGCGGAAGCTAGGACAAAAGGCCCTAACGGGCCCTGCGGCCCCTGTTCTGAAATATTTTATGATTTCGGAGTGCAGCCGGGGTGCGCTGAAAAAAATTGTAATCCCGCTTGCAGCTGCGGAAGATTTGTTGAAATTTGGAACCTGGTTTTTACCCAGTTTAACCGCCGGCAAGACGCCTTTTTAGAACCCTTGCCGAATAAGAATATCGATACTGGTATGGGTTTAGAGAGGTTAACTGCGGTCATGCAAGGCAAGCAGAATAATTTTGAAACAGAATTATTCCAACCGATTGTCCAAGAAATTATAAGCAAGCTGCCCGGTTTGAAGGTTTCTTTTGAACAAAAACTGCTGTATACTATTACTGATCATTTAAGGGCGGCGGTATTTTCAATTTTTGACGGGATATTGCCTTCTAATGAAGGCCGGGGTTATGTCGTAAGAAAAATTATCCGCAAAGCTATTCTCCATTTAAATAACCTGGGGATTAATGAGCCTTTTTTATACCGGTTAGTTCCTTGTTTAACCGAAATCATGCGCAGGCCTTACCCAGAGTTAACCAAGCGCCGGGATGAAATTGTCCAGATTCTGCTTACGGAAGAAAAAAACTTTATTCGTACGCTGGGTTCGAGCGCAGAATTATTTAAAAATAAGTTTACTGAATTTATCACTAGGCCTGATCCGCTGGCGGTAGGCCGTGCAGCTTTTTTGCTGCATGATACTTACGGAATTCCTCTGGAGTTGACTGTGCAATGGCTGGATAAGCAGGGGATTAGCTTTTCTTCTCTGGCTTTTGATCAAGCGATGCAGGAGCAGAAAACGCGCTCTAAAACAGGTTCGGTAATGAGTGGGGAAGTTTTTGGCGCTAAATCCCTGGAGTTAAAAGTTGCGGCCAGCAAATTTATCGGTTATCAGCAAGATAATGTAGAAACCGCTATTCTGGGCATCTTAAAAGATGGTCAGCAGCTAGTTAAGGCTGCGGCGGGAGAAAATTTGGAAATTATTTTAGAGCAAACACCTTTTTATCCTGAATCCGGAGGGCAAGTCGGAGATACCGGCAAGTTAATCAGCGGGGGAAATGTTTTTGAGGTAGTTGATACCCAACGGATAGACAATGTTATTTTACATTCGGGTAAGATTATTTCCGGTAATTTAAAAAATGGCGATCGAGTTAAGGCGCAAATAAATGTTCAACGTAGATTAAATATTGCCAGAAATCATACTGCTACCCATATCTTGCAGGCGGCTTTACGCCAGGTTTTAGGTAATCATGTCCAGCAACAAGGGTCTTTAGTTGCTGAAGAAAAATTCCGTTTTGATTTTACGCATTTTAAAGGGCTTTCCGCTGAGGAGATTATCCGGGTCGAAGAGGTAGCTAATAGTTGTATTGCCGCCAATCAAACGGTCGATTGCCAAGAAATGACTTTTAAAGCAGCCAGGAATGCCGGGGCTTTGGCATTCTTTGAGGAAAAATACGGAGAGCATGTGCGGGTAGTAAATATCGGAAATTTTTCTAAAGAATTATGCGGCGGCACCCATCTTGGCAATCTTACTGAAATCGGGATAATCAAAATACTTAGTGAGTCTTCAGTAGCTAGCGGAATAAGAAGGATTGAGGGAGTAACTGCTGATTTTGCCCGGCAGTTTATCTGTCAACAGCGGGAAAAAAGTATTCTTGAAGCTCAGAAAAAAGATAAGCTTAAAGAGTTAAAAGCACAAAAGAAGCAGCGTAACTTAGAATTTAACCACCGCCTGCAGGAGGTATTATCTAGGCTGACCGAAAATACGATAGAGCTTAAAAGCGTGAATGTAGTTACCGCCCTTGAGCCTGATTTAGAGATGTCTGATTTGCGGTTTTTAGCGGATAAGTTAAAAGAAAAATTGCAGTCCGGGGTAATTGCCTTGGGTTCACATGATGCTTTAGGGCAGAGGGCATACCTGGTAATTGCGGTTACGCCGGATTTATTGTCCCGGGGATTTGACGCCGGAGAATTTATCCGCCAGGTTGCTCCGGCGATCGGTGGTTCTGGTGGCGGGCGGGCAGACTTTGCCCAAGCCGGAGGGAGGCATCCGGAGAATTTTGTATTGGCTTTTGAAAAATTAAGAGCTATAATTAAAGATTGCATCTAAATAAAATCAGGGTTGAAATAAAATGAAAATAATCCGTTTTACCAGTAAAAAACTGGAGAAAATTTATAACCGTGGCCAGCTACGCCAGGTGCGGGTTGAGGAAAAAGTTAAAAAAATTATCGATGATGTGCGTCTTTTCGGTGATGAGGCGGTGATTAAATATACGCGTAAGTTCGATAAAGTAAAGTTGATCCCGCGTCAGCTGAAACTTTCCCAGATTGAGATTAGCGGTGCTTATGCGAATATTAGTCCGCATTTTGTCAGTGCGTTGAAGTTAGTGATCGAAAATGTAAACCGTTTTTACCGTAAACAGCTACGCAAATCCTGGAGGATTAAGGGCGCTGAAGGAGTAGTACTGGGTGAAAATTATTCACCCTTAGAAAAAGTGGGAGTTTACATTCCGGCGGGGACTGCGCCTTTAGTTTCTACCGTTTATATGACGGTGTTGCCGGCTAAGTTAGCCGGGGTAAAGAAAATTGTCCTGGTCAGCCCCCCGGACAAAAACGGTTATATTAATCCTCATATTTTAGTGGTGGCGGATTTGCTTAAGGTCGATGAAATCTACCGGGTAGGTGGAGCTCAGGGGATTGCTGCTTTAGCTTACGGAACCAAAACCATCCCCCGGGTGGATAAGATTGTCGGTCCGGGTAATATTTATGTGAGTGAAGCTAAGCGCCAGGTTTTTGGTAAAGTAGACATTGATATGATTGCCGGGCCTACGGAGTTGGTAGTGATTGCTAACCGTTTTAGCGATCCGAAATTTATTGTTGCTGACCTACGGGCCCAGGGGGAACATGCTAAAGGCTTGGCCATCTTAATTACTAATTCCAGAAGTTTAGCTAAAGAGGTTGGCGCACAGCTGGATACAGATAATGGACATATTATATTAACTAAAAATTTAAAACAGGCCGCCGAGATCGCTAATAAAATCGCTCCTGAACACTTAGAAATCTTGGTGCAGAATCCACAAAAACTGCTCAAGGATATAAAAAATGCCGGAGCGATATTTCTGGGGCCCTATAGCCCGGTGGCCTTGGGGGATTATGTTGCCGGGCCCAGCCATGTATTACCTACCCAGGGTACGGCTAGATTCTTTTCCGGGTTAAACGTTACAGATTTTATTAAAAGCAGCCATATTATTAGTTATTCTAAAAAGGCGCTCGAGAAAATACGTGAACCTTTAGAAAAAATCGCCGGGATTGAAGGTTTACAGAAACATGTGGATTCAGTGAAAAGCAGATTTATATAGTTTTTGTAATATAACAGAGGCTAGTTAATTCCCTGGGGGAAGGTAAAAATGGAAAATAGAAGGGCAGTAATAAATAGGAAAACAAATGAAACAGAGATTTCTGCCATCTTAGATATTGATGGTACGGAAAAAAGAAAGATTAAGACTGGAATTGGGCTGCTGGATCACATGTTGGATTTATTCGCTTACTGGGGGCATTTCGATTTAGAGCTGGTGGTCAACTGGGGGGATTTCGATATAGACATTCATCATACTAATGAGGATATTGGTATAGTTTTAGGCCAAGTTTTTAAGAAAGCCCTAGGTGATAAAGCGGGAATTAATCGTATTGGTTCGGCTTCAGTTCCTATGGAAGAGGTAACCGCTAGCGTTGCGGTAGACATAAGCGGAAGAGGCAATTTCCATATTGATTATGACACTCATTCAGAAGCATTTTCTAAATTATCGCATAGCGGTGCGGATAAGAAAAACGAATATGATTTAACTTATGCTCATCACTTTTTTGAGTCATTTGCGAAACATCTAGGAATGAATCTTAATATCAAGGTTGATCCGATAAATCCGGATTTACATACTACCCTGGAACCTATTTTTAAGGCTTTCGGAATTTCTTTGGATCAGGCAACCCAGATTGATCCTCGTCGCTTAGGAGTCCCTTCGACAAAAGGAGTTATCGACTAGGTGTCTAATCTAATTGCTACCGGTTATCTACAAGCGATTATATGAAAATTGCGATTATCGACTATGGTATGGGCAATATCCATAGCGTAGCTAAAGCCATTCAGCTCTGCGGGGGGAATCCGCTAATTACCAGTAAAAAAGATGAATTAGATGCTGCGGATAAAATAATTTTACCCGGTGTAGGCGCTTTTGATGATGCGTTACAGGAATTAAAAAAACTAGATTTGATTGAACCGATCCGAGCACAAATTGATGCCAGGAAACCGTTTCTGGGAATTTGTTTAGGCATGCAGCTTTTGTTAGAACGCAGCCAGGAGGCTAAACTTTATTCCGGATTGGGGATTATACCCGGAGAGGTAATAAAATTACCTCTTGCTTCTGGATTAAAAGTACCGCATATGGGCTGGAATGATTTCCAAGTAGTGGATGATAATTGTCTTTTGTTAAGCGGCATTCAAGGAGCCGGACAAGTTTACTTTTGTCATTCTTATTATCCGCAGCCTATTAGTCAATCCGTAATCGCGGCCACCTGTAATTATGGCATAGAGTTCGGTTGTGTATTAGCTAAGGATAATGTTTACGGGGTGCAGTTTCACCCTGAAAAAAGCCAGGTTTTAGGGTTAAAAATAATGAAAAATTTTGTGCACTTATGTTAATTATACCGGCAATTGATTTAAGAGGTGCAAAAGTAGTTAGGCTTTTCCAGGGTAAGTTCAACCAGGAAAAGATTTATTCAGCTGATCCAGCTCAGGTGGCTAAAGATTGGGTCAGGCAGGGAGCTAAATTTTTGCACATTGTAGATTTGGATGGTGCAGCTAGCGGAGCGCTTAAGAATACCGAGGTTCTAAAAAGTATCATTGAACAGATCGGTATCGGAGTGGAGTTTGGCGGCGGAGTGCGGAACTTAGCAACCATCTCTAAATTACTCAATTTAGGAGTCCAGAGAGTGATTTTAGGCACTCAAGCTGCCAGCGATGAAAAGTTTTTAAAGCAAGCTTGGAAGAAATTCAGAGAGAGAGTGATCGTGAGTATTGATGCCCGTGGCGGTCAGGTCTTAACCCAGGGATGGAATCTCCGGGCGGCTAAAACCACTTTAGGTTTTGCCCGGGAGCTAAAGACTATCGGTTTTAAACAGTTAATTTATACGGATATTTCCCGGGATGGGACTTTGACCGGGCCGAATATCTCTGCGATTAAGGAGCTACTGAAGAAAACACAATTAAAGGTTATTGCTTCCGGCGGGGTAAGTGTTCTTAAAGATTTAGTTAAACTTCATCAGCTTGAAAAAAACGGTTTATCTGCCGTTATCATCGGTAAGGCTTTGTACGAAGGCAAATTTACTTTAACTCAGGCGCAGAATATAATTTCTGCTTAATTATAACTAAGGAAAGGGGCAGCTATGATCAAGGGAGTATCTAAATTAATTTTAGTGGGGTTAGTGATCTTTATTTTAGGCGGTTGTATTACCTTGGGTAAAAGCGATCAGTTATCCAATCAGGCTTTACGTAATAAAATTTCGGCATTAGAAGCCCAGTTAAATGAAAAAGACCGTCAGATCAGCGGTCTGCAGGAATCTCTTTCTATGAAAGCAGCGCTCGTTGAACAGAGTTCTCAAGATCCAGGCGGGGTTAAGTGGTCGAATGATGTAACACAGATTCAGACCGCTTTAAAAAATGCTGGTTTTTACCAGGATGCAGTAGATGGCAAAATGGGTAGAAAAACCCGTACGGCGATTCGAGAGTTCCAGAAGGCAAATAACCTGCAAGTTGATGGTCGGGTAGGTAAGAATACCGCGCAGGTTTTAAAGGAGTATCTGAATAAAAAAGTTAAATAAATCATGAGCGGGCAGGATTATAAAATTACTGTTATCTTTTTATGTTGAGTAAACGCATAATTCCCTGTTTAGATATCAAAGAGGGTCGGGTAGTTAAAGGAGTAAAATTTTTGGGTTTAACCGATGCCGGAGATCCGGTAGAGGTAGCTCAAGCTTATGATGCCCAGGGAGCCGACGAACTGGTCTTTTTAGACATTACCGCCAGCTTTGAAAATCGGAAAACTTTAATCGGACTAGTTGAAAAAATCGCCGAGAATATTTTTATGCCTTTTACCGTTGGCGGAGGAATTGGGGAAATCGCAGATATCCGCAATCTTTTAAATGCCGGCGCCGAAAAGGTTTCCCTTAATACGCAAGCCGTAAAATTCCCGGAATTAATTAGCGCTGCGGCCAAGAGATTTGGTAGTCAGTGTATTGTTGTGGCTATCGATGCTAAAAAACAGGCAGAGCACTGGGAAGTTTTTATTAACGGCGGCCGTACCCCGACAGGAATTAATGCTTTAGTCTGGGCGGAAAAAGCCGCCCGCTTAGGGGCAGGTGAGATACTTTTAACCAGTATGGATCGTGATGGTACCAAAGACGGTTATGATTTAGAATTGACTCAAGCGATCAGTCAGAAAGTAAATATTCCGGTAATTGCTTCCGGTGGCGCAGGTACTTTAGAAGATTTCTATAATGTTTTTACGCAGGGCCAGGCAGATGCGGCTTTGGCTGCTTCACTTTTTCATTATCAGGAGCTCAGCTTAAAGCAGGTGAAGAACTATTTAAAGGAAAGAGGGGTAGCGGTAAGAATATGAAAAAATATAATTTTAAATTAGGGAGCTTAAAGTTTGACCCGGGTGGGTTAATTCCGGCAATCGTTCAGGATTATAAAAACAAGCAAGTGTTGATGTTGGCTTATATGAATAAGGAGTCCCTGCGCCGTACTTTAAACTTCGGGAAGACCTGTTTTTGGTCGCGCTCAAGAAAAGAATATTGGACTAAAGGCTTAACCAGCGGACATTTTCAATTTGTTAAGTCGATAGCCTATGATTGTGATTTAGATGCACTTTTAATCAGCGTCCGTCAGGTGGGTAAGGCCTGTCATACCGGCAAGCGGAGTTGTTTCTATAGGAAAATCAAATAATGAGATTAGTTATTTAGTTGGCAGTTAACCCCTAATTGGATATCTGCTTTTACAAGTTATGTATACGCCAGATTTAAAAAATTTTTTGAAGCTAAGTAAAAAAGGCAATGTAATTCCGGTTTATATGGAAATTAACGCTGACCTAGATACGCCGGTGTCCGCTTTTTTAAGAATGGAGAAGGGGGATTATTCTTTTCTGCTGGAATCGGTAGAAGGCCAGGAAAAGATTGCCCGTTATTCATTTTTAGGGACTAATCCCAGTTTAATTTTTAGAAGCCGGGGTAAAAAAATCGAAATTATCCGCCCGCAGAATAATAAAAAACAGAGTTTTGTTACTACAAAAACCCCTTTAGCTGAGATCAAAAAAATAATGCGTAACTTCCGTAGCGTAGAAGTAGCCGGGTTGCCGCGTTTTTATGGAGGATTGGTGGGTTATTTGGGATATGACGTAGTGCGTTTCTTTGAAAATATCCCGGATAAAAATAAGGATGATCTAAAAATTCCGGATACACTTTTAATCTTAACTGATACGCTTTTGATTTTTGACCGGCTTAATCACACGCTTAAGATTTTAAGCAATGTAATCCTGCCGGATAAATCCAGCTTAGCCAAACGAAAACAGCTCTACCAGGGGGCGATAAGGAAGATCGAAATGATCAATAAGAATTTTGATAAATGTTATATGCCTGCGGATAATACCAAATCGCAGGATGAGTTGCGGATTCAGAGCAACCTGCGAAAACCGGAATTTGTGCGCATGGTCAAGCAGGCTAAAGCGTATATTCGCCAGGGGGATATTATTCAGGTAGTTTTGTCGCAGCGTTTTCAGGTTAAAACGGCTAAAAATGATTTTGCCATTTATCGGGCTTTACGCAGTTTGAATCCTTCTCCTTACATGTATTATTTAAAATTCAAAGATTTTTCTATCGTTGGGTCAAGCCCAGAGATGCTGGTGCGTTGTGAGAACGGTTTAGTGCAGACTCGTCCGATTGCCGGAACCCGCCCCCGCGGTAAGGATGCCCATGAAGATAATCTCTTAGAACAAAGTTTGTTAAAAGATCAGAAGGAAAGAGCCGAACATCTGATGTTAGTGGATTTGGGCCGGAATGATCTAGGCCGGATTAGCCGGTTGGGTGCGGTTAAAGTTGATGATTTTATGCGGGTAGAGAAATATTCCCATGTAATGCACCTGGTGAGCGAAGTCAGCGCGCTACTTGACAAAAAAAGGTTTGATATCTATGATGTACTCCAAGCTGCTTTCCCGGCCGGTACGGTTTCTGGTAGTCCTAAGATCCGTGCTATGCAGATTATCGATGAATTAGAGAATTTAAAACGTTCTTTGTATGCGGGAGCCATCGGTTATTTTAGCTTTTCGCATAATCTGGACACTTGCATCGCCATTCGCACTATAGTGCTCAAGGATAAGATTGCTTATGTGCAGGCCGGGGCAGGCATTGTTGCTGATTCTGTCCCGGGAAAAGAGTATCAAGAATCAGTGAATAAAGCTAAAGCAATGATGGAGGCAATTAGAAGGTAGTATTTTCTCGTAGGTACAGGATAAATTCGCGGACGCTCCGGTAAGCCGGAGCTACAACTTATGTCGCTATCGCTCCATAAGTTGCCCGTTAAGGGTTTAAATTGACAACAGGTAAAAGATCCTGCACCAAAACATTCGAAAATCCTCTAGGATTTTCTCGTAGGTACAGGATAAATTCGCGGACGCTCCGGTAAGCCGGAGCTACAACTTATGTCGCTATCGCTCCATAAGTTGTCCGCTCATTTAAAGGAGGAAGTATCATGGCAGTGCATATTCGTTTAAGAAGAATCGGTAAAAATCCTAAAGGCAAGCCGCACTTTCGGGTTACAGTTTTTGATGAGCGGATGGGCCGGGATAGCCGGATGATTGAAGAATTGGGATATTACCAACCGACTACCGGAGCCGCCGTATTGAAAAAAGAAAAAATCGCCGAGTGGGTAAAGAAAGGGGCCCAATTATCAGTAACCGTGAAAAGTTTGTTAAAAAAACTAAATAAAGGAGCTTAAAATGCCGCAATCTAGCGCCGTAAATCCTATTGTGCAGCTTTTTCCTTTAGCTTTAATCTTCATTATTTTTTATTTTCTTTTGATCCGTCCGCAGAAGCTAAAAGAGAAAGAACATCAGAAAATGCTGGCTAGTATTAATAAAAATGATGAGGTAGTCACCTCCGGAGGAATACACGGCACGGTAGTCAACGTTAAGGAGAAAACTTTACTCTTACGTATCGATGAAAACGTTAAGATGGAGATTGAAAAAAACAGTGTAGCCTATATTAAGAAGCCCAGTTAAAGTTAAAAACAGGAGTTGGCAAAAGTATGGAAAAAAAGCTGATTTATAAAATACTGCTGATTTTAGGTGTGATCGGGTTATGCGTTTACTATACTTTCCCCCTAGATAAGCGTATTAATTTAGGATTAGATCTACAGGGTGGGATGCATCTTTTGCTTAAAGTTGATACCAGCCATTTAGCTGGCCAGGCTAAGCTGGATGCTTGCGACCGAGCGGTCGAGGTAATCCGTAATCGGATCGATGAGTTTGGCGTTAGAGAGACCTCTATTCAAAAGCAGGGTGAAGATGAAATCGTGGTGCAGCTGCCTGGAGTTACCGATCGAGAGCGGGCGATTGAATTAATCGGTAAAACCGCAATGTTAGAGTTTAAGCTGGTTTCTAATGATACCCAGAAGCTTAAAGAAGCAATTGACGGGTCAGTTCCGGAAGGATTCGAGCTAAAATACACTCCGGATGAGAATGAGCCGCTATTGATTGAAAAACAGGCAGTTTTAGTAGGAGACGCCTTAACTAACGCCTCTGTGCGTTTTGACCAGAGTCAGTTTAATGAACCGATTGTTGCTTTACAATTTAATGCCGCCGGAGCTAAGAAATTTGCTGAAGTGACTGCTGCTAGTGTTGGCCAGCGTCTGGCGATTGTTTTGGACGGTAAGGTTCAATCAGCTCCGCGGATTAGAGAAGCTATTCCTTCCGGAGAAGCGGTAATCACCGGAAGGTTTGATGTACAGGTAGCCCAGGACTTAGCATTGGTTTTGCGGGTCGGAGCTTTGCCTGCACCGATGTATGTTGAGGAAGAAAGAACCGTGGGGCCGTTATTAGGCCAGGATTCTATTAATAAAGGAGTAAAAGCGGCTTTGGTCGGCTGCGCATTAGTTTTTATTTTTATGGCCGGTTATTATCTTTTGGCCGGGTTAGTCAGTGATATCGCGCTGTTATTGAACCTCATAGCGATACTTGGTGGACTAGGTTTATTACCGGTACTTTTTCCGGGGATTTCAGCGACCTTAACCTTGCCGGGGATTGCCGGTATTGCTTTATCTTTGGGTATGGCTGTGGATGCCAATGTTTTAATCAATGAGCGGATCAGAGAGGAGCTGGCCTCCGGCAGGAATTTACGGGCGGCGATTACCAATGGTTATGGACGTGCTTTTAGCGCGATTTTCGATTCGAACCTGACGACTTTGATTGCGGCATTCTTATTGTTTCAGTTTGGCACTGGGCCGATCCGGGGATTTGCGGTGACTTTGACTATTGGTTTAATCGCTAGCATGTTCACAGCGATTGTGGTAACGCGGACAATCTTTGAATTAATGCTTAAGTTCGGTTGGATTAAAAATACTTTACCGATGCTTAAACTAATCGGGACTACGAAACTGGATTTTATCGGTAAACGTAAAATATTCTATATTATTTCGTTTATGGTGATCAGCGTAGGTCTTTTTTCTTATTTTAAGAAAGGTTCGGCTGCCTACGGAATCGATTTTGCCGGAGGCCAACTTCAGGAATATATTTTTAAGCATCCACCGGCTATGGATAAGGTCCGGCAAGTGCTAAAAGACATAAATTTAGCGGATGCTAGTATTCAACAGTTTAAAGATAATCCGCGTGCAGTTTTGATTAGGACTAACGAAGATAAAAATCAGCAGTTAACCGATAAACTCAAAACTGCTTTTCCCGATGAAGATATTCAGATATTAAGGATTGAGCGGGTAGGTCCGGTTGCCGGCAAGCATCTTAAAAACAAGGCTTTGTTGGCTTTAATCTGGTCGCTTGCCGGTATTCTGATTTATGTGGGTTTCAGATTTAGACATATAAATTTTGCGGCGGCCGGCATAATTGCGCTGATTCACGATGTGTTGGTAGCTTTGGGTTTTCTAGTGGTTAGTAACCGTCAGATTGATCTATTAAGCATTACAGCTTTTCTGACCATCGCTGGTTATTCTATTAATGATACGATTGTTATTTATGACCGCGTACGGGAGAATGCGCGTTTATACCGTAAACTTTCTTTAAGAGAATTGATTAATTTAAGTGTTAACCAAACCTTGGGCAGGACTTTGCTTACCTCAGGGATCACCCTGCTGGTGGTTCTTTCTTTCCTGTTCTATGGGGGTGAGGTTCTGAATAATTTTTCTTTTGCCCTATTCGTAGGATTTATTTCCGGGGTGTATTCGACTATTTTTATTGCTTCTCCATTGGTCTTGGCTTGGGGCCGTGGCGGCAAGGGCACTAAATAAGAAACGCAGGGAAACTAAGATAAGGGGCGTTTCCCTATATCGGGGAAACGCCCCTTATTTATTTAAATGTTATTTAAATCGCTTAAATTATATTTAAACCAAGAGTTGGATCCTGATGTTTTTTCTGCCAGCTTAATGGCTTTCGGTTACCTTCGGCAGGAGCAGGTTTCTGCCGAGGGGGAATTTAGCCGCCGCGGAGGAATTATTGATATTTTCCCGGTATCTTTTGAGCTGCCTATCCGGATAGAGTTGGATAATGCTCAAGTGATTTCGATCAAAGCTTTTAATCCGGTTAACGGTGATTTGCTCTGGCCGCATCAGATCGTGATTATCCTGGCTTTTAAGAAAGCCTCTCCAGCTAAAGCTACTGTTTTTGCCGAAGAATTTCCTTTAAACAGTTTTATCGATCTGCAAGTCGGTGATTTTGTAGTGCATAATCAGCATGGTATCGGTAAATTCCAGGGTATACAAAAGGTTAAAAGCAAAGGGCAGGTTAAAGATCATTTGGTGATTGAATATGAGCGGAATGAAAAGTTGTACGTGCCGGTGGATGCGATGCATCTGGTCCAGAAATATATTGCTTTTCATACGGGTAAACCTAAACTGTACCGTTTGGGGAATAAATCCTGGCAGCGGATAAAAGAGCGCGCGCGCCGGGGTATTCAAAAATTAGCCTGGGAACTGTTGAGCCTGCAGGCTTTACGTTTAGCTAGTCTGGGGTTCAAATTTTCTGCTGATACCTCCTGGCAGGCGGAGTTTGAAAAAACATTTCCGTATACAGAGACGCCGGATCAGGTCAGAGCGACTCTAGAGGTCAAGTCTGATATGGAGTCGACTAAGCCGATGGACCGGCTGTTGTGTGGGGATGTTGGTTACGGTAAAACTGAAGTCGCCATGCGCGCCGCTTTTAAGGCGGTGATGGATAATAAACAGGTTATTTATTTAGTCCCGACTACGATTTTAGCCAAACAGCATTATAAAAATTTTACTTCCCGTTTGAGTGATTTTGCGGTTAATGTGGAGATGCTTTCACGCTTCCGGACTAAGCGCCAGCAGGATGAGATTATTAAAAACTTATCTCAAGGCAATCTGGATATTGTGATCGGTACGCATCGTTTGCTTTCCGGGGATGTTAACTTCAAAAACTTAGGGTTGGTGATTGTGGATGAAGAGCAGCGGTTCGGGGTAAAAGCCAAAGAGCAACTGAAAAAACTTAAGCATACTATTGATGTTTTAGTTCTAACTGCTACTCCGATTCCCCGCACTCTATATATGAGTTTAATGGGGGCCAAAGATCTTTCGGTGATTAATACTCCTGTGCAAAATAGGTTGCCTATCAAAACAATTGTGATAGAATATGATGCAGATTTAGTGACGCAGGCAATTAAGCGTGAGTTGGCCCGTCAGGGCCAGGTATTTTTCCTACATAATCGCATTCGGGATTTAGAAAAAATTAAACAGCGGGTAGCCAGGGATTTACCGGCTAAGGTGCGTATTGCCTTGGCTCACGGGCAAATGCCCGCCAAGCTCCTGGAGTTAATCATGTCGGATTTTATCGCCGGTAAAATCGACGTGCTTATTTCGACAATGATTATCGAATCCGGGATTGATATACCGAATGCCAACACAATTATTGTTAATAACGCCCAACTGTTTGGGTTAAGCGATTTACATCAGTTGCGCGGTAGGGTAGGAAGATTCAACCGGGAAGCTTATGCTTATTTTATGATTCCGGATAAAGCAACCGGGGTTTTAGAAAAAGACGCCCGTAAAAGGCTGCAAGCAATTCAGGAACACAGTAGCTTAGGGGCAGGTTTTAATATTGCCATGGAAGACCTTGAAATTCGGGGCGCCGGTAATCTTTTAGGCCAGGAACAACACGGTTTTATTGCGGCGGTAGGTTTCGATCTATATTGCCGATTATTAAAAGAAGCGATTGTTAACTTTAAGAAAGCGGGTGTTTTTAATGCGACGCAACAGTAAGCTCTTTCTTTTTTTGATCTTAGTTCTTCTACCGGTTTCTGGTCTTTATGCTCAGGATAAGCTGGTGGCTGTAGTTAATCACGAAGTGATTACTCAAAAAGACCTAACGGATTTCTTGAATTTTGTGCGCCTGCAATATTCCCGGGAACTCCAAGGCAAGGACTTAGAGGATAAACTGGATTCAGTCAAACTTGATTTACTGCAGCGGCTAATCGAAGATCGGCTTATACTGCAGCAGGCTAAATTAGACAGGGTGGTCGCGGAGGCATCCAGGGTCAAAGCCAGAATAGATGAAATTAAAAAGCGTTATGCTTCGGATGCGGATTTTGAGCAGGATTTAGCCAGGCAGGGCTTGGTCCGGGGAGATTTAGAAAATAAAATTAACGAACAGATTTTAATGTATAATCTTATTGAACAAAAAGTGCGCAGTAAAGTAATGGTGCGTCCGGAGGAGATTACTACTTTTTATAACCAGAATAAGGAAAAGTTCGTAAAGCCGCAAGAACGGATGCTGACGCTGATTATTCTGGCGGAAGAAGAATTAGCTAAAAATTTAAGTTATCAGCTGCGCCGGGGAGAAAAAATCGAAGAGTTGGCTGGGAAGTTTATGTTTACTGTAGATCGACTTTCGGCAGTGGCCGGCCAACAGTTGCGGCCGGAGATCGAAGAAACGGTTTTTGCCCTGGGAATCGGTGAAATCTCTAGTCCGGTCAAAGTTGATGCGCAATATTTTATTTTTAGGTTAGATGAGATTATCCCTAGCGGGCAGCTAACCCTGGCACAGTCACAAGCTAAGATTCAGGAGTATTTATTCGAAACTAAAATGCAGGATGAACTGTCTAAGTGGTTAGATGAGCTCAAAAAACAATCTTACATTAAAATCCTCGAGAATTAGAGTCGGCTTAACCATTGGGGACCCCGCCGGAATCGGCCCGGCCACCATTTTAACGGCGCTACGAAAATTAAAAACTCAGGTGGATTTTACAGTTATTGGCGACTCCGGTGTGTTGGCCCGGGCCGCGCGACTTTTAAATATTCAACCTCCGGCGTTTAAAATAATCGATTTAAAGAATGTAGAAAGTAAAGGGTTTAGATTCGGTAGCTTAGCCGCGCAGCACGGAAAAGCCAGCCTGGAGTATTTGGATGCAGCCTTAGGATTGCTTAAAAATAATAAAATTGATTGTTTAGTTACTTGTCCGGTTTCCAAAGCGGCGGTTAACCTGGCGGGATTTAAGTTTTGCGGGCATACTGAGTATCTGGGGCAGCGGACAAAAAGTCCGAATTTGGTGATGATGTTAATCAATGAACGTTTGAAATTTAGCCTGCTTACTCGGCATGTTCGCCTGGCGGAGGTCTCCGGTAAACTTAAAACTGCAGCGATAGCAAAGAATATTTTAGCTACTGTTGATGGTCTAAGGATTTTTTTCTCCGTAAAAAAACCAAGATTGGCGATTTGTGGAATTAATCCTCATGCTTCAGATGGCGGATTGATCGGTTGCGAAGAACAGAAGATCATCATTCCGGCAATGGAAGATCTAACTAAAAAATTTAAGTCTACTGTGACCATGCAGCTGTTAGCTGCGGATGCGGCGATTTTTCAAGCGGCAGCTGGAAAATTTGACTGTGTTATCGCTGCTTATCATGACCAGGCTTTAATTGCTTTAAAACTTACGGGTTTTGAAAGCGGGGTAAATCTGACCTTGGGCTTACCTTTTGTGCGCACTTCTCCGTTACACGGAGTAGCCTTTGATATTGCTAACCAGCCGGCTTTAGCTAATCCTTCTTCGCTAATTGCGGCGATTCAGGCAGCCATCCAATGTACATTAAACCGAAAAAAAGTTTAGGTCAAAATTTTTTAATCGATAAGAACATCCAAAAGAAAATTATCGCCAGTTGCTCTTTTACTCCGCAAGACATTGTTTTGGAGATTGGCTCCGGTAAAGGAGACCTTACCGCACAGCTTGCCCCCAGAGTTAAGCAGGTTTACGCTCTGGAGATCGACCCGCGTTTAGATCTGCTGCTTGGGCAGGCTTTAAGTAGTTATCCCAACACTCAATTAATCAAGGCAGATATTTTAGCATTCGATCTGGCGGATTTTTTGAGGGCTGAAAGGGTAAACCAAAAAATTAAGATTATCGGTAATATTCCGTATTATATTTCTACTCCGATTATCGAAAGGCTGATCCGTTATCGTCAAACGATCAGTAGCGCTTTTATCACTGTGCAGAAAGAGTTTGGGCGCCGGATGCGCGCAACTGCCGGTTCCAAGGAATATAGTTCCTTTAGTTGTTTTGTGCAGTATTATGCCGAAAGTGAAATTCTCTTTGAGATTAAAAAGAACAGTTTTAAGCCCGTTCCTAACGTGGATTCTTGTTTTATCTGTTTGAATTTTCGCCGGCAGCCACCGGTTGAGGTCAGAGACGAAGAAAATTTTTTTAAATTAATCCGTACCGCTTTTAACCAAAGAAGGAAGACCTTGAGAAATAGCTTATCTGGACTGACTAGTCAGATCCAGCTAAAGAATTTTTTAGAAGCTTCTGGTATTGACTTGAATGTACGCCCGGAAGAATTAACTCTGCTGCAATTTGCCAGCCTAGAAAATTACTTAAATTTGCCCTTTAAAAAATTAGATTAAATATATTAAATATAATAAAAAATATCTTGACAAATGGCCTATCTTAGTATAAACTCTTTTACTTACACAAATACCTATTGATTCAGCTCTACAACTTAAGCGTTACTTATAAAAAAGAAAGAGTTTTACATAATTTCTTAGGGGTTGTTTTTTTGTTTTATGGCTCAACCGGTAAAGTGAATCCATCTTTGCTGGAGTAGCTCAGTTGGCAGAGCACGTCCTTGGTAAGGACGGGGTCACGAGTTCAATTCTCGTCTCCAGCTTAA
>JBFZAT010000026.1:0-107352 GCA_041308845.1 Candidatus Omnitrophota bacterium | reverse complement strand
TTTCTTTAGGAATTCCGCTAACCGGTATATTATTGAAAGAGTTCATTAAAACAATCAATAAAAAAAAGACCAGCAGCCAACCGAAGGGAAAACGTTTCGGGACATTAGGAAGATTGCTTTTATTAGATTTGGGTTTTTTTGGCAAAGACATAATGATTCTCCGCTTTAATGAAATTTTGGTTTAACCAATTAATTCGAGTTTTTATTATAGCCTTAAAAATATCTAAAATCAAGTAATTTACGGGTTTAGCGCTTAAAAAAAACCAGGCTGTGGCGGGTTTTCCTTATACAGGTACCTTTAGGTAGATCGACAATCGAGCCGGCCGGGCGGGAAAAAATTAAATCTTCTAATTCTCTGATATGTTGGAAACTGATCCGGCGGGTATCCCCCTGCAGCCGGGAAATATTCTGCCGCAGTTTGAGCCGTAAAATTGCAGGATGTAACTTCTTGGCCTTGGTTAAATTAAGACTGCAACCACTTTGCTTTAAAACGCGCTGGGCGGCCCGATTTAAATATTCATAATCATAGGCTGCGCTTTCTGCTAAATTAGCCAGTACTTTTTGAATATTAATATTATATTTATTTTTGAGCAAAGGCATTAAATGCAGGCGGATTTTATTGCGGAAAAATATATCCTCCCGATTGGTTAAATCCAGCCGCGGCTTAATACGACGTTTGCTTAAGAATCTATCAATCTGACTGCGGGTAGTTTCTAGGAGCGGGCGGATAAACACTGCCCCCTGGATCTCCCGCCTAATTGATATCCCGGACAAACCAGATAATCCGGTACCGCGCAAAAGACGCATTAATACCGTCTCTGCCTGATCATCTAAATTATGCCCCAAAGCAATTTTATCCGCCTTAATTTTCTTGGCCGTTTCAATAAAAAACTTTAACCGTTCTTGGCGAAAGTAGGCCTCTGAACAACCTTTAGCTTTAGCCGTCGGGTTAACTAAACGTTTAATGGTTATGGGTAAGTTGAGCCGCTTAGCCCACTGTTGTACAAAAAAGGCATCCTGAGCGGATTCTTTACGACAGGCATGATCTAAATGCACAATGTGTAGCTTCAAATCCAGCTTGGGTTTCAAGTCAAAAAGTTTTAAAAGCAGGACCAGTGAATCTGGGCCGCCGGAAACAGCGACCAGAATATTATCTCTTTTTTTCAGCAAAGAATAGTGATTAACCGTATCCGCAAATTGATCCATGTAAATTATTTTAGCATAAAATTAATAATTAATCGCACTAATTTTATCCAGTTTAATTAAATAAAAAACGGGAATGTAAATATTGCAGAATAAACGGCGGCGGACTCACCTCTCTGACTATGGTGGCGGAGAGTTGAGCACCCACCGGCCTGCCGCAGGCAGGCATTTAGCGAAATCCCGCTATTCCTAGCGGGATTGGTGGCGGAGAGTGGCCCCCCAAAAACCTTGGGGGACTGCCTCTCTGACTCTGGTGGCGGAGAGTGGCCCCCCAAAAACCTTGGGGGACTGCCTCTCTGACTCTGGTGGCGGAGAGTGGATTTAAACCACCGACCAAGCGGGTATGAGCCGCGTGCTCTATCAGGCTGAGCTACTCCGCCGAAATATTAGATTAAACTATTAATCCTATATTTATTATTTATAGATAACCCGGGCTGAGGTGCTTCCGGGAAAAAATTTTTACTTTTTTCTATAAGCCTCTAAAAACGAATCGCAATAGATATTTTTATTCAAAATTACTTCAGCCGCCACTAATGTCTCCATCAGCTCTTTATCTTTAGGATCAAGTATAGCAGAATCTAAACCAGATGCAACCGCCATAGTTAAAAAAGTACGGTTAATTAAACTACGTAACTTTGCCCCTTGAGAAATATTACTCAGGCCAATAATCGTATGCGGTGCAGGTTGGGCGATCATTTTAAGCTCGGCAATCGTCTCCAAGATATCTTTTATTTGATTTTGCGCCAGGTTAACCGGCATAACAATCGGATCCAGCAACAAATCTTGAATAGGAAACTTCCTTTCAGCCGCATGGGTCAAAATAGTTGCTGCTAATTCTAATCGTTGATCTTTATTCTGCGGAATCCCCTGGATACTAATGGTTATAGCGATGAGTTTAGAGTTATATTGCCTGGCTAGCGGCATAAGTATTTCCATTTTTTCGATATCCGCGGTAGTAGAATTAATTATAGTTTTATTCTTAGCCGCTTTTAACCCCTCGGCAATAACCTGGGGCTTGCTGGAATCAAGGCAAAGCGGCTGATCAGTAACCTCCTGCACTGTTTCCACCAGCCAAGGCATATCCACTAACGGATTTAAAGAAGCCGGCCCACAGCAAAGGTCCAAAGCATCTGCCCCAGCGGCAATTTGCTCTAAAGCACAGGTTTGCACAATACTCTTATTCCGCTCTTTAAGCGCTAAAGCAATATTCGCATACATCCCATTAATTAATTCACCGACAATAAACATCCTTACTCCTTAAACAAAAGTTTTATAAAATTCCGTACTTGCTCAACGGCTTGCGGATGGCGCATTACCAAAAGGTCAGCTCCGGCCTGAATTAAGCTAGTGGCAGTCAATGTTTCCCAGATAATTCCCTGCTCCGAGGATACTTTGGCTTCTTTAGTCCTCCAGGCCTCCTGGCCGACAAAACAAATAAACGGACAAGCTAAGGTTTTATCCCCGGACAAAGCCGCTAATCTAGCCCTTTCCATAATTGAATAGGCATATTCTAAACCATAACCTAAAGCTCCGATGGTCGGATCCATGACAATGCGCTCTAAACTTAATCCCATATCAGAGATTAGTATATTTAATTGCTTGGCAATATTAATATCAATCGGACTTTCAGCAATAATACTGTGGCCATCAGCTAGAGCGCTGGCAACCAAAGTTTTGTAATTATCCTGGACTGCGCTACCGATCAAACAACGCTGGCCTTTAGCTGCCTCCGAGCAAGCCGGCATAATTAAATTATCCTTAGCGTTATCCCCGCTGCCGACAATAATTAAAGGCACCTTAAGCTTAGTTAATAACTTGGAAACAAACTCAGCAGACTGTTGGGGAGTCTTATCACCAAAATCAGGATGCGCTCCCTGCATCTTTAAACAGAGCAACTGGGCTTTATATTCATAAACACAATGCTCTGCCCAGGCTATAGGATCCTTCAAGCAAGAACCGTAAACAGTAAGCAATGCTTGATCAAGATCAAACGGAGCAATATCCCATATTTCGAAGGCAATCTTTGGCGGGTTAGGCATTAAACCTTCTTTAAATAATAAAGGCATACCCGTCTGGCCACCGATTGATAAAGCCGGACTGCCGGATACGCCCGCGCCGGGGCTAGCTCCGATTGACACTGTAGAAATTACTCCCGGCCATTTTTCAAGGATTAGTTGTGGTTCCATATTCGGCCTCCTAACGAATTAAGTGCCTTTAGAATTTGCGCATCTGAATTTAAATCAAAAACTGATCCGCCGTTAAAACTTAATTCCTGTAGTTGAGCCTCAAAAGGCAGGCTACCTAAAAGTTCTAAGCCAGTTTCTTGAATTTTATCTTCAAGCAGAACACGGTTATAACGGTTAACTAACAGCACCTTCTTCTTAATTTCGAATTTTAAAGCCTCAGCAAGTTCACTGATCCGCTGGGCCGAACTTAAACCTACACAAGAAGGATCAGAAACCACAATTAAAATATCCGCCAAGCGGCTGGTGCGCCGCGACAAATGCTCTAATCCAGCTTCATTATCCATGATCACAAATTCATAATCCTGGATCAATTTAGAGATCAGACCGCGTAAAATGTTGTTTACGTAACAATAACAACCCGGACCTTCGGGTTTACCCATATTTAATAAATCAAAACCATCCGCTTCATAAATCGCCGCTTGCACCTGATGTTGGATAAAACGTTCTTTGGCCATACCCGCCGGTATCTTTTCCGGACTAGAAGTAATCTGATCCAGGATCGCGCCAACATTATCGGTTACCTTAACTCCTAGAACTTCACCCAGATTGCTATTGGGATCAGCGTCAATGGCCAGGATTGAGCCCATTTTTTTTTCTTTTAAAATACGGATAAGTAAAGCAGCGAGCGTAGTCTTACCCGTGCCTCCTTTGCCGGCTAAAGCAATCAGGTATCCCATTAAAAGCTCACCCGGGGAAACTTAGTTAAATCTGTATGCGGAAAGAATAATGCCTGCCCGTATTCATCCATGTAAGCCGGGTCTACAGATAATTCAAAATAAGTAATTTTAGCCGCCAGTGTATCGGCCATTACCATTGCTTGTTGGGATAAAAGAATTTCCCGGGCTCCGGCTAAAGAACTATTTCCGATAAAGATAAATTTATTAAGCGGTAAATCCGGTAATAACCCTATACTGATTGCCTTTTGGACATCCAGATACGTCCCGAATCCGCCAGCAATAAATATTTTAGAGATATTGCAGAAACTTAGCTCTAAATGCCTAGTCAAAATTGCCGTAGCAGAATAAATAGCGGCTTTAGAGCGCTTGAGATTTTCGATATCTGCTTCGTTAATTACAATATCTGCCTGGGCTTGGATATCTTCCTTAAAACAAACTACAAATTCTAAACCGCTAGCGCTAGGACGGACACGCCGGCCCTGAACCTTAATTTTCCCGGCCTTGTCAATTACCCCGGAACTTAACATTTCACTCAATAAATCAATATAACCCGAACCGCAGATTCCACGGGGTAACTTATCCTGGATCGTGCTATATTGAACGTTTAAATCTTTTTTATCAATTCTTACTTTTTGGATCGCTCCGCTGGCGGCGCGCATACCGCTGGTTACTCCGCTGCCTTCAAAAGCCGGCCCGGCAGAAGCCGCAGCAGCTACTAAGAAATCCCGATTCCCCAATATAATTTCCCCGTTTGTGCCGATATCGATCAAAATACAAGGATCTGTCTGCTTATATATCCGGCTGGACAAAACGCCGGCAGTAACATCTCCGCCAACATAACTAGCTACCCCGGAAACGCAACGCATAAACCCGCGCGGATTAATTTTAATTCCCGCTTCCTTAGCTGGTAGAACCGGGATGTAATTTGCCGTAGGAATGTAGGGATGCCGACGAATATGTTGAGGGTCCATGCGTAAAAGTAAATGAATCATCGTGGTGTTACCCGAACAAACAATACAATTAACGTCATTGAGAGCAATTTGATACTCAGCGGTTAAATCCTGAATAATCCGATTCATCGTATCTGAGACCATCAGGTGCAATTTCTCTAACCCTGCAACTTGAGCGGCATAAACAATCCGGGTGATGACATCGCTGCCAAAAGCCGCCTGCGGATTAGAAGCAGCCTTAGTCCCAATAACCTGGTTAGTATTCAGGTTTACTAATTGACCGGAAATTGTAGTCGTACCGATATCAAAACAAAACCCGAAATTCTTATCACTAGTATCACCGGGTTCAATGGATACAATCTCCACTGCATCGTGACGCCGGGTCAAAGTTACAGTAACCTTCCAATCATAATTACGTAATAACTCACCTAACTGGCGAATATTAAATATCCCGGTTGAGATGACCGGAAAATTCTCCAGATTACGCAAGCTGCGGTATAACCTTTCTAAATCGCTAATGCTATCATTAAGTGTAGGTTTCGGCAGTTCTAAATATACTTTCCTGGAAAAAGGCGAATGCTGAAAAATTTCATCTTCAAATTTCGGATTTTCTAGCGGGAGCTCCTCAGCCTGAGCGTATAAACCTACTAAGCGTTCTTGTAACTGCTCGGGTGTAAGTTGATCAAAATCAAACCGGGAGCTCTCCGGGATTAAAACTTCCAGCTCCCCTTGAACAGTAGTCAAACAAGCTAAATATACATTATCCTTTTTTTCTTGCTCGCTGATCATTCCGTTAGGTCGAGTTTTAACTGTCCCCTGCTTGATCACCACTTTACATTTTCCACAAGTACCTTCACCAGAACAATTAGAGTTCAGATAAATGCCTGCGGATATCGCCGCAGAAAGAATGGTTTTATTCTCTTCTACCATAATCACCAGATTATCGGGTAGAAATCTAACTTTAAATTTCCGCATATATTAATTTTTTATCTTAATTAAGATTTTTTAAAAAAGCGGGAATTCCGGCAGCTTCTTTAGGGCCCACAATAATTCTGAATCCTGACTGCTCTTCCAATTCACCGCTGATCATCGCCACATAACCGGGAATAATCAAATTCTTATGCTTAACCACTTCCCTGACTTTAAAAGTATCCAGTGATTTAGTAATTGCTTCGGGGTTGAATTTCTCAGCGGCCCAGGCAGTCAGCACAGACATCCCTTGAGTATCAACGCTTAAGATGTAAACCGGTATTTTACTGGCTTCTACTTCCCCTAAAACAGTATAATAACTCAGAGAAAAGTTAGTAGTGACCAAAACCGGCGAATCCGGGCCTACCTTGCCGATAGCGTAAAGTTGAGGGTCAATTTGCAGAGGTTTCTGCGGATCGGTATAGATATTCTGTCTTAAGGTTAATATAGAAAGAACTTCCCAAGTAGAAAAACCTTTAATTAAAACAATACCCGCATACTTAGCAATATAAGCGCTAGCCTCTATAGCTTCTTGATAAGGATCGGCCTGTTCAGCAATGGCCAGTACAGGATAACCCAGCGCGCGATTGGATCTTTTTAAGGCCTGCCGGCGGATTTGGGTTAAATCCCAGAGCTTATCTGCCAGAGGCTTGATGCCGGTATCTAGTATCAACTCGCTGAGGCCTAAACGGTTGATCTCTTGAGTTAGCCGGCTGAGCTGATCTATATCCTGAGCGGCTACAACCAGCGGAAGCTGAAATTCTTGAGCCAGCGCAGCCAGTTGAACAAAGTTTGCCTGGTCAGCACAGTAAAGTAATGGTTTAACTCCCCGGCAGAGGGCGGCCGCCTGCTGTAAAGCTAATAAATCACTGCTCATCAACATTATCGGCAGCAAAGTATTATCTAAAAGTATCTTCGCCGCCTGCAGAAACCGAACAGCATCTTTATTCTGCCTTAGACTAACCAGATTAACGCTGAGCTCCTGGCCGACGCGTTCGAATTTTAACTGATTGATTTTTCCCAGCTGCTCTTTAATCTGGCTATCGCTAAGCGTATCCTCGATTATAAAACCTACGCCTGTGGGATTACGAAATTTTTCTTCATGCCTAAACATCACTGTTTCGTTACCCACCTGGAATTTCGTATCGGTATTACCTAACGTAATCAACTTAATCGGTGCTAAAGCCTGGGCCTCCAAGGCAGATTTTGCCTCAGCAGAAATAAAAGGACATTTTTCAATAGGTAATGTTTTCTTGGCCAGTTGCATAGCAAAAGCTAAACAAGTAGCTAATCCGCATTCACGGCAATTAGTCTTAGGTAATAATTTATAGATATCTAAACCTGAAAGCCCCATGATTATTTTTGGTTGATTAAACTAGCCAAATAGCCTGCTCCGAAACCGTTATCAATATTAACTACGCCCACCCCAGGCGAACAACCATTTAGCATCGTTAAAAGCGCAGCCAATCCGGAAAAACTTGATCCGTATCCACAACTGGTGGGCACTGCCACAATCGGCGCTTTAACCAACCCGCTGATTAAGCTAGCTAAAGCCCCTTCCATGCCAGCTACGACAACAATCACCTGCGCAGACCTAAGTTTATCCAGATTATTCATCAGCCGGTGCACTCCGGCGACACCGACATCATATAACTTCTCTACTCGGTTACCCATCAACGATAAAGTCTGCACCGCCTCTTCGGCTACCGGAATATCTGCAGTACCGGCAGAAACCACCAGCACTAAACCGCCTCTGGTAGATTTAGCCTTAACAGAATAATAGCCGATTTTAGCCAAAGAATTATACTTGAGAACCGGGATGGCTTTTTTTAAAAAGGAAAAGGTAGTTTTATCCAGCCTAGTTAATAACAGGTCCTGCCTAGCTGTAATAATTTTTTTAGCAATATCCTTTAAATGCTGGCGGTCTTTGCCCGGGCAATAGATAACCTCTGCAAATCCTTTGCGTTTCTGGCGGTCGGTATCAATCTTAGCAAATCCCAAATCGCAAAATCCCTTGCCTGCGGCCATCGCTCTATAAACCCCGGTAAACCAGATACCCTAAAAGGCAAATTAAAATTAAAGCGAAAATATAAAAATCGTTAAAATAAAAAAAATCGAAAACTTTATTGCCCAAACCGTCAGCCCCGGGTTTAACCGGTTTAGGATCTAACAGGCTCTGCTGTTTTTTATACTGCTCTACTTGATCTTTCTTAAACCTTAGGTATACTCCTCCCACCTTATACCCCGGAATCCTACCCTGCTCGGTAAGGTCTAAGACATCTTTCTCCGTAACTCCGAGCATAACCGCAACATCCCTGACGGTGAGCATTTTTTCTTCGGTCATATTTTTATTTGGCGATTTTCCCTGAAGCTACCCAGGAATCAATCGCTTTACGCTCAAATTTCCAATCGTTATTTTCTTTAGTCGCTGGTACTTTGCCGGAACTAGCCCATTCCATAATCGAACTCAACTCTACTTCCAGATACTTGGATAACTGTTCGGAATTAAGGAAATCATGCAGCATCGTACAATGACCCTCAAAAACTGCGCCTTCAGTAATGTTAAGTTTAGCCGGGTAAATATTCCCTTCTACAATTGCCTGGGGCAGCAAGGTCAATCTTTCTTTAGCCGTAATTTTACCCTTAACCCGCCCGCCGATAATAATATTATCTCCCAGTATATCGGCATTAATAACGGCTGTAGTACCAATGGTTAAATTGCCCCGCGTATCCAGATTACCTTCAAATTTACCGTTAATACGCAGATTAACCGGGTCCTTAAAAGTTAACGTCCCCTGCATTGCCGCATCAACATCCAGAGTTTTTTCTTCCAGATTCTTTTTAAAGGCCATGTTTACCCTCCTTGGAAAGTGGTACTTCTAAATAGCGTAAAAAATGCAGTACAATTAAAACTAAAACCGTAGTATAGATAGCAATTTTACAAAAACCCGTCCCTACCGCTAAGCCAATTCCGGCTGCCACCCAAAGGCTGGCCGCTGTAGTTAAACCTCTGACTCCATCAGATTCGCGAATGATTGTGCCGGCTCCTAAAAAACCAATTCCGGTAACTACACCGGCAGCAATACGTACCGGATCCAGAGATACCTGATCTTTATATATATCAAAAACATACAAAGATGTCAACATGATAAGACAACTACCCAGCGCCACTAGTATATGCGTACGCAAACCAGCATCCCTGCGGTGGACCTGCCTTTCTAAGCCAATTAAACCGCTTAGTACTAAAGTTAGCAACAGGCGCATAATCATCTCTAGATCTGTAGGCATTTGCCCTCCTCTTTTAACTGAATGTTGAAATTAAGAGTTGTCCCCGCCTTAGCCTTATAAAGACAGCCTCCGAAACCAGCAACCATCGCAGCGTTATCCATACATAAAGGAACCTCCGGAAAAAAACATTCCACCCCTGCGATCTTTGCATTCCGCATAAATTTCTGCCGTAAAGCCTGATTCGCCGCTACTCCACCACCGACGATTAACCGATGTACTTTTTTTTGTTTACAGGCTAAAAAAGATTTTTTCACTAAAACTTCCAGAACGCTTTCCTGAAATGAAGCAGCCAAGTCAGCTTTTAGTTTGGCATCCAGCTTATTCTTCTTTAAATAGTATAAAACTGCGGTTTTTATACCGCTAAAACTAAAATCCAGCCTATTCTGAGTACCTGAACAGCAAAAGCGAATCTTATGGTTATTTGCGTTCCTAGCCAATCGTTCAATTAATGGACCTCCGGGATATCCTAAACCCATAATCTTAGCTACTTTATCAAAAGCCTCTCCACAAGCATCATCCCGGGTTTCCCCTAAGGTCTGGATTCTAGAAAAATGAGGGATATAAAATAAAGAGGTATGACCGCCAGAAACCACCAAGGCTACCGCCGGTAACTTAAGTGCCCGATGACTAAGGACATTGGCGTAAACATGGCTGTAAATATGATTAACCCCCAGTAACGGCCTGGATAAACTTAAAGCTAATGCCTTGGCGAAAGCCACGCCCACCATAAGCGAACCGGGCAGCCCCGGATGAGTAGTCACCGCCACTAAATCAATCTGCCCGGATTTTATCTTTGCCTGCCTCAGCGCTTGTTTAAATACCTGAGCTATACTTTCTAACTGCATACGTGAAGCAATCTCCGGGATTACCCCGCCGTGGCGGCTATGTAACTTCAAGCTGGTAGCCACCACATTAGACAGGATGATTTTACCATTTTTAACCAGCGCCACGGCAGTCTCATCGCAGGAACTTTCAATACCTAAAACGATCATTGCCCCACCTGCGAAAGAAAAATAAATTTATACCCTTCTTTTTCTAATTCCGGCAGTACTTCTTTTAATACCAACATAGTATTTTTGCGGTCATGGCCGATACCGATAGCTGTACCTTGTTTTCTAGCTAGAGCTTTCAACTTGGCTAACTGTCCCCGGATATACCCAGGATCATCCTGATTATCCAAAAAGACATCTCTTTTGGTAAACCTGATCCCGATCTTCTCGGCTAGTTGCGGACAAACCGAACCAGCAGTTACATAACTATCAAAAAAATATAATTTACGTTTTTTTGCTTCGCTCATCACTAAGGTAGCCGTTCTAGCATCTTCGGTCACTTTCGAACCCATATGATTCGATATTCCTTTAGCCAAATAAACACTACTCAGTGCTTGCTCGAAAATATTACGAATTTTTTCAGGCCCCATGCCGACCATAACTGTATCCGCCTCCAGATTAAGCTTTTCCTTGGGTTCCATTGGTAAATGCAAGATTATCTCGAAACCTAGGCTGTTGAGCTTATTCATCACCAGAGTAGAATTTTTCAGGCCAGGAAGTACAGCGCAGGTCAAAGGTTGTTTTATTTGATTAATCACTGATAAGTTATTTAAACTATACCCCCAATCATCAACCACAATCGCTATCCGTCCGCGCCAGAGAGGTATTTTTACAACCGGAGTTTTTGTCTTATGCAATGGGGAAATAATTAAAGCGATGAACACCAACAAAAGGAAAACAATGCCCAACAGCTTAAAAGTTTTAGGACTTAGCGGGGCGGAATTAAAATTAGCCTTCTTTTTATTTAACTTGTTTGTAGATTTCAATGGCTTTTAATGTATCTACAGCACGCATAAGCTGGAGGTCAGTTTTATAATTAAAACCGTTTTTATCCGGTTGGTTAATCGGCGTTTTATTTTCGATTTCATCAAATATTTCTTCGGCTTTTCTGCTTTCTAGCCCATCGGCTTTACCCTGCCCAGACAGCTTATCCGACACCAGAATATCCGGAGTGATCCCCCGGCCTTGAATAATCTTTCCGGAAGGCGTAAAATAATGGCTGGTAGTCAGGCGTAAAGCCGAGCCATCCCCTAAAGGAATCACTGTTTGTACCGACCCCTTACCAAAAGATTTCTGGCCGATAATTATAGCGCGCTTGTAATCCTGCAGGGCTCCGGCGACAATCTCGCTACCGGAAGCTGAGCCCTCATTAATCAGAATCACCAACGGTAACTCTAGTCTGGCATGTTTAGCTTCGGAGAAAAATTCTAGCTCCTGCTCTTTGTGCCGGCTTTTGGTATAAGCAATTAATTTATTCGGCCCTAAAAATTTTCCTGTCACTTTAACCGCTACATCCAGCAGCCCACCAGGATTATTACGCAAATCAATAATCAAAGCCTTGAGCCCCTGTTTAGAAAGATTACTTAAAGCATTATTTAATTCCGCAAAGGTGGTTTCGCGGAATTCAGTCAAACGGATATAACCAATCCCGGATTCTAGGATACGCACGTGTTTTATATCGGTAATTTTAATCATATCCCGGATGATTTTAAAATCGATCAGCTTCTTTTCGCTATCTCTTAAAATAGTAAGACTCACCGCTTCTCCGGGCTTACCGCGCATTTTTCTGACTGCTTCGCTAAGCGGCATATCACGAGTCAAGACCTCATCAATCTTAACGATATGATCATTGGCTTTAATCCCGGCTTTCCAGGCCGGAGTATCTTCAATCGGAGTAATAACGGTTAATAAACCATCTTTGGTCGTAATTTCAATCCCTAACCCCCCGAATTTACCCTGAGTATCAACTTTTAACTCTTCGTAGGTCTGCGGATCCATAAACTGACTATGCGCATCCAGAGAAGCTAACATACCCTTAAGCGCTCCGTAAATTAAATCTTTAGTTTTTACCTCTTGCACATGCTCGCTTTGAATAATCGCTAAAGAATCAGAAAATAATTCTACCTGCTTATAGAGCTGGTCAGAATTTTTCTTTTTACTTTCAGAGAAACCCCGCTGGGCCCCCAAAAAGATCAGCAGAAAAAATAGAATTGATAAACCGACAAACTTACGCATCAAAGAACCTCCGTCTGATTAATTCCCCCACTATTTTAGGATTAGCTTTACCTGAACTTTTCTTCATTACCTGGCCGACTAAATACATTAATGCATTATCCTTACCCGCTTTAAAGTCATTAACGGATTTAGCATTCTCGCTAATTACCGATTCAATCACCTGAGTGAGCATATCAACATTAGATATCTGCTCAAGATTACCTTGACGGATCAACTCCTGGGCTGATTTTTGGGTATCGATTAACTGGGTTAACACGCCTTTAGCCGAAAGATGGGAAATCTCCTGGCTTTGTACAAAACCAATCAAACTGATTAATTCTTTTTGGCTAAGGTTCAACTGGTGTAACTGCACTTTACGCAAGTTAGCCTCGGACATCAACGGTCCAATCAGCCAGTTGACGATTTCCTTTTTATCTTTGGCCGGATAATTCTGAATACAGCTCTCGGCGAATTCCGCATCTTTTTTAGAAACAGAAAGAATCTTAGCGTCATATTCGGTTAACCCGTAAATTTTAACCAACCGCCGCACTTTTTCCTGGGGTAGTTCCGGTAACTCAGCCTTAATCCGCTCAATCATAGGTTGATCAATGGTAAAAACGGTCAGGTCCGGATCCGGAAAATAGCGGTAATCTTTTGCCCCTTCTTTGGTCCGCATAGCCACGGTCACCCCTTTTTCCACATCCCAAAGCCGCGTTTCCTGAATCAGCTTCTGCCCTGATTCTAAAAGCTGAGTTTGCCTCCCTACCTCATAAGTCAAAGCATCTTTAACCCCTTTAAAAGAATTCATATTCTTAAGTTCAGTTTTTACCCCTAATTCTTGGGCTCCCTGGAGGCGCAAAGAAATATTAGCGTCACAGCGCAAAGAACCCTTTTCCATATCGCAATCCGAGACGTCCAAATATTCGATAACATTCTTTAAACTGGTCAGGTACTCAAAAGCTTCCTGCGGGCTGTTGAGATCCGGCTCGCTCACAATCTCTAACAGAGGAATCCCGGTGCGATTAAAATCCACTAAGCTGACCCCTTCGGCATGGATTAATTTACCGGCGTCTTCTTCTAAATGTACACGAGTAATCCCGATGCGCTTAATTTTATTCTGGCTGGGAATATCTAAAAAACCTTGGCGCGATAGCGGTAGATCGAATTGAGAAATCTGATAGTTTTTCGGTAAATCCGGATAAAAATAATTTTTACGATCAAATTTGGTATACGCCTGGATCTGGCAACTAAAGGCTAAAGCCAATTTAATTGCAAAATTAAGAGCCTGACGGTTATAAACCGGAAGTGCACCGGGTAACCCCAGGCAAACCGGGCAAACATTAGAATTAGGCGCCTTGCCGAAATCTGTTGAGCAACCGCAAAAAGCTTTGGTTTTTGTATTTAATTGCAGGTGAACTTCAAGGCCGATAACAGTTTGGTATTTCATAGCCGGGGTTTAAGTTTATGCCAATCGCTATGCTGCTCGAAAGCGTGCGCCACCCTAAAAAGCATTTGCTCATTGAATGGTTTTGCCATAATCTGTAATCCTACGGGTAATCCTGCTTTGGTAAAACCGCAGGGGATAGAAATCGCCGGGATCCCCGCTAAATTTACGGAAATCGTATAGATATCAGAAAGGTACATCTTCAACGGATCCTGCATCCGCTCACCGATTTTAAAGGCACTGGTCGGAGAAGTCGGGGTAACAATACAATCATAATCCTGAAAAACTGCATCGAAATCTTCTTTAATTAAAGTCCTCACCTTTAAAGCACGCAAATAGTAGGCATCGTAATATCCATGGGATAAAGCAAAGGTACCTAATATAATGCGGCGTTTAGCCTCCGCGCCAAACCCCTGGGCGCGGGTCATTTTATACATCTGGATCAAATTATCGAAAGCGGCGCGGTAACCGTATTGTACCCCATCAAACCTGGCCAGATTTGAGCTGGCCTCTGCCGTAGCGATAATATAATAAACCGGCACGGCGTATTGCGTATGGGGTAATGATACACGGTCAGTGACCCCGCCTAAACTTTTAAGTTTATTAACTGCCTCTTCGATAATAGACTTAACCTCTGGATCCATGCCTGTGACAAAATATTCATCGGGTATACCGATCTTTACTCCCCGAATATCCATACCCAAGCTTTGAGTATAATCCGGAACGCTCTGATTAACCGAAGTTGAATCAGCGGGGTCATAACCACAGATCACTCCGGCTAAAATTGCCGCGTCTTGGACATCTTTGGTAATCGGTCCAATCTGATCAAGGCTAGAAGCAAATGCGATCAATCCCAAACGCGAGACCCGGCCATAAGTCGGTTTTAAGCCGACTACCCCGCAAAAAGCTGCCGGCTGACGGATAGAGCCACCGGTATCACTACCTAAAGCCCAGATTGCTTCATCTGCGGCTACGGCAGCAGCGCTTCCCCCCGAGGAGCCACCAGGCACACAATCCAAATTCCAAGGATTACGCGTAGGCCCAAAATAAGAATTTTCCGTAGAAGAACCAAAAGCAAACTCATCCATATTAGCCTTTAATGGGAAAATTACTGCGCCACTGGCTTTGAGTTTTTTGATTACTGTAGCATCATAAGGCGGGCAGAAACCCTGTAAAATTTTTGAACAACACTCAGTAACTAATCCTGCGGTACAAATATTATCTTTAACCGTAATCGGTAACCCTTTAAGGAAGCCTGTAGGATAATCAAAAACGGAATCAATCAATCCCGGATTCCTAACATAAGCTTTAATTTTACCATCGGTATTTTTAATACGCAGGCCTAAGGATTCTAAGACCGCATTCGGAGTGGTTTCTTGGTTTTTAATCTTTTCCAATAATGCGTGGGCAGTAAGTTGATTTAATTCCATATTTATTCCAGTATTTGCGGGACACTAAAGAAATTCCCTTGCTTACTCGGGGCATTTTCCAGAGCCTGGGCTGGGGTTAAAGAAACCTGCGGCTGATCTTCACGCAAAACATTGCTTATTGGTAAAATATGGCTGGCAGGTTTAACTTGATCAACATTTAAATCTTTAAGTTTATCGATAAAATCCAAGATTTCATGCAGTTGGCCGGATAACTCCTCTAACTCGTTAGACCGCAATTCGATACGCGCTAAATGCGCCACATGTTTAATGGTTTCCTGATCAATGGACATTTCCCCTCCAAATTTTTAGCATTTTAACACCTTTCTTCCCAAAAGTCAACATTACTACTTTAAGATTATTGTTTCCCCTGCTGCCCTAAATCCCCTTATAAGTTGACAAATCGGAATAAAATGTGTAAAATAATTCAATTAACTTAATTTTACAGATGCCAAACCGACAATTAAAACCCAAATATTATCTCAACCCGCAAGGTGAATTTGTTATTGAAAATTATAATTACGCCAAGCCCTTTGCTAATTTCTTCCCGGGAATAGCCGGTAAATACGGGATCCCGATGTGGGTCTTCTATGTCAACCGCGGTCAATGTATTTGCAGCTTCGGAACTAAAGACAAAGACCATGCGATCCTAGAATTCTTTCCGGCCAATAAGGCCTGGCAATTATCTACAAGCCATGGCTTCCGCACATTCATTAAACTCCAGGACAAGAAATCCGAACCGATTTATTATGAACCTTTCCATAATGGCTATAATAATCTTAAATACCAAATCAGCAACCGCCTGCGCATCGCTTCGCAAGAATTAATCTTGGAAGAAGAAAATCATACTCTAGGGATAAAAATCCAAGTAAGATATTTTAATATCCCTAATGATAACTACGCCGGCTTAAGCCGGACAGTAAGTATCGAAAATACCGGCAGGAAAATCAAATCCCTACAGCTAATCGACGGGCTAGTGCAAACCGTCCCCTTCGGGACAAATAACTTCTTCCTTAAAAAACTCGGGCGCACCATTGAAGCCTGGATGACAGTTGACAACCTAGAAAACTCCGTGCCCTTTTACAGGCTCCAGGTTGATCCGGCTGACCGTCCGGAAGTAGTGCATATTGAACCAGGAAACTTCTACCTGGGATTCAGCAAGCAAAGAGGGAAAAATCTAATAATAAAACCAATTGTTGATCCACAAGCAGTCTTTGGTCCGGTGACCGATTTTTCTTATCCAGCCACTTTTCTTTCTACTAATAAATTTTCCTATCCCAGACAGCAACTCAAGCAAAGCAAAACTCCCAGTGCTTTGCTCTTATTAAATTTAGAATTAAAACCTGCCCAGGCGGAGCTATTTTACGCAGTAAGCGGACAGGCACGTAATCCAGAGACCTTAAATCAATCGGTAAAAAAAATTATTGCCCCCGGGTATATCGAAGAAAAAGCGCTGCAAAATCTGGCGCTCATTGAAAGTTTAAAAAATAATATTTTAACTAAAAGCAGCAGCGCTGAATTCAACTTATACTCCGGCCAGACTTACCTGGACAACATTATGCGCGGAGGATATCCTGAAGTTTTTAAATCCGGGGTAGTTTTTTATCTTTATTCGCGTAAACACGGAGACCTGGAAAGAGATTATAATAAATTTCAGTTACAGCCTACTTATCTTTCCCAAGGCAACGGCAATTACCGGGACACCAACCAAAACCGCCGTAATGACCCCTGGTTTAATCCGGATATTCAAGATGAAAACATTGTTTTCTTTATGAATTTAATCCAAGCGGATGGCTTCAATCCCTTAGTGGTCAAACCGGAGAGTTTTCTGGTTGAGGAAAATCTGGATAAGCATGAACTCTTGGAAACCGTCAGCCAAGAAACCGATAAGGATAAACTTTGCGTTTTTCTGAAAAAGCCTTTTAGCCCGGGCGAGCTGATCTTTTTTATCGAAGAAAACAAAATTAAAATCAACTCCTCCTATGATGAGTTCCTGGATATTATCCTTTCTCATGCCTTAAAAATTCACGAGGCTGAACACGGAGAAGGGTTCTGGACTGACCACTGGACGTATAATCTAGATTTAATTGATCGCTACCTAGAGTTATTCCCGGAAAAAGCAAAAGAACTCTTTTGGACCCGGAAAGTTTTTTCGTTTTTTGATAATCCCGAGACCGTTCGACCGCGTAGTGAAAAATACATATTGTATAACGGACAACCTCGTCAACTACATTCCCTTACGCTTGACAGCCATAAAAAAGAGCTCCTGCGCCGGCGCAAGGTTAACCCGCATGCTCTCAGAATGCTGAACGGAGAAGGCCAGATCTATTATACCAGCCTAATGGTAAAACTTTTATGCTTAGCAGTGAATAAACTGGCTTCACTGGATGCCTGCGGAGTGGGCATTGAAATGGAGGCTAATAAACCAAACTGGTTTGATTCGCTTAACGGATTGCCAGCTCTTTTTGGATCATCGGCCTGCGAAACATTTGAATTAAAGCGCTTGCTTAAAATGACTAAACAAGCTTTAAAGCTCTCCGCATCCGGAGAAGTAGAAATGCCCGAAGAAATAGCGGTGTTTATTGAAGAACTCTTGCCGATATTTACAGATACAGCTTTTTCTTATTGGGATAAAAGCAATACCTTGAAAGAAAATTTCCGGCACAAAACTCGTTTGGGGTTTTCCGGACGCCTATTAAATCTTTCTGTAGATAAACTAAACCTTTTTCTTGAAGCGGGGCTGAACAAAGTAGAAGCAGGCCTAAATAAGGCACTCGACAGTAAAAAAGGAGTTTACCATTCATATTTTATTAATGAAGTTGTAGAGTATGATTTAATCCGGGACCACTTTTTAAAGCCTAAAAAATTCATTCAAAAACCCCTCCCTTTATTCCTGGAGGGCCAGATGCATGCATTAAGGTTGGCAGATGAACCGCAACAGAAATTAGCCCTGCACCAAGCAACCAAAAACAGTGCGCTTTTTGATAAAAAACTTAAAATGTATAAAGTAACCGCCTCTCTAACCAGCATGCCGGAAGAAATCGGCCGTTGCAGAATCTTTAGCCCAGGCTGGCTGGAGAACGAATCTATTTGGTTGCATATGGAGTACAAGTATATTCTAGAACTGCTCAAGGCTGGATTGGTCGAAGAATTTTATACCGAATTTAAACAAGTTTTAATCCCTTTTCAGAACCCGCAGGTCTACGGACGCAGTATTCTAGAAAATTCTTCTTTTTTAGTCAGCAGCGCATTCGCAGACAAAAAATTGCATGGCAATGGGTTTGTAGCCAGGCTTTCCGGTTCAACTGCTGAATTCTTGCAGATTTGGTTAATCATGCACGCAGGGATTACTCCTTTTACCCTAAACAAAACCGGACAGCTAAACTTAATTTTTAAGCCAAATTTACCCGGCTGGTTATTTAACAAAAACGGGGAATATACTTTTAATTTTTTAAGTCAGGTCCGGGTAACCTACCATAACCCTAAAAGAAAAAACACTTTCGGCCGGCAAGCCGCCATAATCAACAGGATCGTACTCCAGGATAAAAAACAATCCGTGCAGTTAGAGGGCGCGGTAATTCCTCCACCTTATGCCCAGGCAGTCAGATCGCGGGAAATTAAAAAAATCGATATTTATTTAAGCTAACTACGGGCAGGATTAACCAAGCTGTTCGCTGAGCTTGACCGCTGAAGTCAAATCAATAGTCAAAGTGTGCACAAATAGAACTTGAAAGAAGTTTCCATGGCTTACCGCCAGCACGCTGCCTTTAACTTTACAAAAAAAATGTTCACGTCTTTGTTTGTTATCCCTTTGCTTTAATACATATAGATACGGTTGCGCTGAAATTACTCCTGTTCTGGGAACCGGCTTAACCATGTAAGTAAAATGGCGGCGCACCACGCTATGGATACCTTCTTTATCAGCTACCTCGCTGCTGGCAATAATTTTACGGCCGCGTTTAGGAAAAGTCAGGTTTTTATAGAGTAAATTTCTCATACTCAAGTATGACTCTAAAAAAATACCAAATCAATACGATTTGGCCTAAAAAAGAAAGCGTTTGCTTGGTATGAGATTAGCGACCGGTTTTTTTAAAATCTAACCGGGGTTCCTGTCCGGAGAAAATTCTGAACAGATTAGATTTATGTCGGATAAGCACAAAAAAACAAAGTGCTAGACTTAAATAAATAAATATTGCGGGCAGCTTAGATAGGCAGGAAAAAAAAGGAAAAGCAATAGCGCTGCAAATCGACGCTAAAGACACGATTCGAAAAAGGAAAAAAACTAAAAACCAAACCAGAATCAATAAACCGATCACTAAATGCAAACCGGGAATCTTCAGCGACAAGCCGAGCAAAACGCCAAAAGAAGTGGCAATTCCTTTACCCCCTTTAAACTGTAAAAATACCGGCCAATTATGACCACAAATACAAACCAGGCCCATAATTATACGCAAATTTTCCGCGGATAAATTAACTGGCTGATAAGAAAATAAATCGCCCAAAAAAACTACTGTCAGGAATCCTTTCAAGATATCTAATAATAAAACAGTAATCCCCGGCCCCTTACCTAGGACCCGTAAAGCATTAGTAGCGCCCACATTACCAGAGCCGATTTTACGAATGTCGATTCCCTTCAGCCAGATCCCAAAAAGGTAGGCAGTAGGTAACGAACCGATAAGATAACTAATTAATAGCGCGACGATTGTCAGTAGCATATAAAATTTTAAAACCTTTCCTTACGTAATCAAAACCCGAAATCACCGTAAAAATTACCGCCAGCCACCAGAAGGTTTGTGCCAGATTCCACTGTAATAAAACTAAAATCACCGAAAGCATCTGAAAGGTAGTAGTAAGCTTTCCCCATCTAGTCGGTCGTAAGTCTAAATTCTGTTTAACCATATAAATAACCACCGCTCCCATAATGATAATCAAATCGCGGGATATAACGATGAAACTTACCCAAAGCGGGAATTTTAAAATCAACCGGCAGATCGGCGATAAAAAAACGAAAGCGCTCATAAGTAAAAGTTTATCCCCCAGCGGATCCAAGATTAACCCGGCCTTGGATTGCATCTTAGTTTTTCTGGCAATATAACCGTCTAAACCGTCAGAAATAACCCCCAGCACAAAAATCACCAAAGCTAAGCTCTGCAGATATTCTTTACCCGGAGCATAATACACTAAACAAGCGATAAAAAAAGGCACGCTTAGGATCCTAAAAGTAGAAATTTTATTTGCGATGTTCACTTAATCACCCTGATACGCTGCGGCGGCCAATAAATTACCATCGCCTGCCCGAGTAAATTATTCTTCGGCACAAATCCCCAATAACGGCTATCTTGGGAAGTAGCTGAATTATCCCCGAGAACAAAATAACTGTCTGACGGTACTACGAGTTTCTCACCCGCAAGTCCTAATTGTCCCCGGTTATAATAATAGATCTGATTAAAAATTTTTTCCGGAGCGGGCTTGCCATTAATATAGATCGATCCGCCCTTGATTTCAATAACATCCCCGGGTAGACCGACTAACCGCTTAATAAAATCTTTCTTTTTATCTTCCGGGTAGATAAATACAATAACATCCCCGCGCTTGGGCACCTTGACCGCCGGTAACCGTAAATTGGTAAAAGGAATTTTAGCACCATAAATAAATTTATTAACCAGGATCAAGTCGCCTTCGATCAAAGTCATACGCATTGATCCGGTAGGAATTTTAAAGGCCTGCACCAGAAAAGCCCGGATAACTAAAGCCAATAAAAAAGCAATAATAATCGATTCCGCCCAATCACGAATAACGGATTTCTTGCGCACGCTCATATTTTTAGAACCTCCAAAAAAGCCTCCTGCGGTATCTCAACTTTACCAAACTGCTTTAGCCGCTGTTTACCTTTCTTCTGTGTCTCCCAAAGTTTACGCTTACGGGTAATGTCCCCTCCGGAACATTTACTGGTGGCATTTTTACCTACCGAACGCACTCTTTCAGAAGCGAGAATCTGGCTGCCGACCGCCGCCTGTACGGTCACCTCAAAAAGCTGCCGAGGAATTAATTCTTTAAGCTTGGAAACCAGGAGATGCGCCCGGCCCGTAGCCTTTTCTTTAAACATCAAAGATGAAAAAGCATCACAAATCTGACCGTTTAAAAGTATGTCCAGCTTAACCAATCTGGTTGGGCGATATTCTTTAACTTCATAATCCATAGAACCGTAACCCCGGGTAATCGATTTCATCCGGTCATAAAAATCCACAATGATTTCAGAAAGCGGTATGGAAAAAATTATTTTTACCCGGTCTTCACCTAAATATTCATTAGCAACAAACACCCCACGGCGGGATTTAGTAAAATCACAAACTGCTTCGATAGAATCAACCGGAACAATCATCAATAGATCAGCAAATGGTTCTTGCGCCTCTTGAATGTCGCCAGAGGCGCCCAACTTCATCGGTGTATCCACCTCCAATAATTCACCAGACTTAGTCTTTACCCGATAGACTACATTAGGCACAGTAAGGATTAAATTCAAGTTATATTCACGCTCCAGCCTTTCTTGGACAATCTCCATATGCAACAATCCAAGAAAACCGCAGCGAAACCCTGCGCCGAATGATTGCGAATTTTCCGGTTCAAATACAAAAGAAGCATCGGAAAGTTTTAATTTATCCATCGCGTCACGCAATTCTGGAAAATCCGCCGGGTTAACCGGATAAATTCCACAAAAAACTAGCGGTCTAACTTTACGGTATCCGGGTAAAGCTTGATTACAGGGGTTTTTCGGATCGGTGATCGTATCCCCGATCACCACATCCCGCGGATCACGTAAATTTGCCGTAAAATACCCTACTTCACCACATACCAGGCTATCGGCGGCGGAATATTTTAAATCTTTAAAAACACCCAATTCTTCCAGTTTATAAACTTTACCGGTGTGAAACATTTTTAGTTGGGTTTTAGGGGTGACCTGACCGTCAATAATCTTTATAAAAACAACCACGCCTTTGAAAGGATCAAAACGACAGTCAAAAATCAAAGCCTTCAGAGGGCTGTCGATCTGTCCGCCGGGAGCCGGAATAGTCTCAATAATCCGGTCTAGAATTTCTATCACACCCTGGCCTTCTTTAGCCGAAGCCAGGATAATTTCTTCTTCTTTGAACCCCAAAACCGTCTCCACTTGAGCCTTCACCCGCGGCACGTCCGCAGAAATTAAATCCACTTTATTAATCACCGGAATAACATGTAAATTATTTTCTAAAGCTAAATAATAATTGGCTACCGTTTGCGCTTCAATACCCTGCCCGGCATCTACAACTAGCACCGCGCCCTCACAAGCCGCTAAAGATTTAGATACTTCATAAGTAAAATCTACATGTCCGGGAGTATCAATTAAATTTAGAATATATTCCTGATTAAATTTTTTGGAAAAATAGTTTAACCTGACCATTGAAGCCTTAATCGTGATCCCGCGCTCCTTTTCTAATTCCATGTCATCCAAAAGCTGATCGCCTTTATGCTTGCGATCTACCGCTCCGGTGATCTCTAAAATCCGGTCAGCCAAAGTAGATTTACCGTGATCAATATGGGCAATAATCGAGAAATTTCTCAGCCGCGACCTATCCATTTGTTTTACATAAGTTATACATCTTATCTACCACCTGCTCTATGGAAAGATCAGTGGTATCAATATAAATTGCATCCGGAGCCTGGCGCAGTGGAGAGGCTTCTCGGGTAGAATCAATCTGGTCACGGTTAGCCAAATCTTTAGCCACATCAGCTTCAGCTACCTTTTGGCCTAAACCGGTTAATTCTTTAAACCGCCTGCGAGTGCGTTCCTGGGCTGAAGCATCGATAAAGAATTTTTTCTGCGCGTCTGGAAAAACTACTGTGGCAATATCCCGACCGTCTAAAACACAATTTCCCTTTTGGCCAAGCGCTCTTTGCAATTTTACCAGTACCTGGCGCACCTTTTTAATTTTTGCTACATCTGAAACAAACTGAGTGATCCGCGCTTGTCTGATAGCTAAAGACACATCTTCTCCGTCTAGCATTACCGTTAAGGAACCATCCGGGTTATTATGCAATTCTAATTTAATCTCATTAGCTAAACCTACCAGCCCGGCTTCATCATCAATGGGGATATTATTCTCTAAGGCCTTTAATGTCAGGGCCCGGTACATTGCCCCGGTATCAATATAAAGAAAACCTAGCCGTTTAGCCAAAAGTTTAGCTACCGTACTCTTACCTGCGCCGGCTGGACCATCAATAGCAATAATCATCCTAATTTGTCTCTTTTTGTTTTGGCCCGAAGAAGAATCTTAGCCAAGCGGGTTTTATCTTTATTTTTTAAGGCAAGCATCAAAGCGGAAAGCTTAATCTGAAAAATCTTTAACCCGGCTAATAAATTACCCCGATTACTCATAAAGATTTGATTCCAAAGCTGAGTATCCGAACCGGCAATACGCGTAGTATCTCTTAAGCCGTTAGCACTAAACTTTAAGTAGCGCTCGGGAATGGCATCAATCAATGCAAAGGCTACCAAATGCGGCAAATGGCTGGTCAACCCCAATACTTGGTCATGCTGAGCAGCCGAAAACTTAACGATCTGCGCCCCCAAAGCCTGCCAAAGCATTTCAACCTGTGCTAAAGCTTTTTTAGCTGTTTTTACTCCAGGAGTAATAATACAAACCGAACCCCTAAAAATATGCGCATCTAAGTTGAGAATTCCTTTTTTTTCCGAGCCGGCCAAAGGATGCGTGCCTATAAAATTAGGAATCAATGATTCGAGCTGAGTAACAATCTGCTTTTTAGTGCTGCCAACGTCAATAACTACACAGTCTTTTTTTATCTTTTTGGCGATTTTTACCGCGATTTCAATAATGGTATTAACCGGGGTGGCTAAGATGACCAGGTCTGCATCCGCCACGACCGCTAAAGACCTGCCAACAAAATCAATTGCGCCCATCTTTTTAGCTATTCTGGCATTCTGCAAATGCCGGCTCAAACCAACCACTTCAACCGCCAGGCGCTGTTTTTTTAAAGCTAAGCCCAGAGACCCTCCGATTAATCCGGTACCGATAATTACTACTTTATTAAACATTATCATGCATTTGCCTTCCTACGGCCCGGGCGACTGCTTTCAGCTCCCCTGACAGTTTTAAAAATTTCTCCGGGATTAATGATTGAGCTCCATCAGAAACCGCATCTTCCGGATGGTTGTGCACCTCAATAATTAGACCGTCGGCGCCAGCAGCAATCGCGGCTTTAGATAAAGCCGGCACCCAGCTCCATTTTCCGGCAGCATGCGAAGGATCAATAATAATCGGTAAATGCGAGAGCTGCTTAACTACCGGCACGGCGCTAATGTCTAGGGTATTTCGCGTAGCATCTTCAAAAGTACGGATTCCTCTTTCGCAAAGGATAACCGAAAAATTACCTCCGCTTAAAATATATTCAGCCGACATCAACATATCTTTAACCGTAGAAGCCATCCCCCGCTTTAGAACCACCGGTTTCTTTGTTGCTCCCACTTCTTTTAAAAGATTAAAATTTTGCATATTCCGGCAACCGATTTGCAAAACATCAACGTAATCAGCCACTAAAGCCACATCCCGACTGTCCATCACTTCACTAACGGTAACTAAACCTAACTCTTGGCCGACTTCCCGCAACATTTCTAAACCCGCCTTGCCCAGACCTTGGAAACTATACGGAGAAGTACGCGGCTTAAAAGCGCCACCGCGTAATACCGTGGCCCCGGCTTTCTTAACCTCCCGGGCAATCGCCAACAGACTATCTAGACTTTCAATAGTACAGGGGCCGGCCATCATGACGATTTCTTCCCCTCCGATTTTTACCCCCTTGCCCAAATCAATAACCGAATCTTCCGGCTTAAACTCACGCGAAACCAGGCGGAAAGGCGAAAGCACCGGTATCACATTTTCTACTCCCGGAAATACCTCAAGGGGAGTAACCCGTAAAACATCTTCCGGCCCAATTACGCCGATAATCGATCTCTGCGCGCCTTTAGACAAATGCGGCACTAAACCTAAAAGCTTTACCTTGGCAATAATATGCTCAATTTGTTCAGGGCTGGCATCGGGTTTTAAAACAATGATCATGTTTTCTTCTCCTGGATTACCTTCTTAAGGACCCTTAAAAACCTTCGGTTTTCTTTTGGCGTACCAATAGTCAAGCGGATAAAATTTTTTAGCCCATATTGGCTCATCTCCCGGACAATCACCCCGAATTTAAGACAAGCTTTAAATAATTCCTGGCTATCCCTGCCTACATCGATCAAAATAAAATTAGCCTCCGAAGGCACATACCCTAACCCCATCCGGGAAAGTTCTTGATAAACAAAATCTTTCCCGCTTAAAGTCATCTGCCGGGTCTTTTTTAAGAAAGCTTTATCCTCTAAGGCGGCTAAACCGGCAACCTGGGCCAGAAGATTAACATTAAATGGCTGGCGGATACGCTCCAGATAAGCAGCTATTTCCAAAGGAGCAATCGCATAACCCAAACGCAATCCGGCTAGACCATAAGCCTTTGAAAAAGTTTTCAGAATAATAATATTTTTTTTCTTTCTCAGATAACCCAAAGAATCTGGATAATCATTAACACTGATGAAAGTATCATAAGCCTCATCAAATACTACCACTACCTCCTGCGGTAAAGCGCTGATAAATTCTTTAACTTCAGCGCTAGTAACATAGGTACCGGTAGGATTATTCGGATTGGCAATAAAAATCAGCTTGGTCTTTTTATCAACTAATCTTAGTATGGCCGTCAAATCATATTTGAAATAACGTAAAGGCGCTTTTTTAACTTTACGATCATTAACCTGGGCGATGATCTCGTACTCTAAAAAAGTCCCTTCAGAAGTCACGATATTCTCATCTGCTTCCATGAAAGTTTTAATCACTACATCAATCAATTCATCCGAACCATTACCCAGGACGAAATTCCCGGAAGACAATCCATAAAATTTAGCCAGGCGCTTTTTTAAATAATAACCCTGCGCATCCGGATACCGGTTAACTGTGCCCAGGGCTTTTTTAACCGCGCTCACCGCTTTAGGGGAAGGGCCCCAAGGGTTTTCGTTAGAGGCCAATTTGATTACCTTTTTTAACCCCAGTTGGCGTTTGGTCTCTTCAATGGGTTTGCCCGGCTGATAGGGATTGACCGCTAAAATACTTTTACGAATTAATGGTTGCACAATTATTCTCCAATTGGATAAGAACCTAATATTTTTAGATAACTGCACTTAGATTCTAATTCATGCAAGGCCTTCTTAATTAAAATATCATCCTGATGCCCAAGAATATCCACAAAGAAATAATACTCCCAGGCTTTCTTTTTTGAAGGGCGGGATTCAATTTTAGTCAGATTAACCGCGTATTTACGAAATGGCAGGAGCATCTCATATAAAGCACCCACCCGGTCTTTAATCGAAAAAAACAAGCTGGTTTTATCTTTGCCCGTACGGGCAGCGATATTTCTACCGATTACTAAAAAACGGGTAATATTATGCGCAGAATCCTGAATACCACTGGCCAAAACTTTTAACCCGTAAACCTTAGATGCTAGCAGCGAAGCGATCGCCGCGGTGTTTTTTTCTTTTTTTGCCATTTCGGCAGCGCGCGTCGTGCTGGAAACATCAACTAGCGTAGCAGCGCCAAGATTTTTCTGCAGCCAGATCCGGCACTGGCCAAATACCTGAGGGTTAGAATAAACATAACGAATTTTCGGTTTCATACAATTAGCCAGTAAATTATGCGTCACCTCTAAAATTATCTGGGCACAGATTTTTAAATCTGAATCCACAAAAACATCCAGGGTGTGGCTAACTGCTCCCTCAATTGAATTTTCTATCGGCACCACTCCATAATCCGCACTAGCCTTCTCCACTTCCAGAAAAACTTCAGCAATACTATTGCAGGCAACATAACTTACTTGAGAACCGAATTTTTTTATCGCCGCCAGGTTAGTAAAACTGGCTTGCGGCCCCAAATAGGCGATCTTCAACGGTTTTTCCAAAGCTAAACTCGCTGACATCACTTCGCGATAAATAGCCTGCAAAGCGCTTTTTCTAAGCGGCCCTTTATTGAGTGTAGAAATTCTGCTTAAAACCTGCATCTCTCTTTCCGGCACATAAATATATTTACCGGAATTGATTTTAAGCCTACCAATATCTTTGGTCGTTGCTGCGCGTAAATTTAATAAATTAATTATTTTTTTATCTAAAGCATCGATTTTTTTACGCAATTTGCTCAGACTCATGTTTAGCCTCCAAATCTGTTGGACTGACCGGTTCAACGCCACTTTTAGCGCCTTCCTGCTCTTCTGCCAACACCGCAAAATCCTCCATTTTCGGCAGTTCAGCCAGGGATTTTAAACCAAAATGCTCAAGAAATTCCCGGGTTGTGCCAAAAACAAATGGACGGCCGGGAATCTTTTTTCTACCACAAATACGTATCAAATTTTTTTCCAGTAGACTTTTCATTACTCCATCTACATTGACATTCCTTAAAGACTCGATTTCGGCTTTGGTCAAAGGTTGTTTATAGGCAATAATGGCCAGGGATTCCAAAGCCGGTTTGGATAATTTATCGTTATAACGATTTTTAAAAAGTTTTTTTAAAAAGGGGGCAAAATTACTGCTAGTAATCATCTGGAAACCGCCAGCAATCTCAATTAAACGTATACCCCGATTTTGTGTTTCATACTCAGTTTTTAATTCCGCGATTATTTTATTGACTCCGGGCGTATCCAACGCGCCTAAAACTTTTTTGATTTGTTCTGTAGTAATAGGTCTTTCCGATGCAAAAATTAAAGCTTCTACCGCAGATTTTAAATTATTGTCTTCCATCTTGACTTAACCGGTCCTTTTTTGTTTATACACCAAGTTCAATAATTCTTCGGTTGAATTAACCTGGGAATTGAATTCTAAAACTTTTTTAATCATCCCCAGGGCCTCTGCTTTTTTATATTCCAACTGTAACAATACCTCCAAGGCCTCTTCGGCCATATTCTTAGGTAAACTCTTCTCTGGAATATGGCGATCTTGGATTAGACCGAATTTACCTACCTTATTCTGCAGTTTAGCAATAATTTCTTTAGCTCTTTGCTCGCCAATTCCCGGTAAAGATTTAAGAGTAACCAGATCTGCTTCATCGATAGCTTTAGCGATTAAAGAGATGGGTTTATTTAAAGCTCTTAAAGCCCCCCGCGGACCGATACCAGAAACCGTAATAAAAACCTCGAAAAAATCTTTTTCCACCTGATTTAAGAACCCGATTAAAACGGGAATACTCTTAGTTTGATCAACTTGGTAATAATGATAAGTAAATAACGAGATCCTGCTTTCTTGCTGGATAGATACCTCTAAATTCTGCATCACGCAGGCAGGAATTAAGACCTCATAGCTCAACCCGCCTAAATCCAGAATCAGATAATTGGCCCCTTTTTCTTTAACTAAACCGCTAATTCGAGCAATCATAGTTTTACTTTCATAATAGAGCTATGCGCGATCGCCAAGGCTAAAGCATCTGTAACATCCAAATAAGGAGTTAAGGTTCTTAACCCTAAAGTGTGAGTAACCATTCTTTGTACCTGGGCTTTAGAAGCCAGACCTTTTCCGACAATTGCTTTTTTTATACGGGTAGCCGAATACTCAAAAAACGAAATTTTTGCGCTAAAAGCTGCCAGACAAATCACTCCTCTGGCCTGTCCTAAAATACAAGCCGTAGCCGGATGCTTGTAATGCGCATATATTTTTTCCAAGACTAAACAATCCGCTTGTGTATCACTAATTAATTTGAGTACGCCGCGATAAATCTTATCTAAACGTCCGGGCAGAGCATCTTTAACCGTAGTCTTAATTATACCGGCCTCAATTAAAGACAGAGAAGATTTATGTACCTGAATTACCCCATAACCGCTAACGGCTAATGCCGGATCAATTCCTACAATAATCATTCTTCGGCAGCCACCTCATCCAAAATTTCATCCGGAATATCAAAATTTGCATAAACCTGTTGCACATCGTCATGGTCTTCCAGGGTTTCAATCAGAGCTAAAACCTGCTTAGCTTCGTGCCCGGTCACCTTAATTGTAGAAGAAGGAATCATCGTTAATTCGGCATCCTCCCACTTAATCCCTTTATCCATAAGGGCCTGCTTAACTTTCTCTAAATCCTGAATGGCAGTAAAAATTTCATAAACATCGGCTTCATGTTTCATGTCCTCGGCTCCGGCATCCAGAACGATATTCATCAATTCGTCTTCCTTGATTTTATCTTTAGCCACCGAAATATAGCCCTTTTGCACAAACATCCAACTAACTGAACCTGCTCCGGCCATGTTACCGCCTTTTTTAGACATAATATTCCGTATTTCAGCGGTAGTCCGGTTTTTATTATCAGTCAAGGAGTCAATCAAAATGGCCACTCCCCCCGGACCATAGGCTTCATACATTACCGCCTCGTAGACTATCCCAGGTAATTCACCGGTTCCTCGCTTAATCGCCATCTTGACATTATCCGAAGGCATATTAGCCTCTTTAGCCTTTTGCATAATAGCTCGCAGACGCGGATTAGTATCAGGATTCCCTCCCCCGTCTCTAGCCACCACCACCAACTCTTTAATAATTTTAGTAAAGGTTGCCCCGCGCTTAGCATCGGCAATACCTTTTTTCCCTTTATTTGTTTTCCACTTAGAATGACCTGACATAAATCCTCCTTTAATGTTTAATTGATGTTTAATACGGTAATCTACCGATAAATTATATATCGTTCAGTCTAAGATTAAAGCAGGCAGAATAAGCCGGGTTTTGTCTTGATGCCCGCCTGCCGGCAAGGCAGGCGCATGCTACATCGCAGTGGCTATTCCTCTCAATTTCCGCGTTACCGCGAGAACTTTAGCAGTTTACCCGAGATTGTTTTCCGCCGAGGCGGAAAGCGCGCCGGATCAGCGCTCATCTCCTATTCTACTTTGCTCCGCGTAGAGATTGCCGCGTTTCACTTCGCCGCTTTTAAAAGCGGTTACTCGTCTCTGTGGCTCTTTCGCCGAAAATGGCGGCCCCGCTAGATTTTAAACGGGGATCCTCTGCATATTAACTATACAGGACGGACATTATCCGTTACGCTACCCTCTGGAGCCCGGACTTTCCTCCCGCCACTGATATAGTGGCGGGCAGCCACACTCTGCCTGCTTAAATCAAAGATTTTCCCAGAAAAGAATTAATCGCCTGGGTGGCCAATTTATCCGCCAGCTTATTTTCTTCCCGGGGGATATGGTTAACTACAACTTTTTCAAAACCGGTTAAGAGATGAGTCGCCCGGTTAAATAAACCTATTATCCCGGCATGTTTAACTTTATAAATTTTATTTAACTGCCGGGCTAAGAGTTGGCTATCGGTATTAATTTTCAGGCTTTTAGCTTTCAGCAATAACGCTTCTTCCAAAGCATAAATCAAAGCAGTATATTCGGCGACATTATTGGTTGCCTTGCCGATATAATTTGAGATATTCTTAATCCGTAAACCATGATGAAAAATTACGATCCCTACTCCACTATGCCCGGGATTACCCTGAGACGCCCCGTCAATATAAACCTCTAAATGGTTCATTCTTTAATATAAAGAATACGGTTACAGACTTCACAAGTGACAATATGTTCGTACATCTTAATTAAATTAATTACCTGTGGAGGCACTAACATATGGCATCCGCCACAAGAATTATCCTTGACCGTAACAATAGCCAAACCGCCCCGGCTGGATAAAATTCTTTCATATTCCTGTAGCATCTTAGGGTCGATACCAGGGATAAGCTGCTTTCTTTGTGCATCCAGCTGGCGTAACCGGTCGCCAATCTCTTGAATACGCATTTCTACGCTTTTCTTCTGCTGAAGAAAGAGCTTTTCTTCATCCTTAAGTTTTAGGTTCTCAGCATCTATCTGAGCTTTAATCTTATCTGATTCTTCGAAAGAAATCAGGATTTTCTCTTCGATCACCGCTGCATCCGCTTTTGCATCGGCGATCTGCTGCTGCATCGTCTGGAATTCTTTATTAGTTTTTAAAGAAAACAGCTGACCGCTGAGCTTTCTGACTCCTTCGGCATTAGTCGCCAGCTCAAGCTCCTGCTCTTTACGCTGTTTTTGTAAATCTAATGATTTTTTCTCTAAAAGCGTTAATCCCTGTTTTTTAGCTGCAAAACCCGCCTCTAGCAGTTTAATTTCTTCAGGTTTAGCTGCCAATTCATTCCCCAAAGCATAAATTTCGCTGTCTAATTCCTGCAACTTGACTAAACCAATAAGCTGAGTTTTTAAATCCATGTCAGGAAATCTCTCTGTTGAGATATTTTAATGGGCGATAGAGGACTCGAACCTCTGACATCTACAATGTGAATGTAGCGCTCTAACCAACTGAGCCAATCGCCCATAACCGTTTTATTTAACCACCTTGTCAAAACTAAACTGTATATTCCTGCCAGGTTCGCAGGCCACACCATGCCCCGGATGGCATTCTAAAATTGGCCTACAGGGATTCGAACCCCGGACTATATTTCCAAATGGCTCTGCCCCTATGGCGCTTGCTGTTACCCCGAATTCGCGGGGATCTTTTCCCCGCACCCCTTTTGGTCCGGGTGGCCGCTATGCGCAAATAATTATATAAATGGGCCCACAGGGACTCGAACCCCGGACCAATTGATTATGAGTCAACTGCTCTAACCGACTGAGCTATGGGCCCCGCTAATTTAACGGATAATCATATCTTAAAATAATACTATATATTACTATTTTTAGGGATTTTTGGCAAGTTAAAAATTGTTTAAATTAAAGACGGCGAAGGAGTTACTTTTCTTCTCCGATCACCTTAAGAAAAACGCTGACAATACGGGGATCGAATTGCGTTCCGGAGGCTTTTTTGATGATTTCAATGGCTGCGCTCTTAGTAAATGCTTTATGATACGGCCGATCACTAATCAAAGCTTGATAAACATCAGCAATCGCGATTACTCGGGCACCCAAAGGGATGTCTTCACCCCTAATTCCACTAGGGTAACCTTTACCATCCCAACGCTCATGGTGATAAAAAATAAAAGGGATCAGGTCGTGCAAAAATTGGATCGGACGGATAATATCAGCACCAATCTGCGGATGTTTTTTTATCTCTTCGAATTCTTTTTTGTTAAGCTTTCCTTTTTTAAGCAGGATATTTTCGCTGATACCGATTTTACCCAGGTCGTGCAGCATAGCCGCCTGCTTAATTAGTTCTACTTCCTCTTTCGGCAGATTCAGTTCTTTAGCCACACCGGTAGCAAAATGCACCGTGTTTTCAACATGTTCACCAGTATAATGATCTTTTAATTCCAGGGTCTTAGCAAAAGCAAAGATTGATTCACTAAGCCCTTGCTTAGATTGCTTGTTCAGCTTACTAATGGTATTCTTTAAAGTTTTTATTCCCACGGATTTAGAAATTCTTTCCATCCCTTTAGTCAGCGAGTTTTTCATATCCAGAGATGAATAGACGCGGTTACCACCGCTTTCTTTAGCCCGGCTTAATAATAAATCGGCTAAATTAATTAAATCCATGCCGTTTTTTGCTCGGTCTTCCGGAAAAGAAACAACCGAAAGGCTGATTTTTAATTTAACACTATGTTTTTTATTACCGAAATTAATGAAATTTAAAGAATCCAATAATCTTTGAGCCATATTAAAAGCCGTACTGCGGTTTAAGCGGGGAGAGATGATAATAAATTCCTCGCCGCTGTAACGGACAAGGATATCGTAACGCCTCACCATACGTTTCAGTTGTTTGGCCAGCTGCTTTAAAACCAGGTCTCCGAAAACTATTCCGTAAACATCATTAATCGATTTAAAATAATCTACATCCAGCATGATAATCGATAAATTTTGGGCATACCTTCTGGCTTGATGAAACTCCACTTCAATAGCTTCCTGCAGATAACGATAGTTGTATAAACCCGTATGCGCGTCAATCAGTGAAATGCTTTTTAATTTTTCGTTAACCTTAATTAGCTCTCGATTAAGCTTACTTTTCTCCAATTCCGCAGCTTTATAACGATTAGTTTCCTCCAAAAGATCACGAGTCCGTTCACCGACCAGGGCCTCTAAATCATTACGGTAACGCTTGAGCTCTTCATCAATTATTTTTTTCTGAGTAATATCGAGATTAATTTCGGCTACCAACCAATCATTATTCTTATCCTGGTAAGGTATCGTTGTGACCTGAATCGGCCGATTGCCTTCTCTGGTTAAAATCTCCTCGCTGATTACGGTTTTTTTGGTTCTAAAAGCTTCTTCGATAGCACAGTTGGCACAGGAACTATTACGGCCCATAAAATATTCATAACACTTCTTGCCTTTCCATTCACCGTAATTACTCGCCCAAGCCGGATCAACATAACGTAAGTTATAATCTTGATCAATAATATCCAGCCCGGTTTTAGTAACCCCTAAGATAAACTCCAGCTGTTGATGTAAAATACCCGCTTTTTCTTCCATTTCTTTACGCGTAGCAATTTCTAATTCCAAAGATTTTGTCCTCTGTTCAACTAATGTTTCCAACTTCTCCCGATATATCTTAAGCTCATTGGCATATTCTAGGTTTTTACTAACATCTTCCATACAGCCTAACATACGATAAACGACACCATTATTATCCCTTAAGAATGCACCCCGATCACCCATATATATATATGAACCGTTTTTATGTAAAAGACGGTAATCCGCCTTATATGCTTGGCCGGATTTTATAGATTGATTCAATAAATCCACAGCGTTTTTACGGTCATCGGGATGGATCATCTCCTCCCAACGCTTAAGATCAACCTGACTAAACTCCTCTTGGCTAAAGCCGGTAATATTCTCAATTAATCCGCCCCAGATAATTTTTTGGGTTGACATATCTAGATCATAAATCAACTGGCCGGTTTGTTCCGTAATTAAACGGTAGCGCTCTTCAGCCCTGGCTAATTTATCTACATTCTCCTTCTGCGCGGTAACATCTTCAAAATTAGCTAAAACGCATTCCTTACCATCTAAAACCAGCTTGGTAGCATTAATATCGGCATAAAAAATACCGCCATCTTTTCTTTTAACCGGGAAGAAATGTAAATAAACTTGGCCGCTATTTTTTAAGCCCTCATAATGAGCGTTTAGCTGGGATAAATCATTCTGAAGATGAATATCGGAGACTTTCATCTGTAGAAGCTCTTCTTGCCTATAACCGAGCATCTTTTGAATTATACGGTTGCATAAAATAAATTTGCGGGTTTGCGCATCTAAAACTAATAAACCAAGATTAGAATATTCAAAGATGCTTTTAAATTTTTCTTCACTTAATCGTAAAGCCTCCTGGGCAAATTTTTGCTCGGTGATATTTCGTACATATTCAATCACTCCGATTAATTCTTTAGTATTTTCATCAAACATGGGAAAACTATATAAATCAAAATATCCGATTGTTTTTCCATCCTTATCATCCATTGGATTAATAAAATGCGCAGCTTGATGCGTCTTGAAAGTTTCCGCTACCGGACAAACTTCGCAAGGTTTGCTGCGCTGATGATAAGCCTGATAACATTTCTTTCCGATAAGCGGCATGTTAAATGCATACCACTTCTCCATTGTCGGGTTAACCCGCACAATATTCATCTTATTATCCAGAACCGATAACCCGTCTTGGATACTATTAAAAACATTAGTAAGAAAGTTGCCCAGGCTGGCGAGTTCTTTTTGAGCTTCTTGAGTTACCCGCATTTCTTTACGTAAGGCTTCGTTAAAACTGGCTAGCTCCGAAGTGCGCACCTTAACTCTAAGTTCAAGCTCAGCACGGATTTCTTTTAACCTTTCGGCTTCACTTTTGTGCAAAGTAATATTTCTGGCAATCCCGGTAGTGCCGATGACATCTCCGTGATCATCAAAAAACGGGGTCTTGATAGTCTCAATCCACTGCTCGCCACCTTCCTGATACATCAACCGTTCCTGAACACACTTACGTTTTTTACTTTCGATGACCTCCCGGTCATCAGCAATATAACTAAGCGCTAATTCTCTAGGCCAGATTTCCAAATCCGTCTTACCAATAATTTCTCCGACTTTAAAACCACAGGCTTTAGCAAAAGGCTGATTGACCGCAATAAATCTACCTTGAAGATCTTTAAGCCAGGCGATATCCGGAATATTATCCAAGATTGCTTTCTGCTGAAATTCTACCTTACGCAGCTTGGCTAAAGTGGTTTCAAAATTTTGTTTTTTATGATTTTCCATTTTTAGTCAACAACTAATCAACCTACAAACAAAAAGGCAGCTGCTTAAATTTAAGTAGTTGCCCAGACCCATTTTTCCAATAAACCATTTAATCTTCCTTAATTAGCAACTTAATAATCAGTAACTTAATATTCCCTCTGGTGCGCTAAAGTCATATCCATAAACGTCCTTAAGCGGCGCGAGCGTGAAGGATGCCTGAGTTTCTTTAAAGCTTTAGCCTCAATCTGCCTGACCCTTTCCCGGGTGACCTTAAAAACATTACCGACTTCTTCTAGGGTACGCGCAGACCCATCTTGAATACCAAAACGTAAAACTAAAATCTTTTTCTCTCGTTCGGTTAAAGTGCCCAAGGCTGAATTCATTTCATCTTTTAACATTGAACGCACTGTTTCATTAGCCGGGGAAACTGCTTTTTTATCCTGTATAAAATCACCGAAATGCGTATCTCCTTCATCACCAATAGGCATTTGCAGGGAAATCGGCTCCTGGGCAATCTTTAATATAGACTTAATCTTGCCTTGAGGAAAACGCATTTTATGCGCGATCTCTTCCGGGGTAGGCTCCCTGCCATTCTTTTGTACGAAAACACGTGAGAAACGGATGATTTTATTAATTGTCTCAGTCATATGTACAGGTATTCGGATAGTCCGGGCCTGGTCAGCGATAGAACGGGTAATCGCCTGCCGGATCCACCAAGTAGCGTAGGTGGAAAACTTATAACCACGCTTATATTCGAATTTTTCTACCGCCCGCATCAAACCAATATTACCTTCCTGAATTAAATCTAGAAAAGAAAGCCCACGGTTAGTATATTTTTTAGCAATGCTCACTACTAAACGAAGGTTGGCTTCTACTAACTTCTTTTTTGTCCGGCTGAATTTAAGATGGGCGGATTTAATAACTTTTATTTGTTCTTTGATTTTACTGTAGGGCTGCCCAAAATCTTTTAATATCTGCCGGCTGCGCAGGTTAGCCCGTTTATTCATCCGGCGCTGATGCTCCAACTCCCGTAGCTGCAGGCTTAATTTACGTACCGCAGCCTCAATAACCGAAGTAGTGAAATTAAGCTGTAAAATTAAATTTATCGCGTTACTTTCACTCCGCGTTTGCTTAATTTTCCCTAAAATTCGCTTAAATCTACCCAATAAACTACTTTTTTTAATATGGATATCTTCCTTGACCACCTCTTCCATATTGATTTTATCCTCGAGGATATTAGCAGCTACCACTAAAACTTCATTTCTGACAAATTTGGTAACTAAACTGGCGCGTTTAAACTTATCTTCGGCATCCTCAATTTTTTTAGCCAGCTCAATTTCATTCTCCCTGCTCAATAAAGAGATCGAACCCATCTGCTTTAAGTACATTTTAACCGGATCATCTAAAGGCATAAATCGTTCTTCGCTTTTTAATTGTTCACTCAACAGTTCTTCGCGCTGTTGAACTAAATTCTGCTTATCCTGCTGAGAAGCCCGGTTAGCCGATAAACCAGCATCAGTTTCGCCTTCCACCACCTGGATATCTTCATTACCCAAAAGTTCAAAAAGGTGATCAATAGCTACGGTACTAGAAAGATCCTCCGGCAGTAAATCATTAACCTCATCGTAAGTAAGGAAACCTTTTTGTTTACCCAGGGCAATCAGTTTCTCCATATCTTTAGTGGGTTGCTGCGGGGTTTTCTTCATGATTAATCGCCTTTCTTTATGAGGTTATGAAATTCTTGAATAAGACTACTTAACCGATCCTGGTCACCTAAGGATTGGGCACTTTTAATCTGTATATGAAGATGTTCGCGTCTTGATTTAAGCCTTTGTACCTTAATTCGCGCAATACAATCATTAACCGCTTTTTCCCTGCTCTGATCGCTCAGCGCCGGCATAAACATTGTTTCGCAAACTAATTGGCTAGCATCATCTTCATTAAAATAATTCATCAAAATACTGGGTGAAATACTTTTACCTTGTAGGACTAATTCCTGCATCAAGGCAACAATTTTAGCTGTCCGGGCATCCTGAAAGTCAGAGAGTGAAAGTTCACTCATGATTCTTTCGATTGCCTCATTACCTTCCAACATAAATTTGATTAAAAGCTTCTCGGCCGGATTGATCGCTAAAGGTTTAGGCGTAGGAGTAGCCGGTTGATCGACGGACCGATAAAAAGCAGGTTTTAATTTATGCAACTCCTCCAAAATGTAGGGCTCCGGTATGCGCATCTGATCAGATAATCTTTTAATATATTCCCCTCTCAAAATAGCATTTTCAAATTTATTTATCGTCAAAAGCATCTCTTGAGCAATCCTAGTTTTACCGTGGGCATCTCTTATGTCATGCAGACTCTTTAACACCTCCAATTTATAATCGAAAAAGCTTACTGCCTGGCGCACCCGATTTTTTAAAGTATCGACCCCCTCTTGGCGAACTAAAACATCAGGATCAACACCCTTAGGTAAAGGAACAATTTTTACATCCAGCCCTTCCTCAATCAACAAATCCAAACTTCTTAAGGTAGCCAGCTGCCCAGCGGTATCACCATCATATACCATAACTGCATTATGGGTATATCGTTTGATTAATCTTATCTGCTCTATAGTTAAAGCGGTTCCTTGCGAAGCAACAATATTTTTTAAACCTTCTTGATACGGAATAATGAAATCCAGATAACCTTCCACAATGACCACGCTATCTGTTTGACGGATAAAATCTTTGGATAGATTAAAACCGAAGAGATTTTTACCCTTACTATAAACCGGGGTTTCCGGTGAATTTACATATTTAGGCAAACTATCATCTAGTACCCGAGCTCCAAATCCAATCAAACGGCTACGTAAGTCAAATACAGGGAAGATAATCCGGTTACGAAACCGATCGTAATAACCTCCTGTATCTTTAGGCAGAATTAAGCCCGCTTGCTCCATCAAGGCTAAATTTATGCCTTGAGAACGTAAAAAATTAATCAAATTATCCCAACCCGATGTAGCTAGGCCTAAACGGCATTCTTTAATCGTTACCAGCTTAACTCCACGCTTAAGCAAATAATCCCTAGCTGCCTGGGAATCGACGGACTGTAAGCTGTTTTCATAAAATCCCAGCGCCAATTCATTCACTTTATATAACTGGCTATTTAAACTGGCGGTCCGCTCTAATCCCGGTTTATGCTGATCCGGAAGGTTGACCCCGCATTTCTTTGCCAAGATTTCTACTGCTTCGGGAAATTCCATCCGTTCATGACGCATCAGGAATTTAAATGCATTGCCGGATTCACCGCAGCCAAAACAATGGTAAATTTGACGCTCCGGAGAAACCATAAAAGAGGCAGTCTTTTCATGATGAAACGGGCAATTCGCTTTAAAGTTCGCTCCGGCTTTTTTAAGCGGGATATAACCGGAAATAACCTCAACGATATCTATCCGCCCCAGGATATCTTCTAAAAAGTTTTCGGGAATCCTTCCAGTCATCTTTCTACTTTCTTTTAATGCGGGTGAAACCAGAGCAAGCAACCACTTGAAATTCCTGACCAGCAGATCTTTCGATGTTATCCAAAAGCAGATTTAGTCCCAGGGTATCCGAAGAAATATGGCCAGCAATAACTACATTTAAATTGGCGTCTTTGACCTTTTTAAAATGCTCTTCACTTAGATGCATCGACACCAAAGTCCTTACCCCGGCTTTATATAATTTATCAAAAACATCTTTAGACCCCTCAGTGCCTCCGGTCATCTCCAAAAGTATCTTACCTACCGGCCGCTTAGGATTGCCCAAAATAATCCGCGGACCGGTATTAAATTTCCGGGCCAGCTGATATTCAGGAATAGTATTTAATACTGTCACTACATCCTCTACCCGGACCGGAATGGTTGATTTTTTCCGAAAGATAGCTTCCAGGTAGCGGTAAACATGATTATCAGCCGGCGTATGCATATTCATAAACGGAATGTTCAATAACCTGGCTGCGTCTACCGGGCGGGTATGGTTTTGAGGCAGTACCCTGCGCTCTACTTCAGCCATCCGCTCTTCTAATAACCGCCGAGCAGTCTGTTGGGCAACTCCGGCTCGGATTAAGAGATCTATTTGCAGGCGCATCACTTCATGTAAGCCGGCGTAAGCCTTGCCTTCAGGATGATGAGCTAGAACTAAATCCAATCCTTCCTTTTGACGAATACGGTCAGCCAATAAAAGCTCAGCCACTTCAATATCGATACCCACCATAATTTTATTTATCTCTAAATTAGGCTGACCGAAAAGAATTGCCGAATCCGGGAAAGATTTAATCGCAGTTTTATCTCTGCGCGGATCAGCCAGGCGGCCTAAGCGTACCATTTGATTATAAAAACTAATCAATTTCATTTGCGATTTAGTTTCTCCATAGCTTCGATAACTGTAGAATTGAGCTTTTCCTGACCGGAGAATTTAGAAAAAATATTATTCCAGATCCAGTCGTAGGTACCTGGAGCAATCTTCACTGCTCGGATGCCAAAATAAGAACGCTTGACCGAATTACTGAAATAATTAACACTGGAAATAGCCAAAGCGTAGGCCAATAGCCCAATAATCAAAAAACCTCGAACAATCCCCAAAAATAACCCGATCAATTGATTAATCCGTGGCAATGCATTGAGTTGAATAAAACGGTAAAGTAAGCTGCGTAAACCGATAGAACACAAATAACCAACGGTAATTAACAGCAGGAAAACGATGAAGTCCATAAACTCCAACGGCATGGCTTTCGGCAGAAACTTACGCTGAATCAAATCAGAAATAATGGTATAGTAGTGTAAGGCAATATAGGTAGAAAATATAACCCCCGAGAGCTTAAAGATCTCTACGGATAAGCCCATTTTAGCTGCAATGTAACATATTCTGAATAAAAGAATTATAATAATAAAATCCAGAAAATTAAACTGGGCAACGATGTCGATAATCATAAATTACACCTAAGTAATTATTATGGCTGGAACCGGGATGAATCGGGATTATTTTTATTTATCAAAAAGTATAACATATATCCAGTTAGATTGTCAAGCAAGAGACCTAAATTCTTCCTTAAACCAAGCGATGGTGCGCTTTAGTCCATCCTCAAGTGAGACAAACGGTTGCCAAGCTAAAAGCTTTCTGGCTTTTTCGATATCCGGCTGACGTTGCTGTGGATCATCTTGAGGCAGCGCTTTAAAAACTATCTTACTTGGGGATCCAGTTAATCTTAAAATTATTTTTATCAAATCCATGATCGTATATTCATCCGGATTGCCCAAATTAACCGGCATATGCTCACCAGAAAGCATTAAACGAACCAATCCCTCAATCATGTCATCAATATAACAAAAACTTCTAGTTTGCTGCCCTTTTCCGTAAACCGTAAGCGGTTTACCTGCTAAAGCCTGGCTGATGAGATTGGGAACTACCCGGCCGTCGTCTTGACGCATCCGGGGCCCATAAGTATTAAAAATACGTACGATTTTAGTATCTATCTTATGTACGCGATGATAGGCCATGGTTATAGCTTCAGCAAATCTCTTAGACTCATCATAACAACCACGTGGGCCCACTGGATTGACATGGCCCCAATAACTCTCCTTTTGCGGACGCTCACGCGGATCTCCGTAAACTTCCGAAGTAGAAAAGAGCATAAAAACAGCCTTCTTTTGCTTAGCTAAACCTAGCACATTATGTGTCCCCAAGGAACCAACTTTTAAGGTCTGAATTGGAAAGTCTAAATAGTCCTTAGGAGAAGCTAAAGAAGCACAATGTAATACATAATCCAACCTACCAGGAATCTTAATACGTTCGGAAACATTGCAGACCTCTAAACGAAAATTTTTGTCTTTAGAGGCTGATTTTAAATTCTCCCGCCGACCGGTAATTAAATTATCTAGGCAGATAACTTTATAATTTTTTTCTAAAAACCGCTGGCATAGATGGGAGCCGATAAAACCCGCTCCGCCGGTAATCAAAATAGTCTGCTTAGGCATTTTTCTTCCAATAATTTAGAGTAATTCTTAAACCCTCAATAAAATCAACGCTAGGCTCAAAGTTCAATAATCTTTTGGCAGAAGAAATATCCGCCAGGGTCTTAAATACATCCCCTGGCCGGACGGGTAACAATTTCGGCTGGATAGCTTTGCCCATCAGTTTATTCAAAATTTTAACTAGTTCTAAAATTGTGATATTCTTACCCGCAGCAATATTAAAAATACCGAATAAACCTTTGTAGCTACTGGCGGCAAGCAAATTAGCCGAGACCACATTTTGGACAAAAGTAAAATCCCGGGATTGCCGGCCGGTGCCAAAAATCGGAGTAGGCCGATTACCAAGTAAACAATTGATAAATTTTGGGATCACTACTGCATAATCATCATCTAAAGCTTGACGCGGGCCAAAAACATTAAAATAACGTAAGGCCACTGTAGATAAACCAAAATGCAGGCTGAATATATTGCAATAATGCTCGCCTGTTAACTTACTTAACGCATAGGGAGAAATGGGCCGGGGTAGAAAATTTTCCTTCTGTGGATAGTTTTCAACCTCGCCATAGACAGAACTGGATGAAGCAAAAACAAAACGTTTTACTTTATTCCGGCTACAAGCCTCTAACATATTGAGGGTGCCGTCAATGTTCACCCGGTTATAAGCATGTGGCTCAAGCATACTCTTAGGCACACTTCTTAAGGCAGCCTGATGCAAAACGTAATCAATACCACGGGTGGCTCTAAAACAAGTAGCTTTAGAACAAATGTCCCCTCTAATTAAATCAATTTTTTTCTCAAGACCTTTAAGGTTATTTATTTTACCGCTGGAAAAATTATCTAAAACCCGCACCTTTTGCCCCTGTTGAACTAGCGCTTCTACAATATGAGAACCAATAAAACCCGCACCCCCGGTAACTAGAAATTTACTCATAGCCTCTCCACTTTCTCAATATGCTTACCCTTAAAAACATTCCGGGCATCAAAAATAAATCTGGAATTTTTTAATATTATTTCATAATTAAGCTGGCTGTGATCTGTACTGATCAAACAACAATCAAAGCGCTGGATCTTTTCTGGTTTCAGCGGCACGGACTTCAAGTTAATCCCTTTTAGCTGAAGAAAAGGAATTAACGGGTCAGTATAAGAAACTTCAGCCCCTTGCTTTTTTAAGCTATTTATCACATCAATACTCGGAGACTTACGTAAATCCTTAATATCTCTCTTATAAGTTACCCCGACCACCAATATTTTCGCTCTGGCCAAATTTTTACCAGTCCGCTGTAGGCCCTCTGCCACCCTTTTTACGATATATTCGGGCATATCACTTATCACCCCGGAAGCCAGTTTTATAAAACGAGAATGAAAACCAAAACTTTTCGCTTTCCAATGCAGATATAAAGGATCTTTGGGAATACAATGCCCACCCACCCCCGGACCGGGAAAAAAGGGCATAAAACCAAACGGTTTCGTACTGGCAGCGGCTATTACTTCCCAAATATCAATCTTCATTTTATGGGCCATCATGGATAACTCATCAATCAACCCGATATTAATCAAACGAAAGGTATTTTCCAGTAGCTTGACTGTTTCGGCCGCCCGGCAACTACTCACCAATACTACCTGCTGAATGATCACCCGGTAAACAGCCATCGCCAGTCGGCTCGCCTGCTCACTGATACCACCGATAACTTTAGGAATTTTTTGTACCGGAAAATTTTTATTGCCCGGGTCAATTCTTTCTGGAGAAAAACACAGGTAAAAATCCTGACCGTGTTTAAATCCCTGCTCTTCAAAAATCGGCAAAATCTCTTCTTCGGTAGTCCCCGGATAAGTAGTGCTCTCTAAAATGACCAGCGCTCCTATTTTTAAATGCCGCCTGACTTGCCTAACGGCAGTTCTAATGAAAGAAATATCAGGAAGATATTTACCCTTCAAAGGAGTGGGAACACAGATAAGTACTGCATCAGATTGCGCTATATCCGCAAAATCGGAGCTAGCCCGGAAATACCCGCCAGCTAACAAAGACTTTAGCTCCTGGTTACTGATATCGGTAATATATGATTTTTGCTGCGCAATAGACTTTAAGCGATCAGTATCGATTTCAATGCCGGTGACTTTAACTTTTTTTTTGGCAAATTCTAAAGCCAGAGGAAACCCCACATAGCCCAAACCAACTACCGCAATTTCTAATTGTTTAGCTTTGATTTTTTTTTCTAATTGAGCTAACACTTTATCCATTTCCGCGCCCCACGCCGATATAAGTAAAACCTAGACTAGTCAGTAGTTTAGGTTCATAAATATTCCTGCCGTCAATAATCAAGGCACGTTTGAGCAGTTTTTTAACTTTTTTAAAATCTAACTCTTTAAACTCATTCCATTCCGTAGCCACAATCAAACAGTCAGCCCCGCTGCAGGCTTTATAAGCATCTTTACAAAAAACCACATTTTTCAAAACTTGTTTGGCTTTGCCCATTGCCTGAGGATCATAGGCCTTAATTTTTGCTCCAGCTTCAATCAAAGCCTGGATTAAAGCAATACTCGGAGAGCTCCTTAAATCATCGGTATTCGGCTTAAAAGAAAGGCCCAGAACTGCCACTGTTTTATCTTGAATTACCCATAATGCATCTTTTATTTTCCTTAAAACATAATCTTTCTGTTCTTGATTCGTGCTTCTCACCGCTTTCAAGATCTGGAAATCACAACCTAATTTTTCGGTTATCGCGATAAAAGCCTCTAGATCTTTAGGAAAACAGGAGCCACCATAGCCAATTCCGGCGTGTAAAAAATACCTCCCGATACGATTATCTAAGCCCATCCCCTGCGCCACTTCCTTAACATCTGCGCCGACCCGGTCGCAAATCCTGGCCAAAGCATTAATAAATGAAATTTTTGTCGCCAGGAAAGCATTAGAAGCATGCTTAATCAACTCCGCAGATTTTATGCTGGTGATTAAAATCGGACGGTTCAATGAGCGATACAAATCAGTCATGATCTGCTTAGCTTTCGCCCCTTCCAAACCCAACACAATCCGGTCAGGACGGTTAAAGTCGTTGATCGCCGAACCTTCCCGGAGAAACTCCGGATTAGAAACAACATCAAATTTTATATTTTTTTTGACGTAAGTGGCAATAGTCTTCTTAACCCAAGCACAGGTTTCTACCGGCACCGTAGATTTTTCAACAATCAAGCGATAACCATCCATATTGCGGGCGATGCTGCGAGCAACAAGTTCGATCCCGGTTAAATCCGCTTCTCCATTTCCAGAAACTGGAGTGCCCACCGCAATAAAAATTACTTCACTGCCCCGAACCGCTTCTTTAATACTATTAGTAAATTTAAGCCGTTTGTTCTTAAGATTATTGGCAATTAATTCCTGTAACCCAGGCTCATAGATTGGGCATTTTCCTTTTTTGAGCCGGTTAATTTTATTTAAGTCATGGTCAGCACAAATAACCTGATTGCCTAATTCGGCAAAACAAGCTCCGGAAACTAACCCTACATACCCGGAACCGATAATAGAAATATTCATTGGTTTATACCTTTAGATTTATTGCGCTCCGGATCTTTTTTCGCTCATTTTCTGATCGAATCCGAATTCATTCTCGGGGAAAGCTTTAAGCCGGAAGGTAAAATAGAGCGTGGTTCCGGTGTCCTCTTTTCTGTTCAGGCTAATATCGAAATCCCAGCAATGCAGATCGCGAGTTAAAGTATACTCCTGCTCTTGAAAGCCTTTATCTAAAGTAGAAGATTCTTTAAAGTTATAACGCTGATAAATACCAAATTTCCATTTCGGACTGATCCGCCAGTTAAAAGCAGCGGTAACTTCATTATAGCCTTTTCGTTCATAACGCTGGCCAATGGAAAATGCGCGTTCTTTACCTAAATCAAAAATCAAATTGTAATTAACCAAGGCAAATTTATTATAATTGGCATTGCTCTGATCAGAATGCTCAAAGGTAAGTTCCGATTCCAGCCTCAACCAGGAATACGGTAACACTTTTAATTTAAAGATAATATCCGAAAAATCGCTTTTCAATTTTTCACCGGTACGAGGAATTAATAAGGCATTGTCCCCGGTCTTAGGATCCAAGATATATTCGCTGGTAATCAAAAAATCCAGGAAATCTACGCTTTGACCATTGCGCTTAGTTTGCAATTTATTTGATAGGCTAAAGGTTAAAGTATTCCCGCGGTTAATCGCATCTACTGCATCTATTTGCCTAAGATTACTGATCGGGATACTCGGGGCATGAGTATACAGATAACCTAGAGTAGGAGTAATTATATGGCGTAAACCATTTAGACCTAAACCCAGAAGGTCAGTCTGGACATCGAACAACCGGTAAAATTTAGCGCTCATATCCACACCGCTATAGAATACCGAACGCACAATCTGACTTTGACCGTTGGCTCCCTTATCATAAAGGGTTTGCCGGGAAGAAACAAAGGGTTTAAATTGTAAAAAACCCAACTTCATCGGTAAAGATACCCGGTTGGTAATGTCTAAGCGGGTGAGCGTAACATCGTCAGCGCTAAGCGGCGCGGTTTCGGCCTTCTTATTATAAATCCCGAATTGGCTGGAATGATCGAAATACAACGGGGTTTGCCCAAGGCGTAAACTAGGCAAATTATAATTGATCTCCGGAAGTTTATCTAACTGATCAAACCAATGATTAGTACGCTTCTGTAAAAACACATCCAAGCTAGAATAGTCAAAAGCATGGTGAAATAAAGCATAGGTCAGCGGCTGAGAATCTTTTTCGTATTCTCGGAAAAAATAATCCTGTAGAATGTTATGCGCGTTAAGATTAGGGGCCGGGAAATTTTCATATTTACGCCGGGCGTCAGAAATTTTATAAAATTCAGCAATCAAATTAGTCCGCGGGCCAATATCCCATTTATGACGCCAACGCAAGAAATAACGTTGAAATTCTTTAGGTGCCCCAGCCGGCAAATCATCCGTTTTTTCATTGGTATAATAAAATTTAAAATCGCCCCTGCCGGTGGACGGAGAACGGTAGTTTAAATCAAAACCTTCAGCTATACCTAGCTTAGTACGGTAATCTAGGAAAATTCTCAGGTTTGAATTATCCGTCAGATTATAACGCCAAGCACTTAAGATAAAAGGACCCCAATCCTTGCGCCTGCCGGGTTTTACCTGAACATGCATAATTGGCTCTTTCATCGAGTAGTTCAACCGCGGTAGATAGACTAAAGGGATGTTCCACAGATAAAGCGTGGTTTCTTTTGCCTGCACTTTATCCTCGGGGAACATATTAATTTTTTTAGTCGCAAAGCGGTAATGAGGATGTTCTAAATTACAGGTAGTGAAATAACCATGTTTGGATATAAATTCGCTTTCACTGACTTTCTGCAGCTTCCTGGCTTTCCCGAAATAGGGATTAGCACGAAAATCAGCATTATAGATAATTCCGGTTTTATTCGTAAAATCGTAAATAATTTTTTCTCCAGTTACAATACCCCGAGCATCCTGGATCCGAGCATTTCCTTCAGCCAAAGCTTCTTTGGTCTGCATATTTACTTTTAATCTATTGCAAGTTAATTTAGTTCCTTTGTAAATCACCTCAATATTCCCAGTCGCCACTACCTCCTGGCTATCAGCGGAATATTCAACATTATCACCGTTAATAATCATCGGCGAATCTTTGACAGGCTGGGCAAACAACAAACCCGTCCCTAGAATACAAACCAGGATCAAAACCAAGCTCAGCTGTATACCCCGAAAGTATATATCTATTCTATTTATCATTATTCAATTGAGAAATTTTGTTATAATCCTGTAGAAATCTGTTGATGCCAGTTTCAGTTAAAGGATGTTTAACCAATTGTTCGATTACCGCATAAGGAATAGTAGCAATATCCGCCCCGATTAAAGCGGCATTAACTACATGCACCGGATTGCGCACGGAAGCAACGATAATTTGAGTTTCGAAATCATAATTCATATATATTTTCTTAATATCCGCGATTAACTGCATCCCCTCCTGGGCAATATCATCCAGGCGGCCGATAAAAGGAGAGACATAGGTTGCTTTAGCCTTAGCTACCAATAATGCCTGGGCCGGGGAAAAACAAAGCGTAACATTAGTTTTAATACCTTCGGCCGCTAAAATGTTTACAGCTTTTAAACCCTCAATAGTTAACGGCACTTTAACAACAATATTCTTGGCCAGCTTAGTCAATCCGCGCGCTTCTTTGAGCATGCCGGCAGAATCCAAACTGATCACCTCGGCACTGACCGGGCCATTAACTAAAGCACAGATCTCCTTGAGCACCTGCTCAGGATTCCGCCCTTCCTTAGCCATCAATGTCGGATTAGTAGTTACTCCGTCGATTAACCCTAGATTACAGGCTTGCTTTATTTCGTTAACATTCGCTGTATCGATAAAGATTTTCATTGACTTAACCTTTCCTTAACTAAATAGCCGGCTCCGATAATACCAGCGTCTTTACCTAATTTAGCCTTAACAATCTTTACTCTTCTGGCCTGCACCCGCATAGCCTGCTGAAAAACAGTGCTTTTAATATTTTTAAATAAAACTTTACCGGCCCCCGAGACCCCGCCGCCGATAACCACCACATCTAAATTAAGCAAATTAATAATTCCGCTTAAAGCTATCCCCAGTTTTCTAGCCACTTGACTCCAAAATTTTATAGCTTGAAAGTTATTCTTTGCGGCCATTTGGGTTACTCTTTCTAAGCTGATACGCGGACCGAACAGCTTGCGAGCCTGTTTAATAATGCGCTGGTTACCAACATAAGTTTCTAAACACCCCCGCGCCCCGCAGCCGCAAAGCGGACCTTTAGGATTAAGCGGAAAATGCCCGAGTTCACCAGCAGCATTATCGGAACCTCGGTAGATTGAATTATTAATTACCAAGCCTCCTCCAACCCCTGTACCCAAAGTTAAGCATAATGCGTTTCTATAATTCCTGGCTGCTCCAGTTTTATGTTCAGCTAGAGTCATTAATTTGGCATCATTATCAATAAAAACCGGCAACCCGGTTCTTCTTTCTAAGATTGCTTTCAGATTGACTTCCTTCCACCCTGGGATGTTCGGTAAAAAATGCACAATGCCCTTTAAAGTATTCACTGGACCAGGCACGCCGATACCTACCCCCGCAATAACCGATCGATTTAATCCTTGATTTAGAATAAAAGCCGCTACTGAATCGGTTATCCCAGTAATCAGCTTAGACTTATTGTTAAAACTCTTTGTGTCTAAAGAACTTCTGGCCTTAATCTTTAACCTGGAATCCAATAAAGCACACTTTAGATTAGTACCACCTAGATCAATTGCAATTATGAATCTTTTAACCATGGGAGGTATTTTATCTTAAAACATAAGGATTTACAAGGGATTTAATGAACGTTTGGCTTATAAACAAATATCACTGAGCGCGATCAAGCCTTACCAGAAATATCCACTGGTGCCTCTATGCGCTGCCGAAAACTAAAATTATTTCTGATTACTACAGCCTAAATAAGATTGTTCATACCCCTGCTATTAAGGCGAGTAATTAGGCCGGAGAAAAACACACCCTGTTCTTGCCGGTTTCCTTGGCTAAATATAAAGCCTGATCCGCCAGTTCAATCAAATTTTGCATATTCAGAGCATTGTCCGGAAAAGTAGCTACCCCGATACTAACAGTCACTCTAATTTCTTCATCATAGACCCTGATTACTTCGGCAGTAATTGCCTGCCGGATACGCTCAGCGGCAAAATTAGCCTGCTCCCTACCGGTTTCGGCTAAAATTACGACTATTTCTTCACCTCCGTAACGGCCGATAAAATCAATCTGTCTGACCGCATCCCGGATGGTCTTAGAAACCTGGCGTAATATCGCATCCCCAACCAGATGCCCGTAACGGTCATTGAATTGCTTAAAATTATCTATATCAATCATCAGAAAAGCTAAAGCCAATTTATTCTTTTTTGCGCGTTTAAGTTCTTCGCTAAAACGCTCTAAAAAGTACCGGCGGCAATAAACCCCGGTTAAAACGTCCATAATCGTTAAAGCTTGGACCTTTTGATAAAGTAATGCCCTTCTTAAGCCAATCATAAATTGCTGGACCAAAATTCCGAACTTTTCCTTATCGGTTTCTAAGATTCTATCCACTGCCAAATAGCCGGCGATTTGATCACCCTCTAACTTTAAAGGTAAAACAGTATAATTTGTATATTTTATCAAATCCGAACTATTTTTAATATAGCGGTAATCACCCGGCCCCAAATGTTTATCTAAATTTTGCTTAAAAATAGCAAACACTTTTTCTTCATCTAAACTCCGGCATATATCTTTAGTTAACTCATAAAGGGCTAATGTGTCTTCAAGCTTTTTAGTCAGTAAACTATTTTCTAAATTTAATTGTTCATTTGAAAGGTTGGAACGCTTAAGCTCATCGGTTAAATCAAGGACATGCCTCTGTTGCTCTCTTATTTGGCTCACAAAAAATTCTCTTAGTAATAAACTAATAGCCAAAGTAATAATTAAATATAAAATTATATTGAACATACTTGATTTCTGCCTTTTCCCTTAGCGGCGTACATCGACTTATCCGCTTTCTGGACTAATTCATCTTCATCTTTGGTGTCCAAAGGTAAACTAGCCACTCCAATAGAAACGGTTATCTGCGTATCTTGCCGGCGCAGAGTAATTTTTTCTTTTTGAATCCTCTGCCGTAAAGCCTCCGCGATGGTTAACGATCTCTTTTTATCTATTCCGGAAAACATCGCTAAAAATTCTTCCCCCCCAAAGCGGCAGATTAAAGGATTATATGCCGCCAATTCATTCTTTAATAATATTCCCAGATGTTTTAACACCAAGTCTCCGGCAATATGACCAAATTTATCATTGTACTGTTTAAAAAAATCAATATCGATCATCATAAGCGACAAATGCTGATCCAAGCGCTGGCAGCGCTTAGCCTCCTCTCGTAAACGATCAATAAAATAATTACGGGTGTATAAAGCGGTGAGGTCATCATGGATAGCCAAATCCTGCGTCTTCTGAAAAAGTAGGCTGTTCTCCAGAGCCACTGACCCTAAATCTGCTACCAAAGAAAGAAAGCGCAGATCATCCTGGTTGAAAAAATTATCATTTCTGCTTTCTAGCCGCAACAATCCCAGTAAAGAATTATTACTGACCAACGGCGAACTAATTAAAGATGCAACTTCGCGCATTTCCTGACTGCGGATGCTACCGGCATCGAAACGAAAATCACTTTTTAGATTTTCGATTAATAGCTGGCTAGAATGCCTCAAAACCCATTGATCAAAAATATCCCCTTCTTTAGCCAATACTACCAGATCACTTTGCTCTTTGATTGAATAGACCAGATTAAGCTTTTGACGATGATTGTCCAATAAATAAAATAATGCCAAACCAGTACTATCGGAGATCAACGTGTAAACGGTTGAGCTTAAAACCCGGATTAAGATATCTAGCTTCAAGCTCAGGTTAAGATCCTCGATTAATTTTTTTAAATTATTGTAACGCTGGATTTTCGATTTTAAAGCCAGATTATACTCTTGGCTTTTTTTATTTACGACTTGTACAATATTGATTGCTTCTTGATCATGTTCACAGCGGGACTGGTTCAGTTGAATTTTATCCGAATAAAACTTAAGCAGGAAAATAGAAATAAAAACGTTGATCAGAATAAATACGAGAAAAAGAAACGGAGAAATTTTTTGTGGGAAGAAAACGAAACTACCGATCAAAAGCAACCCGGCCAAGGATAATAAATACAACCAGAATTTTTTGCGGGTAATATTTTGCTGCATAGAGCTTTTAACTAAGAAGGTGTTGCGGCCTTAACAGATTGTTTCTTCGGTATTTTTATCGAAGAAATGCACCTTACTCATATCAAAAACCACATCCATTTCCTGGTTCACTTTGGGACGGTCATGCGCGCTGACCCGGGCAATAAAGGTATGCTTACCCGTATTCAAGTAGAGATAAACCTCAGACCCCATCGGCTCAAAAACCTCGCAATTAACCCGGACAATATTTTCCGGAGGAGCCTGGGAAACAAATAATTTATCATAGATATCTTCAGAGCGGATACCAAAGAAAACCTCCCGCTCAACATAGTTAGCCATCTTCTTGAACATATCCTCTACCAGCTTAACCTGAATTTTACCTTCATCAAAATATAACTTCCCCTCTTTTTTAATAATTTTGCCCTGCATAAAATTCATCGGGGGGGAACCAATAAAACTAGCAACAAATTTATTCTTCGGATGGTCATAAACATCGATTGGATCGCCAAGTTGCGCAATCAATCCATCCTTCATCACGGCAATACGATCACCCATCGTCATAGCTTCCACTTGATCATGAGTGACATAAATAATAGTAGTCTGCAGGCGAATATGTAATTTATGTATTTCGGTGCGCATCTGCACGCGCATTTTGGCATCCAAATTACTTAAAGGTTCATCGAATAAAAAAACCATCGGCTTTCTGACGATTGCCCTTCCGACAGCTACTCTCTGGCGCTCCCCTCCGGAAAGCTCGCGGGGCTTACGGTCTAATAATCTTTTAATTCCTAGAATTTCAGCCGCTTCATTTACCCGTTGGTTAATTTCCTGCCTGGATAAATGCCTAAGCCTTAAACCGAATGACATATTTTCCTGAACCGTCATGTGTGGATAAAGAGCGTAGTTTTGAAAAACCATGGCAATATCCCGGTCTTTAGCCGGGACATCATTAACCCGTTTGTTCCCGATATAAACATCCCCAGAGCTGATTTCCTCTAAACCTGCAATCATTCTTAAGGTAGTAGATTTACCACAACCAGAGGGCCCGACCAGCACCATAAACTCTTTATTTTCAATCCCTAAATTCACTTTATTTACCGCAGTCACATTACCCGGAAAAACCTTACAGACATCTCTTAAACTTACCTGGGCCATTTCCTTACTCCCTGTAGGCTTGCATGCTGGTTATTAAGAATTAACTCTGCTGATAATTAAAATAAACTTTTATTATTATACAAAATTAAGAAAAATAGTCAAGCAATTGACTTAAAACTATTTTCATATTCTTCCGATGCACAATCATGTCAATCAAACCGTGCTCTAATAAGAATTCCGAACGCTGAAAACCAGCGGGTAACTTCTGCCGGATGGTCTGTTCAATAACCCGGGGGCCAGTAAAACCAATAAGAGCGTTAGGCTCAGCCATAATTATATCCCCTACTCCGGCAAAAGAAGCCATGATTCCAGCCATAGTAGGATTAGTAAGAACCGAAATATAGGCTAACTTGGCTTTCCGGTGGTAAGTTAGAGCAGCGCAAGTCTTGGCCATCTGCATTAAACTGTATAAACCTTCATACATACGCGCCCCTCCTCCGGAACCAGAAACGATAATCATCGGAAGCTTATTTTTTGTAGCGTACTCAATCGCCCGGGTGATTTTTTCCCCGACTACCGACCCCATCGACCCCATAATAAAACGCGAATCGGTAACCGCTACTACTACCGGCCGGGATTGAACCTTACCTTCCCCGGAAATTACAGCATCCTTTAACCCAGTATGTTCCTGATCCTGTTTTATTTTATCTTTATAAGTCTTAGGGCCTTTAAAATCGAGTGGGTCCGCTGAAACCATCTCTTTGTCGAATTCATTAAAAGTCCCCTCATCCAGCAATAGATTTATCCTTTCATAAGCAGTTAAGCTAAAATGATAATTACATTTAGGACAAACCCTGAAATTTTCTTCCAGGGTTTTATTATAGAGAGTTTCAGAGCATTCCTCGCACTTAGTCCATAAACCATCGGGAATTTCTTTTTTCTTTAAGCGGACAATGGTATATTTCGGTTTACCAAATAAAGCCATGCTCATTCCTTTTCGAATTTATTCACCACCAGTCCAGAAAGCACCTTAGGATAAAAATAAGTAGATTTGGGAGGCATTTTATTACCGCTAATAGCAATATTAATTATCTGCTGAATTTTAACCGGATTTAAGAAAAAGGCAACTTTTAAAGGATCATTATCCACTTCTGCCATTAATGCGTAAGGATCCGGATTGTACTCAATCGTAGTTAAATTGTGTAAGTCCAATTGAAGAATATTTTTAAGAACCAAGTAATTCAGTATCGCTACATCTAGTATCCGGTACTCTTTAGGCTTATCCGCAATCAACTTATCCAGCATTTTGACATTCTTTAAGCGTAAAAGAAAATATTTCTTATCCGCATAAAATCCTAACAGATGCTCGGCGCAACCGGCTTTTTCCAGTAAAAAGAAAAAACGCGTGCGATCCTTGAACTGGTCAATATCAAAATACTCTTTAGCTTTAGTTAGGAAATCATCCAGATCTAACTCTGCATCCAACTTAAGCAGACGGTGAATAGGGAGAATGGATAATCCCCGATAATCCGTATTGGTAAAATAAGCTAAGCAGTAATTAAAATCTTCATCCCCAGTAAATTGGGCACCCAGTTTTTCCCGCTGCATATCCCGGTAAGCGCAAGAAACTTCATAACGATGATGTCCATCGGCAATAAACATATTTTCGCTATTCATACTAGTTTCCACTAGTTTCAGCAACTCTGGATCATTCAAACGCCAAAGCTTATGCGTAGTCTTTTCATCATCCGTCACCTCAATAAAAGGCTGCAGCGCCGGAATTTGTTTCTGAAAGATACGCTGGATAATCCTTTTCTTATCCATAAAAATTATAAAAATCGGGCTCAAGTTAGCTTTAACCTGCTTAACCAACTTAAACCGGTCTAGTTTAGCAGCATTATGCGTATTTTCATGGCCGAATACAGCTGAACTTTTTTCATCCCCCAATCTTAACAAAGAGATAAAACCCAAACGGGTCTTTTTTTCACCCCGGATTACATACTGCTGACTATAAAAATAAATAGCTGGTTTTTCATCTTGCATCAAAACCCCGTCCTTAAGCCAATTACGGAATAGCGTTCCTGAACGGCGGTATTTATCATCCAGCGGGGAATCTTTAGCTAAAAGGATATGGATAAAATTATGCACTGATCGCTCAGCAAACAAAATCTGAGATTGAGGTGAAATAACATCGTACGGAGGGCAAACAACATGCTTAAGATCGCCGATTATTTCCGGATTATAGACAACCGCTTTAAAAGCTTTGGTTTTGCTCATAGAAATTCCAGCTGAATCTAATTTATTCTAAACTAATATTTTACCATATAATATACTAAAAACAATAAATTAAAATATATTTATTCACTTTTGGCCGGACAACCAGCACAACCAGAGCTGGCTTTAGGACATGCGCCAACCGGAGAAGCAGCTGGCGATTTATTTGGCTTTTTGTAATCAGTGGCATAGAAACCCGTACCCTTAAAGATAAACCCGGCTGTGCTACTGATTAATTTCCTAAGCTTCTTACCGCAATGCGGGCACTTAGTTTTAGGCTTGGCGGTGATACTCTGTAAAATTTCGAATTTATGTTTGCAGGATAAACATTCGTACTCATAAGTAGGCATTCTTTTTCCTTTTAATTATCTAGTCAAATCAGTCAATACAACTTAAAATTCACGGATTGCTAACCGATAGTTACGCCGAAAACTAATTTTACTATTAAGCACAAACTATCTGGCTATATTCCTAAACATAATAGCTTAAATTAACGAAATGTTTTCTTGAACTTATCCGTAAAGCTTTCCTTAGCTCCTAAATTTTCTCCGTTTAAACGCGCAAATTCTTCAATCAATTGCCTCTGCTGAGCAGTCAAGCGGGTGGGAATTTCAATATCTACCCTGATTAGCTCATCCCCCATCTCCCGGGAGTGTAGATCCGGAATACCTTTACCCTTAAGACGGAAAGTTTTACCGCATTGAGTACCTGCCGGAATCTTCATTGTTAATTTCCCGTCTAAAGCCGGAACTTCAACTTCCCCGCCTAAAACCGCTCTGGCCAAGCTAATATTCACCGAAGTAGCAATATCATTATTATGTCTGGCGAAAATAGCATGTTCCTTAAGCTCAATAATTACATATAAATCTCCCCGGCTATTTACTCCAGCCTCCCCTTCGGAACGAACACGCAGTTGAGAACCGTTATCCACTCCGGGCGGGATTTTAACTTTAATTTTTTTAGTAATCTTAACTCTGCCCTCTCCCCGGCATTCAGCACAAGCCGCTGCGATCAACGTACCCTCTCCGCCGCAACGCGAACAAGTCTGCGCTAATTGAAAAAATCCATTAGAAACCACTGTTTTACCTGCGCCCCTGCATTGAGGACAAACTGTTTTTTTAGTCCCGGGTTTAGCGCCGCTACCTGAACAAACCGCACAAGTTTCATAGCGGGGCACGGTAATAATTTTCTCTACGCCGCCAGCAGCTTCCTCCAGGGATATTTCAATAGCAATTTGCAAATCCCGGCCGCGCCGTCTGGCAGTTTGCGAACGGGATTGCCGGGAACCCGATACGTCGAACCCCAAATCGCCAAACAGCTCTTCGAAGATACTGCTTGAGCCACCAAAACCACCGCCCATCTCCCTAAATATACTGCTAAAATCCGCTCCTTTAAAAATATCTTCCTGAGCATATTTCTGGTCGATACCAGAATGCCCATATTGATCATACAGATTACGTTTAGTAGAATCCGAGAGCACAGCATAGGCCTCAGAGATACCTTTAAACTTTTCTTCCGCAGTTTTCTTCTCTTCGGCAGGAACGCGGTCCGGATGAAATTTAAGCGCCATTTCACGATAAGCCTTTTTGATTTCATCCAGACCCGCAGTCTTGGAAACTCCCAGGATTTGGTAATAATCACCTTTAACGGACATTTTTATTTTTTACCGTCTTTATCCTCTTCTTTATATTCAGCATCAATAATATCCTCGTCTTTTTTACCAGCTTCAGCGGCCTCTTCGCTATTGTTTTGTTTCTGCTCTGCAGCTTCCCCAGCTGAGCCTTGAGACTTTTGCTGTTTGGCACTAGCTGCCTGCTTATAGATCTCTTCGGCCAGCTTGTGAGAAACTTTAGTGAGATCCTCCATGCCCTTCTTGATTCGCTCGATGTTTTTATCTTTAATCGCGCTTTTTAAATCATTAGCCTTAGCTTCGATATCCGCACGTTCGGCCTGACTAACTTTATCACCGTAATCTTTCAATGATTTTTCGGTAGCATAGATCAAATTATCTGCCTGATTAATAGCTTCTATTTCTTCTTTCTTTTTGGCATCATCAGCAGCAAATTTTTCGGCATCCTTAACCATTTTATCAATCTCTTCTTTAGATAGCTTCTTCGGAGCGCTGATCCGGATAGATTGTTCCTTGCCAGTACCCAGATCCTTAGCGGAAACGTGCACAATTCCGTCCCGGTCAATATCAAATTTTACTTCAATTTGCGGAACCCCGCGAGGAGCAGCTGGAATCCCTACCAAATCAAACCTTCCCAGCTCTACATTATCATCCGCCAATTGTCTTTCCCCTTGTAAAACTCGGATAGTCACTGCGGTCTGATTATCAGCAGCGGTTGAGAATACCTGGCTTTTTTGAGTAGGGATAGAGGCGTTTCTTTCAATTAACTTTGTATTCACCCCGCCTAAGGTTTCAATTCCTAAGGATAACGGAGTGACATCCAAAAGCAGCACATCCTTGACTTCTCCGGTGATAATTGCCGCCTGGACTGCTGCCCCTAAGGCCACACACTCCATAGGATCTACACCACGCTCAATCTTTTTACCAACATAATCTTCTACAAATTTCTGCACAATCGGCATACGGGTCGGCCCGCCAACCATGATAATCCGATCCACCTCTTTTGCGGTGAGCTTGGCATCATTTAATGCCTGCTCCATCGGATGCTTACAGCGTTCAATAATCGGGGCCACCAGATCTTCTAGCTTAGCCCGAGTTATATTCATAGTTAAATGCTTGGGGCCAGAAGAATCAGCAGTAATAAAAGGTAAATTGATATCCGTGCTCACGGTAGAAGATAATTCAATTTTCGCCTTTTCTGCAGCTTCCCGAACTCTTTGCACCGCCATTTTATCACTCATCAGATCAATCCCGGTTTCCCGCTTAAACTGGCCAACAATATACTCCAACAATACTCTGTCCATATCGGTCCCGCCTAACTGCGTATCTCCGCTGGTAGACTGAACATGGAATACGCCTTGGGCCATTTCCATAATGGTAACATCCAAGGTTCCTCCGCCTAAATCGAAAACCATAATTCTTTGTTCTTTACCAGCTTTTTCCAAACCGTAGGCCAAACACGCTGCGGTTGGCTCATTAATTATACGTAAAACTTTTAAACCTGCAATTTCACCGGCATCCTTAGTTGCTTGACGCTGATTATCATTGAAATACGCCGGGCAGGTAATTACTACATTCTCTACCTTATCCCCTAGATAAGCCTCAGCATCTTGCTTAATTTTTTGCAAGATAAACGCCGAAACTTGTTGCGGCGTGTAATCTGTGCCGTGAACTTTGAACTTAAAATCTGTACCCATTTTACGTTTAGCCGCCTGAATTGTTCCTTCGGCATTAATCGCCGCCTGACGTCTAGCCGGTTCACCTACCAAGCGCTGACCATCTTTAGTGAATGCAACATAAGACGGAAAGGCTTTCCCAGAGGCCACTCCGGCCCCTTCAGCAGAAGGAATAATTACCGGGCGGCCGCCTTCCATCACCGCGGCTGCTGAGTTAGATGTACCTAAATCAATACCAATTACCTTTGCCATGTTAAACCTCCTTGTCTACGTAAACAACACCGGCGCTATTCAGTTGGACGCCAAGTGTAGAACCTATTGTTTTTTAGTAACCTTGACCTTAGCGGTTCTTAAAACCCGCCCGTGAATTAAATAACCTTTTTGCAATACTTCAATAATCGTATGCTCTGCTAACTCTTTATTCTCAACCTGCATCAAGGCCTCATGAAAATTAGGATCAAATATTTTGCCTTCCGCCTCGATCGGTTTGACCCCATGGTTTTTTAACATTTCGTATAAATGCGCCAGGATCATTTCCACCCCTTTTATAAAAGCGGATAGATCTTCTGTACCGGTCTGGGCCAGATCCACCGTACGCTCCAAATCATCCAGTACATTAAGCAAATCCAGAATCAGGCCCTCATTGGCAAATTTAATAAACTCCTGCTTTTCCCGGTCCAGGCGCTTACGGGTATTTTCCAAATCAGCCTGGTTGCGCAGCATCTGGTCCCAGCTGTCTTTACCCTTTTTCACCTCTTCCAAAAGCGCTAAATATTCCGCTTGCTTTAAGGTAACAATTTCTTCTGCGTTTTTTTGAGCGGCTTTATGCTCTTGATTATTTTTTTGGTTACTTTTATGTTCTTCCATCAGCCTAAAATTCCTCCAGAATCTGGTTTAAAACCTCGGAAATATATTCCATCGTTGGAATAATATGATCATACTCCATACGCATCGGCCCCAGCACAGCCAATCTACCCGAAGGTTGATTTTTTAATTTAAAGCCGGACACAATTAAAGAGCAGTTTTCCATCTCCGGAAAACCCAATTCACTTCCAATATAAACTTTAACTTTACCCGAAAAATCCCGGTTAATAATATCCAGGAGTTTACTTTTGTCCTCCATGAGCTTGATTAACAGGCGTATTTTATCGGCGTCCTTAAACTCCGGCTGGTCGATTATCCGGCTGATACCCTTATAGAACATTTTGTCCTGCCATTGTAAAAATGAAACAATACCGGCAAAATGTGTAATTTCAGAGATTACTTCCGAAGTATTTTCCAAAGCTTCATCCAACCGACGAATCTTCCTTTTACATTCCTTCAGGATACGCTGCTTTTCTTCATCTAGCAGCTCCATTTGCTGAATTAGGAAATCCACATAATAGCGGTACCCCTTGTCAGTAGGCACCCTGCCACCAGAAGTGTAAGGATGTTTAAGAAATCCGGATTCATCAAGCTCAGAGAATATGTTCCTGATAGTCGCTGAACTCAAATCAAACTCCGCGGCGATATCATCGGAAGCCACCGGAAGCGCATTCTTAATGTAGCGACTAATCGCTGCATTTAAGACTGATTTTCTCCTGGAATTATAATCTACTGAACACACCTTTTGCTCCTCTGTTAGATTACTCGACGCTAAAACCCGAAGCGTAATTTTAACACAATCTGCTATTTTGTCAATAAAATTAGCAGTTAAATCATTAGAGTGCTAACATAAGCCCAAAAAAAATCTACTCCTCCTTTCCTAAAATAATTTTGAGACCATGAATATTAACATGTTTTTCCTCCATCAGGTAATGCACATATTCAAGCTTTTTAAGATCCTTAAGTGAATATAACCGGTTTTTCTTACCTAAACGCTTTGGGCGTACCACTCCGGCTTTATCCAGTTGGCGCAAGGTCCAAATCGGTATACGCACTAACTTACAAACTACACTGATAACATACACCGGCTCTTCAGGCGCAATCTTCACACTGAATAATGGCATTTACCCGCCTCCTGACATTCCAATACTACCACGACTAATTTATTTTGTCAAGTAAAATAATTATTTTTGTTAGATAAACTAACAAATAATTTTTATCTCCTGGTCCTTCCGGATGCGATTAAAAATAGCCCGGGAGATATCCAATCTAATATTTATTCCCTTTTGTGAATAATCAATCTTTTTTATCTTGGCTTGCCGGTAAAAAAAATCTACCAGCTCCATACGATGATGCGGTATAACAATGCTCAAACTAAGCATCAGCCCAGCAAAATGCTCGGTAATTTTAGCCAACAGCAGCTTTAAATTCTCGCCGGTTTTGGCAGACAAAATGATTGAATCGGGGAATTCTTTCCGGTGGACTTCCAGCCAACTGCGGTCATCGATTAAATCGATTTTATTCAAAACCACTAAGATTGGCTTATCTCCTGCTCCCAGCTGCCTAAGTACATCCAACACTGCCTGGTTATGCTGCTCCAGCCGACTGTCTGCGGCATCCAAAACATGAATTAATAAATCCGCTTGATTCACTTCTTCCAAGGTAGCTTTGAATGCCTCAATTAAATGATGTGGCAGTTCATGTAAAAATCCTACCGTATCCGAAACAATAACACTTTGACCGTTAGGCAACACTAAATTTTTTGAGAGTGGATCCAAAGTAGTAAACAATTTTTCTGAGGTAGGTTGGGCGGATGCGGTTAAAAGATTCAACAGCGTGGATTTACCAGCGCTGGTATAACCAACTAAGGCCAGCGCGGGTAGATCATTACTCTGCCTTTTTTTACGCATAGCCAAACGATGTAATTGCACATTTCTTAAATCAGATTTTAATTTATCAATTTTCCTGCGCACCTGCCGGCGGTCCATTTCCAGCTTAGTTTCTCCCGGACCCCGGGTACCGATACCGCCGCCTAAATCGGAAAGGACTATGCCTTTCCCCGCCAGTCGCGAAAACAAATACTCTAATTGCGCCAATTCTACTTGCATCTTACCTTCAGGACTGCGCGCTCGACGACTGAAAATATCTAAGATTAACTGCGTCCGGTCAATAGTTCTCCTTCCTAAAGCTTTTTCTAGGTTGCGTTGTTGAGTTCCGCTTAAATCATGGCTAAAAATTACTACTTCTGCTTTTTCAGCATTAGCAATAAAAGCAATTTCTTCAACCTTACCTTTACCAATCAGGTAATTCGGAGTAGCGCGATCACAAATACAAATAATGTTCTCTATTACCTCCACCGTAGTAGAAGCAGCTAACTCTTCTAACTCCGCAGAGATATCTTCAATGCGCCAGTGATGTTTATCTGTTTTTAATTGGACACTTACCAGTAGAGCTCTTTCCATTTAATAGGATCCTAAGTGAAATTACAAAGCAGTATTTAATACTGCCTGACAAGGAAAATTCCGCAAGCTTTTAACTAACCTAAAACATAAATTCTGTATCTGTAAATTAACTTAAGTCTAAAAATTTAAATATGCGCTTGGCCACAGTAACCGGCGAATCCCCCACCTTGATATTAATCCAACGAATGCGCTTATCCTTCCTAAACCAAGTTAATTGGCGTTTAGCATAATGGCGGCTATTACGCTGTATTAGCCGCCTGGCTTCATCCAGAGAATATTTTCCGTCAAAATAACCCTTTAATTCCCGGATACCTATCGCACATTTAGCCGTACGACTCAATTTATATTTAAGCAAAGCTTTGACCTCTTTTAGCAATCCCTGGTTAAACATTTGATCAACCCTGCGATCAATCGCGTTGTAAATCATCGCCCGGTTTGCATTTAACCCGAAAATTCTAACCTTATAATCTTTATTTAGACCAACCCGGTTTTTCTGCAACTGAGAAATCCTGGTTCCGGTTTTTAAGTATACTTCCAGGGCGCGAATTATCCTTCTAGAATCATGCGGGTGAATTCTAGCGGCTGCTTGGCTATCCAACTGAGATAACCTGCGATAAAGATATTGGCTGCCCCTGGTTTTAAGCTGTTTTTCCAGTTTAACGCGAATTAATTTATCCTGGGGTACAGCTGGAAATAGCCCGTCAATAATCACCGAATAATAAAGACCGGTCCCGCCTACAAATAGGGGAATTTTGCCTTGAGTAAATAACTGGTCACAGATCGCCAGCGCTTGCCGGCGGTATCTTGCCGCGTTGTATTCTTGTTGCGGTTTAAGCACCCCTATCAAGTGATGTTTGATTACTTTTCTTTCCCGAGGCTTCAGCTGACAGGTAACCACCTCCATCTTGCGATAAACCTGCATAGAATCGCAGGAAATAATCTCAGCTTTGATCTTTTTGGCTAAACTTACCGCTACTGATGATTTACCTATTCCAGTCGGCCCCAGGAGAAAAATTATATTCTTCTTTTGCATGGAATGCTACGGATAAATTTTGGTTTGCAACCCTTCTTGGGAAAGCTTATTAGCTGATTCTAACGCTTCATGCTTTGTTTTAAATTTCCCCACTCTAACCCGGAAACCATTGTTAAAACTCTCTACGTAGGCTGGGTAATTCTTGCCCAATAAAGAATTTTTTAGATTGTTGGCGTTAGCGCTATTTTCAAAAAAACCTACTTGTACAGAATATTCATCATCCGAACTTACAAAATTGCTCGCCGTAACCAACCCTTGGTTTAATCTTAATTCCGGGCTAAACGGAAAATCGCTCTTAAGTTGCAACCAATAATTGTTACCCTTTTGCTGATCTCCCTGTTTAAAACCCAGCTGGCTTAAACGATATAAAACTGCAGCTTTTTGTCGGGTATTCGGATAATCAACAATTATTTTATTGTAGATCTGCTCAGCCTGAGCAAACTGACCAGAAACTAAATAAGTATCCCCCAAGGCTAAATATGACTCTTCCTGAAATTTACTGTCTGAATTATTCAAAATACTCTTAAAACAGGCCCGAGCCAGATCAAATTTGGACTGGTTAAGATAACTTAATCCTAAAATATAGTTTAACTCATCGGCATTAGCCCGCGGCGCCCGCCCAAGCTGAGCCTGGCCTTCTGCGATTACCCGCGCATAGTCGCCATTTAAAAAATCAGCCTTTATTGAATCTAAAGAGGCAGCCTTGGAAAAACCCGGCCAGGCAAACAAAAATAAAACAATTAATATAAATTTAGTTTTAGCCATTATTCAACCGACTCCTTAATGTTTGAGAAATCTCCCTCTGTAAATCTAAAATTCTTTGGTGGCGTTTATTTTTTTCTTCGGGCTTAAGTTGATCTGGCAGTTTAGCCGCTTGCGTGCCGGGCCGTAAAGAATACTTAAAAATATAAGCAGCATTAAACCCGACCTTTTTAACTAGGGCGTAAGTTTCCTGAAATTCTTTGGTAGTTTCAGTAGGAAAGCCTACGATAATATCTGTACTTAACCACCCGGCTTTAACAATTTTACGATAAGAATCAATTAAAGCCAAGTAATCTTTTACGCCATACCCCCTATTCATCAGTTTCAAGATACGGTCTGATCCGGACTGTATCGGTAGATGTAACCGTTTCTTTAGCTTATCCAGGTCGCGAATAGCTTTAAATAAATCACAACTGGCATCTTTAGGGTGTGAAGTAAAAAAATCAAACTCCTTTAAGCCAACTAAAGCATTCACCTTACTGAGCAGCTGGGTAAAATTTACCCGATCCGCCTGATAAGCATTGACATTCTGCCCCAAGAGGGTAACCTGGGTTACTCCTTGATTAAGCGCTTCTTTAATTTCTGTTAAAATATCTTGCGGCTTGCGGTGACGTAAAGTTCCCCGAACATAAGGCACCACACAATATGCGCAAAAATTAGAACAACCTTCGGATATTACTACATAAGCATGTTGAGCAGTCGGAGAAAACTCGGTGTGGTAAATTTCTTCGGGCCGTACAGTTCCTTGCGTCTCCCACACCTTAGCCTCAAATAAATTCTTCACTCTGAACTTTTTGAGAATCTCCGGGAGCTTGTGGATATCTTGCGGGCCGACAACAAAGCTAATACTAGAATCGCGCTCAAATGCCCGCTCTTGAAAATATTGCGCCATACATCCTACTAAACCAATAATTCTAGAACCTTTATAGCTGCCGATTAAACTCCAAACCCGGTCTTCAGCGTGTTTACGCACCACACAGGTGTTGAAAATAATTATATCGGCATCTTGATCCGTAGCACTAATTTGATAGCCGGCTTGCCGCAGTAGGCCAGAAATTACTTGCGAATCCCGGACATTCATCTGACATCCGAAAGTGCGTACGCATACCTTATTGTTTATATTTTTTTTACTTAATAACATAAATTCAATCCCCTTCAATATTAAAGAAATTATTCACTCGGTAAATTCTTAATAAAACCACTGATTCCTTCTCTCAATATATCTACAGCTTCGTAAAAATTACTGTTATGTCCTCCATGTATCTGCAAAAACTGCTTTGGTTCAGGAGTAGCTATATAAAGCTTTTTGCCGAAAATAAAAGGAACAATTTCATCGTTTACGCTATGAATAATGAGCTTGGGGATTTTGATTACCTTAATTTTGCTCTCAGAATCAAACCGGCTGGCGAATACCCAGTAAGGAATAAACGGATATGAATATTTAACCATATCTTTTAAACTAGAAAGCGTGCTGTCTAGAATTATAGCTTTCATCTTTTTCTGACGAGCTAAATCCACGACTACCGCCCCGCCTATGGATTCACCATATCCGATGATTTGATTAGCCAATATGCCCTTTGATACAAGATAAGCATAGGCTGCCTGGGCATCTTTATAGAGCCCCGCCTCAGAAGGCTTACCCTGACTCCTACCATAACCGCGATAGTCAACGATAAAAACATTACATTCTAAATCATTAAAAAACTTGATCTTTTCAATGCGGTGGCTAATATTTCCAGCGTTTCCGTGAAAAAACAAAATTGTATATTTTGCATTTCGGCTGAGGATCATCCAAGCGTTAATTTTTAGATTATCAGAGGTTTCAAAAAAAACATCTTGGAATCCAAGTTTAACTTGATCAGGAAAAATAGTGACCTCTTTATCTGGATAAAAAATCGTCTTTACTTCAATATATCTTAGAAATATAATCAATAAACCGCAGGCGGTTAATACGACAATAGTTATTTTAAGCATAATCATTAATATTTTGGATTGATTATTCAACTAGATCTTCTTTTAATTCCTGGTAATCTTAAATTTTCTACCTGGTGAATACTTACCAGGAATCTGCATGACAAACATACTCCCACTGCTTTTTCATCAGCCCCTTGCCCTTAGTTAGGAACTTTCGGCAGACCCAAGAACTGATAATTTGCTGTGCAATAACCGCAAATCGTCGTCATTAGCTAGCAACAATAAAACATCGCCCTCTTCAATTATTGTGGATCCATTGGGCACAATAAATTTTTCTCCCCGAGAGATAAGAACAACCAAAGCTTTGGGCGGTATATTAATAGCAGCAATAGTTTTTCCAACCACGGCAGAATTATATGGCACAATCAAGTCCGTAAGCGAAGCATCGATATCTTCAGAATGTTCAAACTCAATCGGATATCTCTTTTTCGCATCAAGCGGGGCGATTACCCCCAACATTTTCGATACCCAAGGGATGGTTGTACCCTGGATCAATACAGAGGTTAGTACCACAAAAAAAACTATATTAAATATCATATGGGCTTGAGTTATTCCGGCTAGCAGCGGAAAGGTGGCTAAAATAATCGGAACCGCACCGCGTAACCCTACCCAAGAGATCATGGTTTTTTCTGGGTAAGAAAATTTAAAAGGCAATAAAGATATAAAAACACTGATCGGACGGGCCAGAAAGATAAGAATAGTGGCAATTAATAAACCGCTCCCGATGATTGCAATAATTCGAGAGGGAAAAGCCAGTAAGCCCAAAGACAAAAACATAGTAATCTGCATTAACCAAGCTACACCTTCATAAAAACGCACAATCGACTTTTTGTGTATAAAATGATCTTTGCTCACCATTAAGCCCAAGAAATAAACTGCTAAGAATCCGTTCCCTTTAATTATCGTGGCGACAGAATAAGTTAGCAATATCAGGGCAATAGTCAAAACCGGATATAAACCCTCGTATTCAAGCTTGATCCTATTAATAACTATCAGGCTAACCTTGGCCATCAAATAACCGATTACCAATCCCACTCCCATATTCAACACAAATAAAGGCAACAGGCCCAGCACAGAAGAATTGGTTTTAGTTAATATTCCCAGACAGCCAATAGTCAAAAAAACCGCCATCGGATCATTGCTTCCTGATTCCAGCTCCAGAATCGGTTTGAGATTACCTTTAAGAGAGATTCTCCTTGAGCGTAAGACATTAAATACTGCAGCAGCGTCGGTAGAGGATACAATCGAGCCTAATAATAACCCTTCCAAGAGAGAAAATTTAAGAAAAACTACGGCAGCGTATCCGACGATCATCGCCGTAATCAACACCCCCAATGTTGACAGAACCAACCCAGGGACAAATAAAGGTTTTACGGTTTTCCAGTTAGTATCTAGCCCGGCGGAAAAAAGAATAAAGACCAGCGCAATGATACCAATAGATTTGGCTATCCCGTAATCATCGAAATAAATTCCCCCTAACCCCTCAGAACCAGCCAGCATACCGATTAACAAAAAAAGTAATAAGGCCGGTAACGCTAACCGATCAGAAAGTTTACTCGCCACCACACTGATCAAAGCCAAAATTGCCACCCAGAATATAATCGTCTCAATATTCATTCAGATTTTAATTCCCGTAAAAAGTTGAAATGGACGTTATCGACATCCTTGCTTTACTTTGCGATTTATTCTAACACATAATATTCTGCTCACCAACAAAAAACAGGCCAAATACAGCCTGCGAGATAAAGCTACAGATTAAAACTATGCCGTGATTAATGAAATTTACTTTATCGTAGAGCTCAAAAACGCAATAACCAGTTCTTTTATCTTATCCCGGATTTCCCTGAATATGGCCAATTTCTCATCTTCAGATCCTTGGGCTAAAGCCGGATCTTCCAACTCCCAATGGATTTTTATATACTTTCCCGGAAAGGCCGGGCAGCTCTTTTTTGCATTATCACAAACTGTAATAACATAATCAAATTGTTGTCCGATAAATTCTATAGCGGATTTTGACCGCTGGCTGGATATATCTACCCCAACTTCCTCCATCACCTCAACGGCCAGCGGATTAACTTGAGTAGGTTGTAGGCCTGCACTAAATACCTTAAGTTTATCAGCTGCTATCTGAGGCATGAACCCTTCAGCCATCTGACTGCGGCATGAATTTCCGGTACAAAGAATAAGAACTCTTTTTTTATTCATCTATTATTATTTTCTGCGGCATTATTTTGTCTAAGAGAAAACGGGCAACAAAAACCCGGCTTATTTTCAGCGCGGTTAATAGATGATAGAACCAATAGCGCCACTAAAGCTAACGCGATTAATGTGCATTGCTTAAATTTTCCCATGAGCAAACCACCTCTGAGTCTTCAAACAAACTCTCACCAGCAAAAGCATCACCGGCACCTCAATCAAAACTCCTACAACCGTAGCCAATGAAGCCCCTGAAGACAGCCCAAAAAGTATTGTTGAAGTAGCAATCGCCACCTCAAAATGATTACTCGCCCCAACCAATGCTGATGGAACAGCATCTCTATAAGGCAATCTCAACCATTTCGCCAATCCGTATGTGACTGCGAAAATCAGGCAGGTTTGAATGAAAAGCGGGATCGCTATCAAAAAAATGATCTGTGGCTGATTAATTATCAGCTCGCCTTTGAAAGAAAATAAAAGAATCAGCGTAAGCAATAATGCGCCAATTGATACCGGCGTCAGGTAATGCAGAAACTTCTCCTCAAACCACTTAAATCCCTTTTTTGCGATCAGCCATTTCCTCGAGTAGTAGCCAAGAAGAAGCGGCAGACCAACGTATATCACCACCGACAACACAATCGTCTGCCAAGGTATAGGCATCTTATTCACGCCCAACAGCCAGCCACCCAAAGGCGCATAAAGAAATAACATGGTCAGCGAATTAATGGCTACCATTACCAGCGTATGACCGTCATTGCCCTTGGCTAAATGTCCCCAAATCAAAACCATTGCCGTGCAAGGGGCGATACCAAGCAAAATGCACCCTGCAATATAAGAACGAAATAACTCAACCTGCACCCCGCCCTTTATGATCTCCATTCCCGGAAGCCAACCTTTAAATAATAATCCAAGAAACAACCATGCGATAGCCAGCATGGTAAACGGTTTTATGCACCAATTGACTACCAGCGTAAGGATAACCGGCTTAGGAGCTTTGCCCGCCTTGATCACCTCAGCGAAATCAATCTTGACCATGATTGGATACATCATGAAAAACAAACAAATGGCGATAGGAATGGAAACCTGATAAATCGAAATCTGATCAAGCCTAACAGCGACCTGCGGGAATAATTTACCGAGAGCTATCCCGATTCCGATGCAAAGAATGACCCATCCGGTAAGATATTTTTCAAAAAAACTTAATTTCCGCTCCTCGTGAGTAACATGCTCCATTTGCTCGCCTCCCCTAAAACAACTTCACAATATAAATCCCGGAATAATACAGTCCAATAAGAATAAAAATCACTCCAGTGATCCGGCGGGTATAGTACTCAAGTGCCGTAATTTTATGAAACCAGTGGCTCAACGAAGTAACACCCAAAGCGATCGCAATAGCGAATATCAAGACCGGAAGCCCTGTCCCTACGCCATAAATAAAAGGCAACAAGGTTCCCGCTTTACTGTTCAGCGCCAGGGGAATAAGACTGCCGAAAAATAACGCCGCTGAAACCGGACAAAACGCCAAAGCGAATATAAGACCCAGAAAAAAAGCCCCCGGCGCGCCGGACTTCACCAGCTTATTGTGATGCTTCTGAGAGAATACCACCCCGGGCAATCGTATCGTGATGACTTCCAGCAAAAATAATCCCGTGACAATTAAAAGAGGCCCTAAAACCTTAACCATGTATTTTTGCAAAAACTGCGCCACCTGCGGCACGCTTAAAAGAGAACTGATAATAATCCAACCGAGAACAGCATAAGCGACCATCCTTCCTAGCGTATAGGCGAGCCCTGAAATAAACACCATAAATGGGTGAGCAATCTTCTTTGAAAGAAACGACACCGCCGCTATGTTTGTTGCCAGCGGACAAGGACTGATTGACGTCAATATCCCCAGCCATAAAGCCGAACCAAAAGCAATTAATAGCTCCATCATTGCGCATCCTTCATAAAACCGTTTATCTCATTAGTCAGGTAATCAACAAATTTTTGTTTATTCCGGGCAAGCTCCCAGATCTTATCAAGATTTTTTGATTTAACTTCCTTTCCGTCTTTAACCATCGAAAGAATGAGCGACTTGGTGTACAGCTTATAGTCGTTCACGAAATGCTCATTTCCCCGATCCTCCACATTCACAGCCTTAAACTCAAGCTTGCCTGCAGCGAGAGGATCCTTAAAATTTGTCTCAATAGCTTCCCTAGAGTAATTTTCCATCAAATTACAGGTATAACAACGGAATGATCCGTGGAAATAATACGCCATGATTTTCGCTGAGCTGCTATCTGCCGCAAAGACTGCTGAGGCGCTAATAACCGCAACAGCCACCAGAATTACGAGAAGAAGTTTCTTCACTTTTACCTCCTGAAGTTTTATTAGCCGCTTTTTCAATAATTTCCTAGCAATCCAACATAAGCACGGGGCGCTATTTCGATAAAATCTTTTTAATCTCATCTTTGCTCAATACTTTTCCAGCCGAAACCACAGTGCCGTCAACCGCAAGACCCGGCGTAATCATCAGACCGTATTCGGTGATCTTATCGATATCCGTCACCTTGCCGATTTCAGCCTGAATGCTTAATTCTTTTACCGCCGCCTCAGCATTAACGGTAAGCTGTTTGCATTTGGAGCAACCTACTCCTAAAATCTCAATTTTCATTTTAAGCCTCCGTTTATTTTTACTGCCGAAACTTTTACACTCACGATTACCTTAGCAGCGGCCTCAAGATTATCAAACATGGCGTCTAGTGGATAGCTGGTTTCGTTTATGACCTTTATGTCCTGAAATCCGGCCTCTTTAATAAAACTCAAATATTCATCTTTTTTAATTGCTCCGGCAAGACATCCCACATATGCCTCAACAGAATCCTTGATTTCTTGAGGCAAATCTTTTACCAACACCAAATCCGAGACCATCAATCGGCCTCCTGCCTTCAAAACCCGATGTGCCTCTTTAAATACCATTTCCTTATCAGGCGACAGATTAATAACACAGTTTGATATGATCACATCGATTGAATTGTCTTCTATCGGTAATTGCTCAATCTCGCCCAAACGAAACTCCACATTCAAATATCCGCCTTTCTTGGCGTTTTCTTCCGCCTTGGCGAGCATTTCCGGCGTCATGTCAACGCCAATAACCCTGCCGGTTTTACCGACTCGTTGTGCTGATAGGAATGCGTCAAATCCCGCCCCGCTTCCCAAATCAAGCACAACATCGCCTTCTTTTAACGATGCAAGAGCTACCGGATTACCACACCCAAAACCTAAATTCGCCCCCTCAGGAACAGCGTTCATTTCAGAATCGCTGTATCCGATCTTCTTACTTATGTCTTTCGCTTGGTTGATACCTCCGCAACAAGAACTCGCAGAGCAACAGGAGGTTTTCTGTGTTACTGCTTTAGCATAACCATCCCTAACGATCTTTTTAATTTCTTTCGATTTCTCATTCATACTTATCCTATATCCATTCCCGCTTCATTCTTGAAGCGTTTTCTCTGTCAATTTGCTTCTTAATCACCTCTTTGATAAAATCCAATGCCCTATCCTTATCTCGATCGATCACGATCTGCTCAACCCTAAGTAAATCCTCCTCGCTGAGATTAACCGTTTTCTTGATCATCATTTAACTATCGCCCCAAAAATCATTCCGCTTATAGTCGCCATGATGACAACTAAAGATACATATACAACTGTTTTCTTAGTGCCAATAACGCGCCGAATAACCAGCATGCTGGGCAAACTTAGCGCAGGTCCGGCCAAAAGAAGTGCAAGCGCAGGTCCCTTACCCATGCCTGATCCGATTAAACCCTGCAAAATAGGCACCTCGGTAAGCGTAGCGAAATACATAAACGCCGCTACAATCGAAGAAAAGAAATTCGCCCGAAAAGAATTGCCACCGACCAGCAGCTCAACCCAGCGTGAAGGAATAATGCCCTCATGACCAACCCTGCCCAAAAGGAATCCGGATACCAAAACGCCACCTAAAAGAAGCGGCAGTATCTGAAGCGCAAAACCCCATGTCGCCCCAGTCCATTCCTTCAGTTCATCCTTTTTAAACCAGCTAAAAAGAGCGAATCCTAAAACCATCAAGAAAAATCCGGTGATCCACCATTTTGAAGCGAAGATCAAACTCCAAATCCCTGTGTCTCCCGCTAAAGGCCTGCCCCAGTTGGCGAAAACAAGTATTGCGACCATAGAGAAGAAATAAACAATATCTTTCCAGAGCGGCCGGGATGCTTTAACCTCGCCAAATTGTAGATCACCGTTTGCGTGACGGGCACGCTCTTCTTTAAGGAAAATTAAATGCATGAGCAAACCTATAACAACACTAAAAACCACCGCTCCTATGGCTCTGGCCAATCCTAACTGCCAACCAAGAATGCGGGCTGTCAAAATTATTGCTAAAACATTTATGGCAGGCCCTGAATACAGGAATGCGATTGCGGGTCCAAGTCCGGCTCCTCTTTTATAAATCCCCGAGAACAAAGGAAGGACTGTGCAAGAACAAACAGCGAGAATTGTTCCGGATACCGAAGCTACACTATATGATAAGAACTTATTCGCCTTCGCCCCGAAATATTTCATCACCGACGCTTGACTAACAAACACCGAAATCGCTCCAGCGATAAAAAAGGCCGGGACAAGACACAACAACACGTGTTCCCGGGCATACCATTTAACAAGAGCAAGCGCCTCAAATATTGCGTTACTGAATCGCAAATTCTCAACTGGCAGATAGAAGCACGCCAAGAACGCCGCTACGATATACAAAAACTTTTTCCAGTCTTTCATTTTTTAGCCACCTTTCCTGCTACCGTACAACAGCCGCCCTCAATCCGGATGGCCTTAATATTCACTAAAGCATCTGTCACCTTTTTGTGGGCTGATGCTAAAATTCGCGAAATCGTTGATTGGTGAATGCGCATCTGCTTAGCTATTCTACCCTGATCATAGCCCTCAAGATAAGATAAACGCATGGTTTCGAATTCATCCAAACTAAGAATAACGCCCTTTAGATCGCTCTCAGGCTTACATTGCGGCCGAAAACAGCGTTCTCCCGGCTCACACGTTACCCACCTTGTTTTCTTAGGTCTCATCCTATGACTCCTTGTTATGCATACATATGCATTATAAATAAGAAAAAATGCTTGTCAATTATTATCTTTCAAAAGTAAAGCTTCCAAACCTGGATAATTTTAAGTTTTGTTTAGAAGGCTCCAGCAAAACCGCAGGTAGGCATTAAATTCTTTAGTAAATGACCGAAAGGTGTAAATTTTAAATTTTTGAATGTAACCATACCAACAATAAAACAGAAACAAATAAACTGGTCTAATCGGTAGATTTGCTAATAAACCAACCCAAGGTCTTAGAAACCGGAAACGTACCAGTAATGGGAATAACTTCTGGAGGTTTTCAACTTTCCTTTTACTGCCACCCGAAAAATTTAACATGGAAGAACATTTACTAGTCTGCAAATAATCCGTATCCTCCTTTAAATAACCATGCCCGATAGCGTATTCTCTTATTTGTGTCCCCGGAAAGGGGTAAAGTAAAGAGGCAACCGCTAAGGTAGGCTTAAGCCGGATATTTAAATCCAAAGTCTGTAAATCTAATGCATACGGATCATCGACAGGTAAACCAAGAATATTTTCGGTCATAAACTTTATTTTAAACCGGTGTAGAATTTCAGCTGCTGCTAAAATCTGATGATTAGTCAAATCGCGCTTAAGCATAGAATTTGCTATCACTTCATTGCCACACTCTACCCCCATCCAAACGCTATCTAATCCGGCAGTTTTCAACAAACCTAAAATTTCGGAGCTTAGGTTATTGGCTCTCAGGTTTATCGAAAAAGGTAATCCGACTTTAGCTTTATATTCCCTGGCAAAATCTTGAAACCAGCCTTTCGGTTTAACTAAAAAATCATCGTCGTCGATCCAAACATAACCTAAGGGGTAAGTGTGGCCTAAATCCAAGATTTCCTGAATTAAGCTACCGACTGAGCGGTAACGCACAAGCTTACCTTTTCCTTGATAAATTTCATTATATTTTTCATTAAAACAATAGGCGCAATGATGCGGACAACCTCGGCTGCTAATAAACATCTTGCGGCTTTCCTGCGCCAGCTCTCTATCTGCCTGGTACATCAAATCCCGATCCGGTAACGCCAAGCTATCTAAATCTTCAATTAAAGGTGATAAATCATTAACGAAAACCTGATCTTTATATTTGACGCGGAAATTCGGGGTTAGCCAAAAATCTTCCCCGCAATTGACTCGACGGCAAAACTCCGGGAAGACCACCTCTGCCTCTCCTACGCAAACCGCATCCACTCCATAATCATTGATGATTCCGGGAAAGAATGTAGCATGCGGTCCACCAAAAACAGCAATAAAATTAAAAAGGCTTTTTAATCTCTGATTTAACCTAAATAAACCCGGGTATTCTCCGGTCATGGCTGTATAGCCGATTACCTGGGGTTGGAATTCTTTGATTAATTTTAAAATCTTACTTACTCCCAATTTATCGGCAATTACCAGCCGCACCGAAAATTGCTTATTTTTTAAAGCTGAGCTCAAATACATAATCCCCAGGCGCTCATGAAACAACCAGTCTTTAGTAATAAATAATACGCGCATCGATTCCTTTTACGATTATTTAAGAAAAAATAAACCCCCCGCCATTAGAAGGCTTAGCGGGGGGCGTATGTTTTCTGAATAACCCAGGCATTACTTCTTCTTTAATTTTTCGTTTAATTCCTCAACAAATCTACCGGCTAAATCTTTACACCCTAACCCAAAAGCCAAAGCTAAACCTAAGCCCAAAGAACCTAAAATTATAGAAATCGTCAGTTCGGTTATCCGGATGCCAATTTGAAGTTGCTCTAAACCCACAAAAATAGCAAAAACAATTACTACTGTCTCAACCACCTGGGCTAGCAGCTTACCCTGGCTCAACCCGGCATTATTAGCGGCAGTTTGTACAATATTCTTCAATAGGGTAGATACAAACATCCCTAAAATTAGAATAAATAAAGCTGCGATTACATTGGGGACATAGGAAACCACCTTATTTAATAAATCTGCAGCAATAGTCAGGCCCACAGAATTAACAGCAACCATAAAAGTGACTAAAAGACCTAACCAATAACAAACTATTCCGATTAAATCTGATAGATCTGAAGTAATCCCCCCTTTAGCCAGCAATTTATCTAATTCAATGCGGCCGGATAATTCGTTAACCTTAGCAGTCTTCAGGGTTTTACTAACGACCGCCTTAACTGCCTTAGAAACTAACCAGCCAATAAGTAAAATTATAATTACCAATAAGGCGTTCACCATAAACTGGCTGATTTGGGCCAAAACTGTACGTGCCGGCTCTAAAAGTATCACTTGCCAACTACTCATTTTGTCCTCCTTTTTTAGATTACAACTGTTAAATCTATCACAAGTAATAAATTAAGTCAAGCTGAATCGCTCAGTCTAGAGCCATTTTTTCTTCAATTCAGCATTGATTTTCTGTATCTGGATATGGCTTAACTCAAAATCCAGCGCATCTGGCTGGCTAGCCGTACCCCTGCGGCTACCCCGCTTATCGCCGATAAAATCTGAAACACTACAGGCCTGCGCGCGCAGAAACCGGCTGCTCAACTGCACCTCTTTATCATCCGAAACCACAATAATATTCCTTGGCGCCGGGGAAGCCTGGATATCCGCTTTAATTAATTCATCAGCTTCTTTGTTACGCGAAAACTGGCAAGTCAGACCGGCCTCTCGGGGTATATCCCCAACATTAGGTGGATACCCATCAAAAACCAGTAATACAGTGTTATTTTTACTGCCGACAAGTTTATTAAATCTGATAAAATCCGCAAGGGCCTGCGGAAGGTTTAAAGCTGACTTAGAGACAGGTTTAAATTTAGGGTGATTAATTAAGTTGCAAGCGTCGATAATGTACTGTAAAGACATAGATCAATCCTCCGATCGCTCCGTAGAAAACCGCAAAGAAGAATAATAAAAGCGACATCGCTAAAGCCGACTGTTCAACTACTCCGGCTTTAGCAAAATAGACTACAAATAACCCCTCCCTAAAACCTAATCCCCCTAAGGACAGCGGCAGTAAGGTTACCGCGCTGATAATCGGTAAAAATATAAAAAAATAAATAAAGTTTATCTTAATTCCTAAAGCCAGAGCGATAAAATAAACGCTGACCGGAACGATAAATTGAATAAAAAAAGATAGCATTAAATTCCCAATAATCATTTTTTTATGGTTGCGAAAAATATGAATTTCCTGATGGAGGCTCTTAATTGCTTCTTTAACCTTCCGGGCACCCGGAGTATTAAGAAATTTGGTAATTATCAAATAACAGTGGTTATTAAATAATACTAATAAACCAATAATTAATAAACCGGTAATTACTGAAACTGATGTAAAGACGAACTTATCTAAAACTAATCCGCGCCCTAATAATAACGCAGGCAAAATCACCAACACTAAACCTATATAACCGCTTAATCTATCTAAAAAAACCGTAGCAATAACCTGCCTGGGCTGCTTAGTCGATTCGGCTAGATCGGCTGTTCTCACTAAATCTCCGCCAATAGTAGAAGGCAGAAAAATACTAAAAAAGATCCCCCCGGCATAAGCGCTGATTAGTCTTCTTAAGTCTAGCTTTATGCCGGCAACTTTTAACAACATCTGCCAACGTAAAAAACCTAAAACATAAACAAAAAAGAAAATTAAAAACCCAGCCCCCAATAACCGTTTATCCGTAGCGCGAATACTCTCAATTAAAAGCTGCAGGTCAATTTTATTAATTTTGAATAAAATAAACAACAACAACAAACTCACGCTAAACCTTAACAAAAACAATAAAATATTTTTGAATTTCAACATTAGCACAGGCTGGTTTTAGAGGTTAATTTACGGTACGCCTCTAAATATTTTTCGGTAGTCACTACAATTACATTTTCCGGTAACCCGGGTGCCGGAGGAGTTTTATCCCAATCCAAGCTTTCCAAGTAATCGCGCACGAATTGCTTGTCAAAACTGGGCTGGGGAAAACCACAGCGATATTCACTCAGCGGCCAAAAACGCGATGAATCCGGAGTAAGCACTTCATCAATAATAATTAGTTGATCATTATAAATACCAAACTCAAATTTTGTATCAGCAATAATAATGCCTTTCTCTAAAGCGTAAGCGGCTGCACGTTTATAGATCGCTAAACTTACTTCTTTAATCTCCGCGGCTAGCTTTACCCCCACTAAATTTTCTACTGACTGTTGGCTGATATTCTGATCATGCCCCACTTCGGCTTTGGTCGATGGGGTAAAAATAACTTCAGGTAATTTTTCTGATTCTTTCAAACCACCAGGCAGGCGAATCCCGCACACCGACTGCATTTGCTGATATTCTTTCCACCCGGAACCAGAAAGATAACCCCTCACTACACACTCCACAGCTAAAGGCTTAGTCTTTAAAACTAACATCGAACGGCCACTAAGTTCGGCTTTATAGTTATTCAGAACAGAAGGATACTGAGTGACGTCGGTAGTAACCAAATGATGAGGAATAATGTCTTTGATAAAATCAAACCAGAATACAGATATACTGGTTAAAACATTGCCTTTATTCGGTATCCCGCAAGGCAAAACAACATCAAAACATGATATGCGGTCAGTAGAAACGATTAGTAGCTGTTGACCTAAGTCATAAACATCCCTCACCTTACCCCGCCGGAAAAGCGGTAACCCTTTAAATTCGGTCTTTAATAAAACCTTAGCGTCCATTTCTTTTTAACCTCCCTAACAAGGCATTATATTCCTGCCAAAGTTCGACGGGCAGATCTTTCTTAAAATCTCCAAAGAATTTATTTATACCCTTTAATTCCTCCAGCCATTCTTCTTTATCGACTTTCAGCAGTTTTTCTAAAACTCCGTTGGCCAGATTCAAGCCGGTCATATCGATATTAAAAGAATACGGAAGGTATCCGATCGGAGTAGATAACGCATTAACCTTATTATTGCAGCGGTCTAATATCCATTCCAGAATCCTCAGATTCTCGCTAAACCCGGGCCAAAGAAATTCACCATTTTCGTTCATTCTAAACCAGTTGACGTGAAATATCTTCGGCGGCTTGACCATGAGTTTACCCATATTCAACCAATGCCGAAAATATTCAGCCATATTATAACCGCAGAAAGGCAACATCGCCATTGGATCCCGGCGTACCTGTCCCAATTTACCCACTTGGGCAGCGGTTAATTCCGACCCCATGGTCGCTCCTACGAAAACTCCATGCTGCCAATTAAATGCTTCATATACCAACGGAGCTACATGCTGACGTCGACCTCCGAAAACAATCGCAGAAATCGGTACTCCATGATGCTGTTCTAACCTAAATGAAGCAGAAGGACAATTTGTAATCGGAGTAGTGAAACGCGCATTAGGATGGGCGCCATTAATGAGCTTACCCTGAGCATCTAAAGTATTTGGCTTCCAAGGATTCCCCTTCCAGTCAATCCCCTCAGAAGGAACCGGGCCATCTGCGCCCTCCCACCAAACCGTATTATCCGGTTTTAGAAGAACATTAGTATAAATAGTATTCTTCTTGATGGTTTTCACCATATTCAAATTGGCCTGGGAATTTGTTCCCGGGGCAACTCCAAAAAAACCTGTTTCCGGATTAATCGCCCAGAGAGAACCATCCGAATCCACCCGCATCCACGAAATATCATCGCCTACGGTCCAAACCCGATAACCTTTGTTCCTCAAACCTTCGGGAGGAATTAACATCGCTAAATTTGTCTTTCCACAGGCACTAGGAAAAGCAGCGGCGATATATTCGATATGGCCGTTGGGTTCTTCAATCCCCATAATCAGCATATGTTCAGCCATCCACTTTTCTTTCTTGGCTACAAAACTAGCGATACGCAAAGAAAGGCATTTTTTCCCTAATAAAACATTGCCGCCATATCCTGACCCCACACTCCAGATCGTATTATCCTCCGGAAAGTGCAGGATTAACCGCTTTTTAATATCCAATTTGGCCTTAGAATGTAAACATTTAGTAAAGCTATCATCCTTTTCCAACTGCCTAAGCACCGCTTCTCCACAACGAGTCATAATCAACATATTTAGAACCACATACCGAGAATCCGTCAATTCTACACCAATCTTACTAAAAGGAGAACCGACCGGCCCCATAGAAAAAGGAATCACATACATTGTTCTGCCGGCCATCGCCTGTTTAAATATTGCCTTGGCTTTACGATAAGCCGCAGCCGGAGACATCCAATTATTATTTGGACCGACATCATGTTTTTTCTTTGTGCAGATAAAAGTTAAATGTTCGGTACGCGCGACATCGTCATGGGCAGTACGATGCAAAAAACAACCGGGTAATTCATCCTGGTTTAAACGGATTAACTCTCCACTCTTAAGAGATTCTTTCTCTAAAAGCAGCTTTTGTTCTTCAGAGCCATCAATCCAAACAATACGCTCCGGCTGGCATAGTTTAGCCATTTTATTTACCCATTCAGTCAGCTTTTTATTCGAAGTCGGCATACTCTCCATTTTTTTTAACCCCTATCTTACCGCGTTACTAATAAATTTATAAGCAGAATCAGCTGCCACTGCGCCATCTCCACAGGCGTTAATCACCTGATAAAATCCTTTCTTCCGGCAATCCCCGCAAGCAAATACGCCGGCGGCAGTAGTTGCCATATTTTCATCGGTTAAAATAAAACCACCCTTATCTAAATTTAATTTATCTTTTAAAAACGCAGTTTCTGGCTCATAGCCAATGTAAATAAACACCCCCTGACAATCTAAATCTTTTAGCTGACCACTCAAAAGCTCCTTGATCACTATGGATTCTACCTTAAGCTGCCCTTTGATTTGCACGGCTACGCTATTTAAAATAAAATTAATTTTCTTATTTTGCTGCATCCGTTCCTGGAGAATCGGCGCAGCCCGCAGATCGCTACGGCGATGGATTACGCTGACCTGACTGGCAAAGCGACTTAAATACATCGCCTCCTGAGCTACAGCATTGCCGCCTCCGACAATGACTACTTTCTTTTCTTTAAAGAACGGGGCATCACAAGTTGCACAGTAAGAAACTCCCCGCCCGGTAAACTGCTCCTCACCCGGGATATTTAATTTCCGCGGGCTGGCTCCGCTGGCGATAATTATCGCTTGAGCCGAATAACTCCCGCCGGTAGTATTAACCGTTCGAGCGGAACAATCTAAATCCAATACCTCATCACTGATAATTGTTACTCCTAACTCTTTAACCTGCCCTTCCATGCGTTGCATTAATTCATGAGTGGAAATGCCACCAGGAAAACCCGGATAATTCTCAATGACTTCACTCATGAGTATCCTGCCGCCTACGGCCATTTTTTCAATCAGTAATGTATTCAGTCGGCTGCGTCCGGCATAAAGCGCAGCGGTTAAACCCGCCGGCCCGCCTCCGATAATCACTAGATCATGCATAGCCAAGTTACCACCTTTTATCAAGACCAGCTATTAAGCAGGATTAAACTGTTTATGCTTTAAAATAGATAATTTCCTTTTAATGCGTAATTTTTCCAGAAAAGAGAGATAATCCACAATCAATTTACCTTTTAAATGATCAATTTCATGTTGTAGAACACAGGCTAAAAGATTTTTAGCTTCCAGCTCAATAAATCGGCCATTTTCATCCAAAGCATGTACCCAAATCTGTTTAGCGCGCACAACCTTAACACAAACTCCCGGAACGCTCAAACATCCTTCGCTGATTGATTGCTTTCCTTGTTTCTTAACAATTCTAGGATTAACTAATTTATAAAGCCCTTCTCCGATATCTAAGACTATTAATTGTTCGCTCACCCCCACTTGCGGAGCAGCCAGTCCAATTCCGGAATCCTCATACATGGCTTGTGCCATCTGGCTAAGAATTTGACGATGCGTTTCGGTAACCTTAACTACCGGTACAGCTTTCTTTCTTAAAACCGCATCCCCGAATATTTTAATTTTTAATCTTGTTTTTAACATCTACTTTTATAATCCTAGCTTTTATGGTTCTGGCCTGTTGGTCTTCCACTGCAATATAAGAAACAATGATTACCTGATCTCCGGGGCAAGCCCCGCGAGCTGCCGCGCCGTTTAAACAGATCACTCCGCTTCCTGGCTCCCCTTTAATCACATAGGTTTCGATCCGCTGCCCGTTATTGATATTGAATATCTCAACTTTCTCATGCTCCAGCAGATCGGCTGCCTGAACCAGATCGGCATCAATCGTGATGCTACCTTCATAATTAAGGTTAGCTTCGGTAACCGTTGCCCGGTGGATTTTAGATTTTAACATTGTTCTTAACATTTTATTTTCTCCTTGTGCCGGCACCCCGGATTAACTTATAAGTCTGCCGGGCAATCATTAATTCCTCGTTTGTAGGAATAACCATAATTTTGGGCTGTTTAGCTAAATAGGCAAATAATCCTTGGCAGATACTTTTTCTGACTGAAGCCTGATTTTCCCCTATACCGGCGGTAAAAATCAACGCATCTAATCCTCCTAAAACCGACAAATATGCACCGATATATTTGCGAATCCGGTAAACAAAAATGTCTACCGCCAGTTTTGCGCGTTTATGACCTTGTTTAGCTATTTCTTCAAGCCTGCGCATATCATTACTAACCCCAGATATCCCCTTTAAACCGCTTTCTTTGTTTAAAATGCGGTCCATCTGTTTGGTATCCAGATTTTTCTTACGCATAATATGAGTAATCAAAGCCGGATCTACATCTCCGCAACGCGTGCCCATCACCAATCCCTCCAGAGGAGTAAAACCCATACTGGTATCTATGGACCTACCTCGGTCAATAGCACTAATACTAGAACCGTTACCTAAGTGGCAGGTGATTAATTTAAGTTTACTAAGCGGTTTCCTTAACATACGCCCGGCCTCTTGAGCTACATATTCATGGCTGGTACCGTGAAAACCATATTTTCTAACCCTTAATTTTTGATAATAATCATATGGCAACCCATAAATAAAAGCATATTCCGGAAGGGTTTGATGAAAAGCAGTATCGAAAACTACCACTTGCTTTAATCCAGGTAAAAGCTTCTGACAAGCCAATATACCAGAGAGGTTAGCCGGATTATGCAAAGGGGCGATCGCTGAACATTTCTTAATCCCTTTAATGACCCGCTGATCAACTAAAGCCGGTTTATTAAAATCCTCGGCTCCGTGCACCACGCGGTGACCGATTGCATCCACCAATTTAATTCCTTCCAGGATAATTTTTAATCCGGCGTAATGATTACTAAACGGCGAGCCCTCTTCTCCGATGTGTTCAATCGAACCTTTCTTAACTAAATGTTCCGAAGGCATATCAAAAAGCTTGTATTTAATTGAAGAGCTTCCGCTGTTTATAACTAATATTTTCATTATTGCGCCCTAATTGCCGTGACTGCTACACTATCAACGATATCTTGAGCAAAACAACCCCGGGATAAATCGCTGGCGGGTTTATTTAAGCCTAAAAATAAAGGCCCGATCGCCCGGCAACCACTTAAACGCTGTACTAATTTATAAGCAATATTACCAGCCTCCAGGTTAGGAAAAATCAATACATTTGCCTCTCCGTTAATCGGGCTATCCGGACATTTTATGCTGGCCACCTCCGGAACAATTGCAGCATCCCCTTGCAATTCTCCGTCGGCTAAGATAGAAGGTGAAAGTTTCTTTAATAAAGCCAAAGCTTCAGCAATTTTCTCTGCGGATTTAGTTCTAGCCGACCCCTTAGTAGAATAACTCAAAAAAGCCACCCGGGGAGTCAAATTTAGCACTTTACCAGCTAATTCCGCAGCGGTAAAAGCAATGCAAGAGAGCTGCCGGGCGTTGGGGTCGGGTATAACACCACAGTCGGCAAAAATAAAAGTGCCTTTATCACCATACTGACAATTAGGCACATCCATTATAAAACAGCTGGAAGCAATAGTAAAACGTTCATCCAGGCCAATGCAACGAATACAGGCGCGCGCGACATCAGCAGTTGTATGTACCGCTCCGGCTACTAGACCATCTGCTTGGCCTTCCCGAGTCATCATCGCCGCATAATAGAGATTATCGGAAAAAAGTTGCCTAACTAAATCTAAATTAATATCCTTAGATTGATAAAGCTCATAATATTGTTGGATGTAGCTTTCTTTCTGATTTCGATCGATCAACTCCGGAGTCAACAGCAGCGGATTGGCCAATCCCTCTTTACGGATGATCGCTGCCGCTTCCTGAGTACGCGCATCTTCATATTCCGGTAGAACAATTGTTTTGATCTTAACTGCCGCTTGTTTACGAATCCGGCTGATAGCATTCATCTTAAATCCCTTTCAAAATTTTTTTAAAATCTACGTTTTCCTTAATCAATTTTCCTACCGCTTCAATTTTATCTTTATCGCAAGGCCTAATCTTTACCGTAATATCATGCACGCAAGTAGCCACATCATAAGTGTCAGCTTTAGCCATCAAAACCGGGATATTGGCTTTAACTAATAATTCCATAAGCGGCGGCTCCGGAGTAATGCCGCAAGTCAAGATCAAGCCGCAAATCTTCAATTTTTTATTGGCAGGATCGCGGAAACAACGCAAAGCAATCATGATCATATCCTGACGGTCTCCAGGAGTAATCATTAAACTATCTTCGGTAATATAACGTTCGGCATCACGCGGCTCCATCGCGGCGACAATGACTTTAGCTACCGAACGCTCTAAAAATTCACTACCGCAGAGAACCTGAAAATCAGTTTCTTCTAAAATTTGTTCAATGGTCGGACGGGCTAACATCGGGTCATAAGGTAAAACTCCTAACACCTCCACCCCTTTTCTTTCCAGCCCTTTCCTCACCAGCCGATTAATTTTATCAAACTTATTCGGTAAAACTTTGTTTATGATTACCCCAAGGACCTTGACCCCTTCTTTTTCAAAAAGTGCTTTATTCAGAATAATTTCGTCAATCGGCCGGCCCACCCCACCGGAAGAAATAATAATCACCTTAGAACCTAAAAGCCTAGCTACGGTAGCATTAGAATGGTCAAAGACTGACCCAACTCCAGCATGACCTGTACCTTCGATGATTACTAATTCCTGGTTTTTAGAAATTCTACGGAAAGAATCTTGAATTTGCTTAGAAATATCTTTCTTATCCGGCCTGGCAATATATTTTTCAGTAAACCCCTTTTCTACCGCAATCGGATTCATATCTTTAAGTCCGCTCTTAATCCCACAAACCTTTTCAATCAGAATAGAGTCCTCGTCTATTTTGAGGCCTTCTTCCTCAAGATAACGTTGACCGATCGGCTTAATAAACCCCATCTTGCTGAATTTCTGCTGCAGATTAAGGATTATCCCCAGAGATACCGTGGTTTTGCCATCATTTTGTTTGGTGGCGGCAATAAAAATCTTGCGCATTAAAGATTTTCCTCAATCTTACGTTTCAGATCCGCTTTACTAACTACTCCTACCAACTGATTCATCACTTTGCCTTTTTTAAAAAAAATGATGGTCGGTATAGACATCACCCCGTATTCAGTAGCAATCCTCGGATTTGTATCTACGTCTATTTTACCAATCTTCATCTTAGCGGCATACTCCTTAGCCAGATCATCGATTAAAGGCGCAATCATCTTACAGGGCCCGCACCAGGTTGCCCAAAAATCCACTAAAACCGGCAAATCAGCTTCTAAAACTTCTGACTTAAAATTAATATCAGTAAAATGCTGTGTACTCATCACTTAATCCTTCTGTTTATATGGGTTAATAAAAATGGAGGTTTTATTAAATTATCACAAACATCAGTTAATTGCAAGCAAAAAAGGAGAGGTAGGCTCCCTTGGTAAAAGATAAAGAGTTTTTCTCTCCTGGTTTAATCAGTTCTAACCAATTATGCTTATCAACCTGAATTCTGGGCCAGCAAAGCCAATTGCCCTGAATAGTACCCACCGGTAAGGGAGTCTAAAGCCGCAGTTAATTCTTCAAGTTTCAGTTGTTTCTGGAAACGTTTCTTTTGGTCTTCAATAGCTAAATTATCTAATTCATTCTTAATCCTTAAACGTTCAAAATACAGTTTATTCAGCTGGTCTAGGATATCATTACGTAACTCTACCATCAATTTTGAGCGCACATCAATGCTGACTTGTGCATCGTTCCAGAATAGTTCACTTAAATCCCAAGCTAAGGAAATATCCCAATCTAAACTATCTTTACCCCGGCGTAAAATATCATCGTTGCTTAACACAGTTGACCCACCCTCCCAGTGCCATAAATCAGTACTATTACGGTCTAGCCCAAAATTAATCCTCGGTAAAAACGCTTTTTTTGTTGCCGCTTTACGCCATTGTGATATTTTCTCCGGGCTTACTTCAGCGTATTTTATAGCCGCCTGTTGCAAGCTTCTGATATCGGGTTCATTCTTATAGTATTCCTTAAGCAACCAAGTAGGGCCCAGACTAACCGGTTGATTCTGACTTGATTTATATATTCCCTGATCAGCGGCAACATAGATATTATCCGTATTATCCAAAGCTAGAAAATTCAGTTGCTGGGCAACTAATCCTATGGATATCTCCCACCAACGTTCTTCCTTAAAAACAAAAACTCCGGATGCACTCAAGGCCACAATCCCCAAGCTATCCGATAAACAGAGCATTTTTATATCTGAATCCAGCAGTCCATAATCCGTAAGTTTCTGCCAACTGTGGCCAGAATTTAGGCTAAGATAAACCCCCTGCTGGGAAGAATAATACAACCGAGCTGGATTATATTTATCCTGCCTGACAAAACGGATCTTCGACTGGCCGGAAGCTAAATGCTCATCTTCGCCGGAAACCTCTTCCTCAGATAGTTGGCTGCGGTAACCGGCCAGAATCTTCTCCCAGCTTCGCCCCTGATCCAGAGACTTAAATATACCGTTCTGCGCGGCTAGATAAATAATATTGTTCCGGCCTAAACCAGTATCAATATTTAATATACCGCTCGCACCTATACCAGCTTTATGTTTATACCAGCTGCGACCACTGTCCTGACTGACAAAAAGCCCACCTTGAGTACCCACCAAAACCGTCTGGCCAATAACCCCTATGCTTACACACTGATTCTCTAAATAATTCTTGCCTCTAAATACTCTCTCCCAGTGCTCACCCAAATCAGTACTACGGTATAATCCATTATCAGTAGCTGCATAAACAACATTAGGATTCAACTTATCCATTACTAAATCATTAATCTTGCTGCTCTGGCTGCGCAGAGTCAAAACCCGACGCCAGTCTTTACCTGCATTTTCACTCTTCAATATATTCCCGGACCCAGCGCTAAAAATAATACGGCTATCCTGAATACTAACCAGAACCGTGCTAAAATTCCTGTTTTCTTTACCTAGATTTTCCCAAGTAAAATCCTGCGCGAAAAGACTTTTACTCAAAACCATTGACCAAAGCAGTACACTAAATACTCTTTTTAACATTTTGCCACCTCCTATCACAATTGACGTAAGGGGACAAAATATCTAACTTAAAAGTATTTAAATTAATCCGTTTTTATAATACTTTTAGCAAATAAAGCAGCTTTTTTACCCGAATAAAGCATGCTGCCAAAAGTCGGCCCCATGCGCGGTAAACCATAAACCGTAGAAACCGCCATTCCGCAAACCAATAATCCCGGATAAACCATACCGGTCTGCTCTACGACCGCGTCTTCCGCAACGCCAATATCCATCGGCCCGAAGGTTTCTAAATTAATCAACTTACGCCTCTCTAAGCTCTTACAGACCCAGGCATCATGTCCGGTAGCATCGATCACCAACTTAGATTCCAAAGCTATCGGATCCACACAAGTAATTGCCCTGGGTAAAGCGGAAACCGGAGTCCAATTAATCACTGCTCCTTCTACCCGGTTATTCCGCAAGACGACATCATCAAACTTGGTCATATTCAGAATCCTCACCCCCGCATCGCAAGCTGCCGAAATTAGTTTAGAGCAGGCATTTGGGCCATCCGCCACCATTAAGCCATCCTCCACTTCTTTATAGGGTATTTTAAGCTCATCCAGGATCTCCTGTGAAGGAGCGCGGAAGGTCAAAGGATTCATTAAATAACCACCGATCCAAAAGCCGCCGCCGAGATAATTATTGCTTTCAATAATCAATATTTTAAAACCGTCTTTGGATAATTCTCTGCCGGCAATCAGGCCGCTGGGGCCGCCGCCGACAATTACTACATCGCTAACAATATAATCCATGAACCAGCGGCTGAACTCCCCAACAATCGCCCTGGATATTTGGGCTTCAGTAATCTTTTTAAACATCTTGTCTCCTTTCGCGGTTAAGAATATATACCAAAATTAACTGTGAAAGGGCGGGCTCCTAATAAAAAAAACCCTTATGCCGATTGCATAAGGGTTTAAATGATTCCACATCTTTCCTCCGCTGGCATTATCCAGATCAGGTAATTGAGGGTAATTTGCTTACTACGCAAAACTCTCAGGCCGCTTAAGCGACCTCCCCTTCTAATTTTTTTTATTAAACCACCGTTACCGGCAATTGTCAATTAGTTTGTGCCGGTTTAACGCAAGATTAAAAAATTAAGCAACGCTCCGACAATAATACTGATCCCGATCATAATCAAAGTGGATTTGATTAATCCTTTGATACCCAATTCTTTGGCCAAAACCACAAAGCTGGCTATACAGGGAAAAGAAATAGCCAATAATGTCGCCCCGATAAAGAGCTGTTTGGCCGTAAGCCCCAACGGCATCAGCATCCCGACAGCTACGTCTTTTCTCAGAAACCCGATCACCAAGGCAACCACCGCTTCTTTAGGCAGGCCAAATAGCCCCTGAATAATCGGAGCAAAAATAGCGGTCACAAAATCAAATAAATTAAAATAAAGCAGGATATTAATAAAACATACACCTAATAAAACTACCGGCATTGCTTCTAATAAAAATCCTTTAATCCGGAAATATAATTTCTTCCAAAGCATAAATAACGGCGGAAACCGGTATGGCGGGATCTCCAACAAAAACTCCGGGCTGTATCCGGTCAAAGTGCGGTTCAGAATTATTCCCAGAATAATCACTAAAGAAAATAATACCAGGTATACCCCGCTGACATAAAACCCGCCGAACTTTCCCAATAAACCAAAGATCATTGCCTGTAAAGGAACACAAGGAACTCCAATCGAAATAATAGTTGAGGCGATAAACCTCTCCCGCTTTGATTCCAATACCCGGGTGGATAGAATACCCGGAACATTGCAGCCAAATCCTAAGAGCACCGGGATCACTGCATACCCATGCAGGCCTAAACGGTGTAAAAGATTATCCAAAAGCACCGCTAAACGGGGCAGATACCCGATATCCTCCAGTAAACTTAAAATAAAATAAAAGGATACGACATAAGGCAAAACCATCCCAAACTCAATATAGGGAGCAGTGGTCAGCACCCCTAAAGACTGCTTAAAATCAATCTTACCGCCGATCAAATCTCCGATTAATAAATGAAACCAAAAACCTTTTACTTCCCAATAGGAAGAGAGCTTCTCCAGCACGGGCTGATAAAGATTAAAAAATACCGGGTCGGTAATATGGGTAATTATACCCTCCCCGATAAAACGCACGATTTTAAAAGCGGCATAAATAATCGCCCCCGCCAAAAGCATCCCGCTCACCGGGCGCACTGAAGCATCTTCCATAATCTCCCGAAAGGTATGATGCCGGTGCTCCAGGCGCTGGACCTGCTCAATGATTTTGCCAATCTCTAACCAACGTTTCTGATGCGTAATTTCTTCACCGGGCACAGAAGCTGCCTCTTTAATCCTTTCAGTAAGCAGTTTAATCCCCATGCCGGTTAAAGCACAGGTTGAAATCACCGGGATTTTTAAAAGTCTCTCCAATTTAGCAAAATCAATATGCACCCCGCGATGCCCGGCATCATCGCACATGTTCATACAGACCACCACCGGATAACCCTGTTCCATCAATTGCAGAGTTAAAAGCAAATTCCTTTCCAAATTAGTAGAATCAATAATATTAATGACCGCAATCTCTTCTTTAGGCAGCTCTTTTAATAAAGATACGGCCACCTCTTCGGCCCCAGAGGTAGGGTCCAGCGAATAAGTTCCCGGCAAATCGACAACCTCTACCTTGCGATTATCCAGGCTCAAATAACCCTTGGCTATCTCAACTGTCGTGCCCGGATAGTTTGAAGAAATGACCTGCACACCTGTCAAGCGCGAAAAAACTACGCTTTTACCGACATTAGGATTACCGATTAGATAAATTTTCTTAATCATTCTTGCTCAACAATTATCTTTTCCGCTACTCCGTGGCCTAAAGCCAAAATGCTCCTGCCAGATTTAATCACTACCGGCCCCCTTAAACCAATATGGCTGAGCTTAATCAATGGTTTGCCTTTATATACCCCCATACTTAACAGCTTACTTTCCAGGTTAGATCCTCCCAAAATTTCTAAAACCCTGACTTTATTATTTGCCTTTATTTGCACTAATGATATTTTTTTCATCTTATCATATAAAAATCTGATATTTTTTTAATCTTCATTTATTAGCGGGGGGTATCCCCCCCCCGCTAATAGAGTTAACAATTACAGTTCCTATTACAGTTACTTTCTGAACACTTACAGTTACTTTTACCACTGCCATCGCCTTTACAAACGCACTGACCATCTTTACAGCAGGCGGTTTTTGCAAACTTGCAGGATTGTTTTATACAGCAACTTTGCCCGGCCAAAACATAACTATTAAAGAATAACACAGATACAATAAAAGTAATAATGAAAATACACTTTTTCATAATAACTCTCCTTTGCTGTTAAATTTGGACGACCAAAAAATCAGGAGAAGTTAACTTTCGGGGGATGAAAAATATCTTCCTTAAAAAGATAGGCATAAGAAAAAGGCGCTTGCTGTTTAAAAAATTCAAAAAAAACTAATTTTGTCAGGAATCCCTTCGTCAGTAGATAGACTTGAAATTGAGCTGCAAACCGACAGAGACAAACTTTAGCCGCTTCCTGACATTCATTCTCCATCCGGCATTGATTATTACAACAAGAGCAATCCTGATGAATACTGGCATAAACATATTCAAAAGTAGGGGCGCCTACAATTACAAACACCATAAATAAAATTAAAACTATAAATAAGTTTTTCATATTACAATCATAACTTACTAATTTTTATAAATAATTTTCTAACCAAAAAACTTTTCGCCCTTTGCCCAGTTATCTGCGCTAACCTCATCAATTACCAGGTACAAGCTATCCTTAGGCTTTCCGGTGACTTTTAACAAAGTATCCGAAAATTCTTTAGCAATTTTCTCTTTCTGCTCCTTGTTCAACCTACCTACCAGCTTAAGATTAATAAATGGCATTTTACTCTCTCCTTCTATTATTTTGAGATTAGAAATATCCCTACCTGGGCAAATAAATTCCGTAAAAACAATACCCGATGGTTCTCACCGATACAAACCTGCCGCTCAATGTTTATATTCTTTGTCCGGCAATATTTTTTAAAATCCAAAATGCTTAAAAAATGCAAGTTAGGAGTTTCATACCACTGGTAAGGCAAGGCTTCAGTAATCGGAGCCCTCCCCTTAAAAAACATCTGCAACCTTGATTTATAATAAGCAAAATTAGGAAACCCGACAATTACTTTTTTACCGACCCGCAAAGCATCCGTCAACACCTTATCTACATGCAGGATTTGCTGCATGCTCTGGTTCAGGATGACATAATCAAAAGATTTATCGTTAAATTCCGCCAGCCCAGAATCGACATCTCCGTGAAAAACATTTAAACCTTTCGCCACGCATTTATAAATTGCCTGGTCATCAATCTCAATACCTTGCCCGTGGACATTTCTTTCTTTAATTAAAAGGTACAAAAGATCGCCATTGCCGCAGCCAAGGTCCAAGACACTAGCCTGAGGATTAATTAAGTCCAAAACCAACTTGTGATCAAGTTGAATAATTTTATGCGCCATATTCACCGGTCACCTCGTAAGCATAAAATACTTTTTTAAGAAAGTGTTTGATCAAATGTGACTCTTCTTCTACTTCCAGCAGAAAAGCATCATGCCCGTAACTAGAATCAATTTCGCAATAAGTAGTTTCTATCCCCGCTAGTTTACAAGCCTTAACAATCTCCTTAGATTGATATGCCGGATATAACCAATCAGATTTAAAAGCAATAACTAAAACTTTAACCTTGGAGCCCTGCAAGACTTGCACTAAAGGCTGCTTAGCCGAAGCATCAAAATTATCCATGGCTTTAGTAATATAAAGATATGAATTAGCATCGAAGCGTTTTACGAAATTATCTCCACGGTAACGCAGATACCCTTCCACTTCAAAATCCGCAGTAAATTTAAATGGTTCCGCTGGCCCTTTTTTCGCCCGCCCGAACTTCTCAGCCATAGATTCATCGCTCATATAGGTAATATGCCCAATCATTCTGGCTACCGCTAATCCTTTACTGGGGGATTGTCCTTCATAATAGTTCCCGGATTTCCAATGGGCATCGGCCATAATTGACTGCCTACCCACCTCATTAAAAGCAATCTGTTGCGGAGAATGCTTAATCGTAGTAGCAATAGGAATTGCGCTGCGCAGTCGCAGCGGATAATTAACTAACCAGGATAAAACCTGTTGACCACCCATAGAACCGCCAACTACCGAAAGTAATTTTTCGATACCTAAGTGCTCAATCAGGCGTTTCTGAGCTTCCACTATATCATTAATACTAATCAGTGGAAAATCTAATGCGTAACGTTTGCCGGTTTTAGGATTAATGCTGTACGGACCGGTTGACCCCTTGCATCCGCCTAAAATATTAGAACAGATAATGAAATATTTATCTGTATCAAAAGCTTTACCCGGGCCGATAAATTCATCCCACCAACCGGGATTATCTTGTCCTTCGTGCACTCCGGCTGCATGCGCATCCCCGGAAAGAGCGTGTGTGATCAGGATGGCATTGGATTTCTCTTTGTTTAAATAACCATAGGTTTCATACGCTAATGTAACCGGGCCAAACTTCTCCCCGCTCTCAAGCTTAAGCGAATCAAAAGTAAAGTTCTGTATCTGAACAAGACCAATTTTGGCGCCGTGCGCATCTTTTTTATCTTTATTCATGCTAATTCCCTTAAATTAAATTTAACCATTTTTAAACTGTAACTTCCTGAAAAAGCCAAGTAGTCAAATATCTTTCTCCGCTATCCGGAAGTATGGCCACGATAATCTTGCCTTTATTTTCTTTGCGTTTAGCTACTTCCAAAGCTGCCCACAAGGCTGCCCCACTTGAGATCCCCACTAAAATTCCATCGGATTTAGCCAAAGCTTGGGCGGTCGAGCCGGCATCCTCATTAGTGACCCGAATAATCTCATCAATAATATCGGTATTTATAACCTGGGGGATAAAACCCGCCCCGATCCCCTGAATCTTATGCGGTCCGGGTTTACCGCCGGACAAAACCGGCGAGCCATCCGGTTCAACGGCAATCGCCTTAAAAGCAGGTTTCTTTTTCTTAATTACTTCTGAGATACCGGTAATCGTACCACCGGTACCTACACCGGCAACCAGGATATCTACCTTGCCATCGGTATCATTCCAGATCTCTTCGGCAGTAGTCCGGCGATGGATCTCCGGGTTAGCCGGATTATTAAACTGCTGCAGGATAATCGCATTCGGAGTTTCTGTAACCAGATCTTCCGCCTTTTTCACTGCCCCTTTCATTCCTTCAGCCCCGGGAGTTAACACCAATTTAGCGCCGAAGATCGCCAAAAGCTGCCTTCTTTCAATACTCATCGTATCCGGCATAGTTAGAATTAACTTATAACCTTTAGCTGCAGCGACGAAAGCCAATGCAATACCGGTATTGCCGCTGGTCGGTTCGATAATCGTTGAATCCTTTTTAAGCAACCCTCTTTTTTCCGCATCCTCAATCATCGCTACCCCGATCCGGTCTTTCACGCTGGAAAGCGGATTAAAAGATTCGAGTTTTACTAAAACGGTAGCTTCTAACCCTTTAGCGATACGGTTGAGCTTTACCAGAGGCGTATTACCGATAGTTTTTGTAAGATCAGAAAATATTTTAGCCATTGTAACTCCTTTATGCTGTTTTTGTCAATGCATTATCAATATCAGAAATTATATCGTCAATATGTTCGATACCAATCGATAACCGGATAAAATCCGGAGATACTCCCGTGGCCAATTGCTCCTGGCTGGTTAACTGCTGATGCGTAGTCGTTGCCGGATGTATCGCTAAGCTCTTAGCATCGCCAATATTGGCTAAATGCGAAATCAGCTCCAGGGAATCAATAAACTTCTTTCCTGCCTCTAAACCACCTTTAATCCCAAATCCTAAAATCGCTCCTGCTCCTTTAGGCAGATACTTCTTTGCCCTTTCTTTTTCCGGACTATTATCCAACCCAGGGTAGTTTACCCAGTTAACTTTAGGATGCTTGAGTAAGAACTTAGCTACGGTTAAGGCGTTCTCCGAATGCCTAATCATCCTTAGGGGTAATGTTTCTAAACCCTGAATGAATAAAAAAGAATTGAAAGGTGAAATCGCCGGCCCTAAATCACGCAGTAAACAAACTCGCGCCTTGATTATATAAGCAATATTGCCCAGCGGCTTTAATACTTCCACAAAATCAATCCCGTGATAGCTGGGATCCGGCCCGGCAATCAAAGGGAATTTCCCCCCGGTCCAATCGAATTTCCCGGAATCAACAATCAATCCGCCTAAACTTGTACCATGCCCCCCGATAAACTTAGTGGCTGAATAAACAACAATATCTGCCCCATGGTCAATTGGCCTTAACAGGTACGGGGAAGCAGTATTATCTAAAATAAACGGGATGCCATTTTTGTGGGCAATCTTGGAAATACCTTCGATATCGGCCACGTTCAGTTTAGGGTTACCGATTGATTCCCCATAAACCGCTTTAGTCTTAGGGGTAATCGCTTTCTGAAAAACCGAAAGATCATCAGATGGGACAAAATTAACTTTAATTCCTAAGCGAGCAAAAGTATTATGGAATAAAGTATACGTCCCCCCATAAAGATTATCCGCCGAAACGATCTCATCTCCTGCTTGGGCGATATTCAATAACGACAGGGTAATCGCTGACTGACCGCTGGCTACCGCCAAAGCACCCGCCCCGCCATCCAATAAAGCAATCCTTTTTTCTAAAACATCGGTCGTCGGGTTCATCAGGCGCGTATAGATATTGCCGAACTCCTTCAAGCCAAAAAGATTAGCCGCATGCTCCGTACTTTTAAATTGGTAAGAAGTAGTCTGATAGATCGGTACAGCCCGAGAACCGGTAATCGGATCCGGTTCCTGTCCACCATGCAAAGCTAATGTTTCAATTTTTAATCGATTGTCAATTTTACTCATTTAAATACCCCCTTCTTTTTAATCAACCGCTTAATCTTTATATTCCGACGCCTTGCTCCACCTTCCAGATATCCTGAAAACTTCGCTTTTGGGCGATCTCTACCTGCCGAATTTTCTTCCCGCTGACCTTAATCGTCACCGTCCCGTAATCCAGAGAATCCACGGCATCCGAGATATCTTTAATAATCGCGTCATTAACTATATTTTTAGGATTTGTTTTTATGCTCATCTTAACTCTCCTTGTAATTAAATTGATAAACCAATCCGATAATTAGAGAGGCAACACATTCTGAAATATAACCTTAAATAACCATCTTTTATGTTAATTCTCATTTAAAATCCCTTTTTAGATTGAATAAACCAAAACACCCTGCTCCGGATTTATCTTTCTCACCAGATCCGCGAAACTTATGTTATCCACAATCCCTGAGGTCGCCGTAGCTACCTGCTGCCAGATATTTTTAAAAACACACTTGCGTAAATCTGTGCAATTAGAATACCCTTTTCCCACACAACCGATCGGCTCCAGCGGCCCGTCAATATAGCGGATTACCTGCCCTAAAGCTATCTCTGTAGGGTCTTTGGCTAACTGATAACCACCCACATTACCCCGCTTGCTTTCCACAAAACCACCTTTTTTTAAATCTAAAAGCACCTGTTCTAAAAATTTAACCGGTGCATCAATCCGTTTGGCTATGTCATTAATCGTCGAGAGGCCTTTTTCATAATGGAGTGCCAGATCAAGTAGTGCTTTTAATGCGTAGTCGCCTTTGTAGGTTATTTTCATTCTTCGCTCCTTTACTATACTAACTCTATCGGTATAGTAGAGTATACCCCAAAAAATATATTTGTCAAGTTTTTTTAATTATTGTCTAAATCTAACAATTCTTCGCGGATCTGCTGATACTTCTCTGGATCTACCTGGCTATTAATCTCTTGGGCAATGCGCCAATATTCACGCGCCAGATTCTTTTTCCCCTTTCTCTTACAAAGCAAGCCCAGATTATAATTCGCATCTGCTAGATCCAAGCGGCTATCAACTTCATCTGCTAACACGGCCGCTTGCTTAAAATAGCTCTCCGCTCTTTCCAAATCATCAATTTCTAAATAAAGTTCTCCAATCATAATATAGCCGCAGGCTAGATTAACCTTATTTCCGTACTGCTGATCAAGTTTTAACCCTTTTTGGTAATAGTCTAGGGCTTTTTGGTATTGTTTTTGGTAAAAATAAATCTCACCTAAATTAAAATAACAATCGCTTAATTCATAATTCAATTTTAATCTTTCGAATATTTTCATACTTTTTAAGTAAAAATCTTTAGCCGATTCATAATCATTCTTATTGGTGAAAACTAGCCCAATGTCAAAATAATCAGCAGCTAAATTCTTTAAGTGTACGATTTTACCAGGGTATTCCGAGTTAATCGCTACGCTTTTAGTTAATAGATCCAGAGCCTGGTCAAAATCGCCTTGGTCGATATACCACACCGCTAATTTTCTTAAAACCAGGGCTTCATTTTGTCTATCCTTTACATCCCGGCTTAAATGTAATGCCTTTTCATAAAGCTCCCGGGCTTTTCCATACTGGCCGTCAAGCTGATAAAACCACCCTAATTTTATATACGCCTGAACCAGATGATATCTATTGCCTAACTTCTCGCTTTTAAGCACATAATCAAAATAATATTTTGAAGCTGTATCGCGATTTCCGATACGCTGATAAGCGTCCGCTAAAATCGGATAAACCGCCAGATACTCCGGGTCTTCTTGAATTAACTGTTGACTTAAATTTATTGCCGCCTGATTATCGCCCCGGCGATCTGCAGCTGCCGCATTAAGAAAACGGTATAATTTAGTTGGATTAATTTTGGGCAGCCAGCAGGCCAAGAGCATAATTAATCCGCCTAGTATAATTACCAAGCCAATTTTTAAAATCAGCTGTTTATAAATTAACTTTTTCTTAATTTTAATGCCGGTTGGTTGAGAATTCTTTAAAAAGACAAACCCCGGATCGCCGTAGAGCAAATAATTCACCCAATGTAAACTTTCTAAACCATATTCTTTAACTAACTTTAGTCTGGATAAACGCAATGCTTCTCCCAGGGCAATACCAGAGATTAGCCTAGAATAAAATTCCCGCGCAAAGACTAGACTAGCTTGATCTTCAATCCGGCGGATGGCGCCAATATAATGCCTTACTCCGGCATATAAAAAAGCACTGGCCATACCGTAATTGGCCCGCTGATACTCTGAATCTACCAAAACAGCATTCAGCTGCGCAGAGTGGCAAGCGTTGGAAAAAACTAAAGCCGGCAAACTACAACTCTGCCCCATCCGGAGGATATCGTCAATTTTAAAAATGCCATCACTTAGGACCCAACCGCTATCTTTGATCTGTATTTTATTAAATTCACAGTGTCCGGCAAAATGCACGATATCATAATCACAGATATTTCTTTTTACGTAATGCTTATCAATATTCGTGGACTTAAAGTCCACCTGCACTTTTCTAGTTTTGCGGCTAAACTGGTTTTTGATATTGAGGCCTTCCAGGTATGCGGATTTTAAATCTCCGTTAGGATTAGCCAGAATTAACATTTTCAAGCTATCTTTTAAATCACGGTACTGCAAAGCCGCAGATTCTCCTTGGCTGCGAACCAATCTGCCTAAGCTAAATTTTAACCCTAAAAAATTTTCACCGTCAAAGATTAGTTCCCAGGGAATCTGGATTAGCTCCTCATCCAATGAAAGAACCAGCAAACAAGGTCGGGCTTCTTTAAGCCTAATCTTAACCGGTCGACTTAACAAATGATCCCAAAATAACTGGCCAATTTTCTGTAGGCTTTTTAGCTGCTGAATCCTAGCTGGCTGATCTTTAGCTAAACGATTTAGAATAATTACTAACTCTGCGCTTAACTGCATCAATTCCGCAAAAGAAACCCCCACTTGGCTATAATGCCTCAACGTGGGGGCAATTTGACCATAATTAAACAAGCCCATTCTCAATGCATCAGGCTGCTTAAAAATTTCTAAAATTAAAGGACTAGCTTCCGGCATGGGCTAAACTTTTACTTTTAGATCAATAAGCGCTGCACTTTGGTTTTGGCGGCTAATTTCAACGCTATAATTCCCCGGCGGGATATTCTCAAAAAAACTACTTCCAGAGTCACTGATATAAGATTCCAATTCTAAACCGTCTTTGATCAAAGTAATACGCAGGCTTTTATCCAACTGATTACCCAGCTTATCTTTTACTGTAATTGTAAGATTAAAACTTTGGGTTGACTTATTTTGAATTTTAGCTAATATCCTGATCTGCTGCAAATCTTTTAAGATGCTCAACTCTTCCTTAAACTCACTGATTTTTCTGCTGCGTAAAACCGGGGCAGGAACTAATTCCTGCCCTAAAAGCACATCTCCGCTAGTCTGAATAATTTCTAAAGCTTTTTCTTTAAGTTTGATAAAGATGTCCAATAAATTTTCACTTCTATCCTTATCTAGCAGCTGTTTAATTCTTTCAAGCAGAGGCTCCGGCACATCTAAACTAAGGTGGGCCTGGATCCTTAATTGAATACTTAAACTTTCTGCGCAAGAATCACAGTACAAAAGATGTTGCAACACCCGCTGCTTATCCGTCAGAGAAAGTTTATCTTCTAGAAAACAGGCCAGACTTCCGGCATCCGGATGCTCTGAACTGCCAGGACAGCCCTTTAGCTTCCATTCTCGGTGAATAATCTTAACTATTTGTTCAAAATAATCAAACATACTGCTCCTTCTCAATTCAATAGACGTTAGAATGGGTGAAATCTAACCTAAAAACCCTTTTTGTCTGAAACAATCCCGCAGCTTTTGTAATATCCTACCTTTACGCATATCCACCGCCCCACGGCTGATTTTAAAATAATCTTTCAATTCATCTAAACTAAGACCTTGCTGCAGAAATAATTCCAGAAAGAATTGCTCTTCAGGATTTAAAAAATCAATACATTCCCCTAAAGTTTTTCGTTTATCTCGATCATTCAAAAAATCCGCAGCGCTTGCAGAAAGATCTTTAAGCGTATCAGCCAGACTGAAACCTTCCGGAGTCTGTTCATCAATAGAAACCATAGGCTTAAGCTTACGCAAATAATCAATGGTAAAATTAACCGTAACCTGCCTTAACCAGCTAGCTAAAGAACAGCCATTTTTACCCCGGTAGGTGGCGAGTTTTCTATAATTATCTTTAATTAAAGAGTGGAATATCTCTTGGTAGATATCTTCAACTTGTTCAGCGGAAATGCTCCGAGCTTTCAGCGCTAAAACACTATAGATATAGTTATAGATAAGACGGCAATAACGTTGGATGAATTCAGACCAGGCTTGCTTATCTGCCTTCAAGCATTTTTGGACAAACTCCAGATCGTTCATCGAAATTATTATAGTACCTAAAATCGAAAAAATAAATAAAAAGTTGACAAAAAATGGGAGGCCTCCCCTTATTGTACAAGGGAAATGCCCCCCTTTTTTTAAGAATAGCTAGTCTAAACTACTTGAACAACGAATTCTTAATAATAAATGATGCAAAAACGATAGAGACCATAGACATCAGCTTAATTAGAATATTTAAACTGGGGCCCGAGGTATCTTTAAACGGGTCACCCACAGTATCGCCGACCACTGCGGCTTTGTGCGCAGCTGACCCCTTGCCGCCATGATGCCCCTCTTCAACATATTTCTTAGCGTTATCCCAAGCGCCTCCTGAATTAGCCATCATGACCGCCAGGACAAATCCGGTTACGGTAGCCCCTACTAAAAGTCCGGCCACCGCGTCAACACCAATTAATAAACCAACAATAATCGGAGCAGAGATTGCCAGAAGAGAAGGCGCAATCATTTCTTTTTGAGCGGCCGCGGTAGCAATAGTCACGCAACGGGCATAATCCGGCTTAGCCTTACCTTCCATGATACCGATTATCTCCTTAAACTGCCTGCGCACTTCAACTACTATTTTACCGGCTGCCCGACCGACTGCCCGCATAGTTAAAGAACAGAATAAAAAGGGCAACATCCCGCCAATAAATAAACCGACCAGCACCACCGGATTCATCATATTCGCATTTATATCTTTGCCGAAAAGCATAACTTGATCTTTATAAGCAGCGATCAATGCCAAAGCAGTCAGCGCCGCTGAACCAATAGCAAACCCTTTGCCGGTAGCCGCTGTAGTATTACCTAAAGCATCCAGGGCATCCGTTCTTTTTCTGACTTCCGGAGGTAATTTTGACATTTCAGCATTACCGCCGGCATTATCAGCAACCGGTCCATAGGCATCGGTAGCTAAAGTAATGCCCAGAGTAGAAAGCATACCTACAGCCGAAATAGCCACACCATAGAGCCCGGCATTAAAATTGGATGCACCACCGGAAACAAAAAAACTAATCATGATCGCTACGCACACAATAATCACTGGAATTGCCGTAGACATCATACCTACAGCAATACCACCGATAATTACGGTAGCTGGTCCAGTCAAAGAAGAATCCGCAATCGAACGCGTCGGCTTAAACCCGCTAGAAGTATAATATTCGGTACATAAACCGATTAAAACACCCGCAGTTAAACCTGCTAGCACCGACCAATAAACACCCAGATACTGCATACCTAAGGTATATTTAATCAAGAAAAACGCAATTAAAGCCACCAAAAAAGAGCTGACAAATACGCCTTTACGCAAAGCCGCCAAGAGGATCTTCTGACTGGCTTGTTCTCCGCTCCTAACAAAAAATGTTCCGATAATCGAAGCGATTACGCCCACCGCAGCCATAACCATTGGCACAGTGACTCCGGCCAACCCGAGTCCGGCCGCTACACCCAAAGCCGCAGTAGCGACAATCGAACCAACATAAGATTCATAAAGATCTGCCCCCATTCCGGCTACATCTCCAACATTATCGCCAACATTATCGGCAATTACCGCCGGATTCCGGGCATCATCTTCGGGAATCCCCGCTTCTACTTTACCCACTAAATCTGCGCCGACATCTGCAGCTTTAGTAAAAATACCTCCGCCCACCCTGGCAAAAAGCGCCATCGAACTAGCTCCCATGCCAAAACAAAGCATAGTAGAAGTAATTGCGGTAATTTTATCCGTACCCAGAGGAATAGCATGGGTAGCATAATACCAATCTAGAAAATAATACCAAATACTCAAATCCAAAAGGCCTAAACCCACTACGGTTAGCCCCATCACTGCGCCACTAGAAAAAGCTACGCGTAAACCGGAGTTTAAACTTTTAGATGCCGCTTGGGCAGTACGGTTAGAAGATTGAGTCGCTATTGACATACCGATAAAACCGGATAAGCCTGAAAAAATGCCTCCGGATAAAAAAGCAAACGGCACAAAAATAACTAAATAATTCTTCAAGGCCATAGCTAGAAGAATAAAAAAAACAACCACAAAGAACAATGAAACACCCAGATACTGTCTCTTTAAATAAGCCTGCGCTCCTACCCGTACCGCTTGGGCAATCTCTTTCATTTTATCCGTGCCTTCATCCATTCTTAATATGCTCAGGGCCAGATAAAAAGCAAATCCTAAAGCCAAAATCGAACCTACTGGTGCCAATAACAATAAATCAAATTGCATTGTTCAACGCTCCTTTCAGAAAAATAAAAATCTTTCAAGCATGTTACAGCTAAAAATTGTAATTATGTTAACATAAAAGCCCCGCTTGTCAATAAGAATTGCCTGGCTTTTTATCATACACTGGCGCCTACTTGCCTTTAAATCAGATTAAAGTTTAAAAAACTCTCGGTAACCCGGGCTTTGAAGCATCAATTCCGCATGCGAACCTTCCTCCATTCTCCCGTTCTGATTACCACCGCTTAAAAAATATATCCGATCAGCATCTTGTACTGAAGATAACTGGTGTGAAATAATAATTGTACTTAACCCTTCTCTGGATTGCCTTAAAACCCGCAGTATCCTTTCTTGGGTCAGTGCATCTACTGAAGATATAGCTTCATCCAGAATAAGTAGCGCAGGCTTACGGATAATTGCCCTGGCCAAAGCCACTCTTTGCCTAATTCCATGCGACAACAAACAAGCATCTTCGCCAATCAAAGTTTCCAGGCCACGGGGAAGTTCTTTTATCCAATCTTCAAGACAGCTAATACTTATTGCCTCTTGCATCTGCCTGGGGGTTAGATGTTTTAATCCACTTTTGATATTCTCTTGGATAGAAATATCAAAAAGCAGCGGCTGCTGAGTGGCAATGGCTATATTTTTTCTTAAATCCTGTAAACGGACCTTCTTTAAATCTACTCCATCCAAGAATAACTCTCCCTGCCGAGGTTCATAAAGCCTAAGTATTAAACTGACCAGAGTACTCTTACCGCACCCTGACGGTCCAGCCACGGCTACCCAGGCAAAAGGCGGAATATTAAAACTTAATCCTTTAAAGATCAATTCTTTTTGTTGATAACCGAAAGTTACATTTTTAAATCTTATATCACCTTGCAATCTACTCAGGGATTTTGCTTCTGGCAGATCTTGAATTCCAGGCTCCCGGTCCATAATCTCCAGAAATTTTTCTAAAACTACTGATTCCCTAGCTATATATTCGAAACGATGACTCAATGATTCTAGTAAGCTGCCTAACTGAATCAAATACAGCATCGCAGCCGCATAACTACCAATGGTCAACCCGCCCTGTATAATTAACCAGCCGCCAAAAAGAGTAACCAGCCCATAAATTAACTTTGCAAGAAAAGAAGAACTTAGAGTGTTGATGACCGACCAACGAAAACTGCTTATTCCTAAACGAAGGTTAGCAATTAAGGATTTTAAATAGGCATGCCTTTGAAATGTTTCTAAACCTAAGGCTTTAATGATCAATATTCTGGAAAAAGCTTCGTGGGTTTTTTGTGAAATTCTAACACCACAGCGCCAGATCTCCCGGTAGAGCGGACTAAGCTTTTTTTGAATAAAAAAACTATTTAGGAGAAACAACGGGCTAAGTACCAATAGAAATACGGTCATCGGCACATTAACCCAGAGTGAAATACCTAAAATGACGATTAATTTTAATAAATCTACAAAAAACCGCGGAGCATGTTCAGCTAGAAAATCAGTTTGCAGGTCGATATCCGCTAACCGATAAGCATTCTCACCCGTTGATTTTGCATAAAAAAAATCCAATTCTAAAGCAAAAAGCTTTCTAATAAATCGATCGGCAACATTAAGTTTTAATTTGGTTTTGGTTCTATTCTTGGCAATATCTTCTAATGCCAGAAACAGTGCACTCAAAATAAAAATCACCGCACCCCAAATAGAAATCCGTAAAAAATTGTGAAGATCTTTGTTGATAAAAGCATCATCCACATACAATTTAGAAAGAAAAGGAGAAACGATAAGAAAACTGCTGGAAGCCATTTTCAGAATAACCAGAATCAGCAACTGCCGGGTATAATAAAATGGGAGTTGCCGGTAAAAAGATTTGAGATTGCTAAAATATCCCATAAGCTTTATTCTCAGTAACAAATTTATCGCTAGAAGATTCGGATAACTTACACCTTACCCTTGTTTTAAGGTTAAACAACTGCTGGAAAAAATCGAGATACTGCTGCCAACCAGCCTTGGTCTTACCTTCTGACCTAGGCGCGAACATGTAGGGCAACTCACAGAGATTACGGTAATTACCTACAGCCAAAACTTCCAGCAGAATCTTATATCCCAGCGGCATCAGTCTTTGAGCAGCAATCACTTCTTTGCGCATTAGAAAACAACCCGATAAAGGATCTCTGACAAATTTAAATATCCCCGGCAAGAGTAACCTTCCTAATAAAATGGCAAATCTTGACCTAAATACCGTCCGAAAATCCCTCTTCAGGATGCCTCCGTTGACTACATATCTACTAGCCACTACTATATCCACCTGTGAATCAGTAGAAATTTTATCGATCATCGCTTCCAAAATTTCCGGAGGATGTTGAAGATCGCCGTCCATTGCTCCTAAAATCTCACCCTCAGCCACCTGCCAACCGCTGGCTACTGCGCTGGCTAATCCTTTAGTGCCGATCCGGCGCAATAGTTTTATCCGGGGGTCTTGCTTGGCTAAATGCTCAACAATCCGCCAAGTACAATCAACACTATTGTCATCAACAACAATAATCTCAAAAGGTAATAAACGCTGGTCCAAAATGCCGGTGATTTTTCGACATAATAGCTCAATGCTTGCGGCTTCATTACAAGTGGGGATAACCAGCGAGAATTTAACTGGCTTTTTCATCTTGAACTTCCTGTCCCTGGATATCGATAACTTTGCCGCCGGGGGGTAATTTCTGGCCAGGAAAATTTAAATTTTGTTTTTGGTCATTAAACTGTCGGATAAATCGAGAAAATATAAGTCTAATTTTCACAATGAAAATCAATATTAAAAACGCCTCCACCCCTAACCATAGCCCGACCGAACCAAAAATTAATTTACCAAAGAAAAGATTAAAAATAATTAGAAACGGCAGTAAACAGCCTGAATTACTCAAGGTTATATATTTAGTCATTAAAATTTATCCCAGTGTAGCATCTGATTTAACGGCCTTTTAGGTGCCGCTTTAAACACGTTGCGTTTTTGCGGATACCCTAAAGCCACCAGACTTACCAGCTTAAACCCTTGAGGAGCGTTTAAAAGCATATTCACCTGATCCGCATAAGATTTCTTATCTCCGGCCACCCAGCAAGAAGCAACACCCAAAGCTGTCGCCGCTAAAAGGATATTGCAGGTAGCCGCACTCCCATCCTCTAAAAAATATTTTGTATCCTGTGAAAATACCGCAATACAAGCAGCGGCCTGAACCAGGAATTTACCGTTTTCAGCTACCTGCGCCAGCTGATGCAATTTATCCGGCTGCAGAACTATCACAAATTCCCAAGGTTGCAGATTCCTAGCGGTCGGTGCATACCTAGCCGCATCAACAATTTCTTCTAGGATCTTTTGCGGGATTTTCCTGATCCTAAACACTCTTACGCTGCGCCTGATTTTCAGAAATTTTAAATATTTATTCATGGATTTACTTTTAATTTAAAATTATAAATTTATAACAGTTTTTTACGCAGGTCTTCAGGAATGGCGCGCGGTTTTAAGGATTTATCAACACAAACCAGAATAGTCCTGGCTTTGATGATCAACCGCTTACTCTGATTATAGATTTCATGTAGAAACTCGATACGCACGCCGGTCAGTTCCCCAACCCGGGTTTGGATCTCTAGGAGATCAGCATACACTGCCGGAAACTTATAATCGATTTCTTGGCGAGCAACTACAAACATCACGCCAGAATCAGCCAACTGCTTCAGGGAAACATCTTTTAAGGCAAAATATTCTGTGCGCGCCTCCTCCAAAAAATTAAGATAGTTGGCGTAATAAACTACTCCTCCACAGTCCGTATGATGATAATATATTCGCTGTTGCATATTCCCAAATATATCCTTAAAATCAGTGGTTGTCAACATATTCCCCAACAAGGCAATCTTGCCGGATTTGTTTAACTCTGACATTTATAATGGTATTTTTTAAACCGGCTATAAAAGGTAACCTAACCTTCAAATAATTACCAGTTAGCCCTTCTAACCAGTGTGAATAATCACTAACCTGATCTTCGACTAAAACCTGAACAGTATTACCCAGAAACTTCTGCATAAAATCCTGGCGGCAAAGTTGAGCCACTTGAGCTAACCGGCGGCAGCGAGAGCGAATTATCTTGGGATCCACCGATCCTGTAAATCTCGCTGCTCTGGTGAACGGCCGGCTGGAATAAGGAAAAACGTGCACTTTTAGCGGGATAATCTTCTTCACCAATTCAACGGTGTTCTCGAAATTAGCCTCACTCTCACCTGGAAAACCCACTAAACAATCCGTGGTTATAGCAACCCCTGGCAGATGCGCCTTCAGGCTGGCGATTAAATCTTCGTATTTTTTACGTGAATATTTCCGATTCATCAGCTTCAAAATCCGGTCATCTCCGCTTTGAATAGGAATATGCAAGTGTGAACAAAGTTTTTTACATTGCTGCAAACATTTGATCAACCCCGAAGTAACATCCCCTGCTTCGATTGAGCTCAATCTTAAACGCCACAATCCGGGGATAGCCGCTAAACTATTAATCACCTGGACAAGCGGATCTTTAGTCGCAGAATTCTTACCGTAAGCGCCCAAACATATACCAGTTAGAACAATCTCCCGATAACCGTTATCCACTAAACGTTTGGCCTCCTGAAGAATAATCTTCAGATTCTTACTACGCTCTTTTCCGCGCACCAAAGCTACTTTGCAATAGGAACAGAAATTACTGCAGCCATCCTGAATCTTCAAGAACGCCCGCGTGTGCTGACTAAAGCTACTAATCCCCTCAGAAAAAAAAGATTTCTTAATAATCCAGTCTACCCCGGGAATATTCTGCAATTGGCTCCAGTCTTTTTCTACTAAACAACCGGTAACGATTATCTGCGCCTGCGGATAGCTCTGGATACACCGACGAATAATATTGCGCGATTTTTGATCCGCTCCAGAAGTAACTGTACAGGTGTTAATCAAACAATAATCCGGCTGGCTACCTACTGGAGCCTGAAGAAAACCCTTATTTAACAGACGCTCACGAATACTCTGAGTATCATACTGATTAGCCTTACAACCTAAAGTAAAGAATTCAATCGTAGGATTAACTTTCGGCATAGATTTTAATAAAACTTACTGCGGCAATCGCTGCGGTATCAACACGTAGGACTTGCTGGCCAAGGGTTACCGGAAGAAAACCAGCCGCCTGAGCCAAAGAAATCTCCTGAGTAGTAAAATCACCTTCCGGGCCGATTAACAAGATTATCTTTTTAAACACAGCATGTTTTTGGTCAAAAATATCTTTTAAAGTACTCCGCTTGCCTTCTAAGGTCGGTATCAACCTTAAATCATAATCTTTAACATCAGCGACAACGTCCTTAAAATCAGTAATCGGCCTGATCGCCACAAATTGACTGCGCTGGCTCTGCTTAACCGCACTCAAAGCAATCTTCTCCCACCGATGAAGGCGCAGCAGCTTCTTCTGTTTATCCAGTTTAATCACTACGCGTTCTGTTTGCAGCGGAATAATACAAGCTACTCCTAATTGCGTAAGCTTATCTACAATATCATCCATTTTTACTTTTTTCGGTAAAGCGCAAGCTACGGTTATTTCAATCTCCAGTTTATTGGGCGGGCGCCTTGCTTTAATTTCTAAACGGACAACTTGAGGTTTGATTTCTATAATTTCAGCAATATATTCATTCCCGGCACGGTCGAAAACAGCCACTTTTTCTTTCGGCTTTAATCTCAAAACATCTCTTAAATGGTGCAATTGAAAAGAATCTTCCAAATGAATATATTGATCATGAGGATCGATTTTTTCAATAAGAAAACGGTGCATAAATTCTAGCCTCCCTGTTCGGAAAAGACTTCGGCATTAAAAATATAAAGCTGGGTATTTTGATCCTTCCAAGCCCCGGAGGATAAACCGGCTTTTTGGGTGCAGAGATTATCTAAAAATTCTTCTTTGCTCCAGCCGGTCTCAACAGCCACCTGTGGAAGAAAAACCCCGCTGTGGCTGCCTCTGCGCACCAATACCCCGTGTTTACCTAATTCGATCTTTTCTACCGAGGACACTTTTTCCATTGGAGATAACACCGAAATCTCGATCTCTAGGGCATTTAATTCTGCTAAACTTAAGGGGCTAAACCGCGGATCATCTACCGCAGCCTCAATCGCCATATCCCGCACAGTTAGATAAAGAGGCTGGCTACCGATAAGATTACCGATACAGCCCCTAAGTTTGCCTCTTAGCTTGAGTGTAACAAAAGCCCCGTTTTTCTGATTGAATATCGAATCCGTTTCAGTAATCACCAATTTCTTTCCGGTCTGTAAATACATTAAAATGCTCTGACGGGCAATTTCCAGAAGTCTGGTTTTTTGCGGGATGCTAAGCATTTCTTCTCCTTTCTGGCTAAGAATAGCACAACTGGCATAGCCTACCGTCCACTCCCCCTGAACCAACTTAGTTGCTAAAGCGGAGGAATTGGTATATCGAAGCACTTCTGACTTCTGATATCCTAGCTCTTTAGCTAAATACAAGCTAATTACCGCCCCCATCCCCCCGCAGGCTTGAGCCTTACTCTCCCTTAGGGCATAATATAACCCCCGATGATCCATCTGCTTAATAAGACCTAAAGTAAAACTATCTGTAACTTCTGCTTGCCGATAATCATATCCGTGATACAAATCCGTAGACACAATCACTAAAACATCTTTACGTTGCCCGATTGCTTTTTTAAACAAGCGCGCGATTCTTTCGCAGCTCTCCAACGAACAATCTCCGATCACTATTGGGACAATTTTAAAATCCTTAAGTGTTTTTTGTAAAAAAGGCAGCTGTACTTCTATAGAATGTTCTCTATAAAAAGCTGAGCTATCCACAAAAAGTTCTGCATCTTTACCTTCCAACTGCTTGAGAAATTCATTATCCACCTCAACCTGCCCCAAACTGGTAACAAAAGCCCCTGGGCCATAAAGTGCGGCTCCGTTAAAAAGTTTCCGGTGGCTAGTGCCGATGATGATTACCGTTCTATA